>CAYUPI010000004.1:0-112689 GCA_964446585.1 uncultured Verrucomicrobiota bacterium
GATAAGTCAAACCAGTGCCGGAGGCCGAGACACTGAAGGAGGCGGTGGTGCCCGGACAGTTGATCTGACTGACCGGAGCAGAGGAGACTGAGACATTCTGATTGATTGTCAGGCTGGCGCTGTTGGTGATGGGAGCGCCGCAGGTGCCGCTGACCACCACGGTATAGACGCCAGCATCGAAGGCACCGACATTGTTCAAGGCCAGGCTGCTGGTGGTTTGACCGGTGAGGACCGTGGCCCCTTTGTACCATTGATACGTAAGGCCGGTGCCGGAGGCCGAGACACTGAAAGTGGCAGTCGTGCCCGGACAGTTGGTCCGACTGGCCGGAGCGCTGGAGACTGAGACATTCTGATTGATTGTCAGGCTGGCGCTGTTGGTGATGGGAGCGCCGCAGGTGCCGCTGACCACCACGGTATAGACGCCAGCATCGAAGGCACCGACATTGTTCAAGGCCAGGCTGCTGGTGGTTTGACCGGTGAGGACCGTGGCCCCTTTGTACCATTGATACGTAAGGCCGGTGCCGGAGGCCGAGACACTGAAAGTGGCAGTCGTGCCCGGACAGTTGGTCCGACTGGCCGGAGCGCTGGAGACTGAGACATTCTGATTGACTGTCAGGCTGGCGCTGTTGGTGATCGGAGGGCCGCAGGTGCCGCTGGCCACGACACTATAGACTGCCGCATCACTGGCGCTGAGGTTGTTCAACACGAGACTGCTGCTGGTCCGGCCTGTGAGGGAACTGGCGCCCTTGTACCATTGATAAGCCAAACCGGTGCCGGAAGCCGAGGCACTAAACGTGGCGGTGGTGCCCGGACAGTTGGTCTGGCTCAAAGGTCCGCTGGAGACCGAAACGTTTTGATTCACCGCCAGGCTGGCGCTGTTGGTGATTGGAGTCCCGCACGTGCCGCTGGCCACAACGCTGTAGGTGCCGGCATCGGCGGTGCTGACGTTGTTCAAGATGAGGCTGCTGGTGGTTTGACCGGTGAGGACAGTGGCACCTCTGTACCATTGATAAGCAAGGCCAGTGCCGGAGGCCGAGACACTGAAAGTGGCAGTCGTGCCCGGACAGTTGGTCCGACTGACCGGAGTGCTGGAGACAGAGACATTCTGATTGACTGTCAGGGTGGCTCCGTTGGTGAGGGGAGCGCCGCAGATGCCGCTAGCCACGACGTTGTAGGTGCTGGCATCGGAGGCGCTGACATTGTTCAAGGCCAGGCTGCTGTTGGTCTGACCGGCCAGGGCGCTGGCGCCTTTGTACCATTGGTAGGTCAAGCCAGTGCCGGAGGCCGAGACACTGAAGGTGGCCGTGGTGCCCGGGCAGTTGGTTAGGCTCGTCGGAGCACTGGAGACCGAGACGGATTGATAGACGGTCAGACCGGCGCTGTTGGTGATGGGGGTGCCGCAGGTGCCGCTGGCCACCACATTATAGACGCCAGCATCGCTGGGGCTGAGATTGTTTAACGCGAGACTGCTGTTGGTCTGGCCGGCCAGAGCGTTAGCGCCTTTGTACCATTGATAGGCGAGGCCAGTGCCGGAGGCCGAGACACTGAAGGTGGCGCTGGAACCCTGGCAATTGGTCTGGCTGGACAAGACACTCGCCGTCACGTTGGTAAGCACTGACAAGCTGGCAGTGTTCGTGAAAGCATCCGACGGGCCACTCACCTCAACGCTGTAAATGCCGGAACTTGCAGCACTGATGTGGGTGATGATCAGTTGATTAGTCGTTGCCCCAACAATCTCGCTCCCATCCTTTCGCCAGACATAGCTGAATGGTCCTGCGCCCGCTGGCGTCATATTGAAGACCGCATCCTGCCCCGGGCAAAGCACGAGGCTCTGCATGTCATTATCTGCCTCGGTCACGGTGACGGTTTGATTGGTCACGCCGGAGAGTACTAGCGCGAACACGGCTTGTTCATTAATGTTATCGTTGTCTTCGGCCGCGGCGATTGCGACGATCTGCGGCTGATTCCAATTATTGGTGTTGAATACTAGGGCAGCACCCGCGGCCACAGACAGATTAGTTCCACCGGATGCAAAAACGACCGAAACGGTTACGTCACTGCCTGGTTGGTTATTTAATTGGACGGTGAAAGCGTTCGTGCCGCCTTCTGGAACAATAAGTGCATTGGTCGATACAACCACGCCAAGGTCCTTATCGGCTTCAATGGCCGTGATTGTCTGGCTGAGCAGGCCGGGTGAAGAAAGGGTGAACAGAGCCTGCTCGCTCACGCTATCGGCGTCTATGGCTGCGCCAATGAACACGGGTTGAGGAATGTTCCAATTGTTGAAATTGAACGCGAGAACCCCGCCGCCAATCACGCTGAGGTTGGTGCCGCCTGAAGTGAACGAGGTCGCTACGGCGATGTTGTTATCCGGAGGGCCGCTGAGCGTCACGGTTAACGAGTTGCTTCCGCCCTCAGGCACAATGAGGATGTTGGTTGAAACTAGCAGCGTCGGTGGGGGATTCGTTACGGTGACAAAGTTCGTGAGGGCCAATGTGCTAAGGCCTAGTGGGCCGCTGACGCTCAAAACCACTGTGTTGGTCCCTGGGATGTTGTAGAGGTGCGACACAGTGACTGCGCTGGTGTTCGTGGTCGATCCGTCGCCAAAGTCCCAGGCATCATTGGTAATCGTACCACTGGAGGTGTTGGTGAAAGTAACTTGAAGTGGCGCAGCTCCGCTAGTTGGGCCGCCAATGAAGAGAGCCGTTGGCACGAACGCCGCAGTCCCAGTCACTGGATTTGTGCTGTTGCCGTCACTGGCGGTGGTGAAAAGGACGATGCTACTGAAGCTTGAGGCGTTTGTAGGGTTAAAACGTACGACCACGTTGGTCGAGCCAAAACCGGCCAAGTTGAAAGGAGTACCCGAGAGGATGGTGAATCCCGGCGTGCCGGAACCGAGCGAGGCTGTGCCCGTGCTCAAGGCGGCACTGCCAAGGTTGGTCACAACAAAGCTGGCTTGGGGACTCGTGCCGACTGGCACCGTGCCGAAGTCGAGAGCAGGCGGCGAGATGCCCAGTTTTGCGGGAGTAAGTCCAATGCCGGTCAGCGTGTTGGCGCTGTTTCCACCGTTGCTCGTGAAGATGACGACGTTACTGAAGCTGCTCGAGTTCGTTGGGCTGAAGGTAATTGCCACCGAACCCGTTTGGCCAGGCGTCAGATTATAAACACTGCTGCCCTGGATCGCGAAGGGCAGTGTCGTGCTAACGCTGCCGGAGAGGTTCAAGCCGCCAATGTTAACGAGCTGGAAACTTTGAGTGCTGGTCTGGCCAATCACAACCTGGCCGAAATCGCGGCTTCCCGGGCTGACCACCAATTGCGGAGGCAGATTGGTGACCACGATCAAGCCCGGCTGCACCAGGGTGTTGGTCCCGAGAGGCCCGCTGACCGTGAGCGTCACAGTATTGGTGCCGGAGTTCGAGTAAACTTTCGTGAGCGCCGTGGCGCTCGTGTTGGTGGCCGTGCCATCGCCAAAGTTCCAGAAGCGATTGGTAATCGTTCCCGTGGAGCTATCCATGAAATTGACGCTTAATGGTCTTACGCCGTTGGTCGGGGCGGCTGCGAACGCCGCAACCGGCGCGATGGCGCCCGCGCCGGTGACAGTGTTGGTACTGCTGCCAGAGTCGGCGGAAGTGAACACGACTGCATTGCTGAAACTGGCCGTGTTTGTCGGACTGAACGTAATCACCACATTCGTTGAACCAAAACCAGGCAGGTTGAATGGCGTGCCCGAAACAATCGAAAACACGCCCGAACCGGAGGCGAGGCTGGCTGACCCGCTGTTGAGCGGCGCGCCGCCGGTGTTGGTCACGACAAAAGTGGCCTGAGCGCTCGAGCCGACGGCCAGCGTACCAAAATCCAAGCTGGAAGGCGATGCCACCAGTCGTGGCGGCGTGAGTCCCGAGCCCGTAACTGGGTTCGTGCTATTGCCTCCGTTGCTGGTAAAGACGATAACGTTGCTGAAGCTGCCTGCGCTCGTGGGGCTGAAAACGATTGCCACGGACCCCGTTTGTCCAGACGTCAAATTGAGGGCCGGGATACCCTGAATCGCAAAGGGAGGAGTGGTGCTGACACTCCCAGTGAGCGTGATGCCGCCCGCATTCGCAACCAGAAACGTTTGCGTGCAGCTCTGGCCGATGATCAGTTGCCCGAAATCCAGACCATTAGGACTCAGGACGAGTTGTGGCGGCAAGTTCGTCACCAGGATGTAATTCAGACGTGTTTGCGTATTGGTGCCTACCGGACCACTTACCGTGAGACTTACGGAGTTGGTGCCAGCATTGATGTACGTATGCGTCACATTGTTGGCGGTAGTATTCGTTGTTGAGCTGTCACCAAAATCCCAAAGGCTGCCAGTAATCGTGCCAGTGGAATTGTTGGTGAAGGTGACCGCCAGGGGTTTCAGACCGCTCGCGGGCCCACCAACAAAACCTGCGACGGGCACCACCGCTCCGATGCCAGTAACCTGGTTTGTGCTCGTACCGCCGTCACCGGAGAAAACTGCCAGGTTGGTGAATGTGCCGGCGCTGGTCGGGGTAAAGCGCACTGAGATATTTGTCGAACCAAAGCCGCTAATGGTGAAAGTGGCGGGCGAGACCAGTGAGAATGGCCCCGTGTCAATGGCAACAGTACCATTTGTCAGCGCAGTCGAACCGGAATTTGTGAGTGTGAAGCTAGTTTGAGCATTGGAGCCCACGGCGACAATGCCAAAGCTCAAAGCCGGGGGCGAGACCGCGAGCTGGGGTGCTGTAAACCCCGAGCCCGTGATGGGGTTCGTGCTGTTGCCGCCATTGCTCGAGAAAACTACCGCGTTGCTGATCACGCCGACCGTGCTCGGGCTGAAACTCACCATCACCTGTCCGGTTTGACCTGGCGCGAGACTCATTGGACTGCCGCCTTGAATGGCGAACGGCAGCGGCACCGTCGCAGTGCTATTGAGCGGGAGACCACCGGAGTTTATCACTTGAAATGTGCCGGTGATGCTTTGGCCCACGAGGACCGGGCCAAAGCCCAAACCGGAGGGACTGACTGCAAGATGCGGCGGCAGATTTGTCACGATGACATAGCCTGTCTGCGTGAGGACATTTGTTCCGCCCGCACCGACGACAGTGAGACTGACAGTGTTCGTGCCCACGTTGGCGTAGGTGTGAATGAAATTGGTTGCGGAAGTGTTGGTGGTGGTTCCGTTGCCGAAATCCCAGAAACGGTTGGTGATCGAGCCGAGGGAACCGTCATTGAATGTGACCGTCAAAGGCGGATTGCCAGACAGAGGACTGGCAGAAAACAAAGCGAGCGGCGCCGGGGGGGATACTGCTGTGATGGTTGCGGCAGAATTGCTGGCCGGGTTGGGGTCTGCTGCCCGGGATGACACCGTGACGCTGTTCGTAGCATAGCCGGCGCTTGTCGTCGTCACCAGGATGCTGATGGAGGCCCGGGCGCCATTGGTCATCGTGCCCAGGTAGAAAGTGAGCGTGCCATTGATATTTGTGTAGGTTCCGATGCTGGTGCTGGCCGAAACAACGCTAGCGATCGAAGGAGTCGTGTCAACTAGCACGACGTCCGAAGCGATATTGGGACCGAGGTTGGTCAAATTGACCGTGCATGTGATATTGCTTCCGATTCCAGTTGAGGTGGTGGAGGCCGTGGCAGCAACGCTTAGATCGGCCACGCTGTTCCCGCCGCAGCATGTCGGCGGTGCCAGAGACGTAATGGCGAGGCTCCAACCGCCACTCAGGCTGCCGGAGTCGCCGGCCGAATCATCGTACACGTACAGGCTCCACGTCCCGTTGGGACTCAAGCCGTTGAATGCGGACATATTGGTTCCATACGGCCCAGGGGGCGCAGGGCTGGCAATCGGATCATCCGGCGGATAGTCTGTCGGCTTGTACGTGCCTGAAAAAATCTGGGTTGATTGTGGCAAAGACGATGCTACGAGGTCATCGAACGTCAGCGAAACGTTGTTGATCGCCTGACCATCACCCGCGTCCGACATCATCAACACAGTCTGCCCACCGGGCCCAACCAGCAGGATTTCCAGGTCCGAGGGATAGGTGTGGCTCAAGCCAGAAAGGGTGGCGGTAACACGCGTCGCGCTCCCGGCAACACCGCTGACGCTAATGGTGGAGGGATAGATGCTAGCCGAGCCGAAATCCGGCACCGTCAGTGAGGCCGAGTTTGCGAAGGAACTGGTGGCCGAACCGGTCTTGCCCATGGTGATGAAGTTCGTCACCGTTCCCAGACTGTTGCCTCCGTCCTGGAGCTGGAGCACAGCCATTAAGGTATCTCCGCAAATGCCGTTGGCGGTAAAGCTAAAGGGCCGGCTTATCGAGGGCCCTCCCGAAGTCAAAGCGCCGTAGGTTTGAGGCGCGCCGGGCAAAGTGATGCCGCCCATCTGCAACAAGGTGGCGGTGAGATTCGTCGTGCTGGCGGTGCCGGCGCTCGTGTTGCGCAACGCGAAATTGACCGTCACGGTTTCATTCGGATCAATAACGCCATTGGTCGGCGAGCAGCCTTCGGCCGCCAAAGTTGCTCCCACGCCGCTAATGGTTGCCAGAAAATCATCATTGATGATTGTGCCGACGGCCTGAGTTCGGCTGAAGGTGGCGTAATCGCTTCCGCTGATATTGACCACAAACGTTTCGTTGGATTCGTTGACTGTGTCTCCGATGATTGGCACCGCGACAGAAACGGTCGTTTGCCCCGGACTTATGAACAGGGTGCCGTTAGTGGCCACATAATCGCTTCCGGCCAGCGCGCTACCATCAGCGGTCGCGTAATTGAAAGTGATCTGCTGCCCACTGACGGGCGTCAGAGTTACCGTAAACAGCATGTTAGTAGTGCCTGCGTTGCCCTCGACGACTGAGGCGTCGCTGATCGAAAGGGAGGGCGGGGGATCATCATTGTAGATTAGGCACGTGCCTTGAGTATTGCCGAGCGTGACATTGACGGGATTGGATAGAGTGACCCCGAAAAACTCCGTTACCTCGAAGAGGTTGTCCCCAAGCACCTTGACCGTGACGGTGCGCGTCGTTTGGCCGGGGCTGAAAACGACCGAGCCGTTGGTCGCGACATAATCACTCCCGGCGGTGGCCGTGACATCCACAGTCGCATAATCGACAGTAATGCCTTGGCTACTCGGCGAGGAAAGCTGCAACGCGAACACGGCATTTGTGGTCGTGCCGGTATTACCCTCGACCACGGCGGCATCGCCTATCGTCACCGTTGGAACGATCACGGTCGTACTTCCGCTCGCGAGGTTGTTCAACAAGGCATGGTCGGGCTCATTGGCCGAGATGGACGCGGTATTTGTGATCGCTCCGGCCTGCGTCGGCTGGACAGTAATGTTTATGGCCGCGCTCGAGCCGTTGGCCAGGCTGCCCAATGCACATACCACTGTGGCGCCGTTATTGGTGGCCGTGCCTTGGGAGGAGGAAGCGGAGATGAAAATCGAGTTCGCAGGTAGCGGATTGGTAACAAGAACCCCTGTGGCGGCTGCTGGTCCCTGGTTTGTCGCAATAATCGTGAAGGTTACGTTGTTTCCTACAACTATGGGATCCGGCGCGGCGGACATCGCCAGCGCGACGTCGATCGAGCCACTATCAATACAGCAAGATGGCTCCAGGGTCGTGACGTTCAAGGTCCATCCCCCAGCAATGGTGCCGGAAAAATTCGGGGTGTCGTCGAAGACATAAAGCTGCCAGGTGCCGTTCGGATCGGTGCCGTTGAAGACGGAGAGGTCGTCGACATAAGGACCGGTCGGCGCAGGCGCAGCCAGAACGTCACCGGCTTGAAAGTCAGTCGGCTTGAAAGTCCCGGATACAATCTGACCCGAATCAGGCAATCCAGTGGCCGCGGCATTGTCGAAAGTCAAGGTCACGCCGTTGATGGGGTTAATGCCGCCGCAGTCGGACATTAGCAACGTTTGTTGTCCGTGAGGACCGACCAGCAGGATATCCAAATCATCGGGTTGCGTGTGGGTCATCTGGTTCAGAGTTACCGTCAGGTTAAGCGTATTGGTGTTGAGCCCCATGACACTGATTATGGAAGGGTAGGGCGTTGCTGCTCCGGACGAGGGCACAGAGATTGAATTGGCGTTTGAGAAGGAGGTCGTGTGATTCAGGAACTGGCCCAATGAGAGCGTCTTGCTCACGGCGCCCAGGCTGGCAGCACCGTCCTGGAGTTGGAGGGTGGCGGTGAAGGTGCCGCCACAAGTCCCGACGGGCGTGAGCGAGAATAAGCGCGACACCGACGCGCCGCCGGCGACCAGCACCCCGTAGGTTTGCGGACCGCCGGGAGCGGTCACTCCACCGGAAACCTTGAGCGTGGCCACCAGGTTCGTCGTGTTGGATGAGCCTGTGTTCTGCAACGCAAAACTGACCGTAACCCTCTCGGCGGGATCGATGGCGCCATTGGTGCAGCTCTCCGAAGTGAGGGTGGCTCCGCTGATGACGAACTGGACCGGGACCACGGTGTCCACGGCGCTTGAGGTGTTATTCGCGAGCACCGGATCAGGAACACTGCTGGAGACGGATGCGAGGTTCGTGTAGGTGCCGATAGCCAGCGGCTCGACCGTCAGGCTGACGGTGGCAGAGCCGCCGTTCGTCAGGCTGCCCAGGCTGGTCACAACTGTGCCACCGTAGTTGGTCGAGGAGCCCTGGCTGGAAGATACCGAAGTTGAGCCGATCCCGCTCGGCAAAATATTTGTCACCTGGATGCCCAAAGCCGTGGTTGGTCCGAGGTTGGTGATCGTTGATTTAAAGGTGATGGTGCCGCCGACGAACGCGGGGCTGGGAATGGCTGCCTGGCTGATCGCCAGATCCGAGATGGGGCTCACGGTGACCGTAAACTGGCGAGTGACCGTATCCAAGCCACCGTTGTTGGTCCCGCCATTATCTTTGAGCGTCACCGTAATCAAGGCGCTACCACTGGAATTGGTGACGGGCGTAAAAGTCAGCGTGCCGGACGTGCTCGGATTGGTGTAGTTAACGGTGGGATTGGGGATGATGGCGGTGTTGCCGGACATCGCGGTCAACGTCAGAGTCTGCGTGCTTTCATTGCTGGGTCCAGGACTAATCCCGGTTAGCGCCACCGTCTGCAGCCCCGGGTTGACGCTGAGAGTCAGATCACTAATCGGATCCAACGTCGGCGGGTCATTTACCGCCAGTACCGTTACCAGGAACGTGTTCGTCAGGGAGTCAACGCCTCCGTTGCTCGTGCCTCCATTGTCTTGAACCACCACCGTGATCGTGGCGCTTCCAAATTGGTTGGCTTGGGGAGCGAACGTGAGCGTGCCGGTCGTGTTCGGGCTGGTGTAGTTGACGTTTGGATCGGGTATCAGGTTCGGATTACTGGACGAGGCGATGATGGTGAGAGTCTGCGTGCTTTCGTTGCTCGGCCCGGGACTGATTCCAGTGAGATTGACCGTCTGTGTTCCCGCGTCCTCCAGTATCGTCCAATTGGTCAAGACATTCATCGTCGGAGGATCATCGACCGCGTTGAACGTGAGCAGGAACGAGTTGCTCGATGAGAGCGTGCCATCGCTTACCGAGATCGTGATCGCAGTGGTTCCAAATGCGTTCGTCGAAGGGAGAAGCGTCACCGTACGATTGTTGCCAGTGCCTCCGAACATAATATTTGCGTTCGCCACCAAGCTCGTGTTGGAAGATGTCGCTGAGAGAATTAAAGAATCGGCGGGCGTCTCCAGGTCATTAATGGTGAAGGAGTTTGTGGCGACGTTGTCCTCGTTCGTGGCCACGTTCGGGAGGCTCGAGATGGTGGGCGGGCTGTTGACCGTGAACACGCTGCTCAAGGCGCTCGCCAGGCCCGGCGCGCTGGCCGTCAACTGCTTATTCGTCCCTCCGACGTCAATCTCCAGGTTCGTGTATGTCACCGTTCCATTCCCTCCGGCCGTCCCGATATTGAGGTTGGTCGTGCCCAACAACGGCCCTGTCCCGGAGGTCAGCGCCAGAGCGACGGTGACACTGCTTGGCAGCCCAGTGACTGAATTGTTTCCGAACTGGTCCTGAGACTTCACAACCGGCTGAGTGCCGAAGATAGTTCCGACCCGGGCATTTCCCGGCTGCGTCGTGAATGCCAGGCGCGACGCCGCACCAACTGATTCGGACAGCGAACCGAAATTGCTTCCCCCTGAGCCATCGGCGTTCGCGGAGGAAGTGATCCCATTGATCACGGCGGTACCGCCACCTGATTGCGGTCGGAAAATCTGACCGCTGGCCAGAGGCGTGCCTGAGGTCGGCCGGACTTGAAGTCCGTTCGTATTGCCAATGGTCAACTGATCTGTCCCGCTCGTTCCGGTGACTGTCAGTGTGATGGTGATGGTCGTCGAGCTGCTCATGGCTAGCGTCGCCGAGGAAATGTCCACGCCCGAGGTGAAAGTAATGTTTGGCGGCGCCGCAGTGTTGAATTCGAAACCCGGCGGGGCCTGTAAGACCACGGTCACGCCAGTGCCGGCGTTAAAATCGAATTTATTACCTTCATGGATGACGATTGGGCCGAGAGTCGTCCACGCGGGCGTAGCCGCGTTCGCAGCCTTGTCCGCCGAAATGTTGGTGCCACCGGTGGCGGCGGTGATCGAAGCGGCGGAGAACGCGGAAGTTCCTCTGAGCAAGGCAGACAGGAACACGAGTCGGCACAGGACAGAACCCAGCCGCTCAGGTCGACCTATGAAAGTTGGAAGTAGCCGTCGAAACAGGCCGAAACCAACGCATTTGGCGGGGACAACGCGCACTCTTCAGGGTCTTTAGAAGGCGACGCGGTTTGAGCTCAGCATTGGTTCAAACCCGGCCTCCCCTTCTTGAAATTGGTACGTAATCAGTCTTTCTAAGTTTCTTATTCTGGCAATTAAATTATCAAAAGAACGACCCAATTTTGCAAACCAAATTCTCCCCGGTATTGCCCCCGGGGATTCCCCGGGCACGACCGGATCAGTGGCTGAGAGACGGGACCGGGACGTGGAATCCTTTCCCGAAATAAGCAGGTGAGGCCCTCAAGCCTGGGCTGGGGAGAGGAAGGCGCCAGAGGCCACCCGGGCGGCGGCAATGAAGGTTACCCTGAGACTGGCAGACAGATCACCATTTGATGGGCGGATTAGCTTGAGAGCGCTCCCTCCGCGGCGGCTTTTTGCGAGAAGACCAGGTGATCGTTCTCGACACTCACCACGACGGGCTCGCCTTCGTGGAAAGCGCCACGAAGGATTTCTTCGGCGAGTGGGTCTTCCAGCGACCGTTCGACGGCACGGCGCATTGGTCGGGCGCCGTACATCGGGTCGTACCCCTTACTGACGAGGAAATCCTTGGCCTTGTCGTCCAACTGAAGTACGATGTTGCGCGCTTTCAGGCGCTGCATCACCTTGGAGATTTCCAAGTCCAGAATCGCGATCAGGTCCGGCTTGGTCAGAGACCGGAAGACGACGAGATCGTCCAGACGGTTGAGGAATTCCGGGCGGAAAGTTTTCTTTGCCTCTTCCAGAATTCTTTCGCGCATTTGCTCGTAGCTATGTTCGTCCGTAATGGGGGAGAACCCGAGCGTGGACTGCTTCCGGATGGTGTCGGAGCCGACGTTCGACGTCATCAGAATGATCGTGTTCCTGAAATTGACGACCCGCCCCACGTTATCAGTCAGTTTGCCTTCTTCCAGAATTTGCAGGAGCAAATTCCACACGTCTGGGTGGGCTTTCTCGATCTCGTCAAAGAGCACGACCGAATAAGGTTTGCGCCGCACTTGCTCGGTCAGTTGTCCGCCTTCCTCGTAGCCAACGTAGCCTGGCGGCGACCCGATCAATCGAGAGACGTTGAATTTCTCCATGTACTCGCTCATATCGAGCTGAATGAGGGCCTTGGAATCGCCGAACAACTGCTCGGCGAGCGTCTTGGCCAACAATGTCTTGCCCACGCCGGTCGGGCCGAGCAGGGCAAAAGTGCCGATGGGCCGACGCGGATCCTTGAGGTCGGCGCGTGAGCGGCGCAGGGCCTTGCAAAGCGCGGATACGGCCTCGCGCTGGCCGATCACGACCTTGGTCATCTCCCCTTCGACTTCCAGCAACCGCTGCATTTCCCCTTGTTCCATGCGCTTGAGCGGGATGCCTGTCCATTTCGAGACTACGTGAAGAATATCCTCCTCGTCCACCTTCACCCGCTTTTCCTCGCGCGTGGTGCGCCATTCTTTCAAAACGGATTCGAGCCGCTCCTTGGCATGCTTTTCCTTGTCACGCATGGCGGCAGCGCCTTCAAAATCCTGGTTCTTAATGGAGCGCTCTTTCTTCGTTTTGATATCTTCAATTTCGGCCTCGAGCCCTTTGACTTCGGGTGGCCGGGTCATCGTGCCGATTCGCGCTCGCGAGCCGGCCTCATCCATCAGGTCAATGGCCTTGTCCGGCAGGTAACGATCCGTGATGTAACGATCGGACAATTTGACCGACGCTTCGATCGCCTTGTCGGTGAACTCGGCTTTATGGTGATCTTCGTATTTGGGGCGCAGGCCCTTTAAGATCAGAATTGCCTCTTCGACGGATGGAGCATCGACTCTAACCGCCTGGAAGCGGCGCTCCAGGGCCGCGTCCTTCTCAATATATTTGCGGTATTCATTCAAGGTGGTGGCGCCGATGCATTGCAGTTCGCCGCGACTCAGGGCGGGCTTGATGATGTTCGAGGCGTCCATCGTGCCTTCCGCCGAGCCCGCTCCGACGATCGTGTGCAGCTCGTCGATGAAAAGAATGATGTTCTTGGAGCGGCGAATCTCGTCCATCACCGCTTTGATGCGCTCCTCAAACTGGCCGCGGTATTTGGTGCCCGCAACCATTAACGCCAGGTCGAGCGTGATGACGCGCTTGTCCCTCAGCAGTTCAGGGACGTTGCCGGAGGCAATTTCCTGCGCCAGGCCTTCGACAATGGCGGTCTTGCCCACACCCGCCTCGCCCAGAAGCACAGGATTGTTCTTGGTGCGGCGGCAGAGGATTTGGATCACGCGCTCGATTTCGTCCTTGCGCCCGATGACCGGGTCCATCTCGCCTTTGCGGGCGATCTCAGTCAGGTCGCGGCCAAAGGCCTTGAGCGCTGGGGTTTTGATCTCACCTTTCTTCTCGGGCGCGGGCTTCTCCTGGGATTCACTAGAGCCGGAGTCCTCCGCAGAGGTAAAATTCGGGTCGAGTTCCTTCAGAATCTCCTGGCGGGTTTGTTCAATGTCCACGTCCAGGTTCTTGAGGACGCGAGCAGCGACTCCATCGCCCTCGCGTAGCAGGCCCAGCAGAATATGCTCGGTGCCCACGTAAGTGTGGTTCAAGGCCTTGGCTTCCTTGCCGGCCAGTGCGAGAACCTTCTTCACGCGTGGCGTGTACGGAATGTTGCCGATCATTTTCTGGTCTGGGCCGGTGCCAACCTGCTTTTCGACTTCCATGCGGACTGTTTCAAGATCGAGCCCGAGCTTCTGCAGGACGTTGACGGCTACGCCTTGGCCGAGCTTGATCAGGCCGAGCAACAGATGCTCGGTGCCGACGAAATTGTGGTTGAAGCGGTCGGCTTCCTTTCGCGCGAGCGCAAGCACTTGCTGTGCGCGCGGTGTGAAGTTGTTCATGGCTTCGTCACTCATAATATCACATGCAATTACTTTTGCGGTCCTTCCGTTCCGGGCGCGGGGTGCGGCACCGGTTTGGCTATCGGCCGGCTGACCTGCCGCAATCGCTCGCGGACCATGTCTGCACGCAGCAAATCCCGTTCCTCTGCCGAGAGTTTCTCAGAGTGTTGCTTCTGCAAATGCGCCGGCTGAGTCAGTATAAATAGCTCATCTACCAAGGAGCGATCCGCGCCCGGGAAAAGGCCCAGATCCACACCTAACCTCATCAGCGACAACAGGTTCATCGTTTCCTTCGAGGAAATGCTGTGGGCATTCGCCAGGATCCCGTAGGCCCGGCCAATATGATTGTACACCATTTTTGGCTTTTTCTCCAAAAGCGTCCCGCGGGCGTTTTCCTCGTGTTCGATGATTTGGCCCAGAACCTTCTCCAAACGCTCCACGATGGCGGCCTCAGACTCGCCCAACGTCATCTGGTTCGAGACCTGGAAGACGTTGCCGAGCGCCTCTGTGCCTTCGCCGTAAAGACCGCGCACGGCCAGCCCCAGCTTATTCACGGATTGAATGATGGGATTGATCTGCTCCGCCAAAACCAAACCTGGAAGGTGCAGCATGGCGCTGACCCGGATGCCGGTCCCAATGTTGGTCGGGCAGGCGGTCAGGTAGCCCAACTCCGGACTGAAAGCGAATTCCAGTTTCTTCTCGAGCGTCGAGTCGGCCTGGTCGATGGCCCCCCAGGCCTGGCGCAGTTGCAGGCCAGGCCGAAGCGCTTGCATCCGGAGATGATCTTCTTCGTTGATCATCACGCAAAAAGTTTCATCGCGATTGAGCACTAGCCCGCTGCCAATGCTCTTGGCCGCGTGTTCGCGGCTAATGAGATGGCGCTCGACCAGAATCTGCTTGTCCAGCGTTGAGAGGCTGTCCATGGCTTCGGAGAAAGCGTCCTTCATGTCAGGAAGGGCTTCGACCGCTGGCCGGATCAATTCGAGGACGCGGACGCGCTCCGGCTTTTTTGCCCAGCCGGGAAAAGCGGCCTCTTTGAGATTGCGCGCCAACCGCACGCGGCTGGACATCACGATCCGGTCATAGGGGCCCTTGCGCCGGGCCGAATCCGCCGGTGGCGTAAGGAATGCATGCAGATCCATGGCACTAACTGACAGGTGAATCGGCCAACCGGGCCGACGTTCGCGTGATCTCATCCCGCAGGATGGCCGCTTCCTCGAAGTCCTCGTCGGCCACGGCCTTGGCGAGTTTTTTTTGGAGCAGCTTCAAGCGATCAGCAAGGTCGCGGGTTTGCCTCAGCATTTCGGGGACTTTGCCCACGTGCCGCGTACCCTTATGCATCGTCTTGAGGAGCCCATCTAGCGCGTCAGAGAAAGCCTTATAGCATTCCGGGCAACCGAGACGCCCGGCTTTCTTGAAATCGGCCTGCGTGAAGCCGCAGCGGGCACACTTGATTTCAACGCCGCCGGCGGCCTGTTCGATCTCCTGCGAGGCCCCCAGTCCTAGAAGCAGGTCAGCCAGCGAGAACCCTGCAGGATCGTTGACGCCCTTGGTCTTGGCGCACTCCTCGCACAGGTCCACTTTCTGCATTTTGTCCCCGGCAATCTGAGTCAAGTGGACCGTGGCTTCCTTTTCCTTGCAGATGCAGCACAGCATAAATTCACTATTCGTATATCGGCTCGCCGGAGACTTTAGTCAAGATGTGGTATTGCCCGACAAGATTCTTGGTGATCGGCCCAGGCTTCCCGTCGCGAATAGCCCGGCCATCAATCTTGACAACCGGCACGATTTCGGCGCCCGTTCCCGTCAGGAAACACTCGTCTGCATTGAAAAGGTCATACCGTGTCAGATTGGGTTCGCTGACTTTGAGGCCTGATTCCTCGGCGATCTCCATCACCACGCGGCGGGTGATGCCGTAGAGCGCCCCCGCGGAGAGCGGCGGAGTCATCAAATGACCCTCCTTGACGATGAAAAGATTGTCACCTGTGCACTCGGAAACGAAACCTTCTGAGTTCAACAGCACGGCCTCTTCGCAGCCGGCGTTAATGGCTTCGATTTTGGCCAGGATATTATTGAGGTAGTTCAAGGATTTGATCGCCGGGTTCAGTGCGCTGACCAGGTTGCGCACAGTCGGCACCGTGACAATCTCCATGCCGCGCTCGTAAAGCTCGGGCGGGTAAAGCTGGATTTTTCCCGCGATGATAACGACCGTCGGATGCTTGCAACGGTACGGGTTCAATCCGAGCGTTCCCACGCCGCGCGTCACCACCAACCGGATATATCCCTCGCGCAGCTTATTGCGGCGGCAGGTGAGCACAACCGCCTTCATCAACTCGGCGTGGGTCATCGGCATCGACAACAGAATGGCTTTGGCGGAAGCAAACAGCCGATCGAGGTGTTCCTTCAGCTTGAACACGCGGCCGTTGTAAGCGCGAATTCCCTCGAAGATTCCGTCGCCGTACAGCAGGCCGTGATCGAGCACGGAGATCTTCGCCTCGTCGTCGCGGTAAAACTTGCCATCGATGTAGATGTTCATGCTGGCACGCGGCGCCACCCTACGGGACTGCGCAGGGAAATGCAATATGGATTGAACGGCCGTCGCGGCGGGAATCGTCGGACCGCGGCTGTCCCAGCTGAAGCAGTTCCAATTTCATGGCTGTTCCGGCCGCGACCGCATTTGAACTGGCCGCGTTGCCGCTGCGGCTGAGACAGCCGCGGTCCGCCACCACCAGCCGACTACACCGATCGGGCACTTCTGAATTTCCCATTCCGCGCTCCAAGTATTTCCGTGACATGACGCTCGGGCGCAATATATTGATTGGCTCTTTGCGCGACCCTATCGTCTAGCGGTTAGGACACCGCCCTTTCACGGCGGCGGCACGGGTTCGAGTCCCGTTAGGGTCGCCAATTTCTTCGAGCGACTGAACCTGACCCGCTACGCATACCCATTGGAAACGAAGTTCAGGCACTCTCCCGTGGTCGGCTCATACTCAATCTGCCAAAACCAGAAACCTCTATCCATTCCCTTGACTTCCTCTCGCCTCCAGTAACTGAACCCATCATGCGCGGGAAAGAAATTGCACTAAACAAATCTCTTCCCGTCACGAACGAGTCCGAGAAACTAAACGCCGTATTCCTTCGAGTGATGCAGGATTTTCGCGATTTCGCGTTTCGTCCAGGTGTTCGTGGTGGACGGCCTTTCGAGGAAGCTTTGAATTGCAGCCAGCGCCTTCTGAGTGACTTCGGCCGATGGCGTCCAGCGTCCCGACGACAGAACTACCTGATTGGTTTGAGCAATATCGGTGTCGATGCGGGCAATCGCACGCGACCCAAGGAACACAATGATAAACAGCAGAAGGAGTATCGGCTTCGTAGTCGAGTAGCGCTGATTAATGTGGCACCTCGTTGGATCCAAAGGCCTTAGTAATCAGATTTACCATTTTGGATCATGGCGCGTCGGCCATTAGCATCGCACATACATTGTGGTTGAATCCGGCTGCAATCAAGTGCTCGTCGTTGGTGGCCAAGCCCATAAAAAGTCTGTTGCCACCAGAGTTTGTGAAGGTGTCCCTCCATGATTTCCCGCCATCCGTAGATTTCTTGATGACGCTGTCGCCAGCAATGTAAGTCACGCCCTTGATAGTGATCGCCGCTCGAAGCGAGGCCGTGACCGTGGTGTCCCGAAGCGTCCAGATTTCACCAACCGGGCTCGTGTAAACGGTTGGATTTGCATCGAGCCCCAATCCACAAGCGAGAAATTCTTTGCCCGTCCACGTACAGGCTGTAAACGGAACCGACGTGGGCGCCTTGGATGGTGCTGTCCAGGTAATCGAGTCTGTGCTGATGCGGATACCATCGTTTCCAACGGCAACATAGCGCGCGCCAGAGTGACTGAAGCTGTAAATAGCGATCCGTGTTCCCGAATTGCGGCTGATCCATTTGATGCCGTCAGGGCTGGACAGGATGGTCCCTCCATCCCCACCGGCGAGGTACTGGTGGCCGTCCCAGAACAAACCCATAAGGTTCTTTTCGGTGGGAGAGGCGCGGCTTGTCCATTTGACTCCATCAGGGCTTGTCATGATGAGCCCAGTCTCGCGGACGACGACATATTGGTTCTTTGCATAAACAATGGCCCGAAAATCAGGATCCCCGGCAAAGGTTTGAATCGTCCAGACGCCGGTGCTGTTGTTGCGGGTAGCGATTCGCCCGTCAATGCCGACAGCAACCGTCTCTCTGGCGGTACCGGCAACGGCGTAGAATGAGCCAATGCTTTGGCTGTTGTTCCAGTTGGTCCAATTGGCGGCACCTGCCGCCCATGAGGAGCCGGCGAAAATGGTGGCGAGAACTAGTTGGATTTCCGCTCTCATAATGAATTATTTGAACACCGGTCCTTCAGCACAGTTGCGCATGCAACGCCCGTGCCAAGGAGCTGCGGGGCGGGCCGATGCAGAGTCCGATGGACAGAATCAGGATCTCGACGACTCGACAGGCCACCGGCCCTCGTTAGCGCCAAGCCGTTGGTTCGTCGGTGGCCTGTTCAAGTTTAAGGCTCCTGCCAGGCTTCGGTCAAATTGAGAAGCCCCCTCTCGCTTGACCCTCTCCCCATCGTCCGCCTTCACTTGATTCCGGCGCGAAAGGAATGGGGACAGGGAAATGCTTTTTTTGGCTTTCCTGACCCAGGGCGTCGGTTCGCGGACTCGCCTTTAATCTGGGCTATTTCCAGGTCAACCCTCCGGGATTTCAGTTTGGCGCGTTACACTCGAATGAAGCCGAACGGCGCCGATCAGGAACGGCGCGGAAAAGGTGGGCGGATTCAGGCGGCGGCGGGGACGCCGTTTGCGGCAGGGCTCTTGGAGGCTGCCAGGTCGTCCTGGCGTTGCTTGAGGCTACGGAAAAACTCATAGCCCTCGCGGCAGCGGCGGACGAAAATGTCCTTGTCCTCGAGCATCGTTTTGATGATGCGCAAGATCGGTTTCGGCCGGAGGTAGTAGGCACGGTAAAAGCGGTCCACAGCTTCGAAAATCTCCTCTTTGCTCAAGTCGGGATATTCCAGCGCGCTTTGCTGGAAGCCGTCTTCTTCGACGAGGTCGGTCTTGTCCTTTTTGACAAACCATCCGTTCTGGCGGGCCATCTCGAACAGTTCGGTGCCGGGATACGGAGCGGCAAGGGAGACCTGGATGCTGAACACGTCCAATTCCTGCGCGAAGCGGATGGTGTTCTCGATGGACTGCCGTGTCTCGACCGGCAATCCCAGGATAAAGGTTCCGTGGATGACGACGTCAGCCTCATGGCAAGCCTTTGTAAAGCGGCGCATTTCGTCCATCGTGATCCCCTTCTTAATCCGCGTCAGGATATCCTCGTTTCCGCTCTCGTAACCGACGAGGAACAGCCTCAGGCCGGAATCTTTGAAGGATTTGATGGTGTCGTAGTCGAGGTTCGCGCGGCTGTTGCAGCTCCACGTCAAACCGAGCGGCGCCAGCTTCTGAGCGATCTCCCGCGCGCGGGGCAAGTTGGCTGTGAACGTGTCATCATCGAAGAAAAACTCTTTCACCTGAGGAAATAGTTTCTTCATGTAAGCCATTTCGTCGGCGACGTTCTGCGGCGAGCGGACGCGATATTTGTGGCCGCCAATGGTTTGCGGCCAAAGGCAAAACGTGCACTGGGCGGGGCAACCGCGGCCGGTGTACAGGCTGACGTACGGATGCAGAAGGTAGCCGATAAAATACCGCTCGATCTGCAGATCGCGTTTATAGACGTCCGCGACCCACGCCAGCGAGTCCATGTTTTGGATCATCTCGCGTTCCGGATTGTGCTTAATTTTGCCCTCGGAGTCGCGGTAGGAGAGGCCGGCGATCATTGGCAGCGGCCGATCTTCGGCGACATCTTTGCAGGTAAAATCGAATTCCTTGCGCCCGGCCCAATCAATCGCCCACGATGCCTTCAGGGTTTCCGTCGGCAACACGGCGGCATGGGCACCTACGAAGCCGATTTTTGTTTCCGGCCGGTTTCGTTTGATGGCCTCGGCCACCTTGCAATCGTTCCTCAGCGAGGGTGTGGAGGTGTGGATAATGACGTGGTCGTAGTTCCTGGCCTGCTCGAGGCATTGGCTTATGCCGATGTCATGCGGCGGACAATCGAGGAGCTTCGCGCCAGGGACAAGGGCCGCCGGTTGCGCGAGCCACGTCGGATACCAAAAACTTGTGACCTCGCGACGTGCCTGGTAACGCGAGCCGGCGCCGCCGTCGAAACCGTCAAAAGATGGAGGGCTGAGAAAGAGTGTTTTTCCCATAATGGACTAGTGAGGCGCGGGCGTCAGGAAGGTTTTTGCTCAGCGATCCTGGACAGCAGTTCATCCCGCTGCGAAGTGTCGCCCGAGCCACAGGAACCGCCCGCGCCGCCATCTGCGCTGGTGCTTCGGAAGACGGACTGCGCGCCGGCCAGGCCCTTATTGACGGCCGCCTTCGCCTCAGCGAGATGGCCCTTGCCGATCGAAAAGCCGTTAAACGCATGGACGTTGCGGCCTTCGTAATACGGACGGGGTTTGGGCCAGAAGTTGTATTTGAAATTCTTCCAATTGTCGCCGTGCTGGAAATTGGTTCCGAGGGCCCCGCTGGGGTCATAGCCGCAGTGGACCATGCAGTTCTCACAACGCGAATCGCGCGCCACGCCATCGACGACGCCGTATTTGTTCCAGTCCACTTTATCGAGCATCTCCTGGTAACCTTGATAATGTCCGTCGGTCATCAGGTAGCACGGTGCTTTCCAGCCTTTGATATTGCGGGTGGGAATGGCCCAGGCCGTACAGGTCAGCTCGCGTTTTCCTGCGAGAAACTCCTGATAAACTACGGTGCCGAAAAGCGTGAAGCGTTCGCCCCATTCTTCAATCCTGGCGAATTTTTGCCGCGTCATCTCGCGCGTGAGGAAAAAGTCTTCGGGCTGCTTGCCGAGCCGGTTGACCATGTCTTTCTTGGCGGCGTCGTAATCGTAACCGGGTGAGATCGTGTGGCCGTCCACTTCGAGCGCCGAGAAGAACTCGAACACTTGCTCGATCTCCTTCACGTCGGTCTCTTTATACACCGTGGTGTTCGTGGCGACCTGGTAGCCGAGCAGCTTGGCCATACGAACCGCCTGGACGCATTCCTTGAACACTCCTTCGCGTTCGACGATCAGATCGTGCGTATATTCCAAGCCGTCGATGTGCACGTTCCAGTACATCCACTGGGTTGGCTTGATGACGGGACGCGAGTCCGATTTTCCTTTGCGAATCGTTTCCGCTTCTTTCTCCGAAACCAGTTTCTCGGCGAGGAGCGTTGCCAGCGTCGGCTCCAGTTCGGTGGAATAAATGCTCGCCAGATAGTCGCGCATTTTCTTCCGCATAAACATGGCATTGGTGCAGACATAGACGATCCGGCCCTGGTCGAGCAGGCCCGCCACCAGTTCCTCAATCTTTGGATAGATGAGGGGTTCGCCGCCGCAAATCGAGACCATCGGCGCGTTGCATTCCGTGGCCGATGCCAGGCAATCGTCCAGGCTCATCATGTCTTTCAGGCTGGTGGAGTACTCGCGAATCCGGCCGCAGCCGGTGCAGGTGAGATTGCACGTGTGCAACGGTTCGAGCTGCAGGACGAGCGCAAATTTCGGTGTGCGCCGCAGTTTATGTTTGATAATGTGACGGGCGATTTTCACCGTCAACGCGAGAGGAAATCGCATAGAACGCGTCCTTTGGTTGGGATTAGGTTTAGAATTGAGCGACTTGTTGGAGAGGCTCAACTGCGGGCAGCGTCGGCTCCGAGGAGGGCGGGGGAGCATCGTTTTGCATCAGGCCGGGCAACAGGAATGTGGCGGGCGAGACGCTTTTGGAGACATTGATGCCGCTGCATCCAGCCCCGACCAAAAGGAAGAGGGCCGGGCAGATCGCAATCCGCAGAATTTTCCAATGTAATCTCACTAAATGACCACTATAAATGAGCTTGTGCATTTGGCAACAGCTAATTCTGAGGCTCCGGGACAGAGAATAAGAAAGGGAAGGGGTTGGGGCAAGCCCTCATTGAGGGAGCGTCCGGCTTCAGTCAGTGCATCTGGTAGAATCCAGTGGAACGTAGCCGCCGACGTGAGTCGGCGCATTATTCTCGAAGGGAAGTTACCGCCGACTGACGTCGGCGGCCACACTGTCCATGGCCCTGCGGCGTTAGTCGCGTTGCTTTGCCTTGGACTGTTGGCCGCCTGTTTCTGCGCAAACTTGAAAGCCCAACCCAACGCAGGAGGCGGGAAGCGCACGGCGGTAACCGGCGATCCGGCCGCCGCGGCGAGAAGGGTCTTTCACGAGGCCCAGACGCTTTACCGGAACGAGCCACGCAACGGCCAAGCTGCCTGGCAGTTTGGCCGCGCCTGCTTCGATCTGGCGGAGTTCGCAAGCGACAGCGCAGAACGCGCCGAGCTGGCCGAGCAGGGAATCGCTGCCTGCCAACAATTGCTGGAACGCGAGCCTAATCTTGCCCCGGCCCACTATTATCTCGGGATGAACCTTGGCCAGCTTGCGCGAACCAAAGGAATCGGCGCTTTAAAACTCGTCAAGCAAATGGAGATCGAGTTCAGCCTGGCGCGAGAGCGCGACAAGACGTTTGATTATGCCGGACCGGATCGCAATCTGGGATTGCTTTATCGCGACGCGCCGTCGATCGGCAGTATCGGCAGCCGAACCAAGGCGAAACAGCACTTGGAAATCTCCGTCGAGCTGGCGCCGGATTATCCAGAAAACCGATTGAATCTGGCTGAAGCATTCTTGAAATGGAACGATCGCAACGGCGCCAAGCGGGAGTTGAAAGCCCTGGATGAGGATTGGTCTCGCGCCCGGGCCAAATTCAGTGGCCCGGCCTGGGCCGCCAGTTGGGGAGATTGGGAAAAGCGCAGGCAGAATGTCAGGAAGAAACTCGAAGAGCTGTCGAAGCCGCTCGAATCACCACGCCAGAAGAAATAAGCGGCAAAGAAAGAGTTGAACCACTAATCGGCACTAATAAACACCAATGGGAGACGGTCAAGGGCGGTGCTTTTGGTACGACTGGAACGGAGGCAGGCTATTGTGGGACGACGCTCACCTTGCCGGAGGTCGCATCATAAACGAGCTTCGAGCCGGCAGGGGCGGGGGGAATTTGCGGAATGAATTTTTCTGAGACTAACTCATTCAGGTCCTTCGGATTGCGCCCTTTCTCGACGTTGAAGAGTTGGATGGCCTGATTCAGAGAAGAGGTATCGACGGTTTTGACTGCGCTGCGCTGGGCATTTCCTGCGGCCCGGAGGTAGTCAACGGGCGCCGTCAGGACACTGCCGCTGGTGTTGGAGGCATTGCTTGAGTTCGTGGCGGGCTTGCTTGAATCCTGGCCGCAGCCCAGCAGTAGCACGCAGGCGAGAGGGGCAAGGCGACCAGTGGCTTTCATGGCATGAGCATTGCTTCCAACGTGCCGAAAACCAAGCCCACAAGAAAAAAGAGCCGGGCGTAAACCCATGCCCGGCCTGAGTCGTATTCCCAAATTGACTTGGAAATAAGGGTCCTACTTGTTTGTGGAAACAGGCGGAGCGTTTGTAGCGGGAGCGGACGAGGTTGAGTCATTGCTGCAACCCGCCAGCATCACGCCCATTGCCAGGCCCAGTAGTACGATAAGGGTAGATATCCGTTTCATAGGTATGCTTAACCTTTACCAAAAGCCCAAACCTGACAAGGAAAATTTTCAGCATGGCAGGTTGCACCTTGAGACCACCACCATCCAGCACAGCGGTGCCGGAGAGCGCCCGTCCCCGGGCGCAGCAACAGAAGAAACACAGAGCGCTCACGATCGACGTGGCGCGTTGGAAAAGCCCGAGCTTGCTGCGCCCGGGGACGGGCGCTCTCCGCTTCCGTGTTCAGCCCGCTAGTAATTGCGTGGCGATGCGCCGGGCGTGCTCGACTAAAGCGAGGTCATTGGCCAAATCGCCGAAGCGGAACTTTGGCACTCCGCTCTGCTCCTGGCCAAGGAGCTCACCCGGACCGCGCAATTTCAAATCGGCCTCCGCAATGCGGAACCCATCGGTGGTCTCTTCCAACACCCTTAGACGCTCCCGAGCTTCACGGGTCCGGGTGGCCGCCACGAGAATGCAATGGGAAGTGTGCGCTCCGCGGCCGATGCGTCCGCGCAACTGATGCAGTTGGGCCAGGCCGAATTGTTCGGCATTCTCAACCAGCATCACAGTCGCGTTGGGAACGTCAACGCCGACCTCGATAAGAGAAGTTGAAAGCAGCACCTGCGCGGTGTTGGCGCGGAAAGCCGCCATGACGGTTTCCTTTTCCCTGCTCCCCAGCCGTCCGTGCAGCAAGGCGACGGCGAACGGCGCGAGCGTCTGCTTGAGTGTCTCGTATTCTCGAGTCACCGCTTTGATGCCGGTTTCGCCGCTCTCCTCAATACGCGGATAAACCACATAGGCCTGTCGGCCCTCCTTAAGCTGGCCGCGGACAAACTTCCAGACTTTTGGCAACGCCTCGGCCGTCCGAAGAAACGTGTTCACACGTCCACGGCCCGGCGGCAGTTCGTCGATGGTGGACAAGTCCAGGTCACCGTACAGCGTCAGGCCGAGCGTGCGCGGAATCGGCGTTGCAGTCATCACCAGCAGGTGCGGATAACGTCCTTTACGGACCAATCGTTCGCGTTGTGCGACGCCGAACCTGTGTTGTTCGTCAATGATGACCAGCCCGAGATTTTCCGGAGTGAAACCCGACTCGATGAGGGCGTGGGTGCCGATAAAGAGAGTGGCAGGGGTAGGAAGCCGAGGGCCGGCTTTGCCGTAGCCTGTGATGCGCGACGCGTTGCCGCCCGTTTTGCAGCTCCCGGTTTGCAGTTCGACCGATACTCCAAGCGGGCGAAGCCAGCACGAAAAGTTCAGGAAATGCTGCTCAGCCAGAATCTCGGTGGGCGCCATCAGGGCCACATTGTGGCTGCTCTCCAGAGCCATGAGCGCGGAACAGGCGGACACGACGGTTTTGCCGGAGCCGACGTCGCCTTGCAGCAGGCGGCGCATCGGGTGCGAGCCGGAGAGATCATTGCGGATCTCACGCAAGACTCGGGTCTGCGCCGCGGTCAACTTGAAATCGAGGCGACCGAGGAAGGGCCGGATCAGCCGGTTATCGCCGGCGCAGGGAATCGGCTGCGCCTTGGTTTCAAAATTCCGGCGCCGAGTCAGCATCTGGCGCTGGAGTTGGATGAATTCGTCGAGCGCCAGCCGCTGCCGCGCTTGCTCGGCGTGGTCCAGCACATCCGGAAAGTGAAGCTGGCGGATGGCTTGAGCGCGAGAGGGCAGGGGAGGGTTGGAGGCCGAGGATCCGGGGTCTGCGTTCGCTGACAGCTCCGCCAGTTCCGGCCATGGCTCGGCGATTTGCGATTGGGCTTGCTCGAGCGTCCGCCAAATCAAGGCGCGCAGCCAGCGTTGGGGCAAACCTTCGGTCAGCGGATAAATCGGCGTGATTCGATTCAAGTGGATGAAACTTTCTTCGCCCGTCCCCACCACTTCCGTTTCCGGATGGTCGATGGTCCGCGGCTTGAGCGAATTCGGTTTCCCGAAAACGACGACTTCATCAGCGACGGCAAAGTTTTTCTCCATGAACGGCAGGTTCCACCACCGGCAATGGAGCCGCGCGGTTCCGTCATCGAGAATGAGCTCGAAAATTGATTTGGTGTGTTTCTTGTACCATTTGACGCCCAGCGCGACGACGGTTCCGCGAAGGATGGCCGGTTCGTCCAGTTGCAGTTTGGCGATGGGCCGCAGGTGACGGCGGTCTTCATACCGTCGCGGCCGATGCAGCAGCAGGTCCTCGACCGACCGGATTCCGAGCCGAGCCAAAAGGGACACCCGTTCGGGACCCACGCCCCACAGCGTGCTCACGGGCCGGGCCAGTGGCGAGGTGGTAGTTTGACTTGGCGCCGCAACCGGCATGTTCCGCACCATACAAACCGTCTGGAAAAAAGTCCAAGCACCAAAATCCAGAATCCAAATGAGAAATCCGAAGGCCGAGGCCCGAAGCCCGAGGAAAGCCAGAGAAGCTCGAAATCCGAATTCGTTGGGACACCCGTCGCTCTGGGAAGTCTGCCCTAGTTGCCCTTAAGGTTCTTGGGGCGCATCTTTCGTCAGAGCGGGCTATGACTGTTCGAACCTGTTTGGGCGACATTCTGGTTAATGCACTGGCCCTGGTGGCCGTCGGCATCGCCGTGGTTCTTTTTTGGCTGTTCATTAAAGAACAGCTCAAACGACGAAAACGGCGGAGGGAACGGGAGCGGCGGACGAAGGAGCCTTAAGTAAGGACATCCCAATGAGCTTGCCGCGAACGCGAATCGTGGCATAATGGGTCTCAGGTTCAACTCTGAGTGGAAGGGTGGCTGAGTGGTTAAAGGCACCTGACTCGAAATCAGGCGTACGGGTAACCGTACCGGAGGTTCGAATCCTCTCCCTTCCGCCAGCTAATCAATGACTTACGTTATTTGAGTCGATTAGCTCGGGGGTTCCAAAGGAATGGAAATGAACTCGCATTTAGATTCACAACTCCGAGTCTTGAGAAGGAAAAGGAAAGAAGGGAAGTTCACAGGCGGTGTTGTTCCGGGCGTTGTAGCCCACGTGGGGGATTTCAAGTAGCTGACTGAACATTTCGTCGCAAACAAGTCGGACGAGTCTCTGAACGCGGGACAGTGAAAGGGAGTACACTCCATTAAGCCCGACCGGAATGTTGGTACCCATTCGCGTTGAAAACGACGACATTCTTGAGACGAAGAAGTTCCCAATGCAATTGTCGCGCAAGGACTCTTCTGTCCACGGCTTGCTGTCGAGTTTCAACGAAATGAAGGAGCGCGTGGACAGTGCGCTTGCTTAACAGATTGACGAGATGGGGCAGGAGCGTCATATCCTTCCAATAACAGACTTCTTCGCTCACATCGCCATCGTCGAGGTCATAAGTGATCAAGCCGACGCTTACGGCGTGCGGGTTCCGGACAGCGGGTTCGAGTAGCGAGGATTTGAAGGGAAGGATAGTTTCGCCGCCTGAGCTTGTGCTTTCGGGAAATAGCACCACGAGCGAGTCGTCCCCAAGCGCTGATGCTATCTCCGCGGCGGATTGAGCCGTGTGCGAGCGTTTGTCTCGTTCGACAAAAATCGTTCCCGCCAAACGGGCAAACCAGCCGAACACCGGCCATTTTCTGATTTCGCTTTTTGCAACAAATCGTGACGGAGTGACGGCGGCGAGTATCAGGACATCAAGATAGCTCAAGTGATTGCAAACCAATAATCCGGACTGGGGAATTATACCCGTGACGGATGTCTCCGCGCCAAAAATCCGCAAAGCTCGGCGGGAAGAATTTTGCAGTCACGTTGCACGAGCCATCGGCAGCGCCGCCGGGCTGCAGAAAGTGCACCATCTTGCGTAATTGAGAGCCGCTAAGATGATCTCCCCTCCGAGCCAGACAAGCCGACGGGTGACGCGCAAAGGATGTTTTGCCCAGGATTTCACGAGCCGAAAAAGCGTTGTCGGGCGAGCGGATGAAGCGTCTCCAGGTCAAGGAGCGTCAGGAAGTCAATGGTCTTAAAGTGGCGGTCCAGCGCCGGTGGTCCACAGATCTTTGCGCCTAAAGTCAGGTAAGCTCGTAAAAGCTTGGGGATGTGGACCGTCTCGGTAGCGAGTTGCTCCAAGGAACAATCGTAGGCCGGCACAGGCTGTGTGCGCCACCGGGTTTCAACCAAATGTTTCCGACACAAGTCGGCGTATGCCGAGGCTCCGACCGCCGGGTCCTGGGAAGTGAGGGAACTGCAACCGAAAAGATACCTCGCGCAATGTCTTTGCGCGTAGTCCGCAATCCCCTTCCATAACAGTCCAAGAACCACGAAGTTTCGGTGCTGGCGACGGACGCAGGCCCGGCCAAGCTCAATCATGTGATCACGAATTGGCTCGAAAATCTGGAACTCAAATTCCTGCGCGCAGTAGTAGCCCAAATGGGATGCGGCGTTCCGGCCGGTCTGCAAACGGTAAGTGCCAACCACGTCACCGGTGGGCAGATGCTCGACAATGAGATGATCGCAAACGGCATCAAAAGGATCTTCATCGAGCCTGGTTGCATGGGATTCTGCCAGTCCTTCCTTTAGTTCGAGGTTGAACACTTCATAACGCAAAGCTTGGGCCGCCCTGACCTCATCGAAATCGCTCGCGAGGCGCGTTGTGTATTGGGCTGGCGAGCCAACCAGCAACCTGAGGTATTCAAATGTCGCGTTCATGAGTTCAGCTTTGCGGATTCATGGGGAAGCGAGATCGGAATTGCGTGGTTGTGCACGACCGGTTAGTCGCACACGGAGAGGCAACCTTACAATCGGAACTATTCTTCCTCTGCTCGGAGCCTCTGTTTGATCCGCTCGCGAGCGTCCAGAGAAAATGTCTGTGCGTGGGACTCTGAGAACTGCTCAGGATGCTCACGTGTTGCATCGTGGAGGAAACCAATCTGTTTTCCGTATCGGCGACACCACTTACAGAGCAGGAGATGAAGGCGGAGGCCAATTCGCTGCATTAATGAGAGTTTCCGATCAAGCGCTTGCGATTGAAGACGGCTGGCCTCTTTGCAAGTGGGGGACAGCAGGGCAATCGCTTTAGCAAGCGTTTTCATCTAATGACGCTCTCAGGTCGGGACACGCACTGCGTTATCTTCTACTCTTTTGTCGAGGTAATCCAGCGATCCTTACATTCCGCCTGAACTGTGAGTTAGCCAGTTTGGAGCCGTTGCACAATGCGCTGTCTGGCTGCGACCGACAGGGTCCGGTTGGAGAGCAGGTCCGCATGTTCATGAAAGTGAGGGGTGGCGAGACGAAGGAACTTCAGGTGCTTCATGTAGCGCTTGCACCATACACAGATCACGTAATGCAGCTTCATTTTGAGCCAAATCCGCGCCGGAAGCGGAGCGTCCAACGATTGGGATGCCAGTCGGGACATTTCCGCGCAATTGGGTGTGTGCTTCCATATCCACGTAACGCATGCCCTTTTGATCGAGTTGGCGATTTTCATTCCACGCTTCCCTGTTTTCCAAACCAGTTCAGTTCCAAGCAGCGGCGCAAAGCCATTCGCGCACGGTGCAGCATCACCCATAAGTTATTCTCTGTGATATTCAGCATGGCGCAAATTTCCTTGCTCTCCACGCCGTCCACCTCCCGGAGATTAAATACGGTGCTTACGTTTTTGGGCAACTTGTTCGAGCAGTCGCGGTAGGTCTGCCAAAAAGCTTCGTTGTCCAGATTCGCCCCAGGATTCGACCATTCCTGCGGGCCAAGTTCGTGGACCCAACCGTCTTTGAATGGGCCATCAGGAATGAAGCGGTCGCTCTCTTCGTCTGAATAAAACTCGAGATCAGTGAAAGGCGTTTCCCGACTCGCCCTGCGGTAAGAGTCGCAAATCTTATTTTTCAAGATTCCAACCAACCAACTTTTTTCGGAGCTGCGGCCCTGGAAGCCCTTGGCTCCTTTGAGTGCAGCCAGAAAGGTCTCCTGCACCAAGTCTTCGGCCTTGGCCGGATCACGCAGGCGTGACAAAGCGTACTTGAATAAGTAATCGCCGTGCTCTTCCACCCAGTGCTCCGGATCCGATATTTTCACAGTTTTCGTTGCAGGCCCTACTTCTGACGGAGACTGGGCCGCGACGACATTGTTTTCCGTGCTCATCTTCATCTCGCTCGTAAGAGGGATGCCAACAATTGGCTGACCTTTGGTCGCGGGCAACACCACAAACCTTACAAACCAGACTTATGAATTATGATTTAGGATTTAGGATTTGGCACGTGGTTTGTAGCCGCGGGCGGCAAATTGCCCATTCTGAAATCATACATTCAAGGGATGTAAGGACGGTCCCTCTCCTCCGACAAATCAGAGCACGAACCAGTAAACGAACAATAAACGATTTATAACCATGAATGTAATGCCAGAAGTGAAGCTCCCACCTAGTCGCTTGATGGCCCCGCTGCCCAATGTGCATGAAGAACTCATGCAGCAGCATTTGCGCGACGAGAACTTGCCGGAGGCAGTGATGCCAGCAACTCCCATCAACAAAGTGCTGAAGGGCCAGAAGGCGCTGGTGACGGGCGCCAATTCCGGCATCGGCAAGGCCGTCGCTTTCGCTCTCGCCAACGCCGGCGCCGATGTGGTCGTGAATTACGTGTCTCGGCCCGAGGTCGCCGAGGAAGTTGTGAATCAAATCTCCGCTCAAGGCGGTGACGCTTTTGCTCATCGCGCGAACGTGGCGAAAGAAGACGAAGTGCAAGCCATGTTTAAGAAGATGATCCAGGAATTCGGCACGATTGACATTCTCGTCAACAACGCCGGGCTGCAAAAGGACTCGCCGATTGACCAAATGTCGCTTGCTGATTGGCAGTTCGTGCTCGACGTGAATCTGACCGGCCAGTTCCTTTGCGCGCGTGAGGCGATTCGCGAATTCAAGCGTCGCGGCATTCGCAAAGAAGTTAGCTGCGCGGCAGGCAAAGTCATCTGCATGAGCAGCGTTCACGAGGTTATTCCCTGGGCCGGTCACGTGAACTATGCCGCGAGCAAAGGCGGCGTGATGCTCATGATGAAAAGCATTGCCCAGGAAGTAGCGCCGCATCGTATTCGAGTGAACTCAGTTTGCCCTGGAGCTGTGCGGACCCCGATAAACATGGAAGCCTGGGGAACGCCAGAAGCGTATCGCGAATTGATGAAACTCATTCCGTATAAACGCATCGGCGAGCCTAATGACATTGGTCGCGCGGTCGTGTGGCTCGCAAGTGACGATTCGGATTACATCCATGGGGCGAGCATCTTCGTGGATGGCGGAATGACACTTTATCCGGGGTTCGAGACCGGAGGATGAGGCCGAATTTATGAATTATGATTTAGGATTTATGATTTGGAGGATTTGTGAATAGCGGCAAAAATGGCTGTCAGCTCGGCAGCTTCCCGGGGAATTTATTAATTATGATTTAGGAATTATGATTTGGCGCTTTGATTCAACACCGAGAGGATTTGTGAATAGCGGCAAAGATTGCGGTCAATTCGGCGGCTTCCTGTTTCAACGCGCTGATTTTGCGCGCGGGCAACAGACCGCCCTCCTCCGTGAGTTCGAGCCAGAGAAGCGATTCGTCGGCTTCTTCCAAGGTTCGTCCGATTTTGTCGATCCAATCAGCCTTGCTGCGGGCACGACAAGCGGCACGATAGCCGGAGGCCACTGCTGTCGCAGAGCGGAGAATTTGGTTAGCGAGCACTTTTCCCTTCACGCTACGCGGAAGCGCATCCGTCATTTTCATCACCCGCAACGCGAATTTCTTTGTTCGAGCTTTCAGTTCCTCGCGATTCATGCGTCGCAATCCTGCTGCTCCGGAGATGTTTTTGAAATCATAAATCCTAACTCATAAATCATAAATTCCACCCATGAGCTCCTTAGACATATCAGCAATGAGAGAATGGCTCGAAGCCGACGGATTTGGCGGTTTTGCTTCGGGCACCTCGACCGGCATTCGCACGCGCCGCTATCATGGGTTGCTGGTAACTGCGACTACTCCGCCTGCTGGAAGAATGGTCTTGGTAAATGGCCTTGATGCTTGGGTCGAAATCGAAACCGATCGATTTGATCTCAGCTCGCAGCATTATGCTCCGGACGTTATTGGCGGTGACGGTGCGCAGCGGATCGAACAATTCACTACCGACCCGTGGCCACGATGGATATTCAAGCTGGATGAAGACACCCGCATTGAGCAGGAAATTCTCGCCGCTCACGAGGCGCAGCTCACCCAAATCGCCTGGCGTCTTATCGGCAAACGGAAGAAAGCTCGGCTTTGCGTCCGTCCATTCTTGTCGGGTCGCGATTACCACAGTCTCCACAAAGAGAATTCCGCGTTCCGATTCGATGCAACATTGGAAGGAGAGCGTGTCATTTGGAACCCCTACGTGGGCGTGCCCGCAGTGATTGCCCTCTCGAACGGGCGCTATCAGCACGAGCCGCATTGGTATCGCAATTTTCGCTACGCGGAAGAAACCAGCCGCGGTTTGGACGATACCGAGGACCTCGCAGCGCCCGGTATCTTCAGTTTCGATCTGGCGAACGAAGCGGTATTGATGTTCACGACGCCCGGCTCGCCGGCCCTTTCTCGAAAGCAAGATTTGTCCGCGGTGAAATTCGCCCAGGCAGTCCCGGCGGATGAACACTCTCGCAGGGCAGAGTTCCCTTCGCGACTTCATCGCGCAGCCGACAGTTACGTCGTCAAAGGGCGCAACCGCAAGACGATCATCGCGGGATATCCGTGGTTCACAGATTGGGGCCGCGACACATTTATCGCGTTGCGGGGACTCTGTGTCACCTCGGAAAGGCTCGCCGACGCGGGTGAAATTCTCTTGGCCTGGGCGGATTGTGTTTCTGAAGGCATGTTGCCAAATCGTTTTCCAGATAGTGGCGAGCAGCCCGAATACAATTCAGTCGATGCGTCCCTGTGGTTCACTGTTGCCGTTCACGAGTTACTTCAAAGTTGCAATGGACACGGCGGAGTATTGTCGGCCAAAGACAAGCGCCTTCTACAAAATGCGGTGGAGGCGATTCTGGAAGGCTACTCGAAGGGAACGCGGTACGGCATTCGCATGGATAGCGACGGGCTGCTTGCAGCTGGCGAACGGGGAGTGCAGCTAACCTGGATGGACTCCAAGATCGGGGAGTGGGTGGTTACGCCCCGGGCCGGAAAACCTGTCGAGATTCAAGCGCTTTGGCTGAATGCCCTAAAAATTGCCAGCCAGTTTTCTCCTGGCTGGGAAAAGCTTTTCGAGCGCGGTTTGCAATCGTTCGGCGAAAAATTCTGGAACGCGGAACGCGGGTGTTTGTACGATGTAATCGATGTGAACCATCGGCCCGGCGAACGCGATGACGCGTTGCGGCCAAACCAAATCTTTGCCGTAGGCGGCCTGCCGATTCAGATCATCCGAGGTGAGCGCGCAGAGAATATCGTCTCGCTCGTTGAACAAAAACTACTCACACCGTTGGGGCTCCGGTCGCTTGCGCCGGGTGAACCGGGCTACAAGGCGCGCTACCAGGGCGGCGTTTGGGAGCGGGACAGCGCTTACCATCAAGGCACCGTGTGGCCGTGGCTTATTGGCCCTTTTGTCGAGGCGTGGGTTCGGGTGAGGGGAAATTCTGCGGACGTAAGAGACGAAGCGCGAACGAAATTCCTCATTCCTCTTCTTTCCCATCTCGACGATGCCGGCTTGGACCATGTTTCCGAAATCGTTGACGCTGACGCGCCTCATGTCCCGCGCGGTTGTCCGTTTCAGGCATGGTCCATGGGCGAATTGCTGCGGCTAGACCAACGTGTGCTCAAAGAGCCCGTGATGGTCAAACCAAGTCGAAAACGCGCACGCGAGCTGATCACGACTTAAACCACAATCAACATGGAAACGAACGCAGAAAGAAAGCGCCTTACTGAAGATTCAGCAGGGCTCGCGAATTGGAAATTCTTCGGCCCCTATCTTTCCGAGCGTCAATGGGGGACGGTTCGCGAGGATTACTCTCCGGGCGGCACAGCCTGGGACTACTTGCCGCACGATCACGCCCGGAGTCGAGCTTATCGATGGGGTGAAGACGGAATCGCGGGGATCACCGATGAGCAGTGCCGCCTCTGTCTTTCGCTCACACTCTGGAATGGCAAAGACCCGATTTTGAAGGAACGACTGTTCGGCCTCACCAATTCCGAGGGGAATCATGGCGAGGACGTGAAAGAACTTTATTACTACCTCGATGCCACGCCGACGCACAGCTACCTGAAGATGCTCTACAAATATCCGCAACGCGAATTTCCCTATGGGCAGCTCGTGGCGGAAAACGCGCGCCGAAAGGGAGACGCCCGACAGCCGGAATTCGAGTTGTTGGACACAGGAATCTTCGATGATAACCCCTATTGGGATGTTTTTGTCGAATACGCAAAAGGTTCGCCCGAAGACGTTCTCATGCGTGTTACCGTCCACAATCGCGGGAGTGAGGAGTCAACCATTCACTTGCTGCCGCAACTGTGGTTTCGCAACACATGGTCGTGGAAAACAAACGGGGAGAAACCGGAACTGAGGCTTAACAATCGCGGCGATGTTACAGCTAAGCAGGACGCTTTCGGTTCATACACGCTTTACGCCGATGGCAAGCCGGAGGTTCTCTTTTGTGACAATGAAACCAATGCGCGACGGCTTTATGGCCAAGCGGACGCCAAGGGCTATTTCAAAGATGGCTTCCACGAATACATAATTCACGGGAAACAGGATGCCGTAAATCCGGCGAAGATTGGCACAAAGGCGGGGTTTCTTTACAGGCGCACAATTGGACCTGGCCAGTCGGGTGTAGTCCGATTGCGACTAGTAGCCGCCGACGTGAGGAGGCGGAAAGTGGAGGACGAAGAATCCGCCTCCTCACGTCGGCGGCTACCGTTCATGGATTTCGATAAGGTATTCACGCGGCGTATCGAAGAGTCTGACGAATTTTACGCCGAGCTGCAGCAGGACATCACCGAGGTCGACGCGCGCAACGTTCAGCGCCAGGCTTTGGCCGGGATGATTTGGAGCAAGCAGTTCTTCTATTACGACGTGCCGGAATGGCTCAAGGGCGATCCCGGTCACCCACCCCCTCCCACAGAACGCAAATGGGGACGCAATCGTGAATGGTTGCACCTGAACAACGCGGACGTTATCTCCATGCCGGACAAATGGGAGTATCCCTGGTATGCGGCTTGGGACCTTGCATTTCACTGCATCCCGCTTGCCCTGGCCGATCCCGAATTTGCGAAGCACCAGCTCACTCTGCTTACCCGCGAATGGTATATGCATCCAAACGGCCAGTTACCGGCGTATGAATGGGCGTTTGGCGATGTGAACCCACCGGTTCACGCGTGGGCGACCTGGCGCGTTTTCCAGATGGATCGCAAGCAAAGGCGCGATTCCAGTCCAGAGGACCCTGGTGACATCAAGTTTCTTGAGCGCGTCTTCCACAAGCTGATGCTTAACTTCAACTGGTGGGTAAACCGCAAGGATGCGCAAGGCCGGAACATCTTCCAGGGCGGTTTTCTCGGTCTCGACAACATCGGCGTGTTCGACCGCAGCGCTCCACTGCCGACCGGGGGCTTTATCAATCAGGCGGATGGCACAGCGTGGATGGCGATGTATTCGCTCAATCTGATGCGTATTGCTCTCGAACTCGCAACGCACAACGACGTTTACGAAGACATCGCTACGAAATTCTTTGAGCACTTCCTTCATATTGTGGAGGCCATGAACAACATCGGCGACGAGGGTATCGGCCTGTGGTGCGACAAGGACGAGTTCTACTATGATGTGCTGAACTTGCCCAATGGCCAAAGCATGCCGTTGAAAGTTCGTTCCATGGTGGGACTAATCCCGCTCTTCGCAGTAGAAACATTGGACTCCGGACTACTGGAACAACTCCCAAGATTTGCCGGACGCCTGGAGTGGTTTCTCAATTACCGTCCCGACCTGGCAAAACTCGTTTCGCGATGGGACGAACACGGTATGGGCTCTCGACATCTGCTTTCGCTTTTGCGAGGTCATCGGATGAAATGTCTATTACGCCGGATGCTCGATGAAACCGAATTTCTTAGCGATTACGGGGTCCGCGCACTCTCGAAGGTACATGAGCGGGAGCCGTATCGCCTCGAAGCAAACGGAATGGCCAATGAGGTCCGCTACTGGCCGGCAGAGTCCATGTCTGGCTTGTTTGGCGGAAATTCAAACTGGCGCGGCCCAATTTGGATGCCGGTGAATTACCTTATTATCGAGTCGCTTCAGAAATTCCATCACTACTACGGTGACGAGTTCAAAATCGAATGCCCGACCGGATCGCGCAGATTTATGAGCATCAGAGACGTTGCGGATGAACTGTCATCCCGCTTGTCGAGGTTGTTCTTGAAAGGTGAAGACGGGCAGCGTCCAGTGTTGAAATACCATCCAAAGCTGGCCAGCGATCCGAATTTCAAGGATTACGTCTTGTTTCATGAGTATTTTCATGGGGACACTGGACGCGGCGTGGGCGCATCGCATCAGACCGGATGGACCGGCTTGGTAGCAAAGCTTCTGCAACCGCCTGCTCGCACGAGACAAGCGACAGACAATCGAGATCCGGAGGAGAGTTCGCGTTCGCAGTCGCGTGTCGTCGCGGTTGCATAGTCTCTGGACGTGATATGCAGGACGCGAGCATACGCCTAGCCACGTTGGACTTGCTAAAGCCCGGGACGTCGAAGCTCGCAACCGAGGCGAAACGGAATCGATCACCGCGCTGCACGAGAACGTCCCCAAAAGCTGCTCTCCGGCATTTTGGGCATTTCCCTTGGCACGTTCGCAATCAGGAAACATTTCTCTTTTTTCTGCTGTGGCTTTGTTGTCTGTGGGGAGTCAGCGTGGCGTTCACGAATCTTTTCCTATGATCCGGGCGCTGGCCAGGCATTTCCCAGAGTATCTGATGGAAGCGGCCTGTTTGGGTTGCTTCATGGTTTCAGCTGGCTTATTCACTTCGCTGCTGGAATATCCAAACTCGCCAATTCGCCACGCCATTCCGAACGATTTTGTTCGTCTGGCGCTTAATGGTCTGGCGATGGGTCTGACAGCGATCGGCATCATCTACTCTCCTTGGGGAGCGCGGTCCGGCGCGCACATGAATCCTGCGGTGACCTGGACATTCTTTCGGCTTGGAAAAGTGAAGTCCTGGGATGCCCTGTTTTATCCCATGTTCCAAACGCTCGGCGGCATCGCGGGCGTGCTGCTCGTGAAATTCGCCCTGGGGCGCACCTTCACAGACGCGCCCGTAAGCTATGTGGTGACGGTGCCGGGGAAGGCCGGCATTGCGGCTGCGTTCGTTGCTGAGATGGCCATCGCGTGCGGCATGATGCTCATGGTGCTGTTTATGACCAACACGCCCAAGCTCGCCCGCTTCACCGGCTTATTCGGTGGTACGCTGGTATTTCTTTTTATAACGTTCGAAGGACCGTTCTCAGGTATGAGCATCAACCCCGCGCGCACCGTCGCCTCGGCATTGCCGAGCGGCGTCTGGACGGCCGCCTGGATCTATTTCGTCGCGCCCGTAGGGGGCATGTTCCTCGCAGTCGAGCTGTACAGCGCCATGCGAAAAGGGGCCCAGGTCGCCTGCGCGAAATGGAATCATGACATGCGGCACCGCTGCATCTTCTGCGGACATCCAGGAGCCCAGCCAGTAGAGAAGCCGGTTGAAGTCCTTCGCCCTGAGTATCATGTACTCCGCGAATGACTGCCTGCCGTTGATAAACCTCTCATTGCAAGCGCCTTCGTCTCCAGGCAAAGCGCAGTTGGAAAACTGTAAGGATTGGAGGGAGCAAAACTACCTACCTATGGAGCTTCCGGAGAAATTCGAGAGCCCAAAGTCTTAACTGTAATTTGAAGTGAAAGGTCAAATTTGTATGTCCTCGCTAAGAATCGCAGCCATAATGATAGCCGTCGTGCTGGCGGTGGGTCTTACCGCATTGGTAAAGCATGGTCGTGCAAAATCGGCAGAACCGCCTGCTTTTGAAGCTGAAAGAATGAAGGGATTCAGAAAGCCTGCTCAAGCGGAACTCAAAAAGAAATTGTCCTCGGAGCAATTTATAGTAACGCAGCAATGCGGCACAGAGCCGCCATTTCACAATGCATACTGGGACAATCATAAGCCCGGGATTTACGTCGATGTTGTCTCGGGTGAGCCTCTGTTCAGTTCCCTGAACAAGTTCGATTCGGGAACGGGTTGGCCGAGTTTCACTCAACCATTAAAGGGAGCCGACGTGGTCGAGAAGAAGGACTCGACGTTCGGAATGGCTCGGACAGAGGTGCGTTCGAAAATGGCAGATTCGCATCTTGGCCATGTCTTCGATGACGGACCAGCCGACAAAGGGGGCCTGCGCTACTGCATCAATTCCGCCGCGCTGAAATTCATTCCTGTTGAGGAAATGGATCAGGCCGGCTATGGCGAGTATCTGGAACCGTTTGTGCAAGCCGGTCTGATAACGGCACCGGTGCATGAGACGGCAATCCTCGCCGGCGGTTGCTTTTGGGGAATGGAAGAAATCATTCGCAAGATTCCCGGCGTGCTGAAAACTACAGTTGGCTATTCCGGGGGAAAAACTGCAAACCCGACTTATGAGGAAGTGAGCACCGGTAGCACGGGCCACGCCGAATCGATTCAAGTCGAGTTTGATTCTACGCGGTTAACCTATCAGACGTTACTCGATTATTTCTTCCGAATGCACGACCCGACGACGTTGAATCGGCAACACAATGATGTGGGCACGCAATATCGCTCAGCCATATTTTACACAACCGAGGCTCAGAAAAAGACTGCCGAGGCAGTCAAGGCACGCTGGGATAAATCTGGAAAGATCGGCCGGCCAATTACGACAGAAATAACGGCCTCTGGTAAATTCTATCCAGCTGAAGATTATCACCAGAAATATTTGGTGAAACATCCCGGCGGTTATACCTGTCACGTTTTGCGGGACCCTTAAGCGCGTAGCGACGACGTGAGGAGGCGGGTGCCGTTTCGCCAGCCCTTCGATGAATCCGCCTCCTCACTTCGGCGGCTACGGCGCGAGGCTGTAAGGATTGGCTGCGATTCTCGACCAATTTTCGCGTCGCTCAAGGCACATAAGAGCCGCGAGCGAAGACAAACGCAAAAGCTAAATCGAAAAACAAAATGAAAAAAACACTAATCACATCGTTCACCGCACTGGCTCTGTTCGTCGCGAGCAGCGCGTTAGCCGAAGACATGCACAAGAGCACCAAGTTCGCCGGCCCGAAGGCAAACACTGGAACCGTCACCCATACCGTTGTGGATGGGAAAAACGTTCTCACCCTGTCCGACGACTTCAAAGTTCCGGGAACGCCCGATCCGCACTGGCAAGTGGTGGACTCCAAAGGCAACACTTACCTGTTGCAGAAGCTCAGTATCAAGGGCGACAAAATCAATCGGAGCATCACGTTGCCCGCTTACGTACAGGACGTGAGCAAGGTGCAGATTTGGTGCGCTTGGGCGGAGGTGGTCCTCGGCGAAGCTTCGTTCAGCCAACCCGTTCAGATTAGCAGCCGCTAGTCCCCGATTACAATATCCCTCAGGCCCCGACCTCTTACAGGTCGGGGTTTTTCTTTCGGCAGTTCTTTGCCACAATTTAGAGAACCACGCTCCGGCCTTGCTTTTCCCTCGCGAAGAAGTTAATCGCCGTTCCGCTCGGCAGGTTGTGTTCACGAAGAACGCTTTGAACAATTCCTAGACTGTTATTTCCGTCGAACAGCAGCAGGTCAATGTATGCGAATTGGCTGCCAAACGCGCCGCCCAGCAGGCGACCACTCCGGGCTTTTTTCAGGGCTTGGTTGAGCGACTCTTCGATTGCAGTTCTTTCGTTGACCAATTCCTCCACTTTGCGAAAAAAAGCACAATCAATTGTCACAAATACGTAGTCCGCACCAGTGCCTGCCAATGGGTCTTCGAGTTGCCCTTCGGCACGGTAGTATTCAGTTAGGAGATTCGGATGCATCGTGCTGCCTGTGATTATGTCATCTCGGAGAAATCGGTTTGCTCGCTCCTTCCGGCTGTACACGATTGCCGCCTCTCCCGGCGGTAGTTTCTCCCAGCCCTTTTCGGTCTCAACTTTCTTCACGAATTCGTAAAGCTCTTTGAGCGGAATTGCGTCAGCCAGGCGCTTGTTATTAAGCTTGATTTCGCCGATCCATTGGCCAGTTCCGAATTCGCCCAATACCTCGTCCAGAAAGAGAAAAAGCGGAGACGCCCGTTCCTTTTCACTCAGCCTGTCAAACAGCGGGTGCCAAACTGTGATATCAATCTTCTGCGACTCGGTATCAACTACAGGTGTGAGCCAAAATTCCATCGGATCCAATTTTTGTCCCCCGATTTCCATCCGAATGCCTTCGATCGAGCCTGGTTGGCGCGATGCATAAAATGTCCACCCTTCAAGGTTTGGAGCACAACTCACGCAATAAATCGCAAATAGTTGTCTGTGCAGCACGCCCTCACCCGAAAGCGTGAACGAATGGCCGCTGCCTTCACCCGGGCCGAAGACCCACGCAAGGCCGGGGAACAATTCCCCAACCTTATCGCTGACCTCGCCGGCCAGACTGGGGCAATTGCCAGCTTCGATTGTCTCGTAAAATCTATGCGCTGATCGTGCGAACCATGCCCAGAATTGGTCAGCGCGTGTTTTCAACGTCGTTTCCGCCAGCGGGGCGGAACGCTTTTTGAAAAACGAAAGCACGGTCGCCAGTTTAGCTCTGAGCAAATTATAGCCAAGCGAACTCCTCGGTGTCTCGGTGTTTTTTGTAAGGGTTCGTCTCTTCCTCCGACCAACCCCCGTCATGAGCGACCATTTCGATGTCATCATCATCGGCACCGGCGCCGGCGGCGGGAGTTTGGTCCATCGCCTGGCCGGGAGCGGAAAGCGCATCCTTGTCCTGGAGCGCGGCCCTTTTCTTCCGCGCGAAAAGGACAACTGGAGCTATCACGGCTCATTCAAGTATTACTCTTCCGAGGTCATGTACAACAAGGACGGTGGGGAAATCCGGCCGGGCTTCAGCTATTTCGTCGGGGGCAACACGAAGGTGTATGGCGCGGCGCTGTTCCGGTTGCGCGAAAGGGACTTTGAATCATTTCGGCATCGCGACGGAATTTCGTCCGAGTGGCCTATCAAATATCGCGATTGGGAGCCGTATTACACACAAGCGGAGGAACTTTACCAGGTGCACGGGAAGGCGGGGGAAGATCCGACGGAGCCATGGCGCTCCAGAGAGTATCCCTTCCCGCCGATTAGCCACGAGCCGCGAATCAAAGAAGTGTTCGAAATCCTCACCGCGCGCGGCATGAAACCCTATCCCGCCCCGATGGGAGTGCGGATCAATGAGGCAATGATGCACCTCAGTCAATGCATCCGTTGCGACACATGCGACGGTTATCCTTGCCTGGTCGGGGCGAAATCAGACGCGGAGGTCAGTGCGGTCCGGCCGGCTTTGAAAGAGCCGAACATCACGCTTATCACCGAGGCCAAGGTGCTGCGATTGCACACAAGTGCGTCGGGCCGTGAAGTCACGGGAGTGGTCGCGCAAGTCAAAGGCGAGACTCGAGTTTTTCGCGGCGATATCGTGGTCGTTTCGTGTGGCGCTGTGAATTCGTCCGCGCTGTTGTTGCGCTCGGCGAACGACAAGCATCCGCGCGGACTGGCGAATAATTCCTCGGGCTTGGTGGGGCGCAACTTGATGAAGCACGTTCTCGGCTCGCTCGTCGGCGTTTCCACGCTCAAATCGAATCCCTCGAAGTTCCAAAAGACCATGGCGATCAACGATTTTTATTGGGGCGAGCCGGGCTACGAATTTCCTATGGGGAACATCCAACTCATGGGCAAAACGGTCATCGAGGGCCTTCGCGGTTACGAGGACAAATACGCGCCGCTCACGATTGAGGAGGTCGCGAAGAACTCGATTGACTGGTGGCTCACGACGGAGGACTTGCCCGAGGCGAAGAACCAGGTGCGGGTCGATGGGGACGAGCGCATTGTCGTTGATTACACGGAAAACAACTCTGAGCCATTTGATCGCCTGGTCGAGCGCTGGAAGGGAATCCTGAAGGAAATCGGCTGCGGCTGTCATATCGTGCCGCAGGCAAATTACTTCACGCCCAAGTCCGGTTATTTCACGACAAAAATGCCGATGCACAGTCTTGGCCACCAGGTCGGAACGTGCAAATTTGGCAAAGATCCGGCCACGTCTGTGCTCGACCTGAATTGCCGCGCACACGACCTGGACAATCTTTACGTCGTGGATGGCAGTTTCTTTGTCTCAAGTGGCGCGGTTAATCCGACGCTGACAATCATCGCGAACGCCTTGCGCGTGGGGGATCATCTGCTGGAGCGGCTTGGCGTTCACGTAGCCGCCGACGTGAGGAGGCGGAAAACGGAGGAGAATTCAGACCGCCTCGTTACCTCGGCGGCTACAACAGAAATGGCAGCTATCGCATGACTTCTTACTCGCTCGCAGGCAAAGTGACCATCATCACTGGCGCAATCGGAAACCTGGGCATGGCGACAGCCCGGACTTTTCACCAAGCGGGAGCAAAGATGGTGCTGGTAGATCGTTCGCAAGACCGCATTCGTGACGCGTTCAAGGACATGGCGGACTCCGAAGATCATTTACTGGCCGGCGGGGTTGACCTCTCTAACCCCGAATCGCTCGCCAAAATGGTAGAACAGACTCTCGCAAAATTCGGTCGGGTGGACGTGCTAGTCAACACGGTGGGCGGGTATCGCGGGGGCAAGCCGGCGCATGCTGCCGATCTCGCCGATTGGGATTTCCTTTTTAATATCAACCTGCGCACGACTCTGCTTTGCTGTCGCGCGGTCATTCCGCAAATGCTCAAGCAGGGAAGTGGCAAGATTATCAATGTCGCGAGTCGCGACGGACTGCACGGGAACGCGGGCTACGCGGCATACAGCGCCTCCAAGAGCGCCGTGCTGCGCCTGACCGAATCTCTGGCCGACGAGCTGAAACCCTCGAACATCAATGTGAACTGTATCATGCCCGGAACGATTGATACTCCGCAAAACCGGGCTGCCATACCCAACGGCGATTTCAGCAAATGGGTCGAGCCGCAGGCGATTGCCGAGGTGATCGCCTTCCTGGCCTCGGACGCCTCACGCGCGATCACTGGTGCGGCGGTACCCGTTTACGGAAAAGGCTGAGTAATCCAGCCGACTTCGCTCGGCACAGGCCCTTTCCAGTAGTGGATCGCCACTGAATATACCCGCGGAAGATAGGTGAACTGCCGATCAGAAATATCGCCGGCCACTCCCCAGTAGCCGTTCAGCCCGGCGGCGTCCCTCCAAAGCTACTGACGGCTTCGCCAATTTCCCCTGTAAGGTTCCTGCCGGCCCGCTCGTCCAACCCTCATGAAGAAATTAGTATTCTCTCTGGCAGCAATCGTTCTGGCCAGCGGCGACAAAGCGCGAGCCGACTCCTCGGACCCGGTCGAAATCACCAGCTTCAAAATTTCCGCCGATCAGGCGACATTGGAATGGACCGGCGGCCGGCCAAGTTACCAGGTGCAGACCTGCAGCGACCTCAATGGCACTTGGTCGAATGTGGGCACCCCTACCACGAATATGAACGCTACCGTCCCTGCGCCCGGCGAGCGCGCATTTTTTCGGGTCGTGGCAGATTACAACGCGCTCTACCAAGTGGTCTTCAGTGCCACTTGGAGCCAGATCACTCATCCGGCGGGCTGGACCACTAATGCTCATTGGTCAGGGCTGGTCGGAGGCGCCCATGGCGCGGCAGTGCACTTTTTTCGGCAAGGCGAAACCGCCAGCGAGGGCATTCGCCTGATGGCCGAACAGGGCCAAAAGACGCAATTGCTGGCCGAGGTGGGCGCCGCCATCACCAATGAGACTGCCGATTTTCAGCTTTCCGGCGGCGGCATCCGGCCCAGTCCAGGCAGCGTGACCCTCACATTTCCACAGCCGATGCGGCGCGATTTTCCATTGGTCACTCTCTGTTCAATGGTCGCTCCCAGTCCGGATTGGTTCGTTGGAGTGGACAGTTTCAACATGCTCACTAACGGCCAATGGATCACTAACATAACCGTCACACTCTACTCCAACGACGCAGGCACCGACAGCGGTCTGACCTACGAGGCTCCGGATCAACCCACGATCCCACGCAATGTCGTTACCCAGCACACTGGATTTCCGGCTTTACAAAATGGCGTCATCGTTCCCTTCGGGACCTTTACTTTCACACGGCTCGACTAAAGCCGAACGATTCAGTAGGTTTTAGGAGCACGCGCGCCCTGGCGCGGGTCCAGAACCCGCTGTACCCATCAGTGTTTAAGGCCGCTGCCAACTGGCGCTTCGCGTGTAAGGAACGCAGACTTCTTTCGACTAATCAGTCAAGCAATGGCCTATCTTCACCATGCCAGTTTGGGAATCGGAGTGCTCGGAGTCTTGGTCATCGTTTTTGGCGTCGCCGGTGGGCTAGCGCGTTTTCTCCGTGCAGAACTGCTCGCCTTTCGAGGTCAGGAAGTTGAACCAGACCGGAAGCACCTTCGCCATGTCCTTGGTTACTACCTGTTGCTCGGATTGGAGTTTCTGATCGCTGCCGACATCATTGACACCTTAATGAAACCTAGCTTGCAGGACTTGATGGTGCTGGGTGCAATTGTGCTGATCCGCACGGTGATCAGTTACTCACTCAATTCAGAATTGAAGTCGGAACATCAGATGCTCACCCCTTCCTTTGGCAGGCTTGCAGAGGACAGGCCGACTACCTCGTATGCGCCGGGAAATGGAGCCAAAGCGGGGTCGCTATGATAGCAGCAACGTTTCTGATTTTGTTGGGCTCATATCTTGCCTGTGGCTTTTTATTCGCCATTCCGTTTGCTTTGTTCGGAGTAAACCGCATTGACCCGCATGCGGCCCACGGTTCGTGGGGATTCCGTCTGCTCATCGTTCCAGGGGCGATGGCTTTTTGGCCAATGTTGCTCAAACGGTGGGTGAGTGGGGTTCACGAGCCACCGGAGGAACGCAACGCGCACCGCCGAGCTTCAAATCCGAGTTCCGAAGTCCGAAATCCGATATTGCCATGACTCGTCCCTTGCGCCAACGACACCGACGAATCGTCATCACGCTCGGTGTGTCGTTGCCTATTGGGTTCATCGTTGGAATCGCAGCACGCAGCCCTGTGCCGAGCATGGCATCGCTGCCGATTGAATCACCAACTTTCTCGCGCGCGTCGGCGGCAACAGTTTGGGAGCGCGCGGACCTTTTCTCGAAAGAGACAATTCACGTCCGACTCCTTCGCGCGAGTGACAACAGCAGACGGTTTGCTTTGGAGCTGTCTGCGGTCAAGGAATTTGTGAAACCGGATTTGATTGTTTATTGGATCTCCGGTAATCCGGAAATCACAGGAAAACTGCCGGATAATGCGCTGCTGCTCGGAGCATTTAGTGCAAGCGCACTCTCATTGCCGGCGACCGCCGCGAGTGAGAGCGGTGCACTCGTGCTTTATAGTCTTGCCAACAACGAAATTGTGGCCGTTTCGAAACCCGTTCGCTTCGCCGATTCAATCAATTAGCGCTTCAGTAATACCATGGGAATCGCATACGTCTCAGTTCAGTGGAACCGGCAGAAGAAGTTCTATGATGCTGTCCTGGTCACCTGCGTTGGGACTTATTTGGTGCTTTTCGGCGCGCTGACCAAAGTTCTATTTCCGCTTGTCACCGACGAAATCATGCTGATGCGCGCGTTCGGGACGGCTGCGTTTCTCCTGCTGCACGTCGTCCTCTGCATCGGCCCGCTGTGCCGGCTGAGTCCCCGTTTCCTGCCCGTGCTCTACAACCGACGTCACGCGGGCGTCACATGTTTCCTACTGGGACTGGTTCACGCCACTTTGGTCATCATCACCTACCACGCCGGGGGCGATACGAACCTAATCTTGAGTATCTTCAAAGGCAGCTCGCTCACCCCTTCCATTTCCGGCGTGCCTTTTCAACCATTCGGCTTCTTCGCCTTAGTGATTCTGTTCCTGATGGCGGCCACAAGCCATGACTTTTGGCTGGCCAATCTGACCGCGCCGGTTTGGAAGTCGCTGCACATGCTGGTCTATGTCGCCTACGCACTTTTGGTGCTGCACGTCACGTTTGGCGTGCTGCAAGGTGAAGGAAACCCCGTTTATGTCGTCGCGACGGCGACGGGGTTGGCGACGGTCCTCACACTGCACATCCTCGCTGGAACAAAGGAAAAGCGCCTCGATGATGATTCACGTTCCACGGCTTACGCATCACGCATCACGCATCAGGCAACGGCCGCTGCAAAATCAGAAATCATAAATCATAAATCTGAAATAGCTGAGACCGGGTTAGTAGATGCGTGCGCCGTTACTGATATTCCCGAGAACCGAGCCCGCATCGTATGCCTATCTGGCGAGCGCGTTGCGATTTTCAAATACGACGGGAAGATTTCCGCTGTCTCGAATGTTTGCCAGCACCAAAACGGACCGCTTGGGGAGGGTAAGATTGTCTTCGGCTGCATCACCTGTCCCTGGCACGGATACCAATACCAACCGGACACCGGCGCATCCCCTCCGCCGTTCGCGGAAAAAGTGCCGACTTTCGACGTCCGGGTCAAAAATGGACGTGTGTTCGTTCATCCGAAACCCAACCCGGCGGGAGCACGCGCAGAGCCGGCGTTCATCGAAGGGCGGAATGACAGGGTCGATGCGCAAGTTGGGTCGAGCGAGGCTCGGACCATGGAGGCAAGCCTTGCATGACTGACGAATTCTACATTGGATGGGAAGCGAAGGCTGCGCCCGGAATCCGAAAGACAGGGCGCAAAGTGGCAATTGTGGTTTTGTCACTGGCCCTTCTTGCGCCAATCGTTTTGGCTGTGTCCCAGCGCATGATCGGCGCCAGCGTGTTCGAGTGGGGAACCCATAAAAATCTCTCAGGAATTTTACGAACGCGCCCCTATCCCCATTTGCTCGTGCCGCGGCCCGGTCGGACCGGCAGCGTATCGTCATTTTCCAGCTATTACCTGATCGCTCCGTGGAAATTTGGCCTAAACACTGAAGCACTTGCGCCGCTCGACGGCAAAGCCGTCACAGTGAAGGGGACGCTCATCTATCGCAGCGATCAAACGATGGTTGAAACCAAACCCGAATGGATCCAGGCGAATGAGAGAACCAGCACGACGACACCACCCCAAACCGTTTCGCTGGGGAGGCAAACCCTGCTCGGCGAGATTGTGGACAGCAAATGTTTCCTTGGCGTAATGAACCCGGGCCAGCTCACGCCGCACCGGGCATGCGCCATCCGCTGCATCAGTGGCGGCGTGTCGCCGGTATTGCTGGTGCGACAAAAAGAAGGTCCGGCGAGCTATTTTATGCTCGTGTCTGCGGAAGGGAAACCCGTGAACAAACAAGTGCTCGATGTGGTTGCCGAGCCGGTGGAAGTCACAGGAGAGGTCGAGCGCCAGGGTGAACTCTTGATTCTGCACGCCGATCCCGCAACCTATCGGCGCGCGAAGTGAAATGCTTTAAGCATAACGCAGCCGATGCAGTGGCGATTTGCGCCTATTGCGGACGGGCACTTTGCGCTGATTGCGTTCCTTCAGGTAAGACGGAACGCATCGCCTGCTCCGCCGATTGCACCGCCGCTCTCAACCACAACGCCAAAGCTCTTCAATCCCTACTCGATAAGAGTGCTCAGAGCGCGCGAGCCAGCGCCCTGTATTGTTATCTGACGGGCGGTTTGTCCGCGGGAGCAGCCGTGGCCGCGTGGTTTATGCTGCCTTCACCTTTTCTAATTTACTTCACTGCAGCTTGCGCGTTCGTGCTTTTTGGAGCGGGATTCTGGCACGGGCGCGTCGCCAGGAAACACAGCGTGGATCGCGAGTAAGGTTTCGTCCGGCTTCACGACTCATTCGTGAATGCAAAATCGAAATGCTTTTGCCGAAATTGTGCTCCGAAGAGTTGCCACAGCGAATCGGATTGCCGCCGTTCACCCACCGCGAGCGCCCCGCCTCTCCGCTTCCAAACGGCGGTGGTCCGGTTCGACCCTGAAGACTTTTGCTCTCCCCCGCATTGCGATCACAATTGTCTTTCTCGCGCTGGCCTTCCCTCTCCTTGCGGCCGTTCGTGAAGTCAGATCAATCGGTCTGACAGTGGATAATCTTGGCCGCGAGCTGAATTTTTTCACCAACACTCTCCCCTTTGAACTGGTTTCCATCTCGGAGGCCAGCGGCAGGGAGCAGGACGCTTTGCTGGGCTTAAGTGGCGTCAGGTTGCGGGTCTCGAGGCTCAAGCTCGGCGACGAATACATAACTCTGACTGAGCACCTCAGCAAAAAAGGCCGGTCGATTCCGCAGGATTCACGCAGCTTTGATCATTGGTTTCAGCATATCGCCATCGTCGTGCGCGACATGGACAAGGCTTACGAGCAATTGCGCCAGCACAAGGTGATGCATGTGTCGACTGCTCCACAAACGCTGCCTGCATGGAACAAAGGCGCGGCAGGCATCAAAGCTTTTTACTTCCGCGACCCGGAGGACCATGTGCTCGAAATTATTTTCTTCCCGCCGGGAAAGGGCGATCCGAAGTGGCAGCAGGCTGGCACGAACATTTTTCTCGGGATTGATCACACGGCCATCGTGGTTTCGGAAACTGACAAGAGCCTGGCCTTTTATCGCGATTTGCTGGGTCTTCGCGTTGTCGGTGAGAGCGAAAACTTCGGGGTCGAACAGGAGCATTTGAACCAGGTTTTCGGGGCGCGGCTGCGCATCACGGCTCTGCGCGCGGAACAAGGACCGGGAATCGAGTTCCTCGAATACATATCGCCTCCGGGCGGGCGTGCCCTTCCGGAAAATGCCAAAGCCGATGACTTGATCTTCTGGCATACGGACTTTCTCGCCGACGAGATCAACGGCCTCGCCGCGAGACTTCATGAACGCGGGACCCGTTTCGTCTCGGCGCCTTCCGTCCGATTGCGAGGCGAATCCGCCGACTCCTTTGAAAAGGTGATGCTGCGAGATCCCGATGGACACGCGCTCCAGCTCATCCGCCGGGCTGATCCAGCCCTTAGTTCGGTCGGCCCCTCGGGCAACGGCCTCAGCAACCGATGAGCGAAGCAACGCATTTCCTGGTGAGCCACGGGGCTCCGGTGCTGTTCGCCGTCGTTTTCCTGGAACAGATTGGCCTGCCACTCCCGACCGTTCCCTGGTTGTTGGGGGCCGGAGCCCTTTGGGCCATGGGGATGATGAATCCGTTCGTGGCGTTCGGGGTAACCGTCGCTGCTTGTCTGATCGCAGATTTGATCTGGTTTTATCTCGGCCGCCATCGGGGAAACAGCGTCCTGCGCGTGCTTTGTCGCATCTCACTGCACCCGGATTCATGCGTCGGACGGACACAGGCAATTTTTGCGCGTTACGGTGGCGGTGGAGTTCTGGCGTCCAAGTTTCTGCCCGGGTTGGGAGTCGTTTTTCCGCCTCTGGCCGGAATGGGCGGCATGAGCTCAGGCAGATTTCTGTTCTACGATGCCGTTGGCGCTATGCTTTACGCCGGGTGCTTTCTGGTTCTCGGTTCGCTGTTCAGCAACCAATTACATCAGGTCGCAACTGCGTTGGCGGAATTCAGCACCGGCGCGCTGGGCCTGTTGGCCACACTGGCCGTTGCTTACTTCGTTTTCAAATATCTCCAGCGCCAACGCCTCTCGCGCTTGCCGAGTGCTCCGGTCACCCACGGCCCGTCACTGGCGCTGATCAAGCTTTCAACACTTTCAACATCTCCTTTAACCGGCTGCGCTGAAACGAATCTACGCGATTCAACGGTTCGCTGATCGGCCGCTCGTCTCTTTGCATTTGCCGCGCTCACAGCGGCAGTGCAATCGGGAATTGCTCACACTTCGCGGCGACCTCGTGTGCTTGCAGCCTCAGTTAACCATCCGTTCTTACCCATCTCGCGCCTAAGCCCGGCCTTTGTTGCCTGTTTCGAGGCTCCTTCGCTCGCCCACCTGGCCACCGCCCCGCCCTTCGGAAACAAAATTGTAATAAACGAAACCGCCGCCGACTTGTACCATTGCACACATGCGTATGCACGAAGACGAGCGCTCGACACGGTTCTTGGACCTGTTCCGCCCGATCCAGCGGGAGCTGGAGGTCTATTGCCGCCGCATGATCTGGCTCTCCAGCGATCTTGAGGACGCGGTCCAGAATGCGGCAAGCCGGGCCTTTCGGGCGTTCGACCGTTATCGCGAAGGCACCAACTTCCGGGCCTGGATGTTCAAAATTCTCACGAACGAAATCTTCGCGCTCAATCGCAAGCGCGGCCGCATCGCAAGATTCGAAGTCGAGGCGCACCCCGACGAAGTCGAGTCCGTTGCACAGCCCGCAGCGGGCAAGAGCGATGCTGACTTAATGGCCTCATGGGAAGTTCTGGCCGACGCGCTGGATGAAGACCTGGTCGCGGCGCTCAAAGAGCTAAACGAGGTCGAGCGAGCCGTCTTGCTCCTGCGGGCCATCCCAGACCTGCGCTACCGCGAGATCAGCGAGTCTTTGGAGATTCCCCTCGGCAGCGTCATGGGAAACCTCTCCCGCGCCCGGCAGAAAATGCGCGACGCCATAGTGCGCTCACGCAGCAAGGAGTCGTTATGAAGTGTTCGGAAGTCAGAAATCTAGTGCGGCTCTACCTCGATTCCGAGCTGGAGCCCAAGCCCAGCCTCGAAGTCGAGCAGCATCTGGCATCATGCCCCGAATGCGCCGGACTATACCAGGCAGAGGAAAAATTCGATGATCGCCTTTTTCAGGCATTGAGCCGCGGACGCAGGACACCCGCGCTTTGGGAAGCCATCGAATTGAAGATACAGCCGGCCCGGCCAAGCCGGAGGCCAGCCAGGCTCTGGCGTCTCGCCTTCGCCGCCGGAGCGGCAGCGATCCTGTTACTCGCCGGCCTCTTTTACCGCCACACCACGCGGAAAGTGGAACTGGCCTTCGCTGTCGAAGAATGCCACAACGCCTACGCTCACCGCATTACCTCCCCAGAGTTTACGAACGCTGTGCCGGAAACCATTCTGAGAGAGCTGGACAACCGGCTGGATGCAGCCGCGTTTTCCTATCGTCCATCGGCAGCAGCTTACAAAGCCGAAGGCGGACGCCTCTGCCACGTCTCAAAAGTTCCGACTGCCGTGGTCCTCGGGCACTACCAAAACACGCCGGTCACGATCTTCGTGATGAAGAAAAGCGAACTGGTGAACTTCCCGAACACAAAGCGCCGCCTTGAATCCGGCGAAGCCGTTGTTTGTAGTCGCGTCGGCCCGTACCACTTCGCCGCCCGCCTCGTCGGCGACCACGTCGTTTGCGCTATGGGCGAAGCATCCATGCTCGCGCTGGAGGCCCTCGTCCAGTCCATCCAAAAGGGAGCGTAGCCGCACGCCCGCGAAGCTTCCATCCGCATGGTCAAATACGCCCTCAAAAACCCTTACGCCGTCATCGTCATGGCCCTGGCCATCCTCGTCATCGGCGTCACGGCCATCACCCGCATCCCGACCGACATCCTGCCCACTTTCAAAACGCCCGCCGTCCAGGTCCTCACCCTCTACCCCGGCATGCCCGCCGATGTCATGGAGCGCGACCTCACCGCCCGACTCGAACGCTGGACCGGCCAGGCCAACGGCGTGGCCCGGCAGGAATCCAAATCCATGGTCGGCGTGAGTGTCGTCCGCGACTTCTTCCGCGAAGACGTGGACCCCAACACCGCCATGGCCCAGGTCACCTCGCTCGCCATGAGCGACCTTTACTACCTGCCCCCGGGAACCATCCCGCCCATGATCATGCCGTTCGACCCAACCGCTTCCATGCCGCTCTGCCTGATTGGAGTCTCGAGCCCAACCTACGACGAAACCAAACTCTACGACGTGGCCTATTTTGAACTCCGCAACCGCCTGCAAGGGATCAATGGCGTCATCGCTCCCGCCGTCTTTGGCGGAAAACTCCGCCGAGTCCTCGCCTACGTTGATCGCGGCAAGGCCCAGGCTCGCGGCCTCTCCTCTTTGGACGTGATGCGCGCCATTCAGGGCGCGAACACCATGGTCCCGACCGGCGATGCCAAGTTCGGCTCGCTCGATTACCAGATCAACGCCAACGGCATGGTCGAAAAAGTGGCGGACATGAATGCAATCCCCATCACGATGGGCAGCGGCCCGCCCGTCTATGTGGGCGATGTCGCGCAGGTCGAGGACTCGCACCAAATCCAGCAAAACATCGTCCACTTGAACGGCAAGCGCCAGGTTTACATCCCCATCTACCGCCAGCCCGGCGCGAACACCATTGCGGTTGTGGACGGCATCAAAACCTTCATCAAACCGATCCTTGAGCGCATCCCCGGCATCAACCTCGACGTCGTCATGGACCAATCGGTCTATGTCCGCCAGGCGATCCGCAACCTCGTGAACGAAGCGACCATCGGCTTCCTCTTGGCGGCAACAATGGTTTTCATCTTTCTCCGAAACTACCGCCCAACCCTGATCGTGATCATCGCCCTCCCACTAGCCTGCCTTGGCGCTTTCATCGGCCTGTATTTCACCCACCAAACCTTGAACGCCATGACTCTTGGCGGTCTCGCCCTCGTTATCGGCCTTTTGATTGACGAGTCCATTGTGGTTCTAGAGAACACGTCCCGTCATTTGGCAATGGGCAAAACCGCCTTTGACGCCGCTCGCGACGGAGCCAGCGAAGTCACCCGTCCGCTCACCATCGTGACGGTGACCATCAGCATCGTCTTTTTCCCCATCGTGTTTCTGACCGGCATCGGCAAATTCCTTTTCACCCCGCTGGCGATGGCCGTCATCTTCGCCATCCTTACCAGCCGTCTCTTGGCCACGACCCTGGTGCCGGTTTGCGCTGCCAAATTCTTTCGCAGCAGCCGGCTTGAGGAGGTTGAGAACTCCGCACTCTCCACTCCGCACTCCGCACATGAAGGCGGCTGGTTCACCGCTCTGCGCCGCGCTTACGCCAAAGCCCTCCAAACAGTCCTCCGCTTCCGATGGCTCGTGCTGGCGGGCGTCGCCGCGCTCTTCGTCGCCTCCATGTTCCTCCTCAAATTCGTCGGCACAGAATTGTTTCCCCAGGTGGACGCCGGCCAGTTCATGATTCGCATGCGCGCCACGCCCGGCTTGCGCATCGAACTCACCGAGAAACTGACCACGAGAGTCGAAGACTTCGTCCGCCGAACCATCCCCGAGACCGAGCGCAAGATGATCATCGCGAATATGGGCGTCCTTTTCGACTGGCCGGCCGCCTACACCCCCAACTCCGGCTCGCAGGACGCCTTCATCCTGGTCCAGCTCGCGGACCACCACAAAGAGTCCGTCTTCGATTACGTGGACCAACTCCGCCGAAACCTGCCCGCCCAGTTTCCCGGCACCGAGTTCAATTTCGACACCGGTGGGATGCTCAGCGGCGCCCTCAGCTTCGGCCTGCCTTCCCCCATTGACATCCAGGTCGAGGGCAACAAGCTCGAAGCCGCCCACGACATCGCCGAAAAAATCAAACGCTTCGCCCAGGGCGTGCCGGGCGCGGTGGATGTCCGAATCGAACAACGGCTGGACGCGCCGCAGATGAACGTCGAGGTGGACCGTGTGAAAGCGGCCCAGGTCGGCCTCTCGCAGGACACGATCGTCAAAAACATCGTCACCGCCTTCAACAGTTCCATCAACTTTGCCCCCTCCTTTTGGGTGGACCAGAACAACGGCAACCACTACTTCGTCGGCGCTCAGTACCGCGAGGAAGACATTAAGTCCCTCGAAACCGCCCAGGACATTCCGATCACCGACAAGTCGCAGCCCGTTCCCATTGCCCTGCGGAACCTCGCCAAATTCAGCTACACCACCGCCCCGGTCGAGATAAACCACCACAACATCACCCGCGTCACCGATATCTTCGTCAACGTGCGCGGGCGCGACGTGGGTTCGGTGGCGGCGGACATCGAACGCTTCATCGCCCGGATTCGTAACGATCGCTCCCAGGTCCCGGAAGGCTACTTCATTCAAATGCGCGGCGAGGTGAAGTCCATGCGCGAATCCTTTCAGTCGCTGGGTTTCGGGTTCCTGCTGGCGGTCATTCTGGTCTATCTCGTCATGGTTTTTCAGTTCCGCTCGTTTCTCGATCCGTTCATCGTCATGTTCGCCGTCCCTCTGGGTTCCATCGGCGTGGCCGGCATTCTGTTCCTCACCGGTACAAGCCTGAACATCCAGTCCCTCATGGGCAGCATCATGATGGTCGGAATTGTCGTGAGTTTCAGTGTGCTGCTCGTCGAGTTTGCCAACCACCTCCGCGCCGAGGCTCTGGATCGGGGCGTCCACAAGTCGCTCCGCGAAACCATCGTCGAGGCCGCCGGCATCCGGCTTCGCCCCATCCTCATGACAGGACTCTCAGCCATTCTCGGATTGACGCCAATGGCCATCGCCGGAGGCGCAAACATCCCGTTGGCCCGCGCCGTCGTTGGTGGCGTCATGGCCGCGATGGTCATGGTCCTCTTCGTCGTGCCCATCCTCTATCTCCTGCTCAAAGGAGATCGCCAGCCTCAGCATCAGGAGCCACAACCCACATGCTAAAACTTCCTCACTCCCTTTCCATCCTCCTGGCCGCACCGGTTATCGGCCTCTTGTCCGGTTGCGACCGCGCCAGTTCCAGCGTGCCCCTGACCTCGCCCGCGCCTGCAGTCAGCGTCCAACTTGTGACCCCACAAAAGGGGGAAATTTCTCGCAGCATCACGCTCCCGACTTATCGGCTCCTCCCCTACCAGGAGGCCACGCTCTACGCCAAAGTCCCCGGCTACCTGAAAACCATCACCGTGGACAAGGGTGACCAGGTGAAGGAAGGCCAGTTGCTCGCCGAGATTGAAGTTCCCGAAATGCTCGCCGACCGCGTCAAATACGAAGGCGAAGTCGAAGTCGCCGCGACGGACTACCAGCGCGTCACCGACGCGCAAAAAACGGCCCCCGACCTCGTCACCCCGCAGAGCGTTGACGCGGCTCGCGGCAAGCACCTTGTCGCTAAGGCGAATTTGGAGCGGCTGGAAACCCTGCTGCGCTACGCTAAAATGCTGGCCCCCTTCTCTGGCACCGTCATCCGGCGCTTGGTTGATCCCGGCGCTTTCATCCCGGCCGCCACCGCCAGCAGCGCCGCCCAAAGTGCTGCCGTTCTCACCTTGATGGATTTCAGCCGCGTCCGCGTTCAGGTCGCCGTCCCCGAGCCCGAAGTGCCTCTGATCAAGAACGGCCTGCCCGTCCAGGTCACTGTGGGCGAGCTGCCGGGCCGAGCTTTCCCAGGCAAAGTCACCCGCTACTCCCACGCCCTCGACGAGGCCACTAAAACCATGTTGACCGAAATTGAGATTCCCAACCCCGAGGCGGAACTACTCCCCGGCATGTATGCCAGCGTCAAGATCGCCGTCCAGCGCAAGAGCGAAGCTCTGCTCCTGCCGGCCGAGTCGCTTGTCCTGGAAAAAAACAAAGCGTCCGTCTTCCTGGTTGCCGACAGCAAGGCCAGAAAAGTCCCGGTCAAAACCGGCTTCAATGACGGCATCTCGGTGGAGATCCTCGGAGGCTTGAACCCGGCCGATCGCGTCGTTCTGCTTGGCAAGCAAACCCTGACCGACGGTCAACCCGTCCATGTCGTGGAGTCCAAATGAACATCCGGACCACTCACTGTGGCGCGCCGGCGCTGCCCCTTCTTTTCGTCCTGTGGTGCTCGAGCTTGTCCTCCTTTCCGCAAGCATCCTCGCCCCCTGCCACCGCCAGCACCAATGCCGCCTATCTGATAGACCTGCCAACGGTCTTGCGGCTCGCCCACGCCCAGAATCTCGACGTCCAGATGGCCCGCGAAAAATTGGCCGAAGCCAGGGCCGACAACGAGAGCGCCACCCTCCAGTTCTTCCCCTGGCTCACTGCTGGAATCGCCTACCGCCGCCACGATGGCCAGATTCAAAGTACCGAGGGCGACATCCTGACCGTGAGCAAACAATCCTACGCGCCGGGCGGCGCGCTTGTCGGCCAGTGGGACCTCGGCGATGCCATTTACCAAAAGCTTGCCGCCAAACAACTCGAAAACGCTGCCGACCACGCCCTCGAGGCCCAGCGCCAGGACACCGTCGCCATTGCGGCCCGAGGCTACTTCGATCTCTCCTTCGCCCAGGCCGCCACCGGTGTTGCCCAGGAAGCAGTGCGCATTTCCACCAACTACGAGGCTCAACTTCAAGCCGCCGTTACCGCCGGCATCGCTCTCAAAGGCGACCAACTCCGCGCCACAGTCCAGGCGGAGCGCAACCGCCTCGCCTTGCGCCAGGCCGTCGAGCAAACGCGTACCGCCGCCGCGCGTCTCGCCCAAACCCTCCACTTGGATCCCGCGGTCGAATTGGTCGCCCGCGATGTCGAGCCCGCGCCGCTCTCCCTCGTTGAAACTAACGTGGCCCTCACAACACTCCTCACCCGGGCGCTCCTTATGCGCCCCGAGCTTAAACAAGGCCAGGCCCTCGCCGAAGCCGCCCGCGACAACAAGAACGGCAAGGTTTACGGCCCGTTCATTCCCTCCATCGGTGCCCAGGCCTTCGGCGGCGGACTGGGCGGAGGCCGAAACGGCGACACCGGCAATTTCGGTCAGCAGGAAGATTACGTCATCGGAATCGGCTGGCGCATCGGTCCCGGCGGCCTCTTTGATTTCTCACGCCAGCGTGCGGCCAGGGCCCGCCTCAGTTCGGCGCGGATCAGCACGGAAAAAATCCGCGACGAAATCTCCCGTCAAGTCGTGGAAGCATTCACGCGGCTCCAGTCGCAGGCCGACCAAATCAGCACCGCTCGGCGCGGGCTCGCCGCCGCCGCCGATGGCCTGCGTCTGGCCCGGCAGCGGCAGGAGTTCGCCGTTGGGGTGGTTCTGGAGAATATCCTGGCCGAGCAGGACCTGACCCGCGCTCGAACCGACTATCTCCTGGCCATTGCCGAATTTAACAAATCGCAATACGCGCTTTCGAAAGCTGTCGGTGGATTTCTGGTGGCCCCATGAGGTCGTTTCACCTAGCCCCATGCAGGTGCCCGGCGCAGCTTCGCGAACTACCCTTTCTTCTTCGCCGACTTCTTCGCAGCCGGGTTGTAGGCCAGCGCCAGCTCCAGCCAATACGCTAATTCGCTATCTGACGCCAGACCTTCCGACTCGACAAAAACAAACCCTCGAATTGGCCGCCCGGTGTAGTCCATCGGACGGCATCCCTTGCGCGTGAGCGCGTCCTCATAAGCCTCCGGGCCAATGCGCGCCATGAGCCGGCTCTTCTCCACCCCCACGCACATCTTGCCCTTCACCATGAAGCACAGCCCGCCCATCATCCGCTTCGCCTCGTGCTTCATTCGCTTGCTGTCGAAAAACCGCCGGATGCGCTTTTCAAGTAGTTCATCGTAGGCCATTAAAGCTCAGGATTTCCCCTCCTTGTCCGCGAATCCGGCTCCCAAGTAAAGCACGCGTTGCATCCACTTTGACGCCCCGCGAACTTGACCCACGCTCTCAACGGCGCCACGATAGCGTCAGCGCCTGCACAGTGACGCAGGCGACTTGAGCCACAGAAAACGATCAGCGATTATGAAATTCACCGCCTCCGTCCGAAAAACCCTCGCCCAGCGCTCCCTCCTGGCCGCAGCAGTTCTCCTCGCGCTGAGCCTCCAGACCTCGCGAGCGGCAGCCATGCCAGGCGTCGGCGACGCCGCCCCGAACTTCGCCTTGAACACGCTCGAAGACAAGCCGGTCGAGTTGAAGCAGCTCACCCGCAAAAAGCCCGTCGTCCTGGTTGTTTTGCGTGGATGGCCGGGCTACCAGTGCCCGATCTGCACGCGGCAAGTGCAGGATTTCACTCGCAAGGCTGCGGACTTCGCCGCCCACGGCGCCCAGGTCGTGATGGTCTATCCCGGTCCGGCCGCCGACCTCAAAGCCCACGCCGCCGAGTTTCTCCAGAACAAGGAGTGGCCCAAGGATTTCCTGTTTGTCACAGACCCCGATTACACTTTCACGAGCGCCTATGGTCTCCGCTGGGACGCCAAAAACGAAACCGCCTATCCCTCCACCTTCATCATCTCCACCGACGGCAAAGTGCGCTTCGCCCACGTCAGCAGGCAACACGGCGACCGCGTGGATTCCGCCGCCGCGCTTAGGGCGTTGGCGGACATAAAGTAGCCATTCGGGACTGGGGGTTGGTGGCAACCCTCTCACCACAGATGCTGTAAAGGCGCTTTCGGACCGTTTGACTTCGAGAATTTTCCCCACCATTCGATTTCACCTCTTAATCCGCGCGGGTGGCCGCAGCCGGGTTTAGGAGCCAGCCCAGCAGGCGGCCGCCGCCGCACGTTAAAGCGTCCAGGACATCAGAAAAGGGCGGAGGCCAGGTCGCCTTCTCAAGATATCGCTGGCGAGCGAGGGAACTAAGGCCCAAGGAGCGATTTCCAGCATTATTGCCTTCAGGGAAAGCAACCGAATTCATATACAAAATACAAAATGCTTGAAAGGATTTCCACCTCGCCGCGACCCATCATCACGCAATACGAAATGCAAAAACAATAAATTGAAATTCGAACCATGAAAAAAAACCTGTTAAGTCTGGTCGCAGTGCTCTCGCTGGCGGGTGCTGCCTTGGCCGACCAAACGCCGGATCACAAGGTTCTGGTCCTGAAAAACAAGGACGGGGCGGCCATTCTTGGCTATGACGCCGTGGCTTATTTCACGGACAATAAACCAGCCAAGGGCAATCCCAGGTTCCAATCGGAGTACGAAGGGGCGAAATATTACTTTGTTTCCGCCGAACACAAGTCGTTGTTCGATGCCAATCCCGCTAAGTATGCGCCGGCCTATGGCGGCTACTGCGGTTACGCGGCGAGCATTGATCGTCTGTCGCCCATCAGTCCGGAGTGGTTTCAGATCATCGATGGCCGGCTCGTTCTCCAACACAACAAGAAGGCCACTGATAAGTTCAACGCTGACCAGAAAGGCAACATCGTGAAAGCAGATCAAAACTGGCCCGGTCTCGTCGTGCGCAATGGCTCGGGCGGTAAAACACTCGTCTTCACCGACAGGAAAGGTGTCGCCCTGAAAGGCTACGATCCGATTTCGTATTTCACGGACGGAAAGCCGATGAAGGGGGATCCGAAGATTGAGGGGACCTACGACGGGGCGCTGTACCATTTCGTCTCGCAGGAGCATAGGGAGACATTCGAAAAGCATCCTGTCAAATATTCACCCGCTTACGGAGGCTTCTGCGGCTACGCGGCAAGCATCGGCAAGGTGCGCCCGGCCGATCCGCTCATCTGGTCCATTGTGAACGACCAACTCATCGTGCAGCACACCAAAGCTGCGGAAGAGTTGTGGAGCAAGGATGTCGTCGGGAACAAGGCGAAGGCGGATAAATATTGGCCCTTACTCATTGGTGCGAAGGCCGGCAAGAAGGATCCGATTGATTCGTTGCTCGGCAAGTCGGTGCTCGACCTCGCGAAGATCAACTAAACCCATAGCCGCCGACGTGAGGAGGCGGCTTTCCAAACATCACCAAAACCAAGTCCGCCTCCTCACGTCGGCGGCTACGACGAATATGAAAATCGAACTAACAATCCTGTCCGTCTTAACAATTGCGGCATTCGCCTTTGCCGGCGAGCCTAACGAAGGAAGCCGGGTCGCGAGCAAACAACTTCTGACTCTCGAAGGCGCCAGGCTGGCAGGCGAGGCGGCGGCCAAATACGCGAGGGAGAATGGTGCCGGCCCCTCTATCGCAGTAGTAGATGACGGCGGTCACTTGCTGTATTTCACAAGGGTTGAGACCAGCTTCGCGGCCGGTGCAAACGTCTCGATCGGTAAGGCGCGAACGGCTGCAATGTTTAAAAAGCCCACCTCGTTTTTCGAAGACACGATCAATAAAGGCCGTTTCACCATGACCGCCCTATCCGATTTCACCCCACTCCAAGGCGGCGTGCCGATTGTGCACGATGGCCAGGTGATCGGCGCGGTCGGCGTCAGCGGCGCCAAGAGCGCGCAGCAGGACGAGGAAGTGGCGAAAGCTGGAGCTGCGGCGGTGGGGGACACTAAAGTCGTCGCCAGGTAGTCGTGTGCGGGCTCAGCAATTCCGTGACCGGGAAGGAATTGCTAAGTCCCGTCGTGGACCGCGTTTGTGCTCTGCATAAACGACTTCGTGCTGCGCGGGCATTACTGATGGGGCTTTCTGGAATCGACGGCAGCGGCAAAGGCTTCCTGGCTCAGAGACTGCGGAGGCGATTACATGACATTGGATTGAACGTGGCTCTCATCGGGGTTGATGGCTGGTTGAACCTCCCGCATGTTCGATTTGGCAAGGTCAGGCCTGGCCTGCGCTTTTACGAAAATGGACTCCGGCTGGAGGAAATGTTCGCCCAACTCGTGCTGCCATTGCGTGACCGGCGCTCGATTGATCTCGAAATGGACTACGTGGAGGAAACCGCGCCTTGCTACCGAAGGCACCGTTACAGATTTTGCGATGTGGATGTTGTGCTCGTGGAAGGCATCTTTGTGTTCAAGCGCGACCTTCGCCCTCATTTCGACCTGACGTGCTGGATTGATTGCTCGTTTGAGACTGCGATGCAGCGAGCGATTCAACGTGGGCAGGAAGGTTTGCCGCCGGTGGAAACCATCCGCGCGTTTGAGACAATTTACTGGCCCGCGCAGCGCGTACATTTCGAGCGTGACAGACCACGTGAAACAGCAGATCTGATTATCAACAACGATCAGGTTCTAAAGACCGGCTCAAAAGTGCATTGCGAAATGTCAGCCAGCTAGCGCCGAGTTACTTCGTTTGCGTAGCCGCCGACGTCAGGAGGTGGACCCGGATCTTGCCGCGAGCTCCGCCTCCTCACGTCGGCGGCTACCATTCAGCAGCCCGAACGGGCACTTTTCGTGTTTCATTTGGCGTTGGCGAATGCTATTTAGGTGTCTATCAAAGACCCCATGAGCAGTTCCAAATCCATGCGTGAAGGGCCATCTCTCGCAGTGCCGAACGCAAGCGAGGATCTGAGCAGCCGTCTGGCCAAAGCCCAGCGCGCGGAACTCTTGCTCAATGCCATCATTCAGGGAACCGCGGCCACCACTGGCACACAATTTTTCCGTTCGCTTGTGAAACACCTCGCCGAAGGCCTCGATGTGCGCTTCGCTTTCATAGCGGAATGTCTGCCCAACCTTCGCGCACGTTCCCTGGCGTTCTTTCAGGATAAAGATTTTGGCGAGGATTTTGAATATGCCCTCCCCGGAACTCCCTGTATGAAAGTGGCCGAGGGCCGGGTGTGCCATGTGCCCGACCGGTTGGCTGAAGAATTTCCAGAGGACAAAGGCATGATTAACATGGGGACAGTAAGTTATCTGGGGGTGCCATTGCGGGGCTCCGACGGAAAGGTTATTGGCCATCTCGTAACTTTCGACGATAAGCCCATGCCGGCCGATCCGCTGGCGCTGTCCGTCATGGAAACCTTCGCCGCGCGTGCGGGCGTCGAGTTGGAGCGGATGCGGATGATGGAGAATTTACAGGCACTTAACAACGAACGTCAGGCGCTGCTCGACGTGAACCGGGCTGTTGGCCGCCACCTCGAACGCGACGAGTTGTTTGGCACGCTGGCGGCGTGTTTACGAACGTTGTTTGAAATGGATCGCTTCGGCATCGAACTGCCTATCGAGGGCAACCGCTTGCAAGGCCACCTCCTCTCGCCTAACACCGCCGAAAAAGGCCCGATTCCTACACGACTGAAAATCCTCGATGCGAACGGCACGGCATGCAACTGGGTACTGCAAAACAAGCAATGGCTCGTCACGTCCGCGCTGGCGGAGGTGCGCGAACAGTTTCCGCTTACTTTCGAAGTTATGCGGCACGAAGGCATGGAGTCGTTGTGTGCGATGCCGCTGATCAGCGGCGATTATGCGCGGGGTGTCATGTATTTCATGGCCACGCGGCGCGAGGCCTACAGGCTACTGCCTCGCGCCCTGCTTGAACAGGTCGCCGGGACAGTGGCCGTGGCGCTAGATGATTGTCTTGCACACGAGGAGCTCCGTGACAAGTCCCGCCGCGCTCTGGCGGAGAGCGAACAGCGGTTTCGCGATCTGTTCGAGGAAGCGCCGATTGCCTACGTTCACGAAGGGCTCGATTCAAAATTTATCCGCGTCAATCGCGCAGCGATGCGCATTCTTGGAATCCGGCCTGAGCAAGTCGAAGGCACTTACGGAAAATCGCTCGTGCCCGACACACCGGAGGCGCAGCGCCGTCTCAGGCAGGCGTTCGAGGCCATGGGCCGCGGCACGGACAAGGAAGGCATCGTGTTGGAATTGCGCCGCAAGGACAACGGCAAGCCGGTCTGGATTCATTGGTGGTCGCAACCCGCGCCGGACGGAAGTTACACGCGCACAATGTTCATTGACATCACAGAGCGCGTGCTGATGGAGCAAGAAAAAGCGCGACTCGAAGCGCAGAACACATATCTCCAGGAGGAAATCCGTAATGAGCACAACTTCGATGAAATCGTCGGGGGCAGTCCCGCATTGATGCAAGTCCTGGGACAGGTAGAGCAGATTGCTCGGATAGACTCCACTGTCCTCATTCTCGGCGAAACCGGCACGGGCAAAGAACTCATCGCCCGCGCCATACACGACCGCAGCGCTCGCAAGAACCGCGCGCTGGTGAAAGTAAATTGCGGCGCCATCTCCGCGGGCCTGGTCGAGAGCGAATTATTCGGCCACGTCAAAGGCGCGTTCACTGGCGCGATTTCAAATCGCGATGGTCGCTTCAAACTCGCCGACGGCGGAACGATCTTCCTCGATGAAATCGGCGAGCTGCCGATGGACACGCAGGTAAAGCTGTTGCGAGTCTTGCAGGAACAGGAGTTCGAGCCGATTGGCAGCAGCCGGACCATTAAGGTGAACGTGCGCGTCGTCGCAGCCACGAATCGCAATCTGGAGGAGTTGGTAAGCGAAGGAAGGTTCCGCGAGGATCTCTACTACCGGCTGAACGTCGTGCCGTTGAGTGTCCCGCCACTTCGCGAGCGCCGAGGCGATCTACCCCTGCTTGTCACATTCTTTGCTCAGAAGTGCGCGGCGAAACTCGGTAAGCACATCCAATCAGTAAGCGAGGAGGCGATGCAGCAATTGACCGGTTACACATGGCCCGGCAATGTGCGAGAACTACAAAACGTGATTGAACGGGCCGTGATTCTGTCGCCGGGCAATACTTTGATACTGGCGGAACAATTACGCGCGCCAACGTCGCTTCCAGGCAGCACCCGACGTGCGGAGCCTCAATTTTCAAAATCAGAAATCAGAAATCAGAAATCCGGGAGGATGGCTCGCTCGAGGACGTCGAACGCCGCCACATCGAATCAGTGCTGGCGCGCACCAATTGGATGATTGAAGGCGAGCGTGGCGCAGCGAAAATGTTGGACCTGAACCCCAGCACGCTCCGCAGCCGAATGCAAAAGCTGCAAATCAAGCGGCCCGCGAGGCCATCTGTCTAGGTTGAGGTCTTGATTTGCTGCTCCACGAAAGATGAACAGTTTCTCAATTTAACGCCACGAGACTTGAAACTTGTCAACGCCACGACACCATCAGCATCCACGTACGACACGTCGGTCAGATCAAGCATCAATGCGCGACCCTCTGTCAGCAGTTTTTCACAGATCAGCCGCAATTCGGCGACCCACGGACCGATCACGCGGCCCTCGAGCTTGAGTGTGGCGGAACAATTGACGTTTTCGGCTTCGGAAATTTTCAGCATAGAACGAGCAGTCAGGAAATTTGAGCGTTGATCCGGCGGTGCTCGGTTTCTTGCGCCGGCTCGCCCAACCACCAGCCGGAGAGCAGTTCGCGCAATTGCTTGCGGGCGCGATGGAGCATGACCCAAAGATTGCTTTCGGAGATATTCATTCGCGCGCAGACTTCGCGGTTCGGTCGCTCCTCGATTTCGTAGAGTTGGAACACTTGCGCAATGCGTGGGGGCAGCTTTCCTAGCGCCAATTCCAAGTTCTCGCGGAATTCCTCCAACTCAATTCGGTGGCTGGGCAACTGAGATTCGGCCGCCACTTTGTGCAGCCAAAAGGCCGCCTCGTCCCACGATTTGGCATCATTCGCCGCTGTCGGATCGTGGCGAACGGCACGCTCGCGACAGCTCTTCCGCAGATGGTCATAAATCTTGTGCCTCAGAATCCCTACCAGCCAGGTGCGCTCTGAGGATTGACCGGAAAACGTCTCACGCGACTTGACCGCGGCGAGAAAGGTTTCCTGCACGATGTCCTCTGCCACACTCCTGTCCCGCACCTGCCCGATTGCAAAATTGAAAAGGTAATCGGCATGCGCTTCCACCCAATCGGAACTAAGAGCCGGTTTGCGCTGACGGTCTGCTGTCATATCCGCTGTGATTGTCATAGTGATTCCCCCTTTCGCAATGCGCGTGCCACGAGCCTGACCAGACACCCAAATCACCAAGATCGCCCATAAAATCGGGCATTCCAGCTCACTTCATAAAATTAGCGGCAATCAGTCCACAGAATCGCGGCCACGATATTTCGCGGGAAGCCGCGCCAGGGCGCGGCTGGGAAAGTAGCTTGTCTGCTCAGCGATTTGTAATGCCCCGGAACCTCGTCAGCCTGGACATGCCGTGGGAGCAAATTGGCGGGTGACTCAACCTATCGCTCTCCTCGTAAGGAGTGCGCCCACTCCCCGACTAAAGCCTGTTAAGAAGATACCTATGAGAACAAACTTTTCTTTCGTGAGGACTGCAGTCCTAGTGGTGTCCGCCATCGACATTTCGATTTCCGATTCCCACGCCGACCATGCTCAGCGAGCGGGGCGGCCTGATGCGATCGTGGATTTGCGAACTCTCGAAGGTGCGGCTCACGTCAACGCGCAGTGGCGCTTCAGCGACACTAAGATTCAGCCGGTTGACCGCCGGGATGTTGGACCCGACTTAAGGCCAACTGGCCCGAAAAATCGGACCTACGATTTTACACCCGATGCGCGGGGGGCGGATTTCGACGACACTAAGTGGGAAATGATTCCCGCTGACTCGCTCGAAAGGCGGAGAGGCCATGGCTGGCTTTCGTTTGTCTGGTACCGGGTCAATGTCACGGTGCCGGAGAAAGTCGCTCACTTTGACACCCGCGGCTCTACGGTCGTATTTGAAATCGTCATGGACGACTACTCGGAAATCTGGGTAAACGGGAAGGGTTCGTTCGTTCAAGGTCAGGCTGGCGGCGCTGCTGCGTCCGGGTGGAACGCCCCCAATCGGGTCGTGCTCACGAGAAACGCGCAACCCGGAGAGAAGTTTCAAATTGCAGTGCTGGGCATTAATGGGCCTGTCTCCGCGCATCCCGAGAACTACATCTGGGTACGCAACGCGACACTCGATTTTTACTCGCCAAGCAAGCTGAGCAAAGCGCGTGAAGTCAAACTCGAAGTGGACCGAAAGGATCCCGCGTTGGACATGATTCTGCCGGTTAACGCGAAACTGGAAAAAGTCGCTGATGGATTCGCCTTTACGGAAGGGCCGATTTGGATTGACGCCCATAATCCAGCCATCGCTCCTGATTCGGAGGAAGGCTTCCTTCTGTTCAGCGATCCAAACAACAATACGATTTACCGCATGACGTCGGATGGCGACGTGCAGGTTTACCGCGCCAAATCCGGTTATACGGGAGGAGACATAGGAGACTATGGCCAACCCGGTTCGAATGGTTTGACGACAGATGGACAAGGCAGGCTCACGATTTGCCAGCACGGCAACCGCCGCGTCATACGCATCGAAAAGAACGGCGTTACGACGGTGTTGGCGGACAAATGGGATGGCAAACGGCTCAACTCACCAAACGATTTGGTATATCGCAGCGACGGCGCGTTGTTTTTCACCGATCCACCGTTCGGTTTGCCGAAATTTCACGATGATCCTCGCCGTGAGACCCCACATTTCGGCGTCTATTCCGTCAAAGATGCCAAGCTGCAACTCGTGAGCACCGAGTTCACCGGGCCTAATGGCCTGGCATTCTCGCCGGATGAGAAGTTTCTCTATGTCGGTGATTGGGACGATCATAAGAAGGTAGTTTTTCGCTATCCGGTGAATCCTGACGCCACGCTCGGCAACAGTGAACCATTTTTCGACATGACCAGCGCGCCAGGCGAAGACGCGATCGACGGCATCAAAGTTGACCGCCGTGGAAATGTGTTCGTGAGTGGCCCGGGCGGTCTGTGGGTTCTCTCGCCGGAAGGAAAACATCTCGGCACGCTCCGCGGGCCCGAACACCCCCACAACATGGCCTGGGGCGAGGCTGACCGGCAGACACTCTACCTCACAGCGCAGACCGGCATATATCGCATCCGGCTAAACAACCCGGGGGCCGTCGCGTTCGCGAGGCGGTAGCTTCTCAGCATTCGGCCTCCGCGAGCATGCGTCAGTCGGAGTCCACGCGCTTGAGTTCTTCGAGTACGTCCACGGCCTTGGTTCGGTCACCGTGACTTCGGCTGATCTTGGCAAAACGGACGACGCCCTTGCGGTCCAGAACAAAAGTCGAAGGGTAGGCGGTTTCCCTCGGCGCATCCCAACGCAAGCCGTATGCCTTGACCATGATGAAAGCCGGGTCGGTTAGGTAAACAAAATCTTTCGGCCATTGCTTGTTTTTCAAAAATTCCGTCGCATGGGCCTTGAGATCGTCCGCCGGGCCGGGATAAACCATGACGACGCGAGCCTTGGCGATCGCTAAATCCGAAGACGACGCGATGTAATCCTGTACCTGGCGGGTACAAATAGGACATTGGTATCCTGGCCACCCCCTCAGGACGATCAGCACCACCTTGCCCTTCGCAGTCAGCTCGCTCAGGCGCACGGTTTGGTCTTCCAGAGTTTTGAGCGAAAAATCCGGCGCTTTGTCGCCCACTTTCGGCGTGGCGGCCTGGGGAGTGAGCGGCAGTCCGCACGCTAAAAGCGCCAGCGCGATCTTATATGTCGCTTCCAGTTTCATCTTCATTTTGTTTGCAGTGTTCATTGTGTTGATTGTGGCGGTCGCCCAAGAGCGAGCTGTTCTGGCTGGCTGGCTTGGGCGATCATCGCCTGGAAGACCGCCAAACTGCGCGCGCCAACAAATCGCCGTCGCACATTGCCATTCGCATCCACGATAACCGTGGTGGGAAGTTCGCCGCCATTGAATCGGCCACCGACCTCATTCTTTTCGTCGAGCAAAATAGTGTAATTGATTCCGCGCGCTTTGACGGTGCGGGCGACCTTGTCGTTAACCTTTTTCAACGCAGCCGAATTGCGTTCATGCAAGTCTTCTTCCGCATGCGCCGCTTGTTCTTCTACTGCCGGGTGGCCGCCGATGTGGCCGTGGCTGTCCGGCACGAAATCAAGCGAAACGCCGATGATGGCCAGCCGGTCACCATGCTGCTTTTGCAGAGCAATCAACTCAGGCATTTCGCCGACGCAGGCAGGACACCAGGTCGTCCAGAAGTTGAATAACACAACTTTGCCACGAAGCTCCGTGAGCCGAAGCTTTCGGCCGTTCAAGTCTCGAAGCGAGAAATCTCCCGCCGGCACTGGCTTGCGTGCGGTGAGGGCTTCCCGCGGAATTTCAAGCCGAGCTGGCTGAAATTCGACCTGGTGCGCAGCCCACCACGCCTTGGCGCGAGTTGCCCCGGCCTTGGCCGCTGCGTGGCTACCTTCGGGGAAGTCGCTCAAACCGGTTTTTGGGTTCTCGAATGAAACCGTGTCACGGAGTTTGACGCCGAAGCTCTCGCCAGACCAGTGTTCGAGCAGTTTCAATGTCGTCGCTGTGATGAGCGGATCATCCTCGTCGAGCAAAGGGATGATGGTCGGCACGCCGATATTCGCACTGACGTGCTTCAAATGATTCAAGCCCAGCAGGCGCACCTGAGGATCGGGATCTCGGAGTTGCGCCGCGGCGAGTGACGGCAGCGCAGCATGGGTTCTATCCCGCAAAATGCCCAGAGCAGTCTCTCGCACGTTCATGTCCACATCCAGCGCACCGCTCAAAACGATGGGTTCGAGTTCGGCAGGCAAGACTTCGCTCACCGGGAAGATACGTGAAATCTCACGCACCGCCACCTGCCGATGGACGATCCTGCCTGTATTCCAGGCTGCGAGAATCGCGGCAGGACGATTGGGAGATGCCTCGATTATATCCTCGACCAGTTCGGACGGAGGCGCCGGGTTCGCAAAAGCAGCGCTTTGGGCTATACGGCTGCGAAGTGGATCGCGGAAGAGCCAAACCCCTAGAACGGCAATCACACCCAAGCCGAGCAACAAACCGTACCGGCTCTTGTGTCGCATAGGTAATTAGTCGCGCAACTTCGAGATTCCTTACAATTTTTCCAGTCACCGCAATCACTGATTTGCTGGAAGCCAGCCGCCGACAGCCTGCAACGGTTGCAAATCACCGCGACGTGTGACCCAACCGGCGATAGCAAGCCGTTTCGGCAATAGTTGCGAGGCAGGAATCAAAGCCAGATCGGCTTGAAAAGGGTCGCCGTCCCTCTTCGGGGATGCCTTCGCAAGCGTGAGCACCACGAAATCGTGCTGGAGTTTGCGTCCGCGATTCTCACCAGTCTTTACGTCGCTGCTAAGGCCAAAGCCAAGCAACGCAGCGTGAAAATCAATAACTGAAGCCTTTGCCGTGATAGGTTCAAAACGCAGGAGCCAGTGTTTACCGTCGGAGGAACTGGCGGTGAGGACGCCGATTGCCTGCGTTGAAGCTCTCGGGAGTTCGTCTCGATTGAATCGGGCGCCCCATTCCTTGCCATTGAGCACCAGGCCGGGCGTATAAACCGAACGAGTTTTCCATTCAGCGGCATAAGTACGCTGACGGTCGGAGTAGTCCACTGAGGCGAATGGATCGCGCCAACCGAGGTAATCCCAGTAATCGACGTGAAATGCGGCCGGCACAAAATCAATCCAGAGCCGGGGATGAGCCTTCAGTTTCGAGAACCACTCTTCCGCCGGAGGGCAACTGCTGCAGCCTTCGGAGGTGTAGAGTTCGATGAGCGTGGTGTGGGTTGTGCCGCTTTGAAACTGGATTTGTTCGGCGCCCAACGAGACCACGGCAAAGCATACTGGCACCATGGAAATGATTCTTAGCATGGCATGAATGTTTTCGGGGAACTTTGCCTGAAAATCTCCTGAGTCCAAGCGCCTTAACAGCCACTCGGAAGGAGACATTCTCCCACTCGACCGACAAGCGGCGGAGACTCTGGGCCGGGCACAGTTCGGTTTGCATCATACCTGAGAATGTCGCGGCGGCACGCCGATTCCTTACAAGCCAGTTTCCTTGATCAGTAAGGGCACGTTGTAAGGGACGGGGAATGCGTCCGACAAATGACCATGCAAACACAAACATTGGCAATCCACGCGTCCCCGAAGACTGCGACAACGCCGCCACCTGTCGTGCCGATTGATATTCCGCTGACGGAGCATCAAATCGCCGAGCTTCGCGAAACGTGGTTTGAGCATCAGATAAAGCCAATTGGTGAACGCGAAAGAGGAGGAGTGCCCTATTCGGCCCTGAACGACTGAACCCAGCCAGCGATAATATGAACAAAATCCGTCATGTTGAAAAGCTCGAACATTTTAAGGCCTGGAATCCGTCCGCTGCCGAATTGAAGGCGGCTTCCAAGCGGCGTTACCAACCCGCAGATACCCTAACGCGGAAGCGGCATGCCATCTCCTGGATCTGTTCGCTCATCGCCGCGAGCATCATGATTGAAACGTTGTTCTTCAAATTCACTGGAGCGCCGGAATCGAAATACATTTTCAGCAAGATGGGCACTGAACCATGGTGGCGGTGGGGCCAGGGCATTTGGGAATTGTTAGCGTCCATCGGGTTGATGTGGCCTCGAATGAGATGGGCAGGCGGAATACTCACTACCGGCGCAATGGCCGCCGCGATCCTAAGCCATCTAACCTGGCTGGGCTTTTCAGTTCAAGGCGATCACGGACTGCTATTCGGCATGGCCATCGTCACGTTCATCTGCGGCTTCACTGTCATGATGCTTCATCGCTACTCGATTCCGAACTACGAGTCGCTCTCCCGGTGGTAAGATGCAGTCGGAGCCAAGGTCTGCAGGAACCAGCCGTCCTCTGCCATGGAGTTGGAAACCCGGTTTTGTCGCAAAAGAGTTGTAAGGTGGTCATTGCACTTTCGACTAACAGGGTGATGAAAAAGCTCCTTTTAGCCTGGGTTGTTGTGACACTTGCCCTTCCCCTAATCGCCCAATCCAGGTCGCTGCTTAACCTCGACAACAATGGTCTGGCCATTCAGGGCTATGACCCGGTCGCATTTTTCGCCGACAGCAAACCGGTGAAAGGCAGGCCCGAATTCGCGACGCACCACAACGGGGCGCTCTACTACTTCGCCTCGAAAGAGCACCGATATTTGTTCAAAGCCGACCCGGCGAAATACGAACCGGCCTTCGGTGGATTTTGCGCATACGGGGTTTCGCGAAACAAGCTGGTCCCGATTGACGTAACTGCCTTTCAAATCGTGAATGGACGGTTGTTGCTCCAATACAGCAAGGGGGTCCGAGACGATTTCAACAAGGACACCAAATCCAACCTTGTCAAGGCTGACAGTAACTGGCCCGGCTTGGTCGAGAAAAAGGGGAAATGATCTCACGCTTTTCCACTGACGGCGGCTGCGTCTTCACTCCCGCTAAAATGAACATGCTCTCAACTCCTTTACTTGCGATGAGTTGGATTTGTCGAGTTGTGACAGCGGTCATCCTGCTCCAAACGCTCTACTTCAAGTTCACCGGCGCGGAGGAGTCCGTTTACATTTTCACGAAAGTGGGACTTGAGCCGTGGGGACGTTACGCCACCGGCGTGGCCGAGTTGTTTGCTGCTGCCTTACTTCTCTTTCCTCGCACTGCCTGGTTGGGCGCCATCCTCGCCGCCGGAGTGATGCTCGGAGCGATTGGCAGCCATCTGACGAAGCTCGGAATTGTAGTCAAAGATGATGGGGGACTGTTGTTTGCTCTTGCCATCATCGTGTTCGTCACGGCGTTGATGACGCTGTTCATTCATCGCCGTCAAATCCCGTTCGCCGAAAACGTGTTCGCACCTGGCAATCCATGAAAATCAACCACTTCGAATCTGAGGAGCTCATTCAGTCTGTTCTTGAAACACTTGCTCAAGGTGAATCGCTGCTTACGAAACTGAGCGACGAAGACTACACGCGCAAAGTGGCCGTAGCTTTTAACGCATCCATCGGCGGGCATTACCGGCATTGCCTGGATCATTTCCGCACCCTGCTGGACTCGACGGTTCAAGGTGATCTGAATTATGACCACCGGGAACGCGACACACTAATCGAGCATGACCGTTTTGCGGCCTTGAATGCAACACGAGAACTTCGAGAAGGCTACGAGCAGCTTGATCCAGATCTGTTACAACGCACGCTGAGTGTCACCTGCAAGACGAGCTACACGACGACCGGCTCACAAGCCTCGCCTTCGACGGTCGGTCGAGAAATCATGTACTCTGTGACGCACGCGGTGCATCACTACGCGCTCATCGGCATAATGTGCGGAGTTATGGGATTGAAGATGCCGGCTGGCTTCGGCGTCGCGCCGAGCACTCTCAAGCACCTGGAAACCGTGGCAGCCGGCGTAAGGAGGCCCTGATCAATTTATGATTTATGATTTATGATTTGTTTGGCGTGAGGGCTCAATCCTGGATCCTAAGTCCTAAATCCTAATTCATAAATCTTAAACCAAGACCCAATGACACAAACCCTTCCCTGGACGCCGCAGCAGATCGTCGAGTGGTTGCCATTCGCAAAGGCGGCCAGTTTCTTCCTGGCGACGTTCGTGCTGGAAGACGTCGCTGCTGTCGGCGCTGGCTTGTTACTCGCCACCGGTGGAATCTCCTGGCCGGTGGCATTTGCGGCTTGTTTCTTGGGTATCTGGATTGGCGACGTCGGGCTTTATGCCCTCGCCCGCTACGCGGGGCGGGGATGGTTCGAACGGTCCTCATTGCGCCGTTTTGCGAAAAAGGTGGTGAAAAGCGAACGCTGGTTCGCCGAACGAGGGACACCTATTCTAATTCTTAGCCGAATGCTCCCGGGCGCACGGCTGCCTACATATTTGGCAGCCGGTTTCTTGCGCCTGCCGCTGTCGAAGTTTCTGTCTGTAACTGGCGCAGCATCATTCGGCTGGACACTCGCCGTCCTATGGCTGGCCCAAACGCTCGGCGTTCGGCTTGCCCATTGGCTGAACGCTTATAAGCACGGCGGCCTGATGCTGCTGGGGAGCGGAGTTGCACTGTTCATCGTGCTGCAAGTGACACGACGCGTAGCTGGGAAGGTGGATTTTCGCCATGCGGCAAATGCGCTAGGACGTTGGTTTCACTGGGAATTCTGGCCGGCATGGATGTTCTATCCGCCGGTCGCAGTCCACTGCTTGTGGCTTGCCCTCAAACACCGAGGGCTGGGTCTGCCGACCACAGCGAACCCAGGCATTTTCTCCGGCGGGGTAATTGGTGAATCGAAAACGGGTACACTGAAAGAGCTGCTTCTGACCAGCCCGGCCTTTACGGCCGAAGCCGCGGTGATCTCCGGTGACTCGGCCGAGGCGCGATTACTGTCTCTCGATGAAATCATCCTGCGTTTAAAGCTGAATTATCCGTTCATCATTAAACCGGATGTCGGCCAGCGTGGTCTGGGTGTCAAAGTCATTCGCACCCACCGGCAGGCGGAGGAGTACTTGCGGCAAACCTCGGCTGCCTTGGTGGTGCAGCGATATGCGCCCGGCCCGCTGGAAGTCGGCGTATTCTATTACCGCTTTCCTGACGAATCACGGGGACACATCTTTGCTATTACGGAAAAAATGTTCCCGGAGATTGTGGGTGATGGACGATCCGCGATCTCCGAACTAATCCGGCGCGACCCTCGCGCCCGGTTCATAGCAAGTAGGTATCTTTGTCGTTTTGAGTCGCGGCGGGACGAGGTCCTGACCACCGGAGAAGCGCTCAAGCTCGTCGAGGCTGGCAACCATGCGCAGGGTTGCATCTTTCAGGACGGGATGCACCTCTGCACTCCGGCGCTGGTCGAGCGCATTGATGAGATATCCCAAAGACTTTCCGGTTTTTACATCGGTCGCTATGACATCCGTTTCGCGAGCGAAGACGACTTACGTGCAGGGAAAAACTTTCAGATTATCGAACTAAACGGCGCGGCTTCCGAAGCCACGAGCATTTACGACGCGCGCAATTCCCTCGCTGACGCTTACCGCACTCTTTTCCGGCAATGGAATTTAGTGTTTGCCATAGGCGCGGTGAATCGCAAGCGCGGGTTCGCGCCGATGAAGCTTTCAGTCATCTGGCGCGAATGGCGGAAGTATTCTCGGCTTTCTTCCACCTACCCGGCAGCGGATTGAGTTGCGATGTGCTCCGTCACGTTCATCGCGCGCCGAAGGGGCTACTGTCTCGGCATGAATCGAGACGAGAAGCTGACACGACCGCCTGGTTTGCCGCCCACAACAAAGGAACGGAATGGGCGCAAGGTGCTTTGTCCATCCGAACCGAATGGCGGAACGTGGATCGCGGTGAATGACTCCGGCGCGTGTCTGGCGCTGATAAACTGGTATTCCGTTCCTCAAAGAGTTCAGCGGAAATCCATCAGCCGGGGCGAAGTCGTGAGCAAGAGCTGTTCAGCCGCTTCACCCGGCGTTGTGGACGCCAGCCTACAACGCTTGCCGCTTAGGCGCATTAATCCTTTTCGCCTCATCGGAATCTTCCCTGCGATTAACGAGATCCATCAATGGCGATGGAATTTGAGGCGGTTGATTCGGGAGAAACACCTGTGGAAGACTCAGCAGTGGATTTCCTCTGGATTCGATGAGCCGACAGCGCAGTACGTGCGAAGCAGGACATTTCAGCTCGCGCTTCGTCAACACTCGGCAGGCCGCGCGGAATGGTTGCGGCGGTTACATCGCTCCCATACGCCTCAATCCGGTCCGTTCTCAACCTGTATGCATCGCGCCGACGCCGCGACAGTCAGTTACACCGAAGTTGGTGTGTCGTCACGTCATGCCACGATGGGTTATCATGCCTACTCGCCGTGCAACTCCATAAACCGGTCGGAAAAGATACAGCCTGATGAGCGGCGTGGCCCAACAAACGTTAGCCAGCACAGCGCGTCCCTTGCGTTATCGGCGGTTCTCCGTAATAACTTTCGCACCCAGCGTTCGCAGCGATAGGCTAGGCGTTGAAGAGCAAGTGGAAGCACGTGCGAAAGAGCCGGGCAGACTTGCTCGCTTTGAGATAATTCAATCGATCCGCAAGCTATTGCGACATCGATGTTTTCCACTATTTTGAATCACCAGTTCCGACAATTTTGTTCTCACTTGTATTCTCACTTTTGAAGATGGAGCCATCGATTTTGTTCGCCCGGGTGTGGCGATGTGCGTTTCTTTTGGTGGAGTTGATGGAGTTGGTGGAGCCGTCCGTATGCTGATGGGGATAAGAGAGTTGGCTGGATTGATCCTCGTTTGATGCGAGCAAGGCCGAGCAGAGGTAGTGTGAAAAAAGGCAACGAATGACGCTTCGTTGCCTTATAGGATTCGATTTACTCGTAACTGGCATTGGCATTCCTTTTTGGGTCAAAGCGTCGTGAGAATTGAGCGGATGGCGGGCCAAAACTGCTTTACAGGTCGAACCCGGCCTGCTTCCCAGTTTTTGATACTTTCGATGCTGGCACCGATTTGTGTGGCCAGAGCTTCCTGGGTAAGGCTTGACTGTCGTCGATACTTTGTTAAACAATCCCGCAATGGCAGAGGGTTGTTTCTCCAGGGTGGCGAATCGGGCCTTATGGCCCATACGGCCAAGTGAGAAAATGGGCGCACAAACACTCCTTTCCGCCAGTTTTTCGATGGCACTTGCGGGCCCCACAGAGGGGCTGTTCAACCCGCGAAAAAAGTTTAGATTGGGACAGCTATGAAAATCATGCAGATGACGAAACGGATTTTCCTGTTTGTGTTGGTGAACATCCTCGTGATGCTCACCATCACGGTAATCCTGGGCCTGCTGAGGGTCGGGAATTATTTCCCTGCGGGGGGGCTCGCTGGTCTGGCAGTGACGTGCCTGGTCTGGGGCTTCACCGGGTCGTTGATTTCCCTCGCGCTATCGAGGGTGATGGCCAAGTGGTTTATGGGGGTGAAAGTGATCCCTCCCGACACCTCCGAAACCGAGCTCAGACAATTGGTCGAGACGGTGCACGGTTTGGCCCGCGGTGCCGGCCTGCCGGCATTGCCCGAAGTAGGTATTTACGAATCGGACGAGGTGAATGCTTTTGCGACCGGACCGACCCGAAGCCGTGCCCTGGTGGCGGTGTCAACCGGCTTGCTGCAGAGAATGGGCACGCGCGAGGTCGAAGGGGTGTTGGGACATGAGATCACCCACGTGGCCAACGGCGACATGGTCACGATGACGCTGATTCAGGGCGTGATTAACGCTTTTGTGCTGTTCCTGTCCCGCGTGCTTGCTTTTGTGGTAGGCCAGGCGATGCGTTCGCGTGATGATCGCGACAGCGGCGGGGGAGGGCTCGAATTCCTGCTCGTGATAGTATTTCAAATCGTGTTTTCCATATTGGGGACGCTTGTCGTCTGTTGGTTTTCCCGAGTTCGTGAGTTCCGGGCAGACGCGGGAGGCGCGCGCCTGGCCGGTCGCGAAAATATGATCAATGCGCTGCGGGCGCTAGCGCGCCTGCAAGATCCGGAGATTGCCGCCGCGGAGGCACAGCGGGCGCAGGCGTTTCAATCTCTGAAGATTTCAGGCCGCTCTGGCGGGCTGCTGGCGCTGTTTGCGACGCATCCTCCGTTGGCGGAGCGCATCGCTCGCCTCGAGCAGGGAACGGTTTAGAGGCGGATCAGTCTCCGATTTTATCTTCGCTGCCCCAATTGTAGGAGACGAGGCTACGAGTCTCTGATCAGCTCCTCAGGCGCACTGAGAGGATCAGAGACTCGTTACCTCGTCTCCTACAACAAACCTGGTCAAGTTGAAGACTGCTGAAGGGAGGGCTCCCCTCTTGACGCGACATCTGATTCGGGGGTATGGGTTGTGGGAGCACCACGGAATTTATGCAATGGAGAGCGAAACCTCCTGTCGCCGCGCGCGGTTTCACGCTGATTGAACTGCTGGTGGTGATTGCCATTATCGCGATTCTTGCGGCACTGCTGCTCCCGGCGCTGTCCCGGGCCAAAGCGAAAGCCCAAACCGTGACCTGCGCCTCAAACATGAAGAACTGGGGTTATGCCACGGTGATGTATCTAGGTGATTTTGAGGACAAGATCCCCTACTTCGGCGATAACAGCGACGACTACTCCCAGCAATTCTGGCACGCGAAACTGGCGCCGTATGTCGTCAAAGCGACTCAAGGAGGCATCATTTTCAACGTGACCGACATCTACACGAACAACGTGCGCAAGTGCCCGGGCGGCAGTTTAGGTCCTGTGCCCTTTTCCAAGGGGGAAGCTGCGACCTGGTCGGGCTATTGGAACTGCTGGATCGGCGCGAACTTCAGTTACGGCAACAGGCCAAACTTTAGGCTGGCCGCCCCGTTCTTTTACGCGCTGCTGAGCGGCACGCGCAACGCGCCGTTGAAAGCGACCCAAATCCGCAAGCCTGCCGATGCGCTGATGTTTATGGATTCAATCAGCCATTACATTTATTCTCCAGTCGAGCCGGCGTATAATTTTACCCTGGACATGAACGGTGACCGCATTCCCGACACGATGCCACAGTACCCGGACGTTCCTTTCAATAATGCCCGACCAACGGTGCATAGCGACGGTGCGAACACAACGTTATTGGACGGCCACGTCGAACGCGTGTCGTTCAAGAAATTGTGGCAGGTGGACAAATCCAACAAAGTCGTCCACTCCTTCTGGTATCTGGATGATTAAGCGCGTGTCGATGGTGGTGACAAGCGAACGAATGCAATACGAACAAGAAGCCTCCTCTCCTCGACCCTCTCCTCCAAAGGAAGAGAGGGGGAACCGGCGGCGCTCGTTGTAAAGGCGGGACTGTTACGCCGCACTCGACAGTTGGAACTGAATATGTTCGCATGGTGACCCTATGCCGACCGAGAGCTTTCAAGCCAGCCGATGGACACGGGGCAACCTGCTATTCCCTACGTACATTGAGGTCAGTGACAGAGCCGTGAGCCGCCGCAAACGGTCCTGGTTTCGAATGGATGAGATGAGCATGAGCATCAGCAAAGTGGCTTCGGTGCACATCAAGACCGGCCTGATTTGGTCGGAGATCCTGATCGAGTCTTCCGGGGGCACAGATCCCATGGCCAGTCACGGTCATAAGAAGGGCGACGCGCAGCGGATTAAGGAATTGATCGAGAATGCGCAAGCGACCTTGGCCAGCAAACCGCAGGTGGAATGACAGATGACGAAGGAATTTGGATTCAATGTTTGCAACGCCACGACAGGAACGTTTCGTTGAGAATTCGACATTCGGATTTCGGGCTTCTTTCGTCATGTGTCCTTTGTCATTCGTTCGTTAATCCCGCCTTCTCGATCATGGCTGCGATAGTGTGGAGCGCATTGCCTTCCAAGCGATTGTTCACGAAAACAAAAGTCCGCCGTTGCGGGCCGGTCTGGGCGCCTTCTCGAAGCAACGCGGCGCCGGCGGCGCGAGCGTCGGGATTGGCATCCTTGGTCCGGTCGTAGGGCTCGAAGAGTTTGACGGATTCTTCGTATTTTCGGCCCGGCTTGAGCAGAAACCGGGCGGCGCTTAGAGAGGGATTGGTTCGGCAACGCGGCAGCGCCATCTGCTCGCTCACCGAAGGCATGTCCGCCCAGGAATTAAAGACATGGGCCACACCGTGGCGCTGGAGCACCGAAAAGTATTCTTCGTGGAGAAAATGCTTGTTGCGCATCTCCACCCCATAAGGCCAGCCGCTGGGAAGTTTGCCAAGAAAGGTATCGAGGTCGGCGGCGAAATCCCGGCCAAATTTGTAGTCGGCCGGATAGAATCTCGAAAATTCGAAGAGCAGCACGCCGATGTTATTCCGGAACGGCTCGCAAGGCTTTAGAAAGGCTGTTGAAAAGAGGTCGGCGTTGAGGAAGTTCTCGTTCGTCTTTCCGGCGCGGAGGCCGAAGCGCGGCAAGTTTGAGAATTTTTTGATGGTGATCTCGTCCGTCACCTTCAAACCAAACTGGAAGTCGTCCGGCACAGCCGTCGCCATTCGCTCGAGATAACGATCATCGGGAAACTTGTAATAGGCGGCATCCACGCAGACGGTTTTGAATACCTCGCCATATTCCGCCAGGCAATTTTGCTCGAAGCGCGATTGGGAGAATCGCCCGCGCCAAACGTATCGATCCTCCTGGTAAAGCTGGCCGCGCCAACCCGGGTATTTCCAGGAAGAGGTGCCAATGAACACGCCGCGCGCGGCCAGGGTCGCCGCCGCGGATTTGATTTTGTCACGGTTGAAATCCATGTCGTTGCACGCTTCGGCCGACCGTTTCGTTTTCCTTTCGCCGGCTGCCGCTCCCAGACGGCTAACCTGCATCCAGGCGTCCGTATTTCCGAATTTCGGGCCAGAGCATGGCCACAAGGATGACCACCAGGATCGTGCCGACGCCGCCGGAAACGACGGAAAAGACCGGCGTGACCAGGTGGGCGACGAGGCCAGACTCGAAACCGCCCAGCTCGTTTGAGGTCCCGATGAACAGACTATTGACGGCGGAAACACGGCCGCGCTTCTCATCCGGGGTGAGCAGTTGCACGAGCGTGTGCCGCACCACGACACTGATGTTGTCGGCCGCACCGCAGGCAAAGAGCATCGAAAACGAGCACCAGAACCAGCGCGAAAGGCCAAAGCCAATCGTCGCAAGGCCGAAAGCGGTCACCGCCCAGAGCAAAGCCCGGCCGGCCTTTTGCAATGGGGGCCGGTGGGCCAACACCATCGCGCACATGAGCGAACCCATCGGCAGGGCGGCTTGGAGAAAACCAAGACCCGTTGGACCGGCGCGCAGAATGTCCTTGGCGTAAACGGGCAGCAACGCGGTTGCGCCGCCGAGCAACACGGCGAACAGGTCCAGCGTGATCGTTCCCAAAATGATCTTATTCGTAAAAACAAATCGGAAGCCGGCGCTCAGGCTGTCGGGGGTCATTTTTTCTTTCACCGCAACGACATGATGACGTCTGACGAGGCCGATGAGCGACAGGCAGAGGAACGCCGCGAGGGCATTGATGGCGTAAACCGTGGCCGCATGACCGGTCAGGGCGATCAGAGCGCCGCCCGCCGCCGGACCGGCGACTGAGGAGAGGTGAAAACTGCCACTGCTCCAAGTCACAGCCTTGGAGAATTGTTGCCGCGTGACCAGGTGGGGAAGAAAGGCCGAGCTGGCCGGCCAGAGGAAAGTGCGGGCCGTGCCGGCGGCGAAGAGGCAAAAATAGACCCAGGCCACTGGCGCCTGGCGCGAGGAGATCAGGGTGAGGCCCAAACTGGCGCAGGCGATGACGAAGGTCATCGAAATGATGATCTGCTTGCGCTTGAAATTATCCGCGAAATGGCCGGCGGGCAGGGTGAAGAGAATCATCGGTCCCATTTGCGTGAGGCCGACCAGGCCGAGCGCAAGGGCGGAGTGCGTGCGCTCGTAGAGCTCCCAGCCCACCGCCACTGTAAGCATCTGCTGGCCGAGTGACGCAATGAACCGGGCGCTGAGGTAAAGGAGGAAGTCCCGGTTTCTCAGCACAGCGTATGGATCATGGGCAGGCGCCAGTCGTGGCTCGGGCACCGTATCAGGGGTTGAACCGGTTTGGATCATTTCTGCGGTTGAAGATAACCGAGGTAAAGCACGAATAGGAATTTATTTGCGGTGGCGCTTTTTATGCTTGTGTATCACCAGAAAATTGTATGCTCATAGCCAGAATAATCCCGGGCGTGTGGCGCGCGTAACGGACAATATGCCGAACCCGAAATCTCAGAAAGCCGGACGGAAACTGAAAGAACCGCTCCGAGCTCTCTCCGAAACGCCAGAGGTGCATTCGGCGCAGCACAATCGGGGACGACCGCCCAAGAGGAGTTCGGCACGAGCTGAATCCGGTAGCCCGACGGAGAAGCCTGACCGAACGCGGCCTGGGACACACAAGGCTTCCGGAGCCCTGGACTTCGTAGAGAAGGCCAAGGAATTAATCCGCCTCGCTCGCGACCAGGGCCACCTGACGTACGACGACGTCAACGACTCTCTCTCGGATGAAGTCGTCACGCCCGACGATTTGGATCGGGTGCTGACCAAGTTGCGGAACCTGGACATTGAGATCATTGACCCCGCCGAAGTGGATCGGGCCAAACCTCCGGGGATGGAGATGGATGAGGGCGAACGTTTCGAAATCCTCGATGATCCGGTGCGCATGTATTTGCGGCAAATGGGCAAAGTCCCGCTACTGACGCGCGATCAAGAAGTGGAAATCTGCAAGCGAATCGAAGCGGCGGAAGAGGAATCGCGCCGGATCATTTATGGGCTCGGATTCGCCGCCAAAGAGCACATTGCGCTGGCGGAGAAACTGTTGGCCGTTCCTCCCAAGGAGCGATTCGACCGCGTGATTGTGGACCGGCTGGCCGATGCGCGCGAGCGACATTTGAGGCACTTACGGCGATTGGTCAAGAAGGTCCGAGATCTGGACGAAAGCGCTGATGCTAAATTTCAGGCCTGCCAGAGTGAACGGTCAAAAGCGTCCCGGGCGCGGCATTTGGCAGCCCTGAGACGGCTTGAGGCCAAGCTTCAAGGCCAGTTTGCCCGATTTCAATTCAAGCAGCGGATGGTTGATGAGATGGCGCTGGTGACCGAGAACATTCGCGACAAAATGCAGTCGAGTTCGCGACTGCTCCAGAATTCCTCGGAGCCGCGCCGACCCGACCAGGAGCTTTCGACGGTTGAGTCGGCCAGGCAAAACCTCGCTGCCCTCGAACGGTTTGTGCGGCTGCCGTCCGCGGAGTTTCTCAAAACCAGCGGGCAATTGAACGGAGCGATGGCTCGGGCACGCGAGGCCAAAATGCACATGATCGAGGCGAATTTGCGCCTTGTCATTTCCATCGCCAAGAAATACACCAACCGCGGCCAGTCTTTCCTGGACCTGATCCAGGAAGGCAACATGGGGTTGATGAAGGCCGTCGAAAAATTCGAGTACCGGCGTGGCTACAAATTTTCCACTTATGCGACCTGGTGGATTCGCCAGGCCATCACTCGATGTATCGCCGACCAGGCGCGCACGATCCGGATCCCGGTGCACATGATCGAGATCATCAACAAACTGTGGCGCGTGCAGAAGCAGCTCATGCAGGAATTGGGACGCGAGGCAACCGCCGAAGAGCTGGCCGATGCCCTCGAGCTGAGCGTCGAGCGCGTGCGGACCATCATGCGGATGGCCCAGCAGCCCGTCTCGATGCAATCACCGGTCGGCGACACGGACGACACGGATTTTGGCGATTTGCTCGAGGACAAGACGGCCGAAAATCCAAGCGTGGTGACCAGCTTTCACTTGCTCAAGGGCAGGCTCGGCGAGGTGCTTAACGGGCTGTCGGAGCGCGAGCGCAAGATTCTGGAGTTGCGCTACGGTTTAAGCGATGGCTACCCCCGAACATTGGAAGAGGTGGGGAGACAGTACGATGTTACGCGCGAACGTATCCGCCAAATCGAGGCCAAGGCACTGCGCAAACTCCGCCACCCCACACGCCGGAGCAAGTTGGAAGGTTTCCTGGAGACGATTTCATAGGCTATTTCAGGCTCTCGGTCGGGGCAGTGTTGGAATCGCGGCTGCGCTGGATGCGGTTGACTTCGTGTCTCATCCACAGGATCGACAGAACGATCCCCAACACGACCGCCGCCAACAGCAGCCACGGCCAGGTGTAGCGCCGCCTGGGCCGTTTCTCGCTCCGGCTCGCCGCATTCTCGTCCATTGCTATCGCGCCTTTTTGTCTTTCGCTGTGCTTTTGTCAGGCGGTGGCTTGATCGGCCACCGCTCTGAATCCGTGCGCGCCTGTTTTAGAAGCGCCTCGAGTTGCGCGACGACGGCGGGGTTCTTGTCCGCGACGTTTTGTTTTTCGCCGGCATCACTTCTTAAGTCATAGAGCTCGAGCGGTTCGCCGGCCTGGGGGCGCACGGCTTTCCAGTCACCCATACGGATGGCTTGCTGAAAACCGCGCTCGTGGAATTCCCAGTAAAGGAATTCGTGCCAATTGGTTTGCGGCCGGCCCAGCAGGGTGGGCAGCATCGAAATGCCGTCAAGGTTCGTCGGATACCTCGCCCCGACGATCTCAGCGGCCGTCGGCAGGAAGTCCCAAAAGGCGCCAATGAAATTGCTAACCTGGCCGGGCTTGATGGCCTTCGGCCAGCGGACAATAAGTGGCACACGGATCCCTCCCTCATACAAATCGCGTTTAGTGCCACGCAATGGGCCGGAACTTTCAAAGAATCTCGGGTCCACGCCACCCTCTTTATGCGGGCCATTGTCGCTGGAAAAAAACACGATGGTGTTGTCGTCGATCTTCAACTGCTTCAGTTTGTCCATGAGCTTGCCGACGTCAGCATCGAGCCGGGAAATCATGGCAGCCTTATTCTTTTCCGTCTGGGGCCAGGGTTCGTTCGAGTAAGGCGCGTCGCTGGGCACTTGCATCCCGTTGCCTGTGCGGCGTCCTTCCTCATTGTTGGCATGTGGAATAATGTACGGAAGATAGAGGAAAAACGGCCGATAGTGATTGAGCTGGTCGGGTTTGTTATTGCGAACGAAATTCAACGCCGCGCGCGTCAGCAGGTCCGGGATATACAACCCCTTCTTGCCGCCCTGGTTCTCAAGCAGCTTTTCCCGATCATCAAATCCACTCTTGGGATCGTAGTGCCAGAGGTAATCCGTGTAGTAATCGTGCGCGTGGGTCTGGTCCAGATAACCGACAAACTCATCGAATCCCTTTTTCTGAGGGACTCCTTCGGTGTGTTCGTTGCCGAGCCCCCACTTGCCGATCAAGCCACTGTAATAGCCACTTTGCCTCAGCACTTCGGCCACGGTCAGGTCGCCTGAGCGAAGCGCTTGCGTGGCATTGCCGCGGATCAACGCATGTCCAATGTGCAGTCCGGTCATCAGAGCGCAGCGTGATGGGGCACAGACGGTGCTGCCGGCGTAGAAATCGGTGAAGCGGATGCCTTCGGCGGCCAACTGATCCAGGTTTGGGGTCTTGATCCGTGTCTGGCCGTAGCAACCCAGATCACCGTAGCCAAGATCGTCGGCCAGGATGAAAATAATGTTCGGCTTTCGTGCCGCCGTGGCCCCCGGCGAATCGGGCGGCGCGCTCACGGCGCTCTGCGCAACCAGAATGAAAGAAGAGAGCAGCCAGCCGAGGCTAGTCCGCCGGATTCGCTGCGGCTCGCGCATACGAATCGCAATTTGGACAAACCGGCATCTTCCGTCCACCAAATTTCATTCAAGCGCACAATTCCCGTTGCATTTGCGCGGGTTCAGGGCAATTTGACTAGCAGATGGTTCCAGAACCAGAATCCAAGTCCGGCACTGCTGAGCAGCCGAGAACGCAACCGCCGCATGGCTCCCGGCGCGGCAGGCGCTCCGGGCGCGGCCGGAGAGGCCGCGGGCGCCACTTGCAACAGCACGCCGAACGGCAGGAATCTACTCGAGGGCAGGGGGGTGAAACGGCGGAGGCAGCGTTGGAAACAGCCGCGCCAACCGCGGAACGTGCCCCGCTGTCTGAGAGAGCAGCTTCCGCAAGAGATCTGATCGAGCGCCGACCGACAGAGGTTGGCGCAATTCAGAAAGCCATCGAAGATGTCAACCAAATCATCGAAACTCTTCGCGGAGCGCTGGATGATATGGAAGAAGTGCTGGAGACGCTCGAGGTTGTGGAACGACAAAAGAATGCTGACGAGCAGGAAATCGAGGAATTGCGGCGTGCCTTGCGCCCGCTGCGCAGGCCCAGGGAAGTGCCCAGGGACGGGCATTAGGGCTCTTGTGCTCGAATGATTTCAGATCTCAGTGGCCGTATCGCCCTGGCGGCCAAACGGCTTCGCGCGGCGGTGGACGGATTGAGTTTCGCTTCTCCCGTCACGCACGCTTATAATCCGCTCGTCTATGCCTGGGCTCCCTACGAGGCGTACTTGCGTAAGTTTGCCCGCGCTCCCAAGCGCGTGGTATTTCTCGGAATGAATCCGGGCCCGTTTGGAATGGTCCAGACTGGAGTGCCTTTCGGGGATATCGCCGCCGTACGAGATTGGTTGCAGATTGTAGGTATGGTGGGCCGACCTGAGAGGGAGCATCCGCGCAGAGCGGTCTCTGGTTTCGATTGCGCGCGTTCCGAGGTCAGCGGCCAGCGGTTGTGGGGCCTGTTCGCAGCCCGATTTGGCCGGCCGGAAGACTTTTTTGCCGGGCATCTGGTGATGAATTATTGCCCACTGGCATTCATGGAGGCGACGGGCCGGAACCGCACGCCGGATAAGTTGCCTCCCGCCGAGCGAGCGGCGTTATTTGCCGCCTGCGACATTCATCTGCGCGCCATCGTGGCGACGCTTCAACCGGAGTGGCTCGTCGGCATCGGGGATTTCGCCTGGCGCCGCGCTCAGGCAGTTTTGCCGGTGGGCCGACCGAAGCTGGGCCGCATTCTGCATCCGAGTCCGGCGAGCCCGGCGGCCAATCAGAACTGGGAAAGGCAGGCCACGCGCCAACTCGAGCAGTTGGGAATTTGGAATGGGGCCGCGGAACGCGCCACCGCCGAGCGCGGCGCACGGTTCGGTTGAACTTTGGACAGATCATGATTGGGCTGACTGTGAAGAATCTTTCGGAAATGGGCACTCACTGTTTCGTCAGTTGTTGGGTTGCTGCGCTTTGCCTGGCAGCGTTGTTGCTTTGCGATGGCTGCTCCACTGTGCCGGTTACCGGCCGCCGCGAATTCAATATAGTGACGTCGGGTCAGGAGTTGCAGCTCGGATTGGCCAGTTTCGACCAGCTCAAGACTAATACTCCAATCAGTCACGACCCGGCGCTCAACGCCATGGTTCAGCGCGTCGGCAAACGGATCGCCGAGGTCGCCAGCAAAGACATGCCGGGCGCGCAATGGGAATTCGTGGTCTTCGAGAGCAAAGAGGCAAACGCCTTTTGTCTGCCGGGTGGGAAAGTGGGTGTGTACACTGGGATTTTGGCGATCACAAAAGATGATGCCGGGCTGGCGACGGTGATTGGGCACGAAGCGGGTCATGCCGTGGCCCATCATGGCGCCGAGCGCATGAGCGAGGCGCTGGCCATGCAAGGGCTCGGTCATCTTGGCAGCTCGGTCCTTGCGGCCGAGGCCCCGGAGTGGCAAAACGCCGCGCTGGTGGCCTATGGCGTGGGGACCAAGGTGGGCCGTGAACTTCCTCACGACCGAAAGCAGGAATCCGAAGCCGATCACATCGGGTTAGTGTATTTGGCCCGGGCGGGTTATGACCCCAAAGCGGCCGTGGCGTTTTGGGAACGGTTCTCCGGCTACAATCAGCAACGGGGTGGCAGACCTTCATTCGTCTCGAAGTTTCTGAGCACACATCCGCTGGATGAGGCGCGAATTGCCGATTTGAAAAAGTGGCTGCCGGAAGCGGAGGCGGAGTTCTCCAGGAGCCATCATCAGTGAGCGCACAGTGTCCGTTCCGGGCCGGTCGGTGCCACCGGCTAAGGCGGTCGAGACACCTGTCACCACCCAGGAAACTCATTGCACTGAGGCATCGATTACGAATAGAAAGGCGCATCCGACAGGGATGCGCCCGACTACACACGGTTGCCTCAGTATATCAGTCCTAGGCAGCGCCGGCAAGCGAAAAACCTTGCGCGGGTATGTTGGCTCGAATAGCTTCTGCTGCGATTTTGATGGGGGCCGGCGGTTCCGCCGTGCTAAAATCCCGGGAGTTGAGCGATCGAGAAAATGTTCTATTCGGTCACTTGTGGGTTGGTAGCTCAGTCGGTAGAGCAGCCCCGAAAGCATTCGGGGTTGGTCCTTGGGGCTGGGCGGGCGGGTTTTGCGGGTCTGAATTTCGTGGGTTGGTAGCTCAGTCGGTAGAGCAGCGGCCTTTTAAGCCGTTGGTCCTGGGTTCGAGTCCCAGCCAACCCACCACCTTTTTCCCTTCGGAAAGTGCAAAACGCCTTGTAAACACAGGGTATTTTGCACATCCTTCTTTTAAGGCCCGCAATGCAACGTGCTGCACGCCGGGGCACGGATTTGCCATTAAATGCATCTTAATGGCAAACTTAATGGCAAAGTAAAGCCCCCCAAACCTAAGCCGCTGGCCCTCCAGCGACCCCTCACCTTCCGAGCTCACGCGCTCCTCACACCCACCCAAGCCCACCTCCATCACTCAGATTCCTTGCGGTGCACTTGCTTTCTCGCTAAGGTGTCGCTCGCCTGTGAGTTGGTCGCCCGCAGGAAGTTATCCGCCTGCGCCAGCATAATCAGAACGCGACATCCGCAAATAGCAAACGCCCATGACCGAGGCCGACACATGCCGCAAATTCGTCGTGCCACTCCTCCAGCAGTCCGGCTGGGATGATGACCCCCACTCCATCGCCGAACAGCGCTATTTCACAGCCGGCCGCATCGTCTCGCAAGGGCCAACCGCTCGGCGGCGTTCTCAATCCCCAGCCATGAACCCTGAATCGCCTTGAGCGACGCATTTCGCTAGGTCGTCACACGACCCCAACCGCTGCCGCAGCCAATATAAGCAAAAAACACGAGCCATGGAGCACACACAGATTGTCACCGCAGCAGAGTTGGACAACTACGCTAACACCATATCTAGTGAAGCAGTTGTTCCCGAATTAATTTGGATGCTCGTCAAGGAATCCACGTTTGATCTGACGACCTGCCGAGTCCCCTACGGCGACGCGATCAACCAGCCCGGCTGGGATGGCCTCGTCGAAACGGCAAATGGTTTTCGGCAATTCGTTCCGCAAAAGAAGAGCTTCTGGGAAATCGGGACAGGGGGTAATCCACAAAGCAAAGCCACCAGCGACTTCAAAAAGCGCACCAAGGCGACGAGGCCGGAGGACAGGCAAGATGCCACATACGTCTTCGCGACGCCGCATGGTGCAGGTGCTGGTGGTTGGAACGAGCCCGCCCAGGCTAAGTGGATTAGTCGTCGTAAGAAATTCGGTTGGGCACGAATTAAGATCCTGGACGGCGTTCAAATCGCCGATTGGCTGCGCGACTTTCCCGCTATCGGGAAGTGGCTGCTCAAGAGAATGGGGCTTGTCAAAGTCATTTCCGGCTTTTCAACGCCAGCTGAGCATTGGGAAAACCTCCAGCAGCTCGCAAAGCCGTACAATGACCCGCCGATACCCCCTAAGCTGTTCCTGGTTGGGAGAGAGCAAGCTCACGCCGAAGCCATGCGGGTTTTTCGAGGGGAAATAAACCAGTTGGCGCTCGTGACAGAGAGCGAGAACGACGCAGAAGATTTCATCGCCGCCTTCCTCGCAGACTTGGATCCAGAAACGCGAAGGGCTTTCAGCAATAAGTGCCTTTTCATCGAAGCCGCAGACGCTTGGCACTCGATGGCTAGCTTGAGAACCGCGCACGTGCTTCTCGCTCACCCGAAGCTCGACTTAGACGATACTGGCGAGCAGCTCCACATGGCCGCAACTAAGAAAGGCCATCGAGTCGTAATACCAGTGTCCGGGGCTTGGGCGGGAGGGAGTGACAAACTCATCCCCCTGCGAAGTCCTTCCGCCTCAATGATTGAGGTTACGCTGAGCGAGTGCGGATACCCGCTGGATAGGGCTCGCGCCCTTGCCGCGGCTGGCGCGCTGAGCCTCGGGGCGTTGAAGCGCCACATGCGAGGATTGGGAGAGTTGCCGCCATATGCTACCTGGGACAAAGCCCGCCTACTGGCCCAAGCTGGTCTGGCCGGCAGGTGGTCGGGAGAGAACTCAGCCGACCAGAAATCAATGGAGACCCTGCTGGGAAAATCTTATGGGGAGTGGATCGAACTCGTTCGTCCTGAGACGCTGCGTTCGGACACTCCCCTGATTCAGCATAACGAAAACTGGAAGATCATTTCTCGCGGAGAGGCATGGTCAGCACTCGGCCCGCGCATTTCGAATGACGACTTGGATCGTTTCCAGAAAGCTGTAACCATGGTTCTGGGCGAACGCGATCCAAAACTGGAACTACCGCCTGACGACCGCTTTGCCGCGTCCGTTCACGGGAAGGTTCTCAACCACTCCAGCGCTATCCGTAAGGGCATGGCCGAAACATTGGCGCTCCTCGGCAGCCGACCCAAGGCTTTGATCTCGTGCTCGCAGGACAAACCAGAATTCGTCGCTTCCTTCACCGTCCGAACACTGCTGAAGAACGCCAATTGGATGACATGGGCCAGTTTAGATCATCATCTGCCCCTGATAGCCGAGGCAGCCCCGGAACAGTTTTTGGATGCCGTAGAAACAGCGCTACTAAATCCTGAGGACAGCCCATTCAAAGCTGTCTTCGCTGAGGAGCGTCCCGGTGTCATCGGCTGGAACTATATGAGCGGCCTTCTTTGGGCGCTAGAGACACTGGCGTGGCACCCGGACTATCTCCAGCGCGTAACCGTTTTGCTCGGTGAGCTTGCTGCCATAGACCCAGGTGGTAACTGGTCAAACCGGCCTGCAAACTCCCTAACTGACATATTCCTTCCCTGGCATCCGCAGACATGCGCTGAAATCACCAAACGCAAATCATCTCTCGAATTGCTCTTGAAGGAGCAGCCTCAAGTCGGATGGAAGCTCCTTATGGCCCTGCTGCCCCACCTGCATGGAGTCACGTCGGGCACCCGAAAACCAGTATGGCGGCAACTGATCCCGCAGGGCTGGTCAGAGAAGGTCACCAAAGACGACTATCGGAAACAAGTGACGCTTTACGCAGAGTTGGCAGTCGGGATTGCAAAACTTGATCTGACAAAACTCGCAGAGCTCATTGACCGCCTACCCGATCTCCCAAACCCGGCCCACTCACATGTACTTAATCACTTTGCCTCAGAAGCCATCTTAGCTCTGCCCGAAGCTTCACGCCTACCTTTATGGGAAGCGCTTGTCGATCTCGCGAGGAAGCACCGAAAGTTTCCAGACGCAAAATGGGTAATGCCCGAGGGTTGGATTGCCAGAATTGAAGAAGCGGCCGCCAAATTAGCGCCAAAAGGACCAATTTTTGCTCACCGGCGCCTCTTCAGCGACCGGGATTTTGACTTGTTTGACGAGTCCGGTAACTATGATGAACAACAAAAGAAGCTCAACTCCCGTCGTCAATCCGCCGTCCGCCAAATCCTCGACTCCGTCCATTTGGAGGGGCTTTTCGAGTTTGCACGCCAAACGACAAATCCCGGCACGGTAGGGTTAGCCTTCGGACAGATTGACTGGCCCTCGGCAGACGCAGCCCTCCTGCCCAGTTACCTTGACACAGAGGACAAAGTCTTAGGGCAATTCGTTGCCAATTTCGTCTGGGGAAGGTTCTGGACCAAAGGCTGGGATTGGGTAGACGGCGCCCTCGGCCAAGCATGGACAACGGACCAAAAAGTTACCTTCTTTACCTTTCTTCCCTTTCGCTTCGAAACGTGGCGACGAGCCGAGGCAGCTCTAGCACCCGATGCAGCACCCTACTGGAAGAAGGTCAATGTCCAGCCATACGGCGAACAACCCCACATCCTCGAAGCAGTCGAGAAACTCCTCCAGCACAAGAGACCCCGCTCCGCACTTACCTGCCTGAATCGCCTCGTGCACGAGAAAGCCGAGTTTCCGCCAGCGGTCGCAGTCCAAGCCTTGCTCGACGCCGCCAATACAGAGGAGCCCTTGCGAGGCCTTGATCAGTACACCCTGAGTGAAATAATTAAATGGCTGCAGGCCAACCCGGCGACAGATCCAGAGGCACTCTTTAGAATCGAATGGGCCTATCTGCCCCTTCTTGATCACGATTATGGCGGGACACCCATAACTCTCGAAGCTCGTTTAGCGGCTAGCCCCGAGTTCTTTTGCGAAGTGCTAGCGCTTGTGTTCAGGTCAGACAAAGACAAAGGGGAAAAGCGGGAGCTAAGCGAGGCAGAGAGCAAAATCGCTCACAACGCGTACCGTCTGCTGCACGGCTGGCGAGCCGTTCCAGGAAAAAGGCCAGACGGCGCGTTCGACCAGGCGGCATTTGAGAAATGGCTGGACGAAGTAGGCCGTCGGACGAAAGGATCCGGTCATCACCGCATCGCCTTGAACCAAATCGGCCAAGTGCTTCCGTATGCACCCGCTGATCCAGGCGGTTTGTGGATCCATCGGTCAGTCGCCGAAGTGCTGAACGCGAAAGACGCGAATGAGCTGCGTTCCGCATTCACATGCGAGCTACTCAACAGTCGTGGCGTCCACGGCTTCAGCGCCGGAAAGGAGGAACTACAAATTGCGGCCGGCTACCACAAACAGGCCGACGCCCTTGAAGAGAACGGCTTTCACCGCTTCGCCACCGCAATGCGCGACCTTGCGAAATGCTACGAGCGGGACGCAGAACGTGAGTCGAAACGCGATCTTTTCGAAGATTAATGAAATCAAAATCTGTGGCAGAAGACACCGCCGCCCGAAGCCTGGCCGAGCAGCGTCGCATCGTGGCCGAGTTGGACGCGTTGCAAGCCGAGTTGGACGCGCTGAAGCGCCTGCAAGCCGAGACCGCCGCCGAGCTGGACGCCCTGCTCCCCGCCATCCTCGACCGCGCCTTCAAAGGAGAATTATAGTGGAGGTGTTCACGCACTACGGAGTCGGCATCAAGGCATTCGCTATTGAGCGGAAGCCTAACGGTCGCGTCGAGTTTACTCTTTGGGCTACGGTTTTCTTTCTGCCAGCCTGGCCACTTTCATCGTGGTCGGCAATTTACGTCGGCGCAGTGCGACCGGACGGCATCAAGGAGGACGGTCACCGCTTCGACGATGCTGTCCGTATCGAGCGCGACTTTGCCTCATACGCTCAGACCTTTACCGCGGCCATCATGGTACTGGTCATTGCGATTTTGCCGATTTCCTACCTTATCTTCCGCACCGTCGGACGCGGAGCGACAACACTCGAAATGGTATTGGTGTTTGCCTCTTGTGCTTGGCCGGTCGTCGTGGTGAGCCTGGTTGAACGCCGTCGTCGTAAACTCTTGACAGGAGCTTGGACATAAAATGAGTTCGCAACCAAAGCGTATTTGTGATACACGCCGGCTCCTGGCCGAGCCGGACGCTGAAGCGCCTCCAAGCCAAGACCGTCGCCGAACTGGACGCCCTGCTCCCTGCCATCCTCGACCGCGCAGGAGAACTGTGATATGCAACTGAGCGAGAAATCCCACAACATTCTTAAATCGATCGCGGATGGTCATCCGCCTGAACAAATACTGACTGGAAATCTGGAACTTACCTATCACGATATCTTTCGGGCAGCAGCGGAGGCCCTCGAATGCCTCGGGCATCCTGGCTCCGGCAAAGCCTACAGCGTACACAACATTCGCAAGCAGTACAAACGAGCTTACGTAAAGTGGAGCGCGACGGAAGATGCAGAGCTTGCCGAAATGCACCGAAGCGGACTGAACCCAAATGAAATCGCACAAACGCTAGAGCGGCAGCCAGGCGCCATCCAAAGCCGGCTGACAAAGCTCAATCTTATCAAACCGACGTGAAGAACCGTTCAAGGCGCAACCGCCGCTGAACTCGAAGCGCTCTTCTAACATGCTCCGTATCTTCATCAGCAGTGTGCAGAAGGAATTCGCCGCCGAGCGCCGGGCGCTCAAGCAGTACATCCAGGGCGACGCCCTCCTGCGCCGCTTCTTCGACGTTTTCCTCTTCGAGGATTTGCCCGCCTCGGATCGCCGCGCAGACAACGCCTATCTCGATCAGGTCGATCGCTGCGCGATCTACCTCGGTCTATTCGGCAACGAATACGGCTTCGAAGACGCCGCCGGAGTGTCGCCCACCGAGCGAGAATTCGACCGCGCCACCGCGCAGGGCAAGACTCGCCTCATATATGTCAAAGGCCAGGACGACAAGAGCCGCCACCCGAAGATGCTCGCACTCATTCGCAAAGCCGGGACACAACTCATCCGCCGCCGGTTTGAGAACCTGGCTGAGCTCAACACCGCTGTGTATGCCAGCCTCGTGGATTTCCTCGAAGCAAGTGGCGCCCTGCGCACCACGCCTTTCGACAAGACCCCGGGACGCGACGCGTCGGCAGCCGACATTGCAGAGGAAAAGTTGGGCTGGTTTCTGGAAACAGCTCGTCGCGAGCGCAACCTTTCCTTGCCGCAAAACACTCCGCCCATGGAAGCGCTGGCTCACCTTGATTTGCTCGAGCACGGCACCCCCTCTCACGCAGCTCTGCTCCTGTTCGGGAAGAATCCCCAGCATTTCGTTCCGGCCGCGGAGACCAAATGCGCTCACTTCCACGGGACCGAAATCCGCAAACCCATCCCCTCCTATCAGATCTACAAAGGCAGCCTGTTCAACCAGGTCGACCAAGCCGTGGACTTCGTAATGTCCAAGATTGCCCGCAAGGTCACCCCGCAGGTCGGCACGCCCGCCAGCCGCGTCGAGTACGACCTCCCCTACAAAGCCGTGCGCGAGGCCATCGTCAACGCCGTCGCCCACCGGGACTACACCAGCAACGCCGGCGTCCAGGTAATGTTGTTTGCCGACCGGATCGAGGTCTGGAATCCCGGTGACCTCCCCGCCGGTCTGACGCCTGAGATGCTGCGCCACCCTCACGCCTCCATCCCACGCAACCCACTCATAGCCGAACCCCTGTTCTGGGTCCGTTACATCGAGAAACTCGGTACCGGCACGCTCGACATGATCGCTCTCTGCCGCGAAGCCGGCCTCCCCGAACCCGACTTTCGCCAGGAAGGCGGACAATGGATGGTGACCTTGTGGCGCGACTGGCTTACGGAAAAAGTCCTCGCCCAGCTCCAACTCAGCGATCGTCAGCGCCTGGCGGTCAGCCATATCCGTCAACACGCGCGCATCACTAATCGCGAATACCAGCAAATCGCCGGAGTAATTCCAAGAACCGCCGCCCGGGACCTGGACGACTTGGTGCGAATTGGTGTTCTCTCGAAGGTGGGACGGACCGGACGAGGCGCACATTACATCTTCAAAGGGAAACAGGACATAAACAGGACAAACAGGACAAACTCGGGTGGGACGCAAACACGACATAAACAGGACAGACAAGACGAACCTGGAAAACCGACCGACAGCCGTCGCACTCACAAGCAGCCCAAGCGGAAATGACTCACAAACGACTCAATCGACTCACGCAAATCAAAGGGCTCATAAAGGGCTAAAAGGGCTCACTCAGCCCCTCGACGGTGGTTGAGGCGATTTACCGGCTGGACGACCTGCGCCTGAAGTCTTTGAACTCGAATACTAACCCTGTCACAAAATGACGCCCAACCTCCGCCGCGCACACCAATTCGACCACCGCACCGCTTCGCGCGATTCGACACACCCTCACAAGTCCACCAGCCCGCGTCCGCCGCGCGCGAGCTGTCGCCCTACCTGACTTCAAACTGACAATCCAACACTTCTTTTCTTACCCAGCCTTTTCCATCTGGCGTTGGCTTGAACCATACCGTTATGCGCCGATCAGCAATTGGTAACATTGTGGCAGCGTCGACAGTTCGCACTTGAATCATTCTGTCAGAAGGAACCGTCCCATTGATCGCCAGGAATTTAGAATTCGTTCCAAGGGCGCCAACCAAATCCGGATTTAGCGCTTTAACTTCTTGCTTATTGGAGGATTCCATCGAGATGACCATTACTCTCGTCTGAGAGCCGACCTGCTTAACTTCAAATACCTTTGTTAGGCAAAAACGCTTCGGTTCAATGGTCGTATCTTCTTCCGTCCAATAATCCCCAGCTTTCACAGTGCGTTCGGCAAATCGAGTAACATTGAACTGCCAATTGTTGTTTTCTGACTTGAATTGGGTCTTCGAGCTGAATTCCTTGTCAATATCGGGATAAAGGTTTGTTGGAAGAATACGCTTGAGCCCTGGAACGAGATTCTCGTCTACGTGTAGATCCAATAAGTTGGCTTTTGGTGAAAGTGTAAGCGTGTTGGTTGTTCCGATGAGGAGCTTTGTCACTGGGTTCACGAATGGCTTGCCGTTCATCTCTCCTTTCATGTCTTTAGCAACTCGGGCAACGGTGTAACCCCCAGGCGAGGATTGGAACGTAGACTCTGAAACGATAATAGTCCTTTCTGTGCCATAGTTGTTCGTTCCGTCTGCAGACGATGTAATTCTTGTTCTGTCACTTTTCTCGACTAGCACCGTTCCGTCCGGCGGTCGAAAGTGGAACGTAACCTCTTGCTTGTCAGGCTCCGCCGACACCAACCCTGCGAGGATCAAAACGACAGACACGGCGCCGAGCAACGGTTTGAGCGGCTGCGAAAGACAATAGTTTACTCGAATCACAGAATAACCCGATGATTCTATCCTACGCGAAGTCCAAATCTAAAGTGAAATCCACCATAATACCTACGCAATCGCCTATGCCTGTATCAATGCTCGCCCACCACTGCCCCATGAATACCGTGCCTTCCCGATTAACTACTGGGATGGCCCGGTAGCCGTTTCCAACGTATCAGTCTTACGCCTGCGGCATCCGTGCGCCGATCCATCAGCTCCACTGGCTCCGGTTCATGGCTTCGCAAATTCCGCTGAGGCAGAGCGCCCCGCAACACTTGCCAACGAAAAGGTTCAGGACTACACGGACCAACGCTAACATCGCTCCTTCCGCGCACGCGCCTCTGCGATTCAACCATCACTGACCTTCGACCGCCCTCCCGCTCCGCGCGATTCGATACGCCCTCACAATTCGGCCGGCCCGCGTCCGCCGCGCGCGAGCTTTCGCCCCTCGCACGCCCTCATTGCATTCCAGCGTCACCGCCCATAAACAGCGCGCGCGGCGTCCGGGGCCTCGCCCTGGGTAATCGCACGTCCCACCGCTGTCGCGCCGCCGAATACGCCTCACAATTCCTGGCATCGCAACCAACTCGACGGGGGCATGTCGGCGCGGCACACCTTCGGGCAGGTCCACCCTCGATCGCAATTCCAACGTCCCCTCTGTCTTGCTAGTAGTGGTGCCGCGCCGCCAGCCCCCTCAGCCCTGATCGCTTCGTTCGGGCGGCGTCCGGCAGGTCGCGTGCCAGCCCCGCCCCTGGCCTTCAACTATCCACTATCCACTATCCACCATCCACTTCCTCCAGGGTCTGTCACGAGCCCTGCTTGTCGTCCGCCGCCCTGCCACTTCGCTCCGGACAAAGGCAAAGTTAGTCTAATCGACTCCTTCGGGCTGCCGGGCCCCTCGCGCTCTCCTCCGCGCCCAGAGCTGCCCGCGTCCCAGCCCCGCTGTAGCTGCTCTCTCCAGGGGAAAAGTGTGAGAGAGCATCTACAGCGGGGCTGGGCCGCTAGGCGTTGGCATCTGTTGGTCGGCGTTCGGTGGGAGCGCTTTCAGTGTCGCGTCGCGGCGTTCTATTTCCAGCGGGTGTCCTTGCCGGTGCGCTGGTGGCTCGCGCTCGGCCGTCCTCCTCAGTTTCGTCCTCGCCTTCCGTGGTGGCAGCCGTTCCTGCTCGCGTGGCTCCGTCTCTCCGGTCGCCTTCCCGCTCCGCGCCGCCGTCCGCCCTGGGCGCGTTAGCCCTTCGGGGCCTCGCGCTCTCCACCGCGCAACCGGCGAATCCAGCTCGCCGAAGGCTCGACAAATAGCCAGTTCGCGCTCCGCTATCGCTTCGCGCTGAAGTAACACGAAACCAACCCAAACGGACCGCCGGGCAAGCGTCGCGCTTTTCACTCGGCCGTCTCTTGCAAGCTCGCTAGGCCGTGCTTCGCAGCGTGAAAAGCGCAACCCTTACCAATTCGACCGGCCCGCGTCCGCCGCGCGCGAGCTGTCGCACCTCGCACGGCCGCTGGGGCCGGATGACAATAGGGGAAAAAGATTGTAGTGTCGTTCCCGTGGGCCGTTCGTATTGGTTTGAATGCTCCAGATGCTGTTATCGGGCCCAGGTTTCAGGAGGGCCGGACCGCGGCCTCAATTTCTATTTGCAAACCGTCGCATGCGGCAATTGCAAGCGGCTATTCGATGCGGTGACGCGAGTGAGGGTGCCGGACCCTCGCGGATTGGGGCTCAGTAACGCGCTTGCGAACTGGCGGCAGCCAACTTTGCCGAGCCTGAATCCACGCAATCCACCCAGTTTTCAGTCCATGCTCAATCGGCTCTCCTTCAAAGGCGTGAAGAATCTTAAATGGCTGCATTTCAGGCTGCAATGCCCGGTGGCTTCTTTTCACAGGGTGGAAGCCTGGAATGCCCCGAACAAATGCCCGCGCTGCGGTACTTACCTCGAACGCAACGTCATGCCGTACCGGATTTGGGATTAGAAAATTGTCCGGCTTGCGCGTGAAAAGCTGCCGGTCGAAATTGGCAAGAAACCGTGAATCGAATAATCTGGAAAATAAATCAGGTGTCTTGTATATCGGGCGAGAGCCGCCTCTAATAAGAACATGCAGACCGGAGACTACGAGTTAGCTGCATTTTTTGCGTTCGTGGCGATTTTTGAGGCCTGCGAGCGCATCTGGCCCGCGCGGAAGGTGGACCGGTGGCGTGATTTGCGGTTGGACGTGCTCTCGTTTGGGTTCGCTGTGGCGGTCAACCGACTGTGCACTTACCTGATTCGCATGTGGGTGGGAGACGTAACACCGGTGGCCCTTGCGAGTTCGATTCGTTATCTTCAAAGCCTGCCCAGCCCGGTCAAGATCGTGCTCGCGCTCTTCCTGGCTGATTTTACCATTTATTGGATTCATCGGGCGCAACATAAGTATGATCTGCTCTGGCGCACGCATGCCTGGCATCATTCCATCGAGCAGATGTATTGGTTCGCTGGTTTCCGCACCAGCTTTCTCCACTCCTTCATCTACAACCTTCCGCAGGTCGTAATCCCGATCACTCTGTTCCGGCTCAGTCCTGCCGAAGCGGGCATCGGCTATTCTCTGGGCCTGCTGATCCAGTTTTGGGAACACACGAACCTGAACGTGAACGTCGGCCCACTCGCTTGGCTAATTATCACGCCGGCTTACCATCGCATTCACCACTCGGCCACCATCCACCGCGGTAAGAACCTGGGCACGACTTTCTCGCTCTGGGACCGGCTGTTCGGAACCTATGTGGATCCCGCCTCCGTGCCGGATTCGTTTCCACTCGGATTGGGTGAGCCCGTTGCAGGCCGAAAAATTCCGCGGATGTTTTTGGGCGTTTAAGTCGTCGGCGGGTCCACCGTGCGGGAGCGCGGAGGAAGGAGCTTCCGTCTGATGGCATCGCGTCACTTGCGCGCGTAATAAACGAATGCGGGAGGGAAGTTTATGAAAACGAGGGCAGTGCGGAGGTTTGGAAATCTCGCCTTGATTCTCCTTCGGTCCAGTAACGAATGTTGGAACTGAATATACATCCCCCCGTCACGAACCGTACGGCGGATTGCGTCAAGCAGTGCCATGGTTCGCTTGCGGCCGAAATTTCCCAGCGGAATTCCCGAAAGGATGAAATCAGGCTTTTCAGCCCCGGTCCTCGCCACTTCCGCGAGGAGATGTTCGGCGGAGTCGGAAACGATTCTCACTCGGCGAGTGAGGCCGGCCTGCATGAGGTTGTATCTGCTGTCGGCGGCCAGAGTGGGGTTGATTTCACAGGCCAGCACGCGCGCTGCCGGGCATTTCGTGGCCAGGCGAACCGTGAGAGCACCGGTTCCGGCTCCCAACTCCACAATCTGCCCACAATAATCCGCGGGAATGGGAGCGAGCATCTTTTCGATCAGGAAGCGTTGTGACGGCACCAGTGCTCCTGTTTGCCCCTGCTTTGCCAGGCCGGCCCAGAAAAAATGAAGGTAACCGGCCAAGGCTTTTGAGATCGAGATGGGTTGCAGCGTGGGCCTCGGTTTGTCCGTGTAAAATAATCGTTCCATACCCTATGTTCCATTCCACTTACCGACTCCAGCCGATGGGTTCGGTTCGCCGCCATCGCATTTCCGCGAACACAAATTCCGCTGGTTGGGAGGCTCCGGCTTGTGTCCGCGCCCCAGTCCGGACTGGGCGCTTGATTTGTGTCCGGAATCAATCCACCACGGCGACAAATGCACACTAGCACGGGCTCCCTGGAATTCCAAAGAATAATCTCAACTTAACCCGCGACAGTGTCCGGTGCGAGTGAGTTCGGCGCGGGTGCTTGCAATTCAAGATGCGGGAACGAGCACTCGCAAGCGGGAGCGTTGAATCGAGAAGGTCGCGGGAAGTTGTCCGATCAGTTCGCCGTCAATCTGGAGCGGGGCAGGGGAGGAGCTTGTGAGGGTGAACGATTCTGCCTGGAAGAGTCGGGTTTCAGAGGCGGGTAAACTTCCGTTGAGCAACAAGCTTGGGCTGCAGCGCGCCAGCGTGAGCCAATTGACCCGCGGGAACACGCACACTTCCAGCAGGCCATCGCGCAGATCGGCGTTCGGAAAAAGACGGTACCTCCCGCCGTATAAACGCCCGTTGCCAACAAGAACCAGATCTCCCAGCTCCGAGCCCGAGCCGGCGGTGGCAGTGATCTTTGAGGAGGCGTGAAGCATGGCATGGGCGCCGGCTAACACGTAAGCGACCGGGCCAACTAATTTCTTCATCTGCCACTTGACCAGTTCAACCGCGCGGGCGTCCAGGCCGGCGCCCGCCAATTGCGCAAAGCAACGCCGCGTGGCGATTCCATTCGCTTGATACTCCACCCACGGCAAATCGATTCGAGTTTCGACACCGCGCCGAATGATATCCCAAGCTGCTTCGACATTGGCGGGCAGCGCCAACTCCTGGGCAAACACATTCACGGTCCCTAGCGGTAGCACGCCCAAGCGCGTCCGCTCGAATCCGTCCGGTGCGTCGCCAATTCCATTGAGGACTTCGTTCAGCGTGCCATCGCCTCCAGCGGCGACCACGACGTCAAAGCCCTCCCGTACGGCTCCCGCCGCCAGCCGGCGGGCATCGCCGGCAGCAGCGGTTTGGCGCAGCGTGCTTTCTTTGCCGAAAGCGTCCAGATGCCGGCGGAAGCGCCGGGCTTTTTCGCCGCGGGCGGCCGGATTAAAAATGACGCAAATGCGCACGACGGATTGTTTGAGTCGGCGCACGGCGGAGTCGAGAAGAAAACTGGTTCTGCTCTTCAGAAGCGGCCGTGGTTTTGACAAAAAAAAGAGGGCGTTCCAGCGAAGGAACGCCCCGAGGCGGGTCGATGATCAGGGTGTCCAGTGACCGCGCCTAAACTGTTACTTTCGGCTCGAGGGCCAGAGCCGAACCGACGGACAGGACTGGACCGGACACCCGTTGCTGCGCCCGCCCGGACCGCGACGTGTGATGGACCGGAGAAGTCCGTTCGTCGTGCCAATGAGAAATCACCGCCATTTTAACGAACACGCGGAACACATCCGGATCCGCGAAGCTGCTGCTTGGGATGATAATGACTTTATCGGCTCCGACAAAAATGTAACAGTGATCATCCTCAGCAACGACGCGGCTGATGTCAGCCCAAGGGTAAAGCATTTGTTGCCCGCTTCGAACGACGCTAACACCGTCGGTTTCCAGGGCCACGGTTTGCTCGCCTAGAAGCGCTTTGGCATCCGGGTAGAGGAGCCAATGGTCCAAAGCTTTGGCAACCCGACGCTGGCTGACACAGCGAAGCAGGAGGAAGTAGCAGGGAAGGATCGCCGCCAGGGGAACAAGCGTGGCCGCCGACCATACTGCCCGCGGGACGAACAGGGCCAGCAGGGTCAGAACCGCCGCGGTTATTGCCATCGGGGGCGAGATGGCAAGAGCGATAGGCCGGACGCGGCCTTTCCCGCAAGAGCGCTGCTTGAAAAGGTAAAATTCCAGCAGATCCTGCCTGGTTATGTTTGTGTTGGCTTGCATGGCGGTTGTTCAGCGTTCGGGTGACTTACAGCTCTTTCCACGAGGTAGGCACGAAACCACGTCCCGGTCCGATGCGGCGCAAGTTCTCGTCATAATGGAAGTTGAACTTGCCATTCATCTTGACCGTGTTGGAAACGCTGGCACCGACGAAGTCGTAAGTATTATTGCCGCCGCCGCCCAGGGTGAACGCGGCGTCCGGGCAATAGATGCAGCCGACGAAAGCGGCGTTGGCGCTGAAACCGAAGGCTGTGTTGCTGGGCAAGCCGTAGTAGAAGAAGTTTAGCGCATTGCCGGTGGAGTTGATGACGCCGTTGCCGCCCAGGCTGGTGGTTGCTGGCGCAGCATAAAGCTTCATGCTCTTTTGCTGGAAGCCCGCTGGATTCGGGGCGATGAAAATCTGGTCCTGGCCGCTCATGTTAATCTTGCCTGTGGGCGGAACATAAACCGAGACGTTGCCATCGACATAAATTGATGCGCTCATATCGTCGATACGGTAATTGCCGTCTGTCAGGTAGTACTTGTAGTTCTTGCCATTGATATTGGTATTGACGGCGACGGGCACATACCAGGTGTTGTTGGGCAGGCTTGCATCCGGCCAGACTACGTTCATATCATCGAAAAAGTGGCCCGTCTCAATTCCATTGGTTGACCTGACCCAGGCGGCGTCTCCAACGGAGGCATTCGGCCCTAGGTAGGGAACGCCTTTGGGACCGGTCCGAATGACGCCTTTGATTTTGGCGTTTCCCACGCTGAAATCATTGGTAATGGTCGAGTCGGTGACAACATCGCCATGGTCCTTGGCCTTCGTCGGGTCGTAGAGGCCGTTGGTACTATAGTTCGGATCGGCGGAATCGAAGCTGTCAGTAGCTACGTTGAAGCCGCTCAGATTGATGTTTTTCTTGGCCGCCATAGTTACCGAGAGTAGCGCATCCAGCTTGGTAGTAATCTGGACAGTTCGGGACGCGTACTGCGGAGTCTGAGTGCCCGCGGCGGCGAACATCGGTTGGGGCGCCTGTGCGAGCCAAAGCTGGCTGAAGCCCTGGCTGGTAATATTCGGACCTGTGGCCAGGGCTGGCATGGTGAGAGTCACAGTGTAATAACCGTCCGGCACATATCGGGTCACGGTGTAGGACCCGTCAGCTTGCTTGGTCCAGCCGTTGGACGCGAAATTACCCATCAGGCCGCTGGGCGAGTTGATGTGGCACAAGGCGTCCTCGACTCCGGCTTCGGAGGCGGCGAGGCACGTATTCCAGGATTGGGAACGGCGCACAGAGGAGAGTTGGGTACGGGCCAGAGTAAGATAGCTGGCCATAGTGACACCCATGATTATACAAAGCAAAAGGCTGATCATGAGCACGCTTCCCTGATCGGCAGCCGCGCGGAGGTTGTTCGTTTTCATAATTAGTGCGGATGTTCGTTGCGGATAACTATTTTTGCGGTTTGCACACTCTCGGTGTTGACCGGATTGCCGTAAATGGTTCGCGAGCACCGCCAGCTCAGGTCCACCAGCTTGCAGGTCTGGGCTGTGGCGTTGGAGAAAGCGCCATAGACCTGATTGGACATGTTGCGCTGGTAAGTATTGAACAACAAGTAGTCACAATGGCCCAGGAGTATCTGGTCCGGCACGCCCGTCATGGATCGGGTCAATGTCTTGGCCGATGGGCTCCAGGTGAAGCTCAGGTTCGTGGCGCCGCTGACGTTGAAGACCAATTGATTCGTGCTGGAGCTGATGAGGTAAGAGGTGCCCCGGATATCGCGAGTCATCTTGTCGAGAGCCTGCTTGCTGGCGCGATCGAGGTCGGAGTAATTTCCCAGGGCGACAAAGCTGCGGGTCATGAAATAGGAAAGCGTGCTGATGGCCAGCAAAACAATCATGCCAATCCCCGAAGCCACCATCAGTTCCATGAGCGCGGCGGCTCTCCAGCCTGTCTGGCGCCTTGTTTGCGAATGTTCGAGGGTCAATTTCATAGGCTGTCGGCTTGGAGCTTCGGATCAGTAATAGACGTAATTCTGAATTCCGTTCGAGCCGATCAGGCTGCTCATGGTGCGGGTGCGTAGAATGTGGCCCGAGGTCCATTGGAGAGTGACCTGGACGTTTCGCATCGCGTCGGTGTAAGAGGCGGTATCGAGATTTGTGGCAGTCAAAATCGCAATTTGGCCGGTATAATAAATGCCGCTCGAAGTGCTCAAACCGGGCGGGTAATAGGCGTTTGTGAACAGTGTCGGGATGACGAACCCGTTACGTTGGTTGATTTGGTCCCAGTTGTAGAGGCGGATGGTTTCCATCCTCTCGAGCATGATTTGGGTGGCACGAAGGTCCTCGCGCGCCAGTTGGGTGAAGGAAAAGGTTGAACTGATGCCGGCGAGCAGCGACACGAATCCCAGGCCGAAAATCCCTGCTCCTACAAGGACTTCGATGATTGAATATGCGATTTGACGCCGTTTTGTGCTTGGGGTGTTTGATCTTCGGATTTTCATGTTCTCCCGGTTCTGCTGTGACGATACTGCTCTAGCATTGCGATGCTAACTTCTTGCTTAAGGTAGCATTCGGCTTGCCAAGTCTTTTGGCCGCGAGAATCGGCCTTGGCGCGCCCAGAGGCAAGAATCGGACCAGCAATCGCGCTGCGTTATTGGAGCCTAATAAATGGCAGAATCAGCGAAAGCAGAGGATTGTCCCCGGACAGACTTCCAGCGACAGTTCGATTGCCGAGCGGAAATCACTGTCTCAATTCGAGACAGCAGGACGAAACTGCCTATGGGGCCATAGAATCACCGGCTCACGGTTGAACAGACCGGTAGAAGCGAGTTCGGGAATCAGCCGCAGTCAAATTGACGCAAGTCCAAGTCCCATTCGAGCCGGCAGTGTTGGTATGCACGGTCGCCAATCGAGTCGGTTGGAAGAAACCTGCTGAAAGTGCTTCGCGTTTGCGGTGCCGATGAATTGGAGGGTGACAGTTCCATCGCGCTGCGAGGCAGAAGCCAGGATGGGGGCGAGGCGGCCGCAGGTTGGACTCCGCGCGCGGCTTACAGCTCTTTCCAGGACGCGACAGTGAAGCCGCTAATAGGCCCGGATCGCTTGAGGTTCTCGTCGAAATGGAAATTGAACTTGCCGTTCATAGTGACCGTTTTAACTATACAGGCCCCTTGATAATCATAGGTATTGTTGCCGCCGCCGCCACAGGAAAAATCCGCTTCGGGGGCATACACGGTGCCGACGTATTGGTTATTCCCGCTCCAGACTATGGAATTGTTGCTCGGCAGGCCATAGTAAGAAAAATTTAGGACATTACCCGTCAAATTAACCTGAGTCAGGGAGGCGCTGACGCTTGGTCCGGAAGCAGTGCCGACAAAGAGGGACAGAGTGGACCCCGGGAGAATATTGATAAAGCAGTTATTTTGCGACTTCATGGTGAAGTTGCCGGTCACATAGAGTGAGGCATTGCCGCTCACGACCATGGTTTCATTTTGCGACATCGCGAAATCCCCTTGCACCATGTAGCTGCCGGTCGAGAGGCTGTAGGTTTGGGTCTTTTTGTCATATGGCACCGACGAACCCGAGCTGTAAGGCGCGACAACCTCCGGTGGCGCCATGTTGAAATCATTCACGATCCAGCCCGACTCGATACCCGGGCCGAGCCAGTTGAGATCCCCCACCGTTCCATTGTTCAGGGTATAGGTCGCTGTCGGACCGAGCTTCAAGTGCCCGTAAATGTTTGCATTCTGAACGTTCACATTGCCGGTGACATTGGCCACATCTCCATTAGCTTTGCGCGTGGCGGCATTGTACATGCCGTTGGTGCTGTGAAGCGGATCGGCGGAATCAAAGCTGTCCACGGTGAGTTTGTTGCCCTTGGTAGTGACTCCCAACAGCGCTGCCATTCCGTTGGCGAAGAAGGGCAACGGAGCGGTCGTTACCTGGACCATCCGGGAAATCGGTTTGGCCACGAATGGGACCATCGTATAGCCGGTGGCAGTAATCGTCGGACCGGGACTATTGGGCAAGACGCTGGCCGAGTACGAGCCGCTGAGCAACGTATTCGATTTGGTATAAACCCCTCCGGTCAACGGGCCCCAGTTGGTCTGAATGGAATCGAGGTAATTGGTCGGACTCACCACAGCCCCGTAAGAAATGTTGATTTGGGCCAGGCCTTCCTCGATGCCGGCTTCCGCAAGGGTCAGGGCTGAATTCCAGGCCTGAGATTGCGTTCCGAGCAGCGTCTGGTTCCTGACCAACATCATGTAGCTGGTCAGCGTGAGCGTGACCACGCCCGCGAGGATGAGCGTCAGTACCAAGACGCTGGCTGACTGCTTTTTCGAGATAGTTGGTTGTGGCCGCATGGGTGGCTCAGGCCTTGTTGCGCAGGACTACCTCAGCGGTGACGACCGACTCGGTGTTCATCTTCTTGGTGATGTTCGAGCGGGAACATTTCCAGGACATGTTGATCAGCTTGCAAGCGGAGGCGTCCGTGGTTGAATAAAAGACCCCGTTGGAATCCGGGACTCGAAAATAAAAGGTGAAAGTCCAACTGTCACAGCCTGTAAGCAGCGTGCGCGTGGCCTGGCCAGTTTTGTCCCACGTCAAGAAGGAAGTCGTCGGGTCCCAGGTGAAAGTGTTGGTAACGGCGGGTGAGGCATTCGTATTCGCCAATTTGAGCCAGGTTCCCGAACCGTTGTTTTGGTAGCCGACGACCATGTTGGCCTCGCGAACCTCGCGCAGCATGAGGTCCACGGCTTGTTGGCTCTTGCTGTCCATCTGCGTATAATTGCCAAGCGCCCCGAAGCCGCGCAGAGCGAAGACATAAAAACTCATAACAACCGTGAGCACGATGGATGCGACAGCCAAGGAGATGAGCAGGTCAACGAGGGTCATTCCCATGGAATGATTCGAACGGTTGGGGACCAGATTCTTGGTGTTCATCTCGAGACGTAGTTTTGCATGCCATATCGGGCGACCAGGGTCTGCATCTGCCGGCTGTGCACGATTGGGGCCATGGCGGGTCTCCTGGAATAATTAGTCCAATAAACTGCCACAGTCAGAGCGCGCATGTCGTTCCGGTAGGCGGCAGGCAGATTAGCCGGAATGTCATTGGAAACGACCCCCTGGTAAACTGCCCCCTTGGATTGTGAATTTGTTCCCGACGGATCGAAGTAATCAATGAAGGCGGGAGCGACTACGCTCGAGTTGGTGAGTTGCGACCACCCGTAAAGCCGATAGTCCTCGGTCCTTTGCACCAGGATTTGCGTTGCCCGCAGGTTTTCCCGCGCTAAGCCCACAACATTGAACCCCCAGGCAAAGCAGCTATACAACGCAGCGAGCACAACCGCCGCAATGGGCAGAGCCACCACAGTTTCGATCATTGTGAATCCGCCGCGACTTCGCGACGTTCCAGGTTTGCGGGCGATCCTCACCGTGCACTTCTCTGGGTTCAGACTCTTGCGCTGTTGGATTCGAAAACCCTGCTGCCTCCCGATTGCGTGTGAACGATTCTGCCCAACAATCACTGGTGCACCTGCTTCCTCCGCGCGTTTTTTCTTTCCGCTGCTGCCAATTCTGGCAACCAACATGCCTCAACTATGCTGGAAAACGGCGCAGGCTTCAATTGGGACGGTTGCCGGAATTGACCCGGGGGAATCTCCTGGAGATCAATTTGGCTTTGGTGTATTTGAGGATTTCCTGAAGGTCGGCAACCCCAGGGCCCACCGGAGATCGAGGGAGACGATGGGCCGGCTCAGGAGTAGGTCTCGTACTCGGCGCGAACGGTCCACACGTACGACAAGTACGTCATCCAACTTTTTTCCAACTCCACCCGGCCGTTAACGAAGACAGTGCGGACCACATAAACCTTTCCGGTTAGCCGGTGCCGGATCTTACGGCCAACCCATTCGGACGGGTCCCGCGCCAGCCAGCCTGGGCCGCCCTGCGATTTTGTCGAGCCCCGCGCACTCGCGAGTTTGGCCTTTGCCTCCTCGACACGTTTGAGGAAGTTCTTGGCTTGTTCGCCGGCCTTCTGGGCGGTCTCATCTCCTGGCGAATTGGCCGGCATCACAGGGCCTTGCCTGTCCAGGGCGTTTAGCGCGTCAGTCGGACGGCCCTGTTGGTTGGTCGCATAGAGTTGCGGGCCGGCCTCAGGCCGACGGGTGGGACGAACCAGACCCGCATTCGTTTTCGCAACTGAATGGCTTTGAAAATCCATATCCTCCTAGCTCTACTTCGTGCCCCAACTATGCCGGAGAACTGCGCTCGTTACAACTGGGACGGTAGCGAGAAACAACCCAGGAGAATCTCCGGGAGATCAATCCGCGATGGTCCCTACAGGTGGGTGCTACGGTTGGAATGAGCGGAAGAATCGACTCATTCCCACCGAGGGAGCGGAGTCCAGGTAAGTCCAGGTGCCGTCGGTGGCCGCGACATTAGTCTGAACTGAGACCCAGTCCAGCAGGTTCGAGGAGATCTGCACGATGAACTCCACGCCCGCTGTGCCCGCAAAGGTTAGCGAAAAAGAGCTATCTCCGTTCTTCACGATGCTGACGATTCGATGCGGGAGGCGCGGCTTGACCACCACCTGTTGGGCTGCAAAGGCAACGTTCCCGTGGATATCTGTGGCAGTCCAGTTGACCGTGTTGGTCCCCTCGGGGAAGGCATTCGGGGCGTCATTGGTAACGCCGGCCAGGCCGCAGTTGTCGCTGGAAACCGGAGTCCCCAGGGCAACCGAACTGGCGTAGTTCGTTCCGGGATCCGACAAGACGGTGACGGTGCCCGGCGCGAGCAGGACTGGCAATTCCGTATCTTTGATGATCACAAGCTGGAGGCAGTTCGTGGTGTTTCCATGGCCGTCGGCGGCAGTCCAGGTCACGAGGTTGGTGCCGACGGGAAAAATCAGGGGCGCGTCGTTCGTCACCGCGACCGGTCCGCAATTATCGCTCACCGTGGGCGCTCCCAGCGCCACATTGGTTCTCGTGCACTGGCCCTGGTCCGCGGACAATTGCACGTTGGGTGGACAAACCAATACCGGCGGGTGTTGATCGGTCACGACAAGTTCATTGGTTTGAGAAACTGTGTTGGCGGAGGCATCTGTGGCCGTCAACACCAGTTTGTTCGTGCCCAGAGAAAGCGGCGTTCCTGCCGGGGGCGTTTGGGTGACGGTGACGGAACTGCAATTGTCACTGGCGATGAAATAATTCGTGCCGGTCAAGTCGGGCAGAACTGCCTGGCAGTTGCCGTTCGCAGCCAGGGTCAGATTGGTGAAAGAGAACAGAATCTGCGGAGGCGTGGTATCAACGACGTTGACGGTGCGTGTGCTCGTTGCGGAATTGCCGCTCGCATTCGTTGCGATGTATTGGAGATTGTAAGAACCTAGGACGTTTGGGCTCACCAATCCGTTTGTGGTCACACTCAAAGCCACTCCTGAGCAACCGTCTTGCGCCGTGGCTCCTGGGTCAGTGAATGAGCCGTGGCACTCGATTACCATTGGGTTCGCGCCAAGCACAGTAACAATTGGTGGTGCCGTGAGCGGCGGGTTGAACGCGACTTGGTCCACCCAACCGCAATTCTGGCCGAACGGGACGCTTGGATCGACAAAACTGGTCATCGCATAGCGCCACCGGAGCGTGTTCGTTGCCGGAGGCAGTCGGAAGTAGTTGGATTGCCAGTTGACCGCGCCCGAAATCCCGCGTACAAGAACGCCGTTGGTATAAAACTCCAAAAAATCATCGTTCGTTTGCGACGACACCTTCCACCAGAAGCTAACGTTCGTCACACCTCTCACACTGGTTTCCATCCAGCTTTCCTGGGAAGTATAGACCGCACCGCTTTGGGCGGCCGACTTGCCGTCATGCGACACGTTGGTTTGCCCAGCCCAATATGTCGGATTGCCGTTGCCGCCGCTGGTCCAACTTACGCCGCAGGTGTCCAGCGCCTCCTGCAAGGCAGTCGGCGGATTGGTTGAGTAGATAACCTGGTCCAACCAGCCGCGATCCGTGCCGACGTTGATTGAGCCCACCTTGACGTACTGCCACTGAAGCACATTCGTGCCTGGGGGGATAACGTAAGTCCGGTACAACCAGTCCGTCATGCCGTTAATCTGGTCTTGGAGCGCGCCGCCGAGGTAAAACTCCAGATTGACACTCGGATCAGCGTTGATTTTCCACCAGAAGCTCAGCGTGCCCGGCCCGACGACGGTGGTTTGGAGCCAACTGGTGGAATCGGCGATGTATTGGTTTCCGCTGCCAGCGGAGTCCACGCCGTCATAAGCCGGGTCCGCGGTGCTGAACCAGGGGTAGTCGGCGCCCGTGACCCAATTCAAATTGGTATTGTCAAGGGCAACCCCGAGAGCGACTTGCTGGTTCACGACAAAGGTGAAAGTCTTGCTCCCGCCGGTGATTGCGCCCACGCGCGGGCTCGAGGCGGTATTTGCATCCAGGGTGTAATTGACGGTCCCATTGCCCGTGCCGGTACTGGTCGTGTGGATCCAACTGTTGGTTGTCGTGGCCGTCCAGGCGCATGAGCTGCCTGCCAATACGCTGAAGGAACCGGCACCGGCAGAGGAACTGACGGAAGCGCTGGCGGGGGAAAGCGAATAGCTGCACGGCGCCGCACAGGCGGCCGCCAGCGAGCCGAAGATGAGGCCGCAGGCTGCAAATGGAACAAACTTCATCCGGGGCAGGACACTTTACTGCGGAGCGAGTTCTCGCCAGGAGGTCACCGCATATCCGCTGGAGGGTCCCAATTTCTTGAGGTTTTCATCGAAGTGAAGGGTGAAGTTTCCATTCATCTTCATAGAACCGACAGTGATAGCCCCCTGAAAATCGTAGGTGCTGCTGCCGCCGCCACCGAGAGTAAAGACGGCCTCGGGCGCGTACACAACCCCCGTAAACGCGGCGTTGCCATTCCAGGACATCGTTTTGAGGCTGGGCAACCCGAATATTTTGAACAGGCTGTCATTGCCCGAGTTGTTGACCGTGGTAAAGGTAGCATCGACGGCCGGACCGCTGACAGTCCCGACAAAAATTTCCAGGCTGCTACCCGTCGCCAGGCTGATGATGGACGAATTCTGGGACTGCATGGAAATGTTACCCGTCACGTAGAGCCTGTTCGTGCCGCCCGATACATAAAGAGTCTCGCCGTTCTTTAAGGTCAGATCTCCGTAGATCATGTAATCTTGACTGCCACCGAGTATGTACTTGTTATTTGAAGTGCTCGGGAAGTTGGGATTCTGGTTGACCGCAGACCCGCTGGCGTAGGGCGGCTGGATGTCCGGGATATCCATATTGAAGTCATTGACCCACCAACCGGGCTTGGGGCCTGTATTGCCGCCATCTACCCAACTGATATCTCCTGCAGTTCCATGGGTGCCCCACGTAGGCGTATTCGTATCGTTGACACCGGTTTCCAGGTGCCCGTAAATTTTGGCGTTCCCGATACTGACGAGGCCAAAAAGGCTGGCCACGTCGCCACCGGCCATCCTGGTGGCTGCGTTGTACATGCCGTTGGTGCTGTGATTTGGGTCCGTGGAATTGAAACTATCAATCGTCACATTGTTTCCTTTGAAATCTATATTCGTGAGCACCGTGATAGTGTTGGCGAGCAGGGCCTTGACGGACGTCGTCACCTGGACTTTCCGGGCGATTGGCCGTCCAACAATCGGCAGCGTGGTGTTACCGATCGCGGTGATGGTGGGGCCGTTGGTGGGGTCCGAACCAGTCGCTGGGGGTGTGATGATCACGCTATAGAAACCGCCGCTCGCCGTGAGAAACGTGTTGGTCTTGGGACCATAGGAACCTCCTGAGAGCGGACCAAAATTCACAACGGCTGAGGGCGCGAAATTGGCAACAATGGTCGGGTCGGAAGCCCCCACATTGACGTTGATCTGAGCCAGCCCTTCCTCAATTCCTGCCTCAGCCAGGGCCAGCGCACTGTTCCACTGTTGCGATTCGGCCACCAGCAGGTTCTGCGTGCGCACCCAGTAGAGATAACTGCCCAGGGTCAACCCCAGAATCGAAGCCAGGAGCAGAGTGATGATCAGGATGCTCCCGGACGTTCGATGGCGGCTGGTGCTCATTTTCAGTTCGAGAGAGGCACGTTCAGGTTGCGCAGCACCACTTCGGCGGTCATCATGTCCTCGGTATTAATCTTTTTGCCGAGAATGGTGCGCGAACATTTCCAGGACAAATTGATGAGTTTGCAAATCGTCAAGTTGGTGGTTGGATAGAAAACGTAGTTGTTCGTGGGCGTGCGCTGGTAGAGGAAAAAGTTCCAACTATCGCAGCCGGTCAAGTTGGTGGAAAGTGTCGTCTGGCCGTTGATAGTCCTGGAGCAGGTAGCCACTCGGGCATTCGAGTCCCATGAGTAAGTAACCGTGCACGGTGTGTTCCCGTCGTAGGTGGCCAGGGTGAAAGACTTGACCGGAAGGTTGGTGGTGCAGGCCAGCAGGCTGGTCGCCTGGCGAATGTCACGCGACATCACATCCAGCGCCAGCCGGCTTTTGCCGGACATTTGAGCGTAGTTGCCCATCGCCGCGAAGCTGCGGAGGCCAAAAAGATAAACGCCCATGGTCATGGCAAGAACGAGTGAGGCCACTCCGACGGCAATGAGCGCCTCGACCAGGGTAAAAGCGCAACTGGTTCGGAGACAAGCCGGGTGCGTGGATGTTTGGCTGCTCATTTATAGACGTAGTTCTGCATGCCGTACTGGGCAGCCAAAGTCTGCATTGTGCGTGTGCGGACGATCGGGGTTCCGCTCAGGCCGTGCGGGTAATTGGTCCAATAGATCGTGACGGTGATCTCCCGCATGTTAATAGAATATGCGGGAAAACCGCTGATGGCGGCGGCAGTTAACGTGACGTTTCCCTGGTAGATCGCGCCCGCGGATTGGACATTCGTCGAGGAAGGATCATAATAATCCAGAAAGGTCGGTTGCAGATAATTTGCTGTATCAAGGAGCTGACTCCATTTGAGAAGCCGCACGGTCTCCATCTTCTGCATCATGATCTGCGTGGCGCGCAGATTTTCGCGAGCAAGCTGCACAACAGCGAACCCCGCTGAAAACCCGCCGTAGAGGGAGATCAGCATGACGCCCAGGACAAAAACGGACAGCAGCACCTCCGCCAGCGTGTAGGCTGCCGCAGCACCGATTTCGTGGGTTCGGCATTTGATCTTCATTTCGCGTCCGAAATGTCGCGAGATTCTTTGTCGGGTTTCGGTCCATTATCTTCTATCATGCGACTGGGCGTTGTCAAAGTTTATGAGGGGATTTGAGCCAAAATCAGGGAAAGCCCGGGGTTTCCGCTCCGTAAAATGACGGATTGGCGAATGTTCCGCCTCCTCACGTCGGCGCCTCTGGTCGCGATTCTGCGCTGCCGAACGACCCCCTTCCGTACCCGGCACGACGCGCAAATCCGTGGAATCAGTCGCGAAAGTTCATTGCGACCGGAGCAAAACCCTGCTATAGATAATCAGTAATAGAATTTGAGGAGTCCCGATATGAATACAGTGCCACAGCCAACGGTAACTCGTGCGGATTCGATCGGCGGTTTCACGCTGCCAGCCCCCCTGGCGGCGACGAGTTCAGAACAGGCAGTCGATCGGAAAAAGATTTTGGTAGTGGATGACAGCCTTGTCATCCGGAAGCTGCTCTCGATGAAACTCAAGAGCAGTGGCTACGAGGTGCTCGAAGCCGCTGATGGCCCTGGGGCTGTCGGGGTCTTGCGCAAGAACAAAATCGACCTGATGCTGTTGGACATCGTCTTCCCGCCCGACGTGGCACACGGAGGAGGAGCATGGGATGGATTTCAGATCATACAGTGGGTGCGGCAGATGGATGAAGCGAAGAACTTGCCGGTCATATTCATCACGGGCGGAAATGCCGAGGACTACGAGTCCCGTGCAATCGCCGCTGGCGCGGTCGGCTTTTTCCGGAAGCCGATCAACAATGATGAATTGCTGAATACGATTCGCCTGTCGATTGGAGATCCAACTCCGGCAACCTGACGCCCGTCAGCTTTCCCGTTTTGCTCCCTCCAAAGTGTCTGTGAATGATTGGGGGGCGAGATCTCCTCGAGCCAGTCCTGCACACTGCACCCATTCGGGTTTAGGAATTCGGGCTTCTTCTCGCCGCGCTGACGCACGTAGCAGCGGGTTGGATTTCGGGCTTCGGCCTTCGGAATTCTAATGCCCTTTGCTTTTGGGCACGCTAACGGTGGTGCTCGATGTTGCGATGTTGCCCGCCGCATCACGGCATTCGACCGTGATCGTATAAACTCGGCCGTTTCCCGAAGGAGCTCTTGAAGCCGCAAGCGTGACTGTCAAATTACCCGTGATTTGGACATCTCCGGCGGCAACCGTTTCATTGCAGGTGACTGAAGTAATCTTGCTGACGGGCGCGGGATCGGCCGCATCAAAGGCAACGACCGTCAAACTCACTGGCACCAGTTGGTGATTGGGTGGGGATAGAACGCTGGGGCTCGCGGTCAGGGACTGGATGGCAGGAGGACTTGATCCAACAACAGAGCAGGAGACGGCCCGTGTGGAAGTGTTGCCAGAGGCGTCCGTCGCCGCGACAGTAATGGCATATTGGCCCGGACCGACCACGGTGCCGGCAGCGGGCGATTGGGTCAGCACCAACTGATTGACAGGCGTGCAGTTGTCGGCTGCGACTACGTCGGCAAAAACATTCGGAACGACAGCGTGACCGGTGGAATCAGTCGTGAGTGTGAGGGGGCCGGGCGCACTGAGGATCGTTGGAGCGGTCGCATCCACGACGTTGAGTTGAACACTGGTGCTGGCGGTATTCCCGGAGGCATCCGTGACGCTAACCGTGACGCTGAACTGGCCCAAGCCCACTGCAGCTCCGGCGGCAGGACTTTGAGTCCGAACTAGCCTGTCGGCAGGTGTGCAGTTGTCGGCAGCGACGACATCGTGCAAGAGGTTGGGCACCACTGCCTGGCAGTTGGCGTCGGCGACGAGCGTGAGCGGGCCTGGCGCGCTGAGGATTGAGGGAGCGGTTCCATCCACGACGTTGAGTTGGATACTGGTGCTGGCGCCATTGCCAGTGGCATCCGTGGCTGTGACGGTGACGTTGTGTTGACCCACGCTGACGGTGGTACCTGAGGCGGGACTTTGAGTCAGAATCAGCCTGTCGGCAGGAGTGCAATTGTCGGCAGCGACGACCTCGAGCAGGAGGTTGGGCACCACTGCCTGGCAGTTGGCGTCGGCGACGAGCGTGAGGGCGCCTGGTGCGCTGAGTATCGTGGGAGCGGACCCATCCACGACGTTGAGTTGGATACTGGTGCTGGCACCATTGCCAGCGGCATCTGTGACGGTGACGGTGAGGTTGTGTTGACCCACGCTAACAGTCGTGCCGGCGGCGGGACTTTGAGTCCGAAACAGCCGGTCGGCAGGAGTGCAATTGTCGGCAGCGACGACCTCGAGCAGGAGGTTGGGCACCACTGCCTGGCAGTTGGCGTCGGCTACGAGCGTGAGCGGGCCTGGTGCGCTGTGGATTGTTGGTGGATCGAGATCAACCA
>CAYUPI010000004.1:112789-115462 GCA_964446585.1 uncultured Verrucomicrobiota bacterium
ACGAGCGTGAGCGGGCCTGGTGCGCTGTGGATTGTTGGTGGATCGAGATCAACCACGCGAAAGAGTGTGCTGCAGGCGGCGGTATTTCCCGCAGCGTCCGTAGCCTGCACGGTGATCACGTGGTCCCCGGGTTCCATGCCGGTGCCGGCTGTTGGAATCTGGCTCAGGACGAGGGCGGCGCTGGCCGTGCACGTATCGCTGGCGGAAGTTTGCGCGACCACATCGGGCACGACGGCCTGGCAATTGGCGCCGACCGAGGCAAGGATTACTGCCGGACAAGCGATGCTAGGAGGCGTCGCGTCTGTGACGCGGATGGCGACGTTGGTTTGGGAGAATGCACCGCAGGGATCGGTCACTTTGAGTGTCACTGTATGCACGCCGGTAGAAAAGGAAGCTGTCACGGTTACGTCCGTACTGAAGATTGCGCCGCCTTCGCTCCACTCATAAGCAAGCATGTCTCCATCAGGGTCGCGGGAGGCGCTGGCATCCAGAGTGAGGATGGCCGGGCATTCGACAACCCGGTCCGGACCTGCGCTTGCGACCGGAGCGGCATTGCCAGACACCAAGTCCAACACAAACCAGGAGTAGAGCTGATTGTAAGAGCCGGTGCCGACGATGCGGCCGGAATCGTTGATGAATTGGGCGCTGCTCAACTCCCAACCGGAATTGGCAGGAAGCACAGTATTCAGATCGAGCATGGCGCCATCTTGCCACAGAAATGCGTGAGAGCTGTTGTCGCCGATTCCGGCATTGCCAACCACTTGTCCTTTATTGTTGAGCGAGTTGGCGTAACTGTAATCGCCACCCAACGTGCCCAGGTCGGTCATCGTGGAGTGGTTGTAAATGAAACCGTGCGTTTGGCTATTATCAGTGGTCGTGGCGAGGCCGATGACTTGCCCGGCGTTGTTGACGGCGACGGCTTGCGAGAACGTTCCTCCCAGAGTGCCGACGTCCACCATCGCTCCTCCCGTATAGACAAAGGCGTGGATGTCGCCAGAGTTAAGCGACGATTCACCAACGGCCATTCCGGCGTCATTGAGGGCGACGGCCGCGCTGTAATTTCCACCCAAGGTGCCCAGGTCCAGCAGCGTGCCGTTTTCGCAGAGGAAAGCGTGGTCGTCGAAAGTCTCGGTCAGCGAGTCACCGGCAATCTGGCCCAATTGGTTGAGCGCCGCGACATAGGTTCCGCCACCTCCCAGGTCAGGCAAATTGGTCATCGAGCCGTTGGCATAGAGGAAGGCTTGGACCATTCCGTCGCCTGCGGTCAAAGATTCCCCTGCGACCTGGCCGGCGTCGTTAATTAGCAAGGCCCCGCTGAATGAGCCACCCAGGGTTCCCAGATCGAGCAGGTTTGTGCCGTTGTAGAGGAAAGCGTGGGTTTGGTTGAACCCGCTCAGATCAGCTTGGCCCACAACCAGGCCGGAAGAATTGATGGCGAAACCTTGGCTGATAGTCCCGCCGAGCGTGCCCAGATCGGTTAAGACACCAGTACTATAGAGGAAGGCGTGGGCGGCAAGATCGCCAGTCGTGTACGAAAAGCCGGTGAGCTGGCCGGCAGGATTCAAGCCGTTGACTTGCAGCGCTGAGCCTCCCAATGACGGCAGGAGAGTGATGCTGCTGGAAAGCTTGCCACAGGCCAGGGAGTTGGCTGGTGCTGGGATTAGAAGCAAAGAACAAATAAAACCTGCAAAACGGGCGATACCTCTTGTCATACCTAACTTTTTGATCGATGCCGCGACTGAATGTCGTCACGCTCGACCGTCCCGTGCCTGACAGCATTGAGCGGGCCAAAAATGAGACTCGCGAGTTTGAGTTCAGGACACGGTCAGACGCGTCGGCTTGTATAGCCGCATGACAATGACTCCCAAATGTGGACACTTATGAGCCTCGCGAGGAGATAGACAAACCACCCGTCACAGACACTGGCTAGTCCTCGGCAGGATTTTTGGCAGCCTTCACGACTCACAGGCAAGCTTTGGCCCCGGGCGTCACTCAGCGGACGCTCTCGAACGCGAAGAATTGCACCGACCGATCCCGTAGAGGGGACGGCTGAAAGTTGCGAAAATATACACGTCAAGGGCGGCCCTCGCTTTCCTGGCGGAGTGGGCGCAGAATTTTCTCGGCGCACTCAGAGCCGATGCCGTGACACTTAGCGCAACTGATCCTGCCGTCACTTTCACAAGAGCCGCCGACGCGCCCGGCGTCGTCTTCTCCGAAATCGCTGCAGGTGTCGCCGTCTGCAACTCCGCCATCCATGAGGCTCTTCGCCGGTTCTCCATTTTCGCTTGACGCTGCCTCCGAAGTCGCGTATCAGTAAGCTGACTTAGCTTTAGCTCAGGGTGGTCGGCGCACCTTTGAGGCGGCCGAAAAAGAATATGAGAGACCACATCCGCCTTGCCACTACCTTCGCGGCACTAATCATGTTGGCTTCGAGCAGCGCCTGGGGCGCGGGCCCCACATTCATCAGCGGCAACCAGTCGGGAACGTTGTATTTGACGAACAGTCCTTACATCGTCACCAGCGACATGTTTGTGCCAGGAGGCCAGACTTTGACCATCGAGCCGGGAGTCGTGCTCCAATTCACCAACGTGAACATCGGCGCGTTCATTGACGGCACGCTCAACGCGCGAGGAACGGCGGGCAGCCCGATTCTTTTCACCTCGGACAAGGTGG
>CAYUPI010000004.1:115562-194908 GCA_964446585.1 uncultured Verrucomicrobiota bacterium
CCAACGTGAACGTCGGGGCGTTCATTGACGGCACGCTGAACGCGCGAGGAACGGCCGGCAGCCCGATTCTTTTCACCTCGGACAAGGTGGTCAAGCAGCCGGGGCAGTGGCGAGTGATGAATTTTCGGCAAACGGGTGGCACCAATTCGATTATGGAGAACTGTATTGTCGAGTGCGCGGCGGCGCCCGGCGGCAGCTACACGGAGAACATTCGGATAGAGAATGAGTACACGTTCGCGGCAGTGATAACCAACTGCACGATTCGCAGTAGCGGCGGCCATGGGATTAGCTGTTACATTTCCGACCCGCACATTCAGAACTGCGTGTTCAGCAACAACACGGGTTTTGCAGTGTCCATGCGAACCGACTGCCTGCCGGTGCTGCGGAACAACACGACGCAGGGCAACGGCGGGAACGCCATCGAGGTGTTCGGCAACAACGTCTCGCGCAGCGGCGCCTGGACGCGGGACAATCTTCCGTACACGGTGACTTCAGACCTGTACGTGAACAACGGAGTCACGCTGACGCCTGAGCCCGGCATCACCGTCCAATTCACCAACGTGAACATCGGGGCGTTCATTGACGGCGCGCTCAATGCGCGGGGAACCGGTGGCAGCCCGATAGTGTTCACCTCGGACAAGGTGGTCAAGCAGCCGGGCGAATGGCGAGGGATTGACATCCGCTCAACCGCTACGAACACCGTTCTCGAGGGCTGCATTGTAGAGTACGGTGGCGCGTCAGCGGGCGGCTTGAACGCGAATGTTCAGTTCGAGAGCGCTCCGTTTGTGTTGCTCACAAATTGCACATTTCGAAGCAGCTTGAACGACGCAATCTACTGTACGGCGTCTTCACCCAGAATTGCTAACTGCGTCATCGCAAATAACGGCAGAGATGGCGTGCGAACCGCAAATGCGTCGGGACCGGTCGTGACGAACAGCGCGATCTCCGGCAGCGTGGGCTTTGGAATGAATAATCTCGATACCAGCCGCACTAACCTGGCCCGAGGCAACTATTGGGGCCACCCCAGTGGGCCATATGACAACGCCAATACCGATGGTCAGGGACTCATGAACCCAAGCGGGCTTGGTGACAAAGTGAGCGAATTTGTAAATTGGAGCCCGTTTCTCGGCTCCGATCCGCTAAATGTCGCGCCTCCGATTCTGGCCATTGCGCTCGCGGCGGGCCAAGCCATCCTGACCTGGCCTTACACTGTGACTGGCTATGGTCTGCAAAGCGCGACGAATCTCTCGGCGGCGGGAAATGCATGGGCCGCGGTGACCAATAATCCGGTGTTTGCTGAGGGTCGTTACACCGTGACCAATAGCCTGACCGATCCCCGGAAGTTCTTCCGGCTGAGCAAGTAGAGAGTGAATGACGGTACAGGTTCAGGCCTATTTTGCGGGCGGACTCGTTTTGAGCCGAAGCGCGCAACAACCACTACAACTTGTTGGTTCCTAACGGCTTGTGCCGCCTTGCTCGCGGAGCGGACGGAGCATTTTCTCGGAGCACTCCGGGCAGATGCCGTGCGAGAGCTGGCCTCCGGTTTTCTCGGTGAAATGTGCTTCGAGCGAAAGCCATCGATTTTGATATTCGATCTTGCGGCACCAGGCACATACATGGAGAAAACTCTCAAGGTAACTGAGCCGCGACACGACCCGGTAAATTTTGTATCCGGAGATGATCCATAGTAGCAGAATCACTATGGTAGTAATCGCGGTTCGGTTCAGGTCTTCCTCCCGATGGGGTAGGCCCAGAATGGCATGGGCCAAATCGAAGAGCGCGTCGGACCACGTAAGTACGATGATGATAAGAAATCCCAAGCTTTGCCACAGAAGGGCCTTCTGCCAGTAAACCATCTGTTTTGGCGGCGGCGCCTGGGAAGGAGATGATGCAGTCTGCATAAGTTCTAAGCGGTTTTCGTATGCAACATTAGTGCCATGATAACTCATTGGTAAAGGCAAAGATCTGGCGATGTTCGGGCGGAAAATAGGCTGTTTCGCTTGAATGGGACGGGCCATTGTTCTAAACCTTCCCGTAATGCACGAGTCGGCGGAACCCAAACTGACTTCCTGGCCGTTTTTCATAGGAGACGTCTTGTTGGTGGCGCTGGCATTTTTTCTCTGTTTTCACTCGGGTCGAGCGCCTGGAGTCTGGGAAATGTCGTTGGCGGCGGTGTGTGTCGCAAGTGGCGCGGTGTTGGCCGTGATGCCATTCCTGCTCGCCTACCGCGCAGCGACGAGAATCGCCGAAGCCAGAGAGTTAGGCACTGTCGTTTCGCAGATCCAAAAGCTCGAATCCCTCGCGGCGCAAATCAGCGGCGCGACCGGCCAGTGGCAAACAGTGCAGGGGGAGGCCGACAAAACGGCCGCTGCCGCCCGTCAAATTGCCGAGAGCATGAGCGCGGAAGTGAAGGGTTTTGCCGAGTTCATGGAAAAGGTCAGCGACCGCGAGAAAGCCACCTTGCGACTCGAAGTGGAGAAATTTCGGCGAGCGGAAACTGAATGGCTACAGGTGATGGTGCGGATGCTGGATCACGTCTATGCCCTGCATGTGGGCGCGGTGCGCTCCAGCCAGCCGGCCCTGATCGAGCAGGTAGCCAATTTCCAAAATGCCTGCCGTGAGGCGGCCCGCCGAATCGGGCTGACGCCGTTCATTGCCCACACCGCGGAGCCGTTCGATGGGCAACGTCATCAGTTAGCCGACGACCAGGCGGAACCCGCTCCCGACGCCACAGTGGCGGAAACGATCGCCACGGGGTACACCTTCCAGGGGAGGCTCCTACGGCCGGCGCTTGTTCGGATAAGCAATGGCGAGGGAAAGGGAGCGGGGGATTAGGGACTCCGGGAGTTTAAGGTGACCACCATTCGAGGCTGCAGGAAATAAAGCCAGCAGTTGGTTACCGGGCGCCCGTAAATATCGGAGAGTGCACGCGCGTAAAGCTTCATTTGCGGCTCGTAGAGGAGGGCCCGGGCTGCAACTTCCTCGCGTTTGAGGGCATCGGTTTTGAAGTCGAGGAGCCAGATCTCGCCCGGCATGAGGACCACTAAATCCGCCACTCCCTGGACGATCACAAACTCGTCCTGTAATCCCACTTCGAGCGGTTCATCGGTGATGTCGGCGAGGGCCTGGGGGGAGAAGCGCGCAGTAAATGCGAGCTCGCGCTGCACATTGGGCGCGCGCGAACGGATTTTCTGCCCGAGCTCGCAGTTCCAGAACTCCGCCAGCGCGTCCCAGTCGAGCGCTGCGACTTCATCTGTCGTCAACGCCTGCTGATGGAGCAGCCGCTTGGCTTCTGCCTGCAGTTCCTGGACGCTGCAGGTGCGCTCCAGTGAAACCAGTTGCTGGAAAGCGTGATGGGCACTACCGATGTCCGCCGCGGAATGCCGAGTTCCATTCCGAGGTAATTTTACGCGTTTCCGCCTTTGCGCAGAGCGAAAATGGGAACTTTTCGAAGGAGCTTCGGCCCGTGGGCCGAGCATGAGGGCAACCGCCTCTTCATACCATTGCAACACCGCGCGACGCCGCAAGGCGGTGACCGAGGCCTTGGCAGGCGTGCGCGTCGCACTGTGGAATTGGTACTCCCAAGAGAGGCGTTGGCGCAGTCGCTGCCAGGTGTCCGGGGGGATGCTGGCGACGGCATGCCCGGAGTCGGCTTCGGTCGGGGTCGCAGGCTTAAGCAAATCCTCCTCCTGGTGGAATGTCCAGCGCAGCAAACCGTTGGCGCCAGACGCGGATGTGGGCGATGCCGCAAGGACTCCGATCGGTTGCGTCTCAGCGCAGTTTTCTGAAAACCAAAGGCCGAGCCAGTCGGAATAACTGTGTGCCGAAGTCAAATCGCTGGCGTTGGTGTCACCATGGCGGTGCCAGACCTGTTCGAATTTCGCTTCCGACAGGCTGGCGCTCAGGACCAATGTGTCTCGGGCGCGCGTCATCGCTACGTATAGCAAACGGAGTTCTTCGCCGAGCAATTCTCGATGCTGCCGGCGCTGAGCAAGCCAGTACGGCAGGCTCGGATACCTCTTGCCGGTGTGAGGCGGCTTGATTTGGGGGCACAGTCCGTACTCCTCGTCCAGGATAATTTCGGCGCGCAGATCGGAAAAGTTGAAGCGTTTTCCCAAATCGGGGACCACGACTACGGGGAACTCGAGGCCTTTGCTTTGGTGAATGCTCATCAACCGAACGGAATTTTCGGCGCTGACAGCTTTTACTTCAGGCTCGGTGTCAGCGCGTCGTTGCGCTTCAATCAGGCAAAGAAAGCGGAACAGGCCCTGGCGTTGAAACTTGTCGAATTGCCTGGCCAGGCCTAGTAAGCGCTGGACGTTTGCATGGCGCTGGTCCCCGCGCGGTTGCGTGAGCAGCCACTCGGCGTAATGCGATTCGCGCAGCACTGCCTCCAGGCAACGGGATAGCGACACCTGCCTGGCCAGTCGCCGCCAGCGGGCAAAGCGATCGAGAAAAGTAGCGACCTTGCGCTCGAGGGCCGAGGGTCGAGGGCCGAGGGTCGAGGATCGAGACTCGGGCGCTGGTTCATGTGCTTTGGTGCTGTCCGCCCAGAGCACAAGTGCCGTCCAGAAGGGACCTTTAACGGCTAAACGAATCGTGGCGAGGTCATTGACGGTTAAGCCGACCAGCGGTGAATGCAGAACCGACAGAACTGGTAAGTCCTGCAAGGGATTATCCAGCACCTGTAAAAGACTGATCAGATCGGAAATTTCGATGCTTTCGTAAAAGCCACTCCGCTGCACCACCAACGGAATGTTGAGCCGGGAAAACTCTTTGGCGTACCGCTCGGCTTTGTTCGCCGGCGAGCGGAGCAACAGCGCCATGTCGCCCCACTCGATGGGGCGAAAGCGCCTGGCCGTCTCGTCCCAGACGGGATATTGTTGAGCCTTGAGCTCGCGTATGCGCAGCGCCACCAGCCGCGCTTCCTTGTCAGCCGATTCCAGTTCAAGGATGTCCCCGAATCCCTCGACCGCCCCTTCCCCAGGGTCGGGGGTGGCCTTTGACTTAAGCAGAAGGTGTAGTTCGACGCGCGGCCCGGGACACGCGGCGACGCTCATGGGTTGGCGTTCAGCGCGCGCTCCGAACTGCAATCGGGCAGTGTCGTCGTACGACATGCCACCCAGCTCGGGCCGCATGACGCGCGCGAAGAGCGAGTTGACGTAGTTCAGCAGACCTTCCCGGCTCCGGAAATTGTCCACCAGAGCAATGGTCTGACCGACGTCGTCCCGCCAGGTCATCGCGTAGCGCTGGAAAATCGAAGGATTTGCCAGGCGGAACCGGTAGATGCTTTGCTTAACGTCGCCGACGAGGAATCGATTTGCGTGTGGACCTTCCCCGCTGAGCGCTTCAATGATTTTGTCCTGGGCGGAATTGATGTCCTGGTATTCGTCGACGAAAACCCAGCGAAGTTTTTGGCGCCATTGCCGAGCAATGCGAGTCGGCTGTCGTGCACGGGGGTCCCAGAGCAGGCTCAGAGCGTGCTGCTCGAGGTCGTGGAAATCCAGCGATGCCAGTTCGCGTTTGTTCTGGCGGAAGGCCTGGCCAAACTCTTGTGTCAGGCGCAGAAGCGTTGTCATCTGGCCCCGGACCCAGTTCCAGTCTGCCGCAAGCGGATCAGCATTGTTCTCAGTGGCCGCCAGGCTGAGCAAGAACTCGACTTCCACCTCGAACTGCTTGAGCGACTTGAGCCCCGCGGTTTTGCGTCCGCGCGCCGCACCGCGAATGGCGGCAGCTATTTGCTCCAGACCCGCCGCCACGGACGGCCGCGACGGGGACGTCCCAATCTCCCGCAGTGCGGATGCGCATTGGCTCGCCGTGCTAATGTCGTTGCTGCCATCCAGCACCGGCAACCAATAGTCACGCCACTCCTCGAAGCCGCGGAGTAACCAGCACTCCCAACCCACGGGTTCTGGCGCGTCAAACATTGACAATTGATCCTGAAACCAGCCAGCCGGATCGGGCAGAGTTTGCGTGTAATGATGCAATCGAAGCACCAGGGACCGGATTGGTTTTTCTGAGCCCCCGCCGTGGATTTGAATGAGCTCTTGCACCGCATCGGCTCCTGACGCGCGGCCTGCATAATGGCCTTCCATCACGCTGGTCAAGGTCTCCTCCGCCAGCAGGCGGGCCTCTTCTTCGGCGAGCACGGACACCTGCGGGTCGAGCTCGAGTTCGTAGAAGTGCGAACGCACGAGTTGCAGGCAGAAAGAGTGAAGAGTTCCGATGTGCGCTGACTCGAACAGCGCCAGTTGCTCGTGCCAGCGAAGGTCCTCCGGGTTCCTGTTCAACTCCTCTTCGAGCCTCGTTCGGATCCGTTGGCGCATCTCGGCGGCTGCGGCCTCGGTGAAAGTGACCATGACGATCTGGTCGAGCGAAGCGGGTGGCTTCTCATTGAGCAAAACGTTCAAGCACCGCTCGACCAATGTTCGTGTCTTGCCCGTTCCGGCGCCGGCGACCACCAAGACGTTGCCGCGCGCGGCGACGGCTTGTAGCTGGGCAGGAGTCAGGCTCATCGGTTTGCTGGTCGAGCTTGGGACAGGGGTTGGAGCGGTGCAATGGAAAAGCTCTGTCGCCACGGGTCAGGAGCCGATTAGTCCCGCATCTCTCGAGGATGCGAGACACTGACCATCAAGGAAGTTCCGATTTGAGACAGTGTTGCCCAAACAACGCGGTGCGTCCTGAACCTTGGCACTTCCCATGCTTGAGAGGGCCATCGGCTATGATTGGATTTTTCATGAACCGGGGCTGGGGCAGACTCCTGGCGCTCCTGGCGATGCCCACAGTGGCGGCTCCCGCCTGGGCTGCGGAGCGCGTTACCACGCACACCAACTGGGTCGAAAGGTGGATCACAAATATTATTGAAATCCAAATGCCGACAAACATTTTCGTCGATGAATTCCACACCAATCGGCTTCGGCAGTATCACACAAATCTTGTGGACGTTTATGAGACTAATTGGCTGACTCAGACCGTTACCAATGTCGTCCCCGTGCGGGCTACGCGGACTGTGCGTGCGACTGAATACAAAACGAACTGGGACACTGTGACGCTGACCAATATGGTCGCCGTGGATGCGGTCCGAACGAACTTCGTGGATCAGTTGCGGACAAATTGGCGGACGATTTCGCTCACCCGGGAGGTCGCAGTCGAAGTTCCCCGCACCAACCTGGTTGACGCGTGGCGGACGAACTGGAAAACGCTGACGCTGACCAATTGGCAAACGGTGCTGGTGATGAAAACCAACTGGATCACCCAACCAGTTACTAACATCGTGGCGATCGATCTGCTGACCAATCCAGTGGCGCCGCGAACGGCTGCGCCAGTTCCGGCCCAGCCGCCACCCGTTGCCGTGTTGGCCACTGCGCCGATACGGGCTGCCGCAGCGACAGATGAGTTGAGTCTTGAGGCCGTCCGAACAGAACGCGCGGCCGCCAACAATGTGGCGGAAGTGCAATTGCGCGTGCGGTGGGCCGCCGAGTCAGCCACCCCACCGGCGGTCCGGCAATGGCGAGTCGAGAGCGAGAACGGCGCCATTCTGTGTTCAGGGCAAGACCAGGAGTTTAGGCGCGAATTGCCGGTTGGCAGATATAGGGTTGAAGTCAGGGCACAGCGAAATGCCGACAGTCCGTTATTGGCCACACGCGGTCTGCTCGCTCTTTCGGCAGCCGAAGCAGTAATTCTTCCCAAGACTGTCATCAGGTAGTCAGGCGCGGCTAAGCGGTTGAGGGGCCCCACCGTCAAGGGATCCCCGTTTCCCAGTTCCTGAGAAACTTCTCCTGGAGAGCGATTGCCTCGCTTGTCTTGTGTGCGTTCTTGAGGAGGGCGTTGAGGCGCTAATTTCGGTTGGCAGCGCCTCCTGTTCCGAGCAAGGAGTCGAGAATGGTTGCGCTTTTTCCCGGGCAGTGTTAGTTCTCCCGCCAGTCACTCGATGTTCGACCAAAACTTTTGTACGATGGAGAAGAGCTTATGATGGAAATGCCAAAACCAACCGAAGCCCACCGGAAAATGGCCGCTTTGGCGGGCCGTTGGGCCGGCCAGGAGCGCATGCATCCTTCGCCCTTGGATCCGAAAGGCGGTGCTGCGGTTGGTCGCGCCGACAACCGCATGGCCCTGGATGGATTCGCGTTGCTGCATGACTACGTTCAGGAACGCAATGGCGTGGCAAGTTTCAACGGCCATGGCGTGCTAACCTTCGACGCTCGGGAACAATGCTATGTAATGCACTGGTGGGATTCGATGGGCTTCGGTGCGAACGTGTTCAAAGGGACCTTCGCTGGAGACACGCTCAGTATGACCCGCCGCGAGGCCCAAGGCCATAGCCGGGTTGCGTGGGAATTTCCAGACAGCAAAACGTATCGTTTTCGCATGGAATTCTCGCCCGACGGCAACCAGTGGAAACCGCTGATGGAGGGGGAATACACGCGGGCCGACTAAGCGCCCAGCGACGCGTAGAAATCATCGGCGGACATGGAATCCAGGAGAATCTCTTTCGGTGTTCTCTCGGCTCCTTCTCACCATACTGACATCTGTTCCACCGAACTTGCGGCCGATTTCGCGCTGCCAAATTCTCGGCTCGTGCTTTGATGGTCCAATGTGCTGGAGCGAAAACATTCGCGTGACGGAAGCGGTTGAACTGAACGCGCAGGGGCGAATTATGCGAGCGCTGTCATATTTGCTGGTTTGGGCCGGGACGGTGTTGGGGTTGGGTGCCGCCGAAACGCAAATTGAGCCAACACTTTCTCCGCAGGTACAAACTCAACGGGCAGGGATCTGGCAAAGCGGCGTGGGTGAAGGCTTCCAGCGAGACGCGGAGTCGTTTTCTACTCAACTCGGGGCGGGCTTCGGACTCAAAGTGTTCGGGAGTGAGCAAGCTCACAATTTGGCACTGCTCAATTTGTCTTATGGCCATATCTGGGGCCCTGTCCGGGCGCAGCAGCACTGGTTCCGCGGAAACACCGAAGTACGCGTCGAATTCTTCACTGGTGCCCAATACTCTCCCGGTCGCGAATGGCTGGTAGGACTTACCCCTCATCTCCGGTACTGCTTTGCCACGGGGAGTCGCTGGGTGCCGTTTGTGGATGGCGGTGTCGGCGTCTCCGCGACGAGCATTGGCCCGCCGGACCTCAGCAACACCTTTGAGTTCAATCTCCATGGCAGTGTGGGCTGTCACTGGTTTGTCAAAGAGAATGTCGCGCTGACTTTCGAAGCCAGGTATTTCCACATGTCGTGCGCGGATATCAGCAAGCCCAATTTGGGGGTGAACTGTGTCATGGCCGTCGTAGGCTTGACCTGGTACTTCTGAGCGCCGGCGCTGAGAAGGTGTAAAAGGGCGGGAGCGCCGCTTTGACTAACTCCGTGGCGTCGCGTTTTTGGGTGACGTAAAACTGATTCCCAGGTAAAAAGGTGTAACAGTGAACCCAATTCCTGGAAACCTTATGACACTCCGATTTCAGGCCGCTTTGATCTTGTTGAATTGCTCTTTGGTGCTGTGCCTGCCGCTCTCAACCCTGGCCCAGGGTAGCCTCACTCCGCCTGGCGCTCCTGCTCCAACGTTCAAGACGCTTTCCCAGGTCGAGCCCCGATTCCCAATCTCGGACTATCAGACCAATCTCACGATTTCGGGCTCCTATTACCTCATCACCAATCTGTTTGCCGGAACGAACACTAACGACGGCATCAACATCAGGACCAATGTCCACGACATCACCATCGACCTCAACGGGTTCTCTATCATCAATACCAATGGAGCCGGCCCCTCATCGCCGGTCGGCGTTCGTATTTCCGAGGGCACGAATGTGGTAATCCGCAATGGACAGATCGAGGGCTTCGACCGCGGAGTCCGTGCCGAGGGCCTGTTCTATGGCGTCGTCGTGGATAACGTGCACATCCGCAACTGCCGCCGAGCGGGAATTGAAGCAAATGGCGTAGCTGGCGATGGCACCCAGACGATGACGATCCGCAATTGCATCGTCGAGGGCATGGATGGCACAGGCGAAGCGACCAGCCTTACGGTGGATGGTATCACCCTCCTCAACTGCCGCGCAGTTGTGCAGAACTGCGTTATCCGGGATATCGTTGCGGTCGGAACTGGAATAGCCAACTGCATAGACGCGGTAAGCCCCACCAACACATTCGTTGACAATAACCTCTTCTCAAATGCGGACGTCGGATTGAAGGTGACCGGCGGAGGCACCCGGGTTTATTATCGCAATAATCTTGCTGCCGGAATCACCACACCCTTCAGTGTCACGGGCGGCGTGGACCGCGGCGGCAATTTCTAGTATTCGATTAATCGGTTTCTAATGGCCAAAGAAGTGGAAATCGCTAATTCCGAAAGGGGCTGTCAAAGGGTGTTCGGATTTCAGATTTCCTTTGTCATTCGTCATTCGACATCCGTCATTCCTGTTGCTCTCGCCCTTTGTCTCCGGCCATGTTCCCTGCTGCCGGCAGCCACCAGCATCAACTCCACAAACAAATTCGCCTATGGCGCCAATCTCGGCTGGATCGATGCTCGGGGTGATACCAATCGCGGCGCGATCATTGGCGAATTCGTTTGTTCGGGCTTTCTGTATGCCGCAAACATAGGATGGATACATCTCGGCAGCAACGCGCCCGCCAACGGCATCCAGTACCAGAACAGCTCGGCCACCGATTACGGCGTCAACCACGACGGCCAGGGCAATCTTCGAGGGCTAGCGTACGGCGCCAACATCGGTTGGATAAACTTTGAATCCAATGGCGCGCCCAAAGTGAATCTTCAAACGGGCAAACTCAGCGGCTCAATCTACGCTGCCAATTGCGGCTGGATTAGTCTGAGCAACGCCTTTGCCGTTGACGAAACCGACAGCATCCCCGGCGGCACAGACGCCAACGCAGACGGCCTGCCCGACGCCTGGGAGCGGCTCTATTTCGGCACTACTAGTGTCAATCCCGATGCCGATGCGGATGGCGACGGCCTGTCGAATAAGGAGGAGTACCTTGCCGGCACGAATCCGACGAACTCCCTGAGCAAACTTGAAATCATCGCCTCGACCTTCGCTTCCGGAGGGACAAACGGCAGCCTCACCTGGAGCAGTGTTCCCACCCGCGGTTATTTTATTGAGAAAGCGCTTGATTTAAGTGCCCCTGTCTGGACGGATAGCGGCTTGGGCGAGATTTTCCCCACTGGGTCCACCACCACGCGCGCGTTCACGGACACGAGCGCCCTGATGCGATTCTATCGCGTGGAAGCCGTTCGGCCCCTTGCTCCGTAAGCGTCCAGCTTCAGCTAACTCCGTTCCCTTCAGTATCGCAGCGTGACGACTTCGTGAATGTCTTCGATTCGCAAGTCCACCTTGCTGCCGGACTTATGGAGTTCAGTGGACTTGTTGAAGGCGCGGGCGGTCCTGGGACGGTCGCGCAACGTGATCGTCGCGCGATAGATGGGGGTGTCTTCGATCAGGGCAGGTAACACGTAGGGACGGTTTTTCGCCGGCATGGTGTGGGGCGGCGAGTTGTATGCGATGAAATGGACCCGCAGCGTTCGCGTGGCCGAGTCGTCCGTGACCACGGCTTCGACGTTTGCGGGAGCGATGATTTCAATGCGGGGCGTCGGATCAAGAAAGCGCACAGCGTTGCGCAGCAGTTTGCGTGTTTCGACGATGTGATGTTCGCTCGCCGTCGCAAAATCGGGAGAACCGGCCAACGTCAGCACTGTGCCTTCGCCGACTTTATTAATCAGAATGGCTGGTCCGACAGCGGCCTCGGCGCTCATCGGCCATTCGGTGCCTTCTTTCCCCTGCTGCTGGCGCACGGTGCGATACGGTTTCATCAACTCGCCGACCTGCAGGGCCGAGGTAGCTTCATAGACGACCGCCGGTCCTTTGACCAGAAACGGCCAATCGAGCCGTCCCTCGGGAGCAAACCGTTTCTCGTGACTCGATGATCGGGAGCCAGGAAAGCGCACCCAGTTATCAAGTGAGTCCAGCTTGCTAACGAAGCGCGCACCGATGAGCGATTCAATCGACGACTTGCTCTGGACTTTCCCCCACCGATCGCAGCAACCGCTCAAACCTGTCACGAGCAGTTTGCCGCCTTCGGTCACGTAGCGGCGGAGCAATTCGACTTCGATGTCCGAGAGGATTGCTACGCCCGACAGCATGACCATGGGAAACTGCTGAAGCGTGGGCAGCGTCACGTTTTCATCGAGAATGACACCCCAAGGGATGTGCTCATAGACCAGCGCCTTGTGCGCGCCGAGGAAGCACTGAAAGTAGTCCTCCGGCTTTTCGCGCGCGACCCAATCGCGTGTGCGGCTGCTGAAGTAGAGGCCAACCTCGGCAACGGGCTGTTGGCCGAAATGTTTCCTGCGCGCAAGCGCATCGGCGAACGCCTCGCCGATGCGCTCATAAGCGAGCGGATCCAGACCACCGTCAAAGGCCGTCTTGTCCACAACTGTCACAAAAGCCCCATGCGTCAGCAACCCGAGCAATTCCCAACGAAGATCCGCCAGCGGACGAACAGTCTGGTTGTGATACACTCGCGCGTCACGGGAAATGGCCACTTGCACCGGGCGGCCCGGCGTGGCGGCGCGGTAGAACTCAGCATTCAGCCCGACTGTCAGGGCGCTGAACCCCCACATGCCCGTTTCGCCGGTGACGAAGTCGGAGTTGCCGGCGTGGCGCACAGGCAACTGGCCCACCTCCCAGGAAAACGGCGGGTTCCCGTGGTAGTTGAAATCGACGGACGCGTTCGGATTCAGAGACTTGATGCGTGCATAGAGCGCCTTTTCGAAATGCTCGCTCGCCTGGTAGCGGAATTCGAGCATACGCTCCCAGTCCGCGTCCCATGTGACGCCCTTGGGCATTTGTTTCCCGAAATCTTTCTCGAACAGCGCCTGACAGTTCGTGCACCAGCAGCCGTACGGAGGGCCAAACCCTTGATCGAGCATGTCAATGTGAAAGCCGTCGATTCCGTATACGAGCTCCTCGGCGACGATTTGCTTCATCGCTTCGAGATAGCCGGAATTGAGGCAGAAGCGGCCGAGCGGCTTGCCGTCCGCGCCGTGCATTTCCCATTCTGGATGCGCTTTGAGGAAATGACCGCCCTGCTGCACGACGCAGTAGGCGAGGAGAGGGAGCCGATGTTGGCGCGCTTCTTCGACGGCCTCGCGCAACGGGTCGCGGCCGCCGAGACCGGGCGCTTTCGGCAGAAACTTTGAAACGTAGTACGCGTAATCGCCGTCACGCGCCCAAAGCACGAGGTATTCGCAGTGAGCAGCCACTGCCCGGCGGACGATCTCGCGGCCGTCGAATCGTGAGCAGTAGCGCGCATCATTCGTGTCGCTGTAGCCGAACTGTGCGCCCGTCGGGCCAACCTCCATGCCGACTAGGCTTCGCTCGAACCAAGGCGTAGAGGCTGCGGCGTTCCCATGGAGGCTTACACTTAAGATCACAACTACTGTCAAAGCCGGATGAACGAAACGCCTGGTCATACTCGGTGAGTAAAGCCGAAATTGGATTTGGCTTCAACCAGCCCAAGCAAATGAGCGGAACGGGGCTTCGCCCCAGCCGCGCTCCCCTGTGACTGGTCCTGAACCGAGGTCTTTTATCCTTGCCATCCGCTTGTGTGCATTCTATGACCACCCCTCCGAGCGAGCCTGGACCTCGGCGCGATGAAATATCTGAAACCTTCTTTGGCGCTCGCGAGTATTGATCAATCAGGGACCATCGCGTCTCGGAAAAACTGCAACCTGCAATATCAAACCAACCTAAAACATGAAACAAAGAATGTGGAAATGGGGAACTTTAACCACAGCCTTCGCCCTGATCAGTTGCTTGCTCTCGGGCTGCGCTTGGTCAATCGGCGAACACAAAGAACTTGGCATGCCTACCCGAGGCCAGGAGTTGATCGATCTGAAGAAAGCCCGGGATAGTGGCGCCATCACCGAGGAGGAGTATCAGGCGCAGAAGCAACGCGTTCTTGGGAAATAAGGTCGCTCGAAACTAAGCAGGGCCGGCGTCCGTGGTGGTAGGCGGGCCCGGACTCGACTGGCTGGTCGAGATTTGACTGCGAGATGTGGTGAAGGAGTGTGCCCGTCCCCGGCCGCAGCGACTCCAAAAAGGCCGCATCGCTGTGACAATCTCACCGCGCACGCTTAGCCTGAAGTTGCTGCGCCCGGGGACGGGCGGACTCCGTCGCGTCCACTCAGGCATTACGACAGAACATTGCAGAACACTTGCCTTAGTCAGCCCGATGTGGAATTCTCTGGTATTGTCGTTCGAAGCTTCCAAGAGCAAAAAAGGGTGAATGATTGGCAAAGCGCGTGTAGCTTTTGTCGCAGACTCTTGGCAGGGTCACGCAAGCTGAGGTCGTGTTGTGAACGTCGGTAACGACGATCTGATCGTGTCGACAGCTGCGGGCGCAGTCCCGGCGCTGGCCTCCTTTTCGCAGGCTCAAGACCGGCCGCGAGAGGCGCATCAAATGTCCAGCAACGGCTACCGGCGCAAACGTGGTCTTTTGGCATGGATTTCGTTTCTGCTGGTTCTCGGAATCATGTTCGCCCCGGTGATCGGTTGGGCGGCTCAGACTGCGCGAGCGCGCATGTATTGTTTCTCGCCGCGCTTTCAGCCCGCCTGGGACGACAGCGCCACGTTCACGCTTTACCTGAGCACGCTGCCGATTCTTGGCCAGGACAATGGAGAATTAGCACCTTATTTTTTCACTACGAACTTCACGCATGGCTGCTATCTCGATCTGACGGATTACGTGGGCGGCAAATACGACGGATGGATGGAACTAAATGTTCCAAACCTTCCTGACGCCAATGGAAACACCTACCCGGATTTCTTCGAGGTCTCGCAGCCGGTCAATGGCACAACCAACGGGATATACAGCATCCCTGGCCTGTCCAACGGCACGAGGGCGGTCAGCGCCTCAAGGGGGCGCAGCGCCGGTTCTCACCTTGGCACCTGCATTCTAACCTTCTATGACACCATTTACGGGAACCTGCAGTTTTCTCCGACTTTCGAATTGATCGAGTACACCGGCCCGCTGACTTACACTCCAGGCTCAAACGTTGTTTCCGGAGTCGCGAGCCTGACACAAACGGGAAATTCAGCCAACCAAATGCAGGGCCCGGTCCAATTCGTGAAGGTTTTCACGAACCGCTTTAACCTGTCGATCCTTCAGCCCGGCGCATGGACCAATAACGCTAACCAGACTATTACGTTTACGAACGACTTGTACGAGCGATTGCCGGCTTGGCCGACAAATTATGGCGGTGACTTCGAGTTCGATGACTGGGATCCGAATACGGCTGATCCAGATTATTTGATCTGGGGCCTGTCGATCGATGACACGAATGATTTCAATCACAATGGGATTCCCGACTTCAGCGATAATCCCCCGGCGCGGCGTCCGTCACTCTCTTTGAAGCTAAACTCGACAAATCTCTTAATCACCATCCATGGCGACGTGGGCCACCCGCATCAGATCCAGGAGAGCCTCGCGCTGCCGGCCACGAATTGGCAGACGGTCGCCTCCGTCACCTTGACCAACGACCCTCAACTTGTCTCTGTCGCTCTGCCCGCAACGCGGGTGAAGTACTGGAGAGTGCAGGCGCAGTGAGCCAATTGGGTCGGGCTATTCTAGGACTCGCGGTTATGGCTGCGATTTCGTCTCCCGGTGCCAGATGTCACCTTCGCCGAAACTGAACCAGCGGGTAGTAGTGACTTTTTGCTGAGTGAAAAAGTGGACGCCTTCTTTGCCTTGCATGTGGAGGTCGCCGAAGAAGGACTCGTTCCACCCATTGAACGGGAACCAGGCCATGGAGGCCGGGACGCCAATGTTGATTCCGACCATGCCGCACTGGATGCGGTGCTTGAATTCGCGGGCGGCCTTGCCCGAACGCGTGAAGATCGAAGCGCCGTTGCCGTAAGGCGAGCGGTTGGCCTGCTCGATCGCAGCGTCCAGATCGTCAAAGCGCATGACATTGAGGACCGGTCCGAAGATTTCCTCCTTGGCAACTGTCATGCCGCTTTGGACTTCGTCAAGGATTGTTGCGCCAAGAAAGAAACCGTTGGGAGCGCCAGCCACTTTCACCCCGCGGCCATCCGCGGCGATTTTGGCGCCTTCTTTGGAGCCGATTTCGATGAGTTGCGCGACGCGGTCGCGGTGCTGCCGCGTGATGACCGGTCCCATGTGCGGCTGGGCTTCGATATCGGTGCGGCCCACCTTGATTGCGCGAGCAGCTTCGACGAGCGACGGCAAGACCTTCTTGGCCGCGTCACCGATGACCACTGCAGTCGAGGCCGCCATGCAGCGTTCGCCGGCGCAGCCGTAAGCGCCTTCGATGACACCGCGAACTGAGTTTTCGATGTCGGCATCGGGCATGAGAAAAACGAAGTTCTTAGCTCCGCCGTTGGATTGGACTCGCTTGCCATTTTTGGTGCCCGTTTCGAAAATGTGCCGGGCAACGGGTGTTGAGCCGACGAAGGAGACGGCTTTTACCTCAGGGTGAGTCAGCAAGGCATCCACACATTCGCGGCCGCCGTGGACAACGTTCAACACGCCTTTGGGCAGGCCGGCCTGTTCGAGCAACCTGGCGATCTTAAGGGCGGTCAGGGGCACCTTCTCGCTCGGTTTCAGCACGAAAGTATTGCCGCAAACAATGGCGGTGGGGTACATCCACAAGGGCACCATAGCGGGAAAATTGAAGGGCGTGATGCCCACGCAAACTCCGAGGGGCTGGCGGATGGTGTCGCAATCGATTCCACGAGCTATGTTCTCGATGCTCTCGCCCATCAAAAGCGACGGAATGCCGCAGGCGAACTCGACCATCTCGATTCCGCGCCGCACGTCGCCACGCGATTCTACCAGCGTTTTGCCGTGCTCGCGTGTGTTGCAGCGAACGAGCTCCTCGAAGTTTTCCTCCAGCAGAGTCTTGAAGCGGAAGAATACGCGGGCGCGCTCAGTCGGGGGCGTCTCCCACCAGGCGGGAAACGCGGCGGCGGCGGCTTCGACGGCCTCATTGACGTGGCCGGCGGCGCACATGGGAGTTTCGGCGATCACGTCACCTGTGGAAGGGTTGTGAACCGGGGTTGTCGCCACGCCGTTTACCTGGCGCCATTCACCGCCAAATGAAACGGGGCAAGGTTCGAGAATTGTTGCAGTGGAAGACATAAATTTGGTGCGTGAGAGAATGACAAAATTGCTTCAGGTCATCGGGTCAGGCCGGTCGAAGGCTTCCAATCTTTATCTTTGATTTCGATCAGATAGCAGCCTGCATTATTTCCCATCAAATTCTCGGCATTGTGCTGTTCGGGCGGTGCCCAGCCCATTTCGCCGGCTTTAGCGTTCTCGAACGTTTCTTTCCCGTCCGGCGTGATGATCCGGAGCTTGGCATCGGTCAGCATGATATAAAGATGCGCCGGATGCGTGTGCATACCAAATCCGCAAACGTCCTTCTCCGAACCCGTGTGGCACTCAATCACTCGAATCTTATCATTTTCGAAGGCGACCTTGTAAACTGCAGGTCCGTTCGAATTTGCTGCACTGCGCGGGGTATGACATCCTGCACAAACCAGGGCTAGAGCAGTGGCCGCGGCCATGACGGATGAGGCTTGACGCATGAAGCATGAATTCCGAAAAGCCAATGCCGAAAAATCTGACCAACGGCGTCCCTCTGGGTGTTGGAGTTTTGGCTTCGTTATTCCTTCGTCATTGGTCATTCGGATTTCGTCATTCATATCAGGGGTGGGGCGGTATCGGTTCCATCTCGCCCTTCGCAACTCTTTCCTGGTATTGGGTCCAGGTCATTTTCAAGTCGCCGTTGGTGGGCGAGACCATGATGATGCAGTCATCAACAGGGCAGACCAGCGAACAGAGATTGCAGCCGACACAATCGGCCTCGCGGACTTTGGGGATGGGTTTGCCGGGCACGCGCCCCGGGCCCAGGCCAAAGCCGTCCGGATTGATCAGATCGATGCATTGGTGCGCGCCGTCTTCGCAGGCGATATAGCATAAGTTGCAACCGATGCACTTGTCGTAATTGATGCGGGCGATCCGTTTGTAATTCAGGTCGAGAGCTTCCCATTTTTGCAGCGTCGGCACGGCCTTCCCAATGAGCTCGCCAACAGTCTTGAATCCCTTCGAGTCCAGATAATCGTTGAGCCCCTCGATCATGTCTTCGACGATACGAAAGCCATAGTGCATGATCGCAGTGCAGACTTGGACGCTCGTTGAGCCGAGCGCGATGAACTCCGCCGCATCCCGCCAACTACCGATGCCACCGATGCCGGAAATGGGCAACTGGACTTCCGGGTCCTCAGCGCAGCTCTGGACCATGTTCAACGCAATCGGCCTTACCGCCGGGCCGCCATAGCCACCGTGCGTGCTTAAGCCGGCGACGAACGGTTCGGGCACCAGGCTGCCGAGATTGACCTGCGTGATGCTGTTGAGGGTATTGATCAACGAAATGGCGTCCGCGCCCGCCTTCCGGGCAGCACGCGCGACATATACGATGTCGGTGATGTTCGGCGTCAGCTTAACGATCACCGGAATGCCTGCGGCTTCCATAACCCATTCGACAATCTTCTGGGTAACCGCCGGCTGCTGGCCCACGGCCGAGCCCATGCCACGCTCGCACATGCCGTGCGGGCAGCCGAAGTTGAGTTCCACGCCATCGGCGCCGGCATCTGCGGAGCGCTTCAGCATCTCATGCCAGCGTTCGCGCGTATCCACCATCAGTGAGGCAATCACAGCGCGGTCTGGCCAGCGCTTCTTCACTTCGGAAATCTCGCGAAAGTTCGTTTCGATTGATCGATCGCTGATCAGCTCGATGTTATTGAAGCCAACCATCCGCATCGTGCCGACGTTCAGGGCAGCGTAACGCGACGAGACGTTGACGATGGGGTCGCCAATCGTCTTCCAAACCACGCCACCCCACCCGGCCTCAAATGCGCGGTGACACTGGTAGGCCGTGTTCGAGGGCGGGCCCGAGGCGACCCAAAATGGGTTTGGCGATTTGATGCCGGCGAGATTGATGCTGAGATCGGCCATAAAAAACTTTCAAATTCCAACATCCACCAACTAGATAAGCCTCAAGTCGCAAGGCACACAAAACCTCCAAAATCCAACAACCAACTTCCAGAAAAAGCTCAAATCACAAGATCCAAAACAGATGGTTCTCGTTTGGCTGTTGGAAGTTGGAGGTTGGAGCTTCATTTTTGTTTGGGTCGTTTGCGGAATATGCTGGCGAAAATCATGAGCAACTCGTGGCCTTCGCGATACAGCTTACAGGCTTCTTCGACCAAAGGGGCCTCGGAGGCGGCAATCGTCCGCAGAAAATATTTCGTCTCCTTGGCCTCTTTAACGCAGCGACTGATCGAGAAAAAGAAATTCCCTTTCGAAAAGCTTTCGTTTGCTTCGAGATAGTTGGCGCCGACGCTCGTGCCGCATCCAACGTTCTGATCTATCAGCCTGTTGTTCGTCGAGTCGTGAAGAATCCTCTTCGAGAAGCGCACAATCGCCTCGCCGAAATCTGGAGTCCGTTCTTCCAAATCGAACTCATGCCGCGGTTGGCCGGTTCCGTTAGGCCCCTCGTTCAACAACCAGCCCAATGCAAGCGGCTCCGGATAAGGGACTTGCTCACCAGCCTTTTTTGAAGCTTGAAGCTTGGTTTTTGTCTGGCTGTTGGCTGTTGGGTGTTGAAGTTTCATTTCACTTGCCGCGCGTATTGTTCCTCCAACTCCCCCACCCTTATCGGCCCATCGAACCCGGACCCAATTGGTGGCCCGCCTTTCACACCGTATCGCGACGGCTGGATCGGGCCGGAAATTTTTTGCCCGACGAAAAAAGCGTGAATGCCGCGCGCGGCTTTTTTGCCCTCGGCGACGGCATTGACGACTTCGCGGCCGCCATTGGCGCAGTCGCCGCCCGTGAAGACATGGGGAAGGGAAGTCTGCCCCGAGTCAGCTCGGTGAACCACCACTCCCTGTTTGTCCAGCTCCAGGTCAGAAAAGAGCTTCTTCAACAGGCCAACCTGCTTCTGCTCGCCGATGGCTTTAATGACCATGTCGAACGGCTCGACCCAGTCGGTGCCCGGCAGAACCTGCAGCTTTCCGTTTGTGCTGGCCGTTCGAGCGAGCTTGAGCCCGGTCACGTGGCCGGTGTCGTTCGAGAGAATTTCCACTGGAACTGCATGGAAGATGAATTCGCAACCATCCGCCTTGGCCATCTCTTGCTCGAATTCGTAAGCCGGCATTTCTTCCCGGGTCCGCCGATAGATGAGCACCGCCTTCTCCGCCCCCAGCCGCTTGGCCTGGGTAACGGCGTCAATCGCCGTGTTGCCGCCGCCGATTACCGCGACTCTGTTGCCAACTGGCACCTGGTGCAGCGGCTGCGCGTGAATCTGTTCGATGAAATAAAGGGCCTCGACTACCTCGGGCAAATCTTCGCCCGCGATATTCATCCGCGCGCCGCCGCCGAGTCCGAAGCCGATAAAGATCGCATCAAACTTCTTCTCGAGTTCCGCGATGGTTATGTCGCGGCCCACCTCGACGCCACAGCGAATTTCCACGCCCAAATCCTGGACCATCCGGACTTCAAGGAGGCTCGTCTCCGGCTTCATTTTGTAGTAAGCAATGCCGTAGGTGTTCAGCCCGCCAGCCTGAGGTTTCTTTTCGAAGACCACGGCCTGATGGCCGAGCTGCGCCAGCTCGGCGGCGCAGCCCAGGCCCGCCGGACCGCCACCCAGGATCGCCACGCGCTTGCCGGACTTCCGTGCGGGCGGGTTGAACAGCTGCACTCCGTTATCATAAACGTGGTCCGTCGCGTGCCTCTGCAGCCTGCCGATTTTGACCGGGTCGCCCTCGCGATCCAGCATCACGCAAGCCCCCTCGCATAGCACCTCCGTCGGGCATACGCGCGCGCAACTGGCACCAAGAATGTTTGCGCTGAGAATCGTGCGCGCCGCTCCGGTCAAATTCCCCGTCGTGATTTTCTTAATGAAAGAAGGGATGTCGATGCCGGTCGGACAAGCATGAATGCAGGGAGCATCGAAGCAAAACAGGCAGCGGTTGGCTTCGATGATGGCTTCATGGGGAGCATAGCGCGGAGCAATCTCGGCCATGTTGGCCGCGGCAGCTTCCGCGCCTAACTGGGGATTGATCGGCATAAAATGGCTGACAAGCAGATCAGAATAGGGGAATTCTAAGTGAAATAAAAGAAGCAATAATAGGATTTTAGGACAACTCAGGACCAGGAATGACGACACCCCTAAATCCGAAACGGACAGTCGCTGAACTCAAGGAACTGCGCAGCCTCACTTCCGATGAGAACGGAGCGCAGCGGGTCGCCTTTACGCCGACGTGGGTCAAAGCGCGCGATTGGCTGAGAGAGAAACTCAGGTCACTGCCCGTTGAGAGCCACATCGATGCCGCGGGCAACTCCTGGACGACGCTCGCCGGTGAATCCGAGCGGGCGCTACTGATCGGCGGGCATATCGATTCGGTGCCGAACGGCGGCTGGCTCGATGGCTGCCTCAATCTACTCGCCGGGCTGGAGATCCTGAGGCGAGTCAACGCGGAGTACGGAGGGAAGCCGCCGGTCACCGTCCGGCTGGTCGATTGGGCGGACGAGGAAGGCGCGCGGTTCGGCAAGAGTTTATTTGGCTCCTCGGCCTGTTCCGGAAACCTGAACATGGACGAGGCCCGTGTTCTAACGGACAAGCAAGGCATCCGCTTGCCGGACGCGCTCAAGAGTGTCGGCGTGGACTTCGAGCGAGTGAAGGAGAGCGGCCGGGAGCTCAAGAATGCGGGTGCCTATATCGAGTTGCACATCGAGCAAGGGCCGGTGCTGCTGGATTTGGAGCTGCCGCTGGGCGCGGTGCTGGGCACGTTCGGCGTCGAGCGGCACGCCATCACCTTTCATGGCCAGGCGGCGCATTCAGGCAGCACGCCGATGAACCGTCGCAAGGACGCCTTCCTGGCCGCGGCGAAGATAAGCCAGGAGATTTACCGCATTGCCGAACGGAGCAAGGGAGGAGTTTGCACTATCGGCTCCTGCACGACCAAACCCGGCATTGTGACGAGCGTCGTCGAAGAGTGCCGCATCACGCTCGATCAGCGTCACCTGGACGCGGCGGCCCTGGCGCGGATGCTGCAGGAGGCCAAGGCTGCAAGCGAACGCTTCGCGAAGGAAGGCAACGTCGGAGTGTCGTGGGAGCGGTTGTGGCAAATCGAGCCGGTGTTGTTTAATCCGGATTTGATAGCTTTCTGTTCGGAGGCGATAACTGAAACGTGCGGCAAAACTCACCGGCTCCCTTCGGGCCCGCTGCATGATGCCGCCGAGGTGGCGCGCGCCGGCATCCCGACGGTGATGACGTTCGTCCAAAGTCTCCACGGGATCAGTCACAACAAGATTGAAGATACCAAAGAAGAGCACCTCGAGCTCTGCGTGGCCGCATTCGATAAACTAGCGGACAAGGCGATGAAGTGGGTGGAAGGTTGAAGCGTTAGAACGCTGAAACGTTGAATCGTCAAGCGTGGAATGGTGGAATGGTGGAAGAGTGGGAGCGTGGAAGCGTCAAAGCGTTGAAGAGTTAAAGAGCTGAAGCGTAGAAACGTGGAATCTAAGTCGTGGAATTGAAGCGCGTCCATTCCCTCGATGAACTGAATTCCCTATCGCAAGAGGAGTTTGTGCGCGGCGTTGGTCCTGTCTTTGAGAGTTCGCCGTGGGTTGCGGAGGGAACCTGGCCGAGGAGACCGTTCAAAGATTTGGCCGAGCTGCATCTCGCGCTTTGCGAGACGGTCCGCGGCGCGGCTGAAGAAAAGCAGCTCGCTCTGATTCGTGCGCATCCGGATTTGGTCGGCCGCGCGGCCCTGGCTGGCACGCTGAGGCCCGAATCCACTCGTGAACAGGCCAGCGCCGGGTTGAACCGGCTCCAGCCTGGCGAAATCGCCGCGTTCCAGGAATTAAACCAGGCGTATCGAGCAAAGTTCAGGTTTCCGTTCGTGATCTGCGCCCGGCTCAACAGGAAGGAAGCGATATTGAATGGCCTTCGAGCGCGCTTGCAGCATTCAAGCGTAGAGGAGATCAAGACGGCGCTTGCTGAGATTGAAAAAATCGCTTATCTGCGGCTGCAAGACATCGTCCGAACCTGACGGCTATGCCCGCCAAACTGAGCACACACGTCCTGGATACGGCACATGGTTGCCCGGCGGCTGGCATGCAGATCGAGTTGTGGTCGCTCGCTGGCGGGACGCCGAGGCTGTTGAAAACAGCGCGCACGAACAGTAATGGCCGGACCGATCAAGCGCTGTTGGCCGCCGATGAAATCAAAGCCGGGTCGTACGAACTCATATTCTTCGTGGGCGACTACTTTGCAAGCAAGAGTGCTTCAGTGCCGAGCACGCGTTTCCTGGATCGGGTCCCCGTCCGCTTCGGTATCGCCGATCCAACTGCTTCCTATCATGTGCCGCTGCTGGTGTCGCCCTGGGCCTACAGCACGTATCGCGGGAGTTGAGCACATTCGTCCACGGATGAGCGCCGCAAAGCCAGCCTCGGAATGGGGAAAGATGGCCACTCGGGTTATGCGGCGCCTTGAAGAGCTTGGCCAAATCAGCGACGAACCGGGCCGGCTGACGCGCACCTTTTGCTCGCCTGCGATGCGCCGCGCGAATGACCATGTCGGTTCCTGGATGCGCCAAGCAGGCATGACGATCCGTCAGGATGCCATCGGCAATCTGGTCGGCCATTACCCCGGTCAAAGTGCGAAGTGCGAAGTGCGAAGTGCGAAATGCGAAGTCCATCCTCCTCCGTCAGAAGCACTGCGGAGGACAATAAGTCCATCCTTCTCTGTCAAGAGCGCTGCGGGGGACAAGAAGTCCAAAGTTCTGCTGCTTGGCTCGCATCTCGATACGGTCCGGGATGCGGGCAAATTCGACGGCGCTCTGGGCGTGCTGGTAGCCATTGCCTGTGTCCAGAAGCTCCACGAGCGTGGCAGCCGGCTGCCATTTGACATTGACGTCCTCGGTTTTGGAGATGAGGAAGGCATCCGGTATTCCACAGCCTGCCTGGGTAGCAGGGTCCTCGCGGGAACTTTCGACCGACGCGATTTGAAACGCCGAGACGCCAACGGCGTCACCATGAGGGAGGCCATCCGCGAATTCGGCGGACGCCCGCAAGCATTGAGCGGCGCGCGGTTCGATCCCGAACGGTTGCTCGGGTACGCCGAGATCCACATCGAACAGGGACCTGTGCTGGAGCAGCAGAATCTCGCGGTCGGCGTCGTGTCCGCCATAGGCGGTCAAACCCGCGCTCGGATTTCGTTCACTGGGCAGGCCGGACATGCCGGGACCACTCCGATGAACCTGCGCCGGGATGCGTTGTGCGGTGCCGCCGAGTTTATTTCGGTAGTCGAGGCGCTCGCTCGGAAACAGCGCGGGCTGGTGGCTACTGTCGGCGAGCTCAAAGTGCTCCGCGGCGCTTCCAATGTGATTCCCGGCCAGGTCCAGCTCAGCCTGGACGTGCGGCATGCGGAAGACGCCAGGCGGCGGGCCGCGTGCGCCGAATTGAAAAAGCGTGGCCGGGCCATCGCTTCTGAAAGAAAATTGCGATTTGAATGGAAACCGGTCAGTGAGTCACCTGCCATTCGGTGTGATCGATGGCTCTCTCAACTAATGAAGGAAGCCGTGCAGCGGCAGCAGGGCTCGGCCGTGAGTTTGCCCAGCGGGGCAGGGCATGACGCGGCGGCCATTGCGGCTATCGCCCCCGTAACTATGCTCTTCGTCCGGTGCAAGAACGGTCTCAGCCATCATCCGGCGGAATACGCCTCGAAAAGGGACGTGGGCATCGCTATGGCCGTCCTGGTTGATTTTTTGCGGGGGCTGGCAAAGAGATTTGGAACGTCCTGCGAGTCACCGACAGTGCGTAGCCGTGGACGTCAGTCGGCGCTGAAAAGCACGCGGGAAGAAGGTCCGCCGACTCACGTCGGCGGCTACAATTCAGCCCGCGATTTGTGAGCGATTCCAATTTTGATCTCCTCATCCGGCGTGCCTCTGTCGTTACCGAGAGCGCCATCAACCGCATGGACATCGGCATCGCTTGGGGCCGCATCGCGGCGCTAGGGCCCGAGCTCAGCGGCTCTGCCCGCGAGACCATCGACGCCTCCGGGTTGCACGCCTTTCCCGGGTTGATTGATTCCCACGTCCATTTCAACGAGCCGGGCCGCGCGCATTGGGAAGGGTTCGACTCCGGCTCCCGCGCTCTCGCCGCCGGCGGCGGCACGCTCTTTTTCGACATGCCGCTCAATTCGACGCCGCCCACGATCGACGCCGCCAGTTTCGATCGGAAACTCGCCGCCGCGCAGGCTAATTCGCTGGTGGATTTTGCGTTTTGGGGTGGACTCGTGCCGGGCAATGTCCAGCACATGGAAGCGCTCAGCGAGCGCGGTGTGGTCGGCTTTAAGGCGTTTATGGCCGACAGCGGCATCGAGGATTTCCCCCGGGCGGATGAAGTAACGTTGCGCGCTGGGATGAGGCAGGCCGCCCGATTGGGAAAAATTGTCGCCGTCCACGCGGAAAGCGAAGAGATGATTCGCTCGAAGACCGACCAGCTTCTGTCAGCCGGGTCCTCGTCCGCTCGCGATTACCTCGACTCTCGGCCCATCCCCGCCGAGCTCGATGCCATAGGCCGAGCGCTGGACATGGCTGGGGAGAGCGGCTGCGCATTGCACATCGTGCATGTCAGTTGCGGCGCGGGTGTTGCGCTTGTCGCTTCCGCTCGAAAGCAAGGAGTGAACGTTACCTGCGAAACTTGCCCACACTACCTCACGCTGACTGAAGAGGACGTGTTTCGGTTGGGTGCAGTTGCGAAAAGCGCCCCGCCACTGCGTGCCAAACCAGCCCAGGATTCTTTGTGGGAGTACCTCAGGTCGGACCAGATCACCACGGTGGGCTCCGATCACTCGCCGTCGCCTCCCGAGCTGAAGACCGGCACGAATTTTTTCAGAGTCTGGGGCGGCATTTCCGGCATTCAGCACACGCTGCCGCTTCTTCTTACCGAAGGCCACGTCCAGCGCAACGTCGTTCTGCCAATTATCGCGCGGCTCACCTCTTTCAATGTCGCTGAGCGATTTGCGCTGCCGGCTGCGAAAGGTCGAATTGGCCTGCAGGCCGAGGCGGATTTCGCGCTAGTGGATCTGGGGCTGTCTTCCGAAGTCCGGGCCGGCGATTTGCTGTGCCGACACCCGCAAACGCCTTACATTGGACGCACGTTGACAGGCAAAGTTGTCCGGACCATTCTCCGCGGGCAAACGGTTTGTCTGGACGGGAAAATTGTCTCGCAACCGATGGGCCGTTTGGTCAGACGGGAAGGCTCGACGAGCCCAAAATGACGGCGAGCCGTGGAGCTATTGATTTTTGCGGCGCGCGACGTGTTGACCTTAGAATGCAGCAGATTTGAACCGCTTAGTTATGACTAACCTCTTTGGCAGCACCCGTAGCGCAATTAAAGAGCGCTATGGCTTGATTGCTCCCAGCGGCTTTGTGCCCAGCGTTCTGCCCGGCTGGCAAAAGGCTGTGTGCCACGTAGTCATCTCTCCTGCCCTGGGCGCGCGGTTCTGCCAAATTCACGTTACGCTGGAACAGGACGGCCAGTGTCAGGGCAACACCGGCGCGAATGAGTATTTCATCTATGTCCTCGAAGGCGCGGCCAGCATTCTGGTCGAAGAACGCCGGCGCCGGCTCGAGACTGGCAACTACGTTTACCTGCCGGCCGCCACCGACGTGCAATTGAAAAGCAACGGGTCCGCCACTCGCATTTTGATTTTTCAAAAGCCTTATCAACCGTTGCCCGGCGTGGCCAAACCGACCGCCCTGGTCGGCCAGGAGCGCGACATCAAAGGCCAGCCCTTCCTCGGCAATGAAGACGCCCGGTTGCAAGTGCTGTTGCCCGAGGAGCCCGCCTTCGACATGGCCGTCAATATTTTTACTTATCAGCCAGGAGCGACACTGCCGTTCGTGGAAACCCACATCATGGAGCATGGCCTTCTGATGCTGCGAGGGCAGGGCATCTACCGGTTGAATGCCGATTGGCATCCGGTGCAAGCCGGCGATGTGATCTGGATGGCGCCGTATTGCCCGCAATGGTTCGTGGCGATGGGCAAAACACCGGCCAGTTACATCTACTACAAAGACGTGAACCGGGATCCGATTTGAATATCTGAAGCCCGAGGTCCGAAGTGCGAAATGCGAAGTCCGAAATCCGGAGACGGATGCTTTAGTGACGGTCTGCCGTTCGCGCGCCCGGGCTTTTTCGATCGTTGCTTTCTCCCCGCGCACCGCTACCATCCGCGCTTCGAGTGTTATGACGCCAGCGCGTGCCCCGAAAAACGAGAAGAAACGGCTCAAAGTGCTGTGGGAATACTCCGTGCTCGACACCGTGCCGGAGGAAATCTTCGACGACTTGACTGAACTGGCGGCGCGCATCTGCGAGGCGCCGATCGCTATGATTACGCTCGTGGACGAAAAACGTCAGTGGTTCAAATCCAAGGTCGGCGTCAGCGTCAGCGAGACGTCGCGGGACATTTCCTTTTGTTCCCATGCCATTACGCAGCCCGGGTTGTTTATCGTGCCGGATGCAACCAAGGACGAGCGATTTGCGGATAACCCCCTCGTGACTTCCGATCCGAAGGTGCGCTTTTACGCGGGCGCGCCGCTCATTACGGCCGACGGTTATGCCCTGGGAACACTCTGTGTCATTGACAAAGTCCCGCGCGAATTGCACCCCGACCAGAAACAGGCCTTATGCATCCTCGCCCGCCACGTCGTCATCCAACTGGAACTCCGCAGACGTTCCGCAGAGCTGGCCAGTGCCCGGAACGAACTCGGGAGAATGAAGACCGCCCTGGCTCAGGTGCGAAAGGAGCTGGCCAAAGTCCGCCGCGGGCTGCGTCGGTCCCGAGCGACCCACAACTCGCGTCCCGCCCGCCCCAAGGCCAAAGGCCGCAGGTAATTTCTCTGGCGCGTTCGCCGCGCCGACTGACGGCCCCGTTCCTTTCATGGCGCTTTCGCTGACCATTGACAGCCCTCGCCTCGAGAAACAACTCGGAGCCCTTGCCGCCATTTCCGAAGCGCCGCCTCCGGTGGTTACGCGCGTGCTGTTTTCCGATGCCGATCGCCGCGGGCGGTCGTTCGTGAAGGATCTTTGCCGTGAAGCCAGCCTACAAGTGAGCGAAGACGCGGTTGGTAACCTCTTCGCCCGCTGGTCAGGAAAAGAGTCGCAACTGACGCCGATTGCCACCGGATCCCACATTGACGCCGTCCCAAACGCGGGGCGTTTCGATGGCGTGGTCGGCGTGCTTGGCGCATTGGAAGCCGTGCGCTCGCTAAAGAGCGCGGGTTTCGAACCGCGCCGGAGCATTGAAATCATCATGTTCACGGCGGAAGAGCCGACCCGCTTCGGCATGGGTTGCCTGGGCAGCCGCCTGCTGTCGGGAGCGCTGAGCCCGGAGAAGGCCGCCGCCTTGCGCGATCCCGAAGGCAAGACCCTCGACCTGTGGCGCACTGAGGCCGGGTATGGGAAACGGCCATTGACCTCTGTCCGGTTGGCGCGGAACTGCTACGCCGGTTTCATCGAGCTGCACATCGAGCAAGGACCGCTGCTTGAACGAGAGCGCGTGGCAATCGGAGTTGTCAGGATCATCGCAGCCCCTAGTACCCTGCGCGTGCGACTTGTCGGAACAGGGGGCCACGCCGGTGCCGTGCTGATGCCGGACAGGCATGACGCCTTGCTCGCGGGTGCGGAGATCGCGCTCGCCGTCGAGCAAGCCGCATTGTGCAGCGGCAGTCCAGATACAGTCGCCACTACGGGAGCTTTCCGCATCGAGCCGGGTGCCGTCAACAGCGTGCCGTCGGGCGCCTGGTTGGAAATAGATCTGCGCGACGTGCAACTAAGCACGAGGGACGCAGCCCTCCGTCAGATTGAGACGGCTGTCCGCGACATCTGCCAACGCCGAGGCGTCGAATTTCAACTCGAACGCCTGAACGCGGACGCGCCGGCCACCTGTGATCCAGAACTCATCAAGACCGTCCTCTCGGTGTGCGATGAGCTCGACTTGTCCGCCCGGGAAATGATCAGTCGCGCTTACCACGATACGCTGTTCATGGCCAGGTTATGTCCTACAACCATGATCTTCATCCCGTGCCGTGGGGGCGTCAGCCATAGGCCGGACGAATATTCCTCGCCGGACCAGATCCGTGACGGAGTACTGGTCCTCGCGCAAAGTTTAGCGCGACTAGGCGTCTGAACCAGGCCCGCCTTTTTATTGCAGGCGCGGGATTTTTTGGCTATGCTTGGCTGGAAGCACTATGGACGGGGCCCTTGAGTTTATTCTGAACAGCCGTCGGGTTCGGCTCGCGGATTGTTCGCCCAATGCCACTCTGCTGGATTATCTCAGGGGCTGCGGTTTTACCGGTTCCAAAGAAGGCTGCGCCGAGGGCGATTGCGGAGCGTGTTCCGTGGCAATCGTGGACCGGGATTCCCGGGGACGCGCCTGCTACCGCGCCATCAACAGTTGCCTGGTGCCGATTTCACTCCTGGCGGGGCGCGAGATTATCTCGGTCGAAGGAGTAGCCTTTCGCAACAAAACCCAAAACCCAAAACCCAAAATCCAATCGCGCCACGCGGTGTCTCCCACCGAGGCAATCGACGAGGTCCAGCTCCACCCGGTCCAGGAAACAATGGTTCGCTGCCACGGCTCGCAATGCGGCTATTGCACGCCCGGGTTCATCCTGTCGCTGTTCGAGGGCTATTACCGCGGCGACATTTCCAAATCGGATCAACTGGACGATCAGCTTTGCGGCAATCTTTGCCGGTGCACCGGCTACCGACCGATTCGTGAAGCGGCTCTCGAGGCCTTCCCGGCACGACATCGCAAAAATGGCCGAGACCCATTCGCGGAGCGGCTGGAACGGCCGGTCCCGTCTCTGGATGAAGTCGAGTACGCGCTCGACGGTGAAATGTTTTTCCGGCCATCGTCGCTCCCGCAGCTCCTGCAGTTGATGGAGCGATTTCCTGACAGCAGGCTGATCGCCGGTGCGACGGAACTTGGACTGGACATTACGAAGCGATTCAAGAAGTTCCCAACCCTCATCTCAGTTGAGGCGGTGCCCGACTTGAAAGAAATCCACTCGACGGATTCTGAATGGCGCATCGGCGCTGCTGCTACGCTCACCGAAATCGAGGAACAGATGGCGGAGGAATTTCCAGCTCTCGCCGACATGTTGCGCGTCTTTGGCTCGCGCCAAATCCGCAATCGCGCCACCATGGGCGGCAACCTTGTCACGGCTTCGCCCATCGGCGACAGCGCGCCGGTGTTGCTGGCGCTGGACGCCAAAGTCGTTCTGGTCTCTGCTCAACCTGCACTTGCGACGCCCCCCTCGCAGCTTCCCTCGCTGATCGAGCGCATACTGCAGCTCGACGACTTTTTTGTGACTTATCGCAAAACCGCGCTGCGGCCGGGTGAAATCCTCAAAACAATTTTGGTGCCGCGTTCCGACAGCGAATCCGGCCTTCGTCGATTCTGCCGGTGGTATAAAGTTTCGAAGCGACGGGAAATGGACATCAGTACCGCGGCGGCCTGTTTTTGCGTCGATATCGACCACCAGCGCATCGTCAGGGACGCCCGACTCGCTTATGGTGGCGTGGCTCCGATGCCTGTGCGCGCCCACAAGACTGAGGCAGCTCTGCTCGGGATGCCGTGGAGCAAAGAGACACTCTCTCGAGTTGTACCCATCTTGCAGAGTGAGTTCACCCCGATTTCCGACGTGCGCGGCTCGGCCGAGTACCGACGAGGGCTGGGTGCGAGCCTTTTTGAGAAGTTCTATCAAGAGACCTCTGAGGAGCCGAACGATCGCCGGGACCAAGGTCTGCCGCTGCTCGTTAGGTCTCCGGCCGAAGGACGGAAGCGCGCGTTGCCGCATGAGAGCGCGCACAAGCATGTCACGGGCGAGGCGATTTACACCGATGACCAAGCCTGCGGCACACGCATGCTCGACGTCTGGCCTGTCTGTTCGCCGCACGCGCGCGCGCGGGTCCTCCGGCGGGATGCGACGGTCGCATGCAAGATGCCCGGCATAAAAGCGGTGCTCCTGGCTGAAGACGTACCGGGCCTGAACGATGCGGGCACAAAACTCGATGAAGCGTTGCTGGCCACTGATAATGTGTTTTATCACGGTCAGATTGTCGCGCTGGTCGTTGGTGAATCTCAGGAAGTTTGCCGTGCCACGGCTGATAAAGTTCTTGTCGATTACGAGCCCCTTGAGCCGATTCTGACTCTGACGGAGGCGATCGCCCAAGGGAGCTTTCACAATGAACCGAATTTTATCCGCCGCGGCGACATTGAGGCGGCGCTTGCCGCTGCGCCCTTGATTCTGCGCGGCGAATTCGAGTTAGGCGGCCAGGAACACTTTTACCTCGAAACTCATGCGGCGTGGGCCGAACCGGGCGAGGATGGCACGATGTTCGTGACCTCATCGACCCAGCATCCTTCCGAAGTCCAGACGGTGGTGGCGCACGCCCTCCGTCAGCCCGTAAACAATATCATTGTGCAATGTCCTCGTATGGGCGGTGGCTTCGGCGGCAAGGAAACCCAGGCGGCAATGCCCGCGGCCCTGGCTGCGCTAGCCGCGCATCATACTGGCCGAGCCGTGCGCGTTCGATTCAATCGCGATCAGGACATGATCCTCACCGGCCATCGGCATCCCTTCCGGGCGGAATTCGCGGTCGGCTTCGACACCCAGGGCCGGCTGCTGGCGGCGCGAGTGCACCTGACCTCAAACGGCGGTTGGGCATTGGATCTATCACAAGCCGTCACTGACCGCGCGCTCTTTCATCTGGATAATGCCTATTACATTCCCGCGGTCGAGTTTCGCGGCCAGGTGGCGAAGACCAATCTTTCGTCGAACACCGCTTTTCGGGGGTTCGGTGGCCCGCAGGGCATGCTCGTCATCGAGGAAATCATCGATCGCATCGCACGTCGGCTCGGCCTTCCACCGGAAACGGTCCGCGAACGAAATCTCTATCGTGGCAAGGGCGAGACGAACACAACTCATTACGGACTGGAGATCGCGGACAACCGCATTCAAACCATCTGGCGCGAGTTGAAGATGTCCAGCGGCCTGACACGGCGCCGCGCCGAGATTGCAGCCTGGAACCGGAAGCATCCTCATCGGAAGCGCGGTCTGGCGATGACTCCCGTCAAGTTCGGTATCAGCTTCACGGTGACGCATCTCAATCAGGCAGGCGCGTTCGTTTTGATTTACCAGGATGGCACAGTGCAGGTGAATCATGGAGCCACCGAAATGGGGCAGGGCGTACATACGAACATCACGGCGATCGCCGCTCGTGAATTGGGCGTTGGACTCGATCAGGTCCGCGTGATGCCGACCAGCACGGACAAAGTCCCGAACACTTCTGCCACCGCGGCCTCTTGCGGCACGGATCTCAATGGCGCGGCGGTCAGAAACGCCTGTGAGATCCTTCGCGGCCGACTGGCTCCAATCGCCGCCGACGTGCTCAAACTGAAAATCGGACGCCGGCCCGTGCCCGAGCAATTGACTTTTGCTGAAGGCCACGTTTACTGGCGCCGGCGCCCGCGCATTTCGGTCAGCTTTGCTGACGTCGCCCGCGCGGCGGTCCAGCGACGCATCAGCCTCTCCGCCGCGGGATACTACGCCACGCCAGGAATCCGATACGACCGCGCCGCCGGCCGCGGCCACCCCTTCTATTATTTTGCCTGTGGCGCTGCGGTTTCCGAAGTCGAAGTGGACGGCTTCACCGGGATGCACCGCGTCTTGCGGGTGGACATCCTCCACGATGTCGGCGACTCGATCAACGAGGGTGTCAATCGCGGCCAAATCGAAGGCGGCTTCGTCCAGGGGATGGGCTGGTTGACGATGGAAGAACTGAAATGGGACCACCAGGGCCATCTACTTACCCATTCTCCCGACACCTACAAGATTCCCGCGGTCGGCGACATGCCGCAGGTCTTCAATGTCTCGCTTCTCAAGAACGCCGCGCAAAAGGGCACGATCTACGGGAGCAAAGCCGTCGGGGAGCCGCCGTTGATGCTGGCAATCTCTGTCCGCGAGGCTATTCGCGATGCCGTCGCAGCGTTTGGGCCTCCAAAAACCCAGGTGCCCTTGCCTTCACCCGCCACCTGTGAGGCGATTTACCTCACGATTCAGGCATTTCAGAGCCGAAAGAAGCCGTCGATTCTTGCGCCGGCCCCGCAGCTCCTTGCCGCAGGTTGAATTCTTTTTCGTAAACAAGCTCCGCCCGTTTATCGATGAACTGGGCCATGATGCTTACCGCGATCTCCGGCACACTCCGCGACCGAATCTTGATTCCAACTGGACATACCACGCGACGCAGCTCGTCCTCGGTCGCAAGTTTTTCCTCGCGGAAATGCTCGAAGATGGTGCGTGCCTTGCGCGAGCTGCCAATCATGCCGAGGAAAACGAAGGGCTTGTGGATCCACTCTCTCAGCAGCAGTGCATCATGACGGTGACCGCGGGTGACTATCAGGCCGAGGCTCGGGGTGTCCGGCAGAGGCAGTGGCAACAGCTTTTCCCACACGTCCGCTCGCAGTGAAACTCCGTGCGGAAAATACTTATGGTTCGCCAGCGCGGGCCGGTCGTCAAAGACTGTGACCGCGAAATCCAGTTGCAGGGCCAGCGGCGCAACCGCCTGGGCGAGGTGGCCCGCGCCGCCGATCCAGAGCGCGCACGGCGGGGTGACGGTTTCCTGATAAAGCCACGCCTCGCGAGGCGGGTTGTCTGGCAGAGCCATGATGAAATAGTCCCTGGTCACGCCCCAGGAGAGCTTCCTCGGCCGTTTGACCAGTTCCGTCCAAAAACTTTCGCCGATGTTTTGTGCGTTAGGGACAATCACTCCGAAAACCTTGCCGCCGCAAATCAGGCCGTCGTCCCAGCCGAAATCGTGATCGAGCAACAGGTCGAAAGACTCCGCCTTTCCTTTTCGCATTGATTGGAGGGCGCGCTGCTGAATTTCAGCTTCCAGACAACCGCCGCCTACCGTTCCCGTGATGCGGCCGTCCGCATGAAACAAGGCCTTGGCGCCGACCTTTTGCGGGCTGGAACCCTTTACGCCCGAGATGATTCCCAAGGCGACCGGTTCGCCCCGCCGAGCGGCGTCCGCCAACTCCTGGAATACCGCATTGTTCATTGTCTCCACTAAACCTATCGCTCGCGGGCAAATTAGTCGAGTTTCCAGGGAGTGGTTCCCTCAGTGGCCAGTGCCATGTCGAGAAGGGGCGCGGACACCCCGTCCGCGAATTTCGGTTCGTGCTGGCGGCGGGAATGCGGTCGAGCAACCTGCCGACAGAAACGCGGACGGAGGCGTCCGCGCTCCGGGCCGCGCATTTCTTGGATCCGCCTTGACGGCTAACCGCTAAACATTTCAACGCTGTTGAAATGTGTTGGGATCGTGCCATGATTCCTCCCTGATGGCTGATGATTGCGCCGACTGACGTCGGCGGCTACTGCATTAGTCAATATCGAACGATGTCATACCGAGCCTGGTTCAAGTGCATCAACCTGGACTGCGGAGCTACGTATCCGCTGAACCGGATCGTGTACGAGTGCGGGCGCTGCCAATCCCTGCTCGAGGTCCAGCACGACCTGGCGGCGCTGGCGCGTCGCGACGCCAAGGGTTGGATGAAACTCTTTGAAGATCGCTACAAGAGCAACCTCTGGCCCTACGGCTCGGGAGTGTGGGGCAAAAAGGAATGGATTCTGCCCCAGATTGACAACGACAACATCGTCTCGCTGTACGAAGGCGGAACGAACCTCTTCTGGGCCGAACGCTTCGGCAAAGTTATTGGCGTCGAGGACCTCTGGATTAAGCTCTGCGGCAACACGCACAGCGGTTCTTTCAAAGACCTGGGCATGACCGTTCTCGTTTCCCAGGTCAAGCAGATGATTTCCGAGGGCGCGCCGATCAAAGCGGTCGCTTGCGCATCCACCGGCGACACCTCGGCCGCCCTGGCCACTTACTGCGCCGCAGCCGGCGTTCAATCCGTCGTCCTGCTTCCGCGCGGTAAGATCTCGACAGCTCAACTGGTTCAACCCATTTCAAGCGGCGCGCTCGTGCTCTATCTCGACACGGACTTTGATGGATGTATGCAATTAGTGCGCGAGATCACCAAGGACGATTCGATTTACCTGGCCAACTCTATGAACTCGTTGCGGGTCGAAGGCCAGAAGACCGTCGGCATCGAGATCGTGCAACAGTTCGATTGGGAAGCGCCAGATGTCATCGTTATTCCCGGCGGCAACCTGGGCAATGTCTCTGCTTTGGGGGCGGGGCTAATGATGATGAAGCAGCTTGAACTCATCGCGAAGCTGCCGCGTATTGTCGTCGCCCAGGCAGAGCGCGCCAACCCGCTTTATCGCTCGTATCTTCGGAATTACTCCGCTTTCGAGCCGGTGCCGGCCCGGAAGACGCTCGCCAGCGCGATCCAGATCGGTAATCCGGTCAGTTTCCAGAAGGCTGTCCGCACGCTCAAGCAATTCAACGGTATCGTCGAGCAAGCCACGGAAGAGGAACTGGCGGACGCCGCAGCGCTCGGGGATCGCACCGGAATGTTTAATTGCCCGCACACGGGCGTGGCCCTCGCTGTGCTGATGAAATTAATCAAGACCGGCAAGATTGATTCGGCTGAGCGCGTGGTAGTCATCTCGACCGCGCACGGATTGAAATTCGTCGAGATGAAGGTCAAGTATCATCAACGCGAACTGGAATTCGCATCCCGACACGCCAATCAGCCGATTGAACTACCGGCGCGGCTGGACGCGGTCAAAGACGCCCTGCAGAACGCTCTGCAGGCCAAGAGGGACGTCGAAGTTTAAGGGGTCAAACGCGGCCGCACCTAGCCAAGGACTTCTGCAAAAGCGCAATGTTCTCGAATGACGAATGACAAATGCTAAATGACGAAAGAAATCCTAATGACCAAATCCTGAAAACGCTCCGACTCTGTTGCTTGTATTAGTCATTCGTCATTCTTCAGTCATTTGACATTCGTCATTTGGGTTTCAGAGAGCCCCCGCTTTCGAAGCAGGGCGAAGCTAGGCCTTTACTTCGGCGCGGCTTTGGTCGGCGGTGCGTTGGTCTCTTTCGCCTCTCTTACCTCCTTTTCCTGCAGCTCGATGTTGCGCGCAAGGCGGTTCTTCAGGTCGGCGTACATTTCGTTCGTGACGGCCGCGATGTGCGCCCGGGCTTCAGCGAATCGCTCCGCATGTAACTTGAGGCGGGCAAAATGCAGGTACACGCCTTCCCGCTCGATCTCGTCATGGGCAATCTTCAGCGCGTTCGTCCAGGCGTTGAGCGCGTCCTCGGTGCGCGTCGGCTTGATGCCGTAATAGGTCTGGGCGACGTCCGACGCCAGCGGAAAATTCGTTGGGTCGAGTTTCAGCGCCTTGGCGTAAAGTTGTAACGCTTTGTCGAAGACTTGCTGCTCCGTGATTCCGTAGAACTCCTTCGCGTCCTTTCGGAAAAGATAAACCGTCGTCCCAAAGTTATGATAATACACCGGCTCAAGCGGGTTCAATTCGATTGCTTTAGCGTAATACTCGAACGCCTTTTTGACCGGGCCGTCGTGGCCGTAGATGTTTGCGAGGTTGTTGTAGACCGCTGGATTGTTTGTATCCAGTTCGAGCGCCTTTTCCAGTTGCTCCTGGGCGGCCGCTTCGTCGTGAATGTCGCCCAGAAAGCTCGCGTAGGCGACGCGCGCGCGGACATGTTCCGGATGCCGCTTGATGAAATCCTCGTATCGCTTGCGAATGGGGTCGAAGCGCTCATGGATGCGCCGGTTCAGATCCGCCGGCTTGGCACCGGCGCCTTTGGCGGCGAATTCGTTGTTCTCCTGAATCCATTTGTCAACCTCGGCCTGGACGGCGTCGTCATCCTCGACCAGTTCGGTGTATTCTAGTTCCACCGCGTCGCTGGGCGCGGCCGGCACGCCTGCCGTTCCCTGGGCGGCCTGTGCCCGCCCACCTTCCGTCTGCCGCACCACGTTGGTGACCACCGCCGGGTTGTTAGTCACCAGCACCGCTCCCAACACCGCCATCAGAAAACTGTTCACGCGCTCAGCCTAGCATTCGCGGCGGCCAAGTCCAAACAACAAACCCGGAGTCCAATGACAAAGTCATTTCGGAACTCCTTGACACGAATTTCACGAATTTGCACGAACGCGAGGCCGGCGAAAACAGCGCCCAAGCGCGCGTTGCCGCTCGGCCCGGCGCTATTTCTATCCCACTTTCCCGGCATTGAACGATACGGACCTCGGATTCCGAGTAGTGCTGGCCTGCCCAAGACCAAGGTCCAAAGTCCAAGGCTTGTGCGCTTGAGATCGCCTTGCGACATGATAGCATGCTTTCGCGTGAGCGCGCCCAAGAAAGCACTTCTTTCTGACCCAGGACGAGCCAAGAAGCCGAGCTCTCATCCCGAGCGACCGTTTGCGGGCTCGACCCCCAGACATGGAAAAGGCGACGGAAATGTACAAGAGGGCATCGTTGGAAGTTCGGACAAAACCGCAGCATCCGGCTGGAAATTCAAACCCGACTGCCTCGGGAATGCCGTTCGCTACACAACGACGCGTGAGACGATGGCAAGGGGGCTTTCGCATCTGCGACTGGCGCCAGGCATGCGGGTGCTGGAAGTAGGGTGCGGCGCAGGCGGCTACACGAAATTGATGGCCGAGGCACTCCAGGGCAAGGGGGAATGGGTTGGGGTGGATCACGATGCACAACTGCTCGAGCAGGCGCGCAGAGAGGTTGACATCGCTGTGCCCCTGAGCTTTCAGACGGGAAGCGCTGTGAGGCTGCCTTTCCCGAATGGTTCATTCGATGCCGTCGTGAGCGCGTTTCTTTTGTGCGTCCTTACTTCGCCGATTGAGGCCCTGCGCGAAATGATACGGGTGACGAGGCGAGACGGTGTCATTTCTTCGGTGTCGTGCTTTTGCAAGTCTGGTGGGCTGCCAGTGTTCCACGGCGTGGAGTCCTGGCCGGGCATGGAACGCTATGTGGAGCTGGAGCCTCGGGTGCGGAGCGCTTTCCGGCAACTCGTTCGCAATCCAGGCCTTGGCCTGCCGAACGGCAAAGATCTCGATGTGTGGGCGGATTATGCGCGCGGCGGGTTGGTGGACCTGCAGATTACCGGTTATTTGCCCGTGTATGCGCCCGCGGATTCACGCTGGACTGAAGAAGAGGGGCTAGACTGGCTGAAACGAAGGGAGAGGATTGAGTTGCAGCTTTTCGAACGCTTGGGCGGCGATCACGGCCGCCTCGAAAAGGCGGGGGTGACGAAGCAGGAAGTGGACGAGTTGCTCACGCTTACCAAATGCCGCTTTGCTCACCTTCGCTCGGCGGGCGCCTTGCACCGCAACATGGACGCATTCCCAGATCCAAATGTGATTATCAGCGGACGAGTGCCGTGATCGCATCGGCCTCGCTTTTTCAAAGTCCAAAGTCCAAGGTCCAAGGCCAGAAGTCCAGCGCGTGCCGGTTAAAACCTTTGACCCTTGGGGCAACTTTTCCTATTTTAAAGTGTTGAAAACAAGAATGAAGGGTTGACAAACGGATGGCCTTTTTATCGCTAAGAGAATTTCTGGGGCGCATGGGCCTGGCGACCGCCGACGAGTTCGATACATGGAACAAGGCGTGGCGCGTGGCGGTCGAAAGCGGCTCGCAGGAATCGCTCCTGGGGTTCATTTGCCGCGAGCGAGGGCTGGCGGAAGATGTGTTCCTGCAGCAGTTGGCCCAGGCCATGAACTGGCCGTTTCTCGATTTGCCGAAACTGACCATCCCCGCCGAAGCGCGCAACCGGATTTCGACCAAGGTCGCCTTTCAGCACTCGGTCCTGCCGACGCAAGTGCAGGACGGCACGCTGCAGGTGGTGGTCAGCAATCCGTTCGACACCGCGATGCTCAACGCTGTCAGGTTCGACGCGCGCGGCCCGGTGCAATTCGCGCTGGCGACCAAGGCCGAGATTGAGAAGGCGCTGAAGAAGTATTACGGAGTCGGCGCCGAAACCCTGGACGAAATGGGCGACGAGGCGCCGCTGGATCTCGAGCTGCCCACTGACAAGGAAATTACGGAAAGCGACCAGGAGGCCAGCGTCATCAAGTTCGTCAACCAGGTTATCTGGGAAGCGTTCAAAGACCGCGCGACGGACATACATTTCGAGCCGGCGGAGGATGAGTTGCGCATCCGCTACCGCATTGACGGCATCCTGCACCAGACCCCGATGCCTCCACAGCTCAAACGGTATCAGGCGGCGTTGATCTCGCGCATCAAGGTCATGTCGGGAATGAATATTTCCGAGAAACGGCTGCCGCAGGACGGCCGCATCAATGTCCGCATCAAGGGCGAGGAAATCGACATCCGCGTTTCGACCGTGCCAACGGTCTATGGCGAAAGCGTGTCGTTGCGGTTGCTGACCCGCGGCAAGATCTTCCTCAGCCTGGACAAACTCGGCTTTTCGCCGTTGGAAGAACAGGCGATCCGCGAAATCATCGTCAAGCCGCACGGAATTTTTCTGGTCACTGGACCGACAGGCTCGGGGAAGTCCACGTCGCTCTACGCGTTTCTGAGCACGATCAATTCGGTCCACAAGCGCATCATCACGATCGAGGAACCGGTCGAGTACGAACTCAAAGGCATCAATCAGATCGCGGTGCGGCCGGAAATCGGGCTGACGTTCGCCATGGGCCTGCGGCATATCCTGCGTCAGGATCCGAACGTGATCATGGTGGGTGAAATTCGCGATTTGGAGACGGCGGAAATTGCCATTCGCGCGGCGTTGACGGGCCACCTGGTCTTCAGCACGCTGCACACCAACGACGCGCCCAGCGCTTTTACCCGGCTGATTGACATGGGGATTGAGCCGTTTCTTGTTGCCTCATCAGTGGAAGCCGTGATGGCCCAACGACTAGTCCGGACAATTTGCCCTCATTGCAGAACGGAACAAACGGTCGAGCGCGATTATTTGCGTCGGATTGGGTTTCCGCCCGACGAGATCGCCACTGCCAAGTTCTGGCGTGGCGCCGGCTGCGAGGATTGCCGGCAACTGGGATACCAGGGCCGAATGGGCATCTATGAACTGCTCATTCTCAACGAAGCGCTGCGCCCGTTGATTCTGAACCGCGCCGCTGCTTCGACCATTGCGCAAAAGGCGATCGAGTTCGGCATGCGTACGCTGCGGACCGACGGCTGGAACAAAGTGCGCGCGGCCCAGACGACCATCGAGGAAGTGCTGCGCGTCACTCAGGTCGAGGAACACCTGGATGCTCTGGTGGAGGACACCAAATCGGAATTGTGGGTGAAGAGCTAACAAAAATTCCAAGACCCAAATTCCAAATCCCAAGAAAGCTCCAACTTGCAAATCCCAAGCTCCAGAAACGGACCAAGCGCCCGAGCCAGAGGCGGGAGCCGACGCAGTGTGAGTCGCCGGTTTCGGATTTTAGCTTTTGGCCTTTTCCTAAGCCTGGCCTTCCTCGTTGCCTGCGGCCAGCTTGAGGCGGCTCCCGGCACGACCACGAATTCAGCCCCTGGCGCCTCCAGGACCGTTGTTCGGACGAATGCCTTTCGTCCTCCGCAGCGGACGCCGGCAAAAACCAATGTCGCCGGAAAGACTCAGGCGGGTAAGGCGACGACCAATGCAGTTCCCGCGATGCAGCAGCTCCTAAACAAGATCCGAACGCAACCCACGGCTACCTACAAAAGCTTGAGGGCCAGCAAGGCTTTCTGGCCTGTCGTCCTCGGGGTGGCGGCCGGCCTGGTGGCAGCCGCAGTTTTCCTCTCCAAACTTCTCAAGGCAAAAGCAGGCCAGACGAAAGTCGTAGTCACGGAAATGCAGACGCCGTCACTCGCGGGCCGGCCGGCAAGAAAGCCCGCGACTATCCACGTCTGCAATGTGTTGCAGGTCGGGGCCGAGGCGCGGTATTTATGGCAGTTCGACGCGCAGAACGTCGGATTTGCATTGAATCGCCAGCAGACCAGCCTGCCCGGCGAAGCGCTTCCAAAACACCTGATTGGCAAAAGCTGGCGTTCGCTGTTCCAGCGCAAGCTCAATGTAGCGTGGCTGCCCCCCGAGCAAGTGTTTCTCCGCGTTGTCCACTTGCCACGCAGCGAATTTGGCGAGACGCTGTCCATGGTCGAGTTGCAGTTGGAGAAGCTCTCGCCGATTCCAGTGACGCAAATAGTTTGGAGCATCCAGGTGCTGTCCCACGCCCAGGAGACATTGCAAACGGTCATCGTAATGATCGTCGCCCGCGACGTCGTCGAGGAAATCCTGGGCCAACTGGAGGGGCAGGGTTACCTCGCGGACCGGCTGGAACTGCCGCTGCTCGATGAGTTGCAGGCCACAGCCATCACGGCCGATGGCGCCTGGATTTATCCGCAAGCGCGCAGCGGCCAGAATAACGCCCTGGTCGCCTGGTGGTACGGCGGAGTGCTTCAAAATCTGGATTTGGTGACGCTGCCGAGCTCTCCGCAGTCGCCGAGTATTCAGGAACAATTGTTGCAGATGGCCTGGGCCGGCGAGATGGACGGCTGGCTCAAGTCGCCTCCGCACTGGCATTTGGTGGCGGAGGGCAGCACTGCGCTGCAATGGGAACCGGCGCTGCGGGAAGGGTTGGAACAGCCGGTGACCTTGTCGCCGCCGCTTTCGAGCGCTGACCTGGCGGCGCTTACTGCCCAGCGCGCGGCGCATTCGGACCCACGTGCGAACCTGTTGCCGATTGAATTCTCGACCCGCTACCAACAGCAGTTCATGGACAGGCTGTGGATGCGCGGTCTGACGGCGGTGCTGGGGCTTTACCTGCTGGGCCTGGCTGTCTATGGGGTTGCCCTGGGAGTCGCGACGTTCCGGACGCGCGCCGTTGAATATGGTGTGGCGCAAATTGGGACGCAGTACACAAATACGATGCAGCTTAAGGCGCGCTACCAGGTGCTCAAGGATCGGCAGGAACTCAAATACGCGGCACTCGATTGCTGGAATCATATTGCCCGGTACCTGCCGGAAAGCGCGGTCTTGGAGACGATGAACTTCTCGGATGGAAAAAGGCTGACATTGGACGGGACGGCTGCCGCGGACCAACGGAAAGAAGTGTACGACTTCGAGAGCGCGTTACGCTCGGCGGCCTCGACTAATGGCGATCTTATGTTCAATCCCAATGGGGGAGACCATGTCCAGTACCATGTGCAGCAGGGAAACGTGCGATGGAATTTTAGTCTGGAACTCAAGCGTGTGGAGGTCGAATGAAGGGTTATTGGGAAAACCTGCGTCCTTTTGAGAAGCGCGTGTTTGTCGGTGTGACCACCGGCCTTTTTGTTCTCGTCAACATTTTGGTCGTGTTCCCGCACTTCGGCGACTGGGACAAGATGAAGTATCGAATGGCCGGTGCCCAACGGACCCTGGCGACACGCGACGCGGAGATCAAGCAGAAGCCTCGCTATGAAACGGAACTAAAAAAACTGGAAAAGGAAGGCTTGGACGTTCCCGCGGAGGAGCAAGCTTTGCAATTCTCGCGCACTGTTTCCGACGAGATGGTCAGGTGCGGAGTCACTCCGTTGTCTGCCGGAAGAATTCAGACGCGCACCAACCAGTTTTTTTTGGAACTGTCGCAGACGATCACCGTTCAGGCCGGCGAACAGCAACTCGTCGATTTTTTGTTCAATCTCGGTTCGGGGAATTCGTTGATCCGAGTTCGCGATTTGTCGTTGCACCCAGACGCGCAGACACGCCAACAACTTGCCGCCACAGTGAAGCTGGTTGCCTCCTATCAGAAGAACCCGACAGCTAGGGTAGCTTCGCCATCACGGACGGCCTCGGTAAGGCCTGCTCCAAGTCCGGCGCCTGTTAGTGCGTTTAGTCCACCAAATCAACCCGGAAAGACATCTGCCAAATGACTTCAAAAACGACCCTCCTTGCTTTGCTCCTGACCGGCTCCGGTTTGCTTGCTCAAATTCCGCCACCGCCCGGGGACACTGCTGGAACCAACCGGGACGAAATCCTGCGCCAGGCCCTTCGCCAGGCAATCGAGGCCAGGACGAACCCGGCCACGGCCAGTACTGCTCCAGTCGCCGTGCCGAAAGTGATCCTGACGGATTCGCCTGTTCCGTCGCTTCGGGCAGGACCAACCGACGCTGCGGCCGCGGGGACCAACCGCATCTTAGTTCCCAGCGATACAGCCGTACTTCAGCCACCAGCGACCAACCCTATCGCCGTGTCTTCGAATCCACCCGTAGTGGTTCCCAACCCCGAGCCTAAAGTTACGCCGACAGATTCGCCTGCTCCGGCGGTGCAGGCAGCGACAACCAACCCTGCAACCGCGGCGACCAATCGAATCATCATTCCCACCAATACTGTTGGAGGTCCGCCATCACCGATCTACCGCATCGCCGTGCCGGCCAATCCGGCGGGAAGCAACGTCGCGCCCGTCAACAGCCTCGCGGCTTCCGGCAACCCGGCCGCAATACCAGCTCCTGCTTCCGTGCCGGCGACAGCCTCCGTCCAGCCCGGGAAAACGCCGGCGGTCGAGCCGGGATCTGCTGCGGCGACCAACGCGCCCGCTGCAGTGGAGGAAACGACGCCTCCCGGCATGATCAACTTCCGCGCGGTGGATCTCAATGATGTGCTCACGCTTTATTCGGAGCTGGTGAACCGGACGATTCTTCGGCCAACCACCCTCCCGGCTGTTCTCATCACGCTAAAGAACCAGACCCTGCTCACCAAACATGAGGCGATCCAGGCCCTGGACGCCGTGTTGGCGCTCAATGGTATTTCGATTGTTCCCATGGGTGAAAAATTCGTCAAAGTAGTGCCATCTGCTCAAGCGAATCAGACCGGCGCGGCATTGCACGAGGAGAAAGCGAAGGATCTCCCTGAACTCGGGTCCTACGTCACTCACATCGTCCAATTGAGATACGTCAAACCCAGCGAGTTAATGACAGTCCTGACGCCGTTCGCCAGCCAGATTCCGAATCCGATTCTACCGATTGACGGCAGCGCGATTCTCGTGCTGCGCGACAATACTGAAAACGTCAAACGCATGTTGGAGATGGTGGAAAAGATCGATGTGGCGGTGCCGGCGGAGTTCATTTCTGAAGTCATTCCGATCAAATACGCGCTGGCTTCGGACATCGCCAGCGCCTTGAACAGCCTGAGCGCCGGGGGTGGCGGCACAACGGTTGGGGCAGGCGCCGGTGGGGGAACGGCGCGTGGCGGGACCGGGCGCTTTGGAGGTGGTTTCGGCGCCCAACGCACGGTGGGTGGGGTAGGTGGCGTGGGTGGGGCATATCCGGGCGCGCTCAACACGCCCGGAATTCAACAGCAAGCCCCGGGCGCCGTGGGCACAACCCCCGGAACCGGAGGCACGTTCAGTGACCGCCTTCGGTCGATTATTCAGCGCGCCAGCGGCCCAGGCGAAATTCAAGTGATCGGGACGATGAAAATCATTGCGGATGAACGAACCAACTCGTTGCTGGTCTTTGCCGGCCGGCAGGACATGGACACGATCAAAAAGATCATTTCACAACTCGACGTGGTGCTGGCTCAGGTCCTGATCGAGGCAGTCATTATTGAGGTCACGTTGGGGCCAGACAGCAAGGACTTTGGGTTCAGCTATTTGCAGCACCCCCAGACCGTCGGAAAGTGGACGGGAGTCGGCTCGGCTGGCGCAGGACAATTTCTGACTCCAGGAAGCTTCGCCGGGGCCGTCGGGACCAACGCCGCCAGCGGCCTGGCCGGCGGGTTCAACTACCTGTTCAGCTACGGTCAGGACCTCGATGTGACAATCACCGCCATCGAAAGCTCCAGCCGCGCCAAGATCCTGCAGCGGCCGCGCATCCAGACTTCGCACGCCGTCCAGGCGCAATTGTTCGTCGGTGAATCACGGCCTTACCCGCAAGGGAGCTATTACGGTGGAGGCTCCTTTGGCGGATATTCCACGATCCAGCAACTACAGATCGGTGTGACGCTGGACGTGACGCCGCTGATCAATCCGGACGGCCTGGTGGTGATGGACATCCATCAAACGATTGAGAACTACGCAGGGTTCACGGAGATCACCGGTGTTGGACAGGTGCCGAACACGACGCGGAAGGAAGCCGCGGCGAAGGTCGCGGTGCGCGATCGCGATACGATCATGCTGGGCGGTCTGATTGAGACTGACAAATCCAAGAGCGGCTCGGGCGTTCCCTTCCTGATGGATATTCCACTGTTGGGCTACTTGTTCCGCAGCACTTCGACGTCCGAAACCCGAAAGGAGCTGATTGTCCTCATCCGCCCGACTGTGCTGCCGACGCCAGAAATTGCGGCCCTCACCGCCAAAGCGGAGAAAGATCGAATGCCCGGAGTGAGCCGTGCCGAGAAAGAGATTCTGGCCGAAGAAGCGGCGCGCCTCAAGCAGGCGGATAAACAACTCAAGGGACCCTAAGCGTCCAGCACAATGGCAAACTGGAACCAAGCACCGCCGGTGCCAGGGCGCTCGCGCCGCCAACGCGTTCGTCCCACCGCAACCTTGGCTCTGAAACTCCTTGCGTTGGGTACGCTGCTGCTTTGCTCGCTGTCGGCTCACGGTCAGGTATCCGGTCCTTTGGTGATAAACCCGATCGGCGACACCAACGTCATGCCGGGGACGACCATCACGATCATCACTTCGGTCACTAACACCGACGTGAGCGTTAATGAGTTGCTCTGGAGTCTGGCGAACCCACCCTCGGGCGCCAGCATTACCAACGGTTCTACGCCGACCACGGGTCTTTTCACGTGGACGCCTTCGGCGTCGCAGGCCCCGAGCACGAACACGATTAACGTGCAAGTCCAGGACAGATTTAATCTGACGAACCACACTTCAGCGAGTTTCCGGGTGAACGTCTTTACCAACACCGCTCCGACGCCTCCTTTCCTGGCGCCGATCAACGATGTGACGATTGTGGCGGGCCAATCGTTCACAAATACCAACAGTGCCCACACCACTGACGGAACCACCAATGCGCTCCTCTGGTCGCTCGAACCGGGCGCGCCTGACGGCGCGAGCATCGGCACGAACACCGGTATATTCTCCTGGAAGCCCACCGCGCAGCAAGCCGACAACTATACGATTGGGGTCACTGTCACGGAGCAAAGCTCTCCGCCGCTGAGCAGCACCGAAGAATTTAACATTAATGTCATTCTCACCAATAATTGCAGTGGTTTTGATGATTTCGTGGCTGCGGTAGAGCAGGGGGGCGTCGTGCCGCTGCCGGATTGTCCGACCATCGTCTTGTCGAACACGTTGATAATTGCGAATGATGTCACGCTCGACGCCGGCTCGGCGAAAGTTTTGATTACCGGCAATAACCTGATCCGCCTCTTCACGGTATTGGCGCCCGCCACCCTGACTTTGAATCATTTGACGCTGTCCGGCGGGATGAGCACTAATGGCGGCGCGATTTACGTCCAGCAAGGTGCCGTGGCTTTACTCTCCAACTGCATTTTCAGCGGCAACTCGGCTGTTGGCAGCAACGGTGTTGCCGGCGCCAAAGGAGCCGACACATCCGGCACCGGCGGAAACGGCACCAGCGGCACCGGCGGCGGTGCGGCTGAGGGTGGCGCGATCTACAATGCGGGAGCACTCACACTTTCGGCCTGCCAATTCCTGACGAACCAGGCGACAGGAGGGACTGGCGGTGCTGGCGGCAATGGTGGCAATGGCCGGTACCAAGGTGGCAATGGCGGCAATGGCGGCAGCGGCGGCCATGCGCGGGGCGGGGCCGTTTTCAATATTGGCACCAACAATGTCACAATCGATTCCTGCACCTTCACGGGAAATTCAGCCGCCAGCGGCAGCGGCGCCTCGGGCGGCACCGACGGGACCGGTGGCACGCGTTCGGGCTTGCCCGGAATCGGCGGCGCGGCCGGGGTGACCTCCGGCGCTGGCGTGTGCAGCACGGGGGACATAACCCTAACCAGTTGCACGTTCTCGCAAAATTCCGCCACGGGGGGAGACAGCGCTGCCGGCGGAACTCAAGTCAACGGCAACGGCAGCAATGGGCCACGGGGTGGAGATGGATTGGGCGGTGGTGTCTTCGGTGCGGCTATTGGCGCAGTGACCAACTGCACATTCTTCGGCAACAGCGTCACAGGTGGCAAGGGTGGCAATGGAGGCGCGGGCAACTATAACGCTGGCAACGGAGGCAACGGAGGCAACGGCCTTGGGGGTGCGTTCTATGGCTCGGCCGGCACAAATTATATCGTGAACTGCACGATCGCACAAAACCAGGCCGTCGGAGGCACAAACGGCGTCGCCGGGACTGGTCCTTTCAGAGGAACTGACGGCAGCCCGGGATTAGCTCGCGGCGCGGGCGTCTATCGCGCCGCAGGGACTTTCATCCTGAAGAATACCATTTTGGTCACTAATGCGCCCGGCACCAATGCCTACGGCACAATCACCGATGCCGGCAATAATCTTAGTTCGGACGCAAGTTTGGCGGGCAGCAGCCGAAAGAACGTCGATCCCAGAACATCGCCGTTGTCCGGCGACCCTCCACAGACCATGGCCTTGCTTCACGACAGTCCGGCGGTTGACGCAGCGGACGATTTAGCCGCGCCCGACGTGGATGAGCGCGGCACTAGACGGCCGGTTGGCCCGCACAGCGACATTGGCGCTTATGAGTACCCTACGCAGCTTGCTCCTGCCATTATTTCTCCGCCGAGCAGCCAGACGGTTATGGTCGGTAGCAATGCGACGTTCGTGGTTTCGGCTACTGGCGATCCGCCGCTGGCCTATCGGTGGCAATTCAAGGGCACCAACATTGCCGGAGCTACCAGGACGACCTTCACGGTAACGAATGCGCAGCCTACCAACGCCGGCGATTACACCGTATCCGTGTCCAACCACGTATCCGTCGTTGTCAGTCCCGCAGCTACGCTCACAGTCTGCGTGCCAGTCACCATCAGCGGCCATGTAATGGATGGTACGAATGGTCTGAGCGGAGTGACCGTCACCGCCGGGGCCAATTCAGCCCTGACGGACACAAACGGCGCTTACACTATCTCGGGAATTTGCCCCGGTGATTACTTCGTCTTCGCTTCGCTCAGCGGCTACGAGTTCAGCCCGGCGCAGGAAGTGATCACACCACCAGGCGCTTCGAATGTCAATTTCACGGTTAAGCAGCCAGTGTACACGATCAGCGGCCGCGTGGTGGCCGGGACCAACGGTGTGAGCGGCGTCCGCATTTTCGGCGGCCAAACGACTGACGCCAATGGCTATTTTACCCTCTCCTTGCCGGCGGGCACGAACACACTGACTCCGCTGAAGCCAGGCTTCAACTACACCTTTCAACCCCCCAACCGTATCGTCGTGGTGCCTCCGAGCGCTACCAACCAGGATTTCATTGCTGGTTGGCGGATCGCATCTCTCGTGCGCCTGGCTGATGGCACCATCCAGTTTCAAGTGATCGGGACGGGAACCATCCGCGTCGAAGCCTCCAGCAACCTCGTCAACTGGGTGACTCTTTCCAACCACGTCGCACCCTACACGTTCATCGACCACACAGCCGGCTCGGTGCCACAGCGATTTTATCGCGCAGCGCAGCCGTGATTTTGGGTCTAATAAGCCGCTTGAGCGCCTCTGATCGACCTCTTCTTCATCCAGGGCATTAAACTGCGCAGCCGGGCGCCGACTTTTTCGATTGGATGCTGCTGGCCCTTCTTGAGCAGCGCGTTGTATTTTTTGTAGCCGCCCTGGTATTCGGAGATCCAGCCCTTGGCGAATTTGCCGGACTGGATGCCTTTGAGAGCCGCTTTCATTCGCTTCTTGACACCCGCATCAATGATTTTAGGTCCCATCGTCACATCGCCCCATTTGGCGGTTTCGGAAACCGAGAAGCGCATGCCGCTGATGCCCGCCTCATTGATCAAATCCACAATGAGCTTGAGTTCGTGCAGGCACTCGAAGTAGGCCATCTCCGGTTGATACCCAGCTTCGATCAGGGTCTCGTACCCGGCCATTATTAGCGCGGTCGCGCCGCCGCATAAAACCGTTTGTTCGCCAAACAAATCGGTTTCGGTTTCCTCCCGGAAGGTCGTTTCCAGCACGCCCGCGCGCGTTGCGCCGATGCCCTTGGCCCAGGCCAGCGCAACTTGCCTGGCCCGCCCGCTCGGATTCTGGTAAACGCCGATCAGGGCAGGCACCCCCTTGCCTTCCAGGTACTGCCGCCGCAAGATGTGGCCCGGCCCTTTGGGCGCAACCAGAATCACATCCACTGATTTAGGCGGGACCACGGTCCTAAAATGAATGGCAAAGCCGTGAGAAAAGAGCAGCGTCTTGCCCTTGCTCAAATTCGGCGCAATGTCCCGCACATACACAGCCGGCTGCTTGGTGTCCGGCAGCCCGACGAAGATCACTTCGGCCCGCCGCACGGCCTCGGCTGTTGAAACCACGCCGAAGCCCTTTTCCTTAGCAACAGGAATGGATTTGCTGCCCTGATAGAGGCCGATAATCACTTTCATCCCGCTGTCCCTGAGGTTCAGCGCGTGGGCGTGCCCTTGTGAGCCGAAACCGAGCACAGCCAGGGTTTTGTTCCGCAGCAGTCCAATATTCGCATCTTTGTCGCTATAAACTTTTGCCGGCATTTGCTTTGGTTGTGAGTTGAGAGTTGGGAGTTGAGACTGCTGAACAGGGGTTATTTGCGAGCCATCGCCACGCGGCCCGTGCGAGTCAAATCCAATACTCCGAATGTTTTCATCAGGCTCAGGAATTTCTCCACTTTGCTTTCGTCGCCCGTGACCTCGATCGTAAGGCTTTTGGGTTGCACATCGACAATTTTCGAACGGAAGATGTCGGTAATTTGCATGACTTCAGCGCGGGTCTTGGAATCGATGGTGACCTTCACCAACACTAACTCTCGATCAACGTATTCACCATCGCGAAAGTCCTGGACCTTGATGACATCAGCCAGTTTGTTCAGTTGTTTGACGATTTGTTCGAGCGTGGCATCGTCCCCGCGCGTGACGATAGTCATGCGCGAGGCTGTGGGGTCGGCGGTGGGCGCCACGTTGAGCGAATCAATGTTATAGCCCCGGCCGCTGAACAATCCGGCCACGCGCGTCAACACGCCGAATTTATTTTCCACCAAAACCGAGATGGTATGCCGCATAAGACCCCGAGCCCAGTCGAGGCGCGCAAGATTACGCTCGCCCTGGGGCTGGTCAAGTGAAGAACGGATTGTGGCCTTTTTCCTCGACGACTGTGGTCAGCGGGCCGTGCCCCGGACAAATCAGCGTTTCGGGTGGCAGCGACAGAATCTGGTCCCGCACTTTTTGTTTGGCCAGGTCCCACGACTGATTGCCGCGTCCAATCGAGCCGGCGAAAATCGCATCGCCAACGATCGCCACGTGCGGCGCGTCTTCCGGCCAGGTGCCAACGATGTACGTGACGCCATCCTCCGCATGGCCGGGCGTGTCGCGATGTGTGATCCGCAAACTCCCCAGGTGAATGAAATCATTTGGCCGATTTCGCTGATCCACTGGAGCACTCTTCGAGCTGGAGTGCGCGCGCACTTTGGGAAATTTTTCGCGCACCGCGCCGACTCCGGCGATGTGGTCGGGGTGCGTGTGGGTGATGAAAAGATGCCGGAGCTGAAGTCCGTTTTCGGCGATCAACTTCAGGGCCGGCGTGGCGTCCCACCCTGTGTCGAACAGCGCTGCCTCACGCGAGACCTCGTCCCAGATCAGGTAACAATTGACAGTGATTCCATCTCCGGCGGTGGTCAGAACTCGCAATTCGCGCCAGGTATTCAGTTCTTTCTCGGTGGGCAGCCAGCCTTGGGCAATGCCTTCCAACTTGCCCGGATGCAACCCAATCAACGCGCCTAATTGATTGAAGTCAGGCTTTTTGGCGTACTGGCCGGATTCCTCGAGCGCACTCAGCTCCGGCTCCGCGAGGCCCGCAGCTTTGGCCGCCGCCGCGGCCGGGACATTGGACATAGCGCGGGCCTTGCGGATGATATCTCCTAAATGATCTTCCAGGTTCATGGTTCAAACGGTAGCCGCGCGTGCGGGGAGTTCAAGATTTAGGTGACGTCATCTGGCTCACATTCGGTCAGGAATCGCTCGCGCCACTTGCTCGCTCAACCGCTCCAGCCAGTAGGCCCCTCTGGCCTTGGCCTCCTCCTCGTCGGCTACTTCCGTCAAAGCGCGAACATATCTGAAAGCGTGCCTTACTCGAGCGCTGCGAGTGACCGCGCCTGCGAGGCCAATGCAGGGAATCCCCAAGTCCTGACAACGCACGGCTATTTGACCAACGCCTTTGCCCATGAGCGTGGATTGATCGATCGCCCCCTCACCGGTGACCACCAGATCGGCCGAGCGCAACCGCAGCTCGAGCGCCGCTGAGCGAGCGAACAGATCAAAGCCCGGCACCAATCGCGCGTCAGCAAACGCCATCAGACCAAAGCCCAATCCGCCGGCTGCTCCTGCGCCCGGCACACGGCTGAAATCACGGCCGAATCTCATTTTAACGATTCTCCTTAGCCGGTTCAGGCAGCACTCCGCTAGCGGAAAGTCTTCCGGCCGCAGGCCCTTTTGTGGGCCGTAGATCCTGGTGGCACCGCGACTGCCGAGTAGAGGATTTTGCACATCCACGGCTACTACAACTTCATGGAACCAGCGCCGGTGATTCGGCGGCCGAAGTCGAGCCAGTCTCACCAAGTCAGGCCAATGTTCGATCCCGCGCTCAGTTCCATCCAGAAACTTCCAACCGAGAGCTCGGGCCAGGCCAAAACCGGCATCATTGGTCGCGCTGCCGCCGATGCCGACGAGACATCGCCTTGCTCCTTTGCGTTTCGCTGCTCGGAACACGGCGCCCAATCCAAATGTATCCAGTTCGAACGGGTGAAATTTCTTCGCCGGCAGCATCGACAGGCCGATCACGCGCGCCGATTCGATGATGGCGGTCCGGCTCTTCGGCTCCCACCACCACGGAGCCGGGCAAGGACGATGCGCCGCGTCCACCGTTCGAACCTGTTGACGTCTGGCGCCGAGCAAGCCGCTCATGACCTCGCCAAATCCTTCTCCACCGTCGCTCATCGGCAGCAGAGTCAATTGGTCTTGCGGCCGGGCCCTGATCCAGCCGTGGCGAATCGCTTCGGCCGCCGCGCGCGCGGTCAAAGTTCCTTTGAACTTGTCGGGGATTATTAGGACTTTCAGCCGCATGATTCTGAAAATTTGGCGTTGAACTTGAACGCCGCTATGGCAAATTGAATAACGATCTCTAAACTATGAACAAACCAAAGATTATTGCCTACCTAAAACCGAGTTGCGGCTGGAGTCAGGGTGTGCGCGCGGTGCTGCGTCAGTACGACTTACCGTTCGAGGACCGTGACATCATCAACGACCCGGCCCAACGCCAGGAAATGATCGAGAAGAGCGGGCAGATGCTCAGTCCGTGTGTGGAGATCAACGGCCGCATGCTTGCAGACATCAGCGGTGAGGAAGTCGAAGCCTATCTTCTCGCAAACAGTTTGGTGGCGCGCACTGATCGGCAGCCGGATGCTCCGACCAATCAGCCCTGCGCGCACGAGCTGCCCGAGGCAGCCCCGCTGCATTTCCGACGGTAGATTCTGGTCCTCTCGCCCCTCAATTAGATTGATCCTTGACTGGGGCTTCGCCACGCTCCGGCCATGGAAGTGGTGAGGTCGATTGCGACCATGCAGCGCCTGGCCAGCAATTGGCGGCGGCGGGGCGTGCGGGTGGGTCTCGTCCCGACAATGGGATTTCTTCACCCGGGTCACTTAAGCCTGGTCAAACGCGCCCGCAAATTGGCAGGACCCCGTGGCCAGGTCGTTGTCAGTATTTATGTCAATCCCACGCAGTTTGGGCCGCGCGAGGATTTCTCAAGGTATCCGCGCGATCTGAGCCGGGACCTGCGACTTTGTCGCGCGGAAAAAGTTGATGTGGTCTTTGCGCCGAAGGATCGGGACATGTATCCGTCGAATGGAGCCGGACCGTTCACCTCCTACGTGGTGGAAGAAAGCCTTTCGGCCGCGATGGAAGGAGCGTCACGGCCCACGCATTTTCGAGGCGTCACCACCGTGGTCGCCAAACTGTTCAATATCGTGCATCCGACTTTCGCCGTGTTCGGCGCCAAAGATTACCAACAGGCGGCGATTGTGAAACGTATGGTGCGCGATCTGAATTTTCCTTTGGGAATTGCGGTAGCGCCGATTTGCCGCGAGCCGGATGGCTTGGCGATGAGTTCCCGCAACCGCTTCCTCAAGGGAGACTTACGGATGCAAGCCACGGTGCTGCGGCGCTCGATAGAAAAGGTTCATGCTGCCTTGAGAAGGGCATCCCGGCCGCTTCCGGCAGCAAAGCTGAAGCGGGAAGTCAAAGACATGGTTAAGAAAGCATCGGGCGCGCGCCTGGATTACGTCGAGTTCTTCGAGTCGAACACGCTGGAACCGGTGCGCAACGTCGTTCGTGGCACGCACATGGCGCTGGCCGTTTTCTTTGGCAAAACACGGCTGATTGATAACTCGCGCCTCTGAGTGACGTGGGCTTCCATGAAGAATTTTGACTTTCTGGTTTTGGGCAGCGGTATAGCCGGTCTCACGTTTGCATTGAAAGTCGCGTCGCGCGGGCGCGTCGCGATCATCACCAAGAAGGATCGGGCCGAGTCGAACACGAACTATGCGCAGGGGGGCATCGCCGCAGTCACGAGCCAGGAGGATTCTTTCGAGCTCCACGTCCGCGACACGCTCCAGGCCGGGGCCGGATTGTGCCAGGAATCCGTCGTTCGGACTATCGTCCAGGAGGGACCGGCCCGGATCGCCGAGTTGATCGAGCTGGGCATGCACTTTTCAGAGCGGGAAGTTCCGCGCTCACACGGTGCGCGCGAGCTGGATTTGGGAAAAGAGGGTGGTCATTCGAAGCGCAGGATTCTGCATGCGCAGGATGTGACCGGACGCGAAGTGGAGCGGGCGTTGCTGGCGGCAGTGGCCGAGCGGCCGAACATTCACACCTTCGAGAACCATTTCGCGATTGATCTGGTGACGAGTCAGAAACTCGGCGCGGGCGGCGACAACCGCTGCCTGGGCGTCTATGTGTTGGATAAGGCCCCAGGCCAGGTCGAAACGTTCGCGGCTCCGGTGACGCTGCTGGCCACGGGCGGCTGCGGCAAAGTGTACCTCTACACAACTAATCCGGACATTGCCACGGGCGATGGCGTGGCGATGGCCTATCGCGCCGGGGCGACGGTGTCCAACATGGAGTTCATCCAGTTCCATCCCACGTGCCTCTATCACCCGAAAGCGAAATCGTTCCTGATCAGCGAAGCAGTGCGCGGGGAAGGCGGCGTGCTCAAGACCATCAATGGCGTCGAATTCATGGACCAGTACCACCCGCTCAAATCACTCGCGCCACGCGACGTTGTCGCTCGCGCCATCGACAGCGAGATGAAACAGAGCGGCGCCGACTACGTCCTGCTCGACATCACCCACAAGCCCGCCCAATTTATCATCGAGCGCTTCCCGAACATCTATCAGACCTGCCTCCGGTACGGAATCGACATCACGAAAGAACCGATTCCCGTCGTGCCTGCGGCGCACTATCAGTGCGGCGGCGTGCGCACCAACATCGATGGCGAGACGGACATTAGCGGGCTCTACGCGGTAGGCGAAGTGGCCTGTACTGGACTGCACGGGGCCAATCGTTTGGCCAGCAACTCGCTGCTGGAAGCGCTCGTCTGCGCTCACCGGGCGGCCCAACGAGTCGTCTCCGGCACACTGCGGAGCTATGAATTATCAATTCCCCTTTGGCACTCCGGCCGGGCGGACAACCCGGATGAAATGGTGGTTGTGTCCCACAACTGGGAAGAAATTCGTCGCGCGATGTGGGACTATGTCGGAATTGTTCGCACCGATAAGCGCCTGCAGCGGGCACACAAACGGATCGCGAACCTGCAAGAAGAGATCCAGCAGTATTACTGGGATTTCATCGTGACGACCGACCTGCTCGAACTGCGCAACATTGCGACCGTGGCGGAGTTGATCGTGACCAGTGCTTTGTTGCGGCCGGAGAGTCGTGGATTGAATTACAATCTGGATTATCCCGAGCCGAATCCTGTGTGGGCACAGAAGGACACGATGCTTCGGAAAGAGACATAGAGCGCGCACTAAAAGCCGGAGGAACGCCGGAGTCCCGGCTTCAGAAACGGAAGCTCATCTTCAGATAAAGCCATTCTGATTCCAGGACGCCCGCGCCGTTGGTTCGCGAACGTCCGAAGATGTCGTCCGGGAAGATTCGGCCGAAGCCCGTTCCCAAAGCGGCCCAGACCTGGTAAGAATTTCGGGAAGGCATTCTCTTAAAGAGTAGCATGACTGTGCTGTCGCGCTTCAATTCCATCTGCGCCGCATCTCTCCGCGAAAACCTGTCGGGCCGGAACTCGTCCGTGTAACCGAAGAGCTGCGGAACCTGGGAATCGGCGCTTTCAGGCGCGACGTTATGCAAGGCTTCGGCAGGTCGGGCGTAGTAGGTGAATCGACTCGACGAGAGGAGCTGGCCAGCATCCAACTCATTCGGAATCTGTTCTTCGGCTGGAATACTCGAGCAACAGAGGCAGACCACAACACCGATAACAGTTAGAGGAAAGAAGCGTCGTCGAATTTGGTCCTGACGCCCCGCGCCCGCGGCTGCCGGACTTGGCAATGCCGCACGGTGCTTAGTCTTGCACTCGAACTGGAAACTCATGCTCCACTGGCAGCACCTCGGATGCCAAGGCCTCCTGTCGTCTGGAGCTCCCAAGGGATTGTGGCAGGCGACGTAAAGCACGCTTCGACCGATTTTGGATTCTGGATTTGTAGAACTGAGCCGTCCGGCAGCGTCTGGCACGAATACTCGGGAAATTGAAATCTTGTACGCATTTGGGACAGTATTTCGGCGGCGCTTGACATCCTGCCGTTTCCCTACACAGTGCAGCCATTGCCATGAAAAAATATATCACGGAGTTCATTGGTACCTTTTTTCTCGTGCTCACCATCGGTTGTTCGGTGCTGCTAGGTGGACCACACGTCGTGCCGCCTTTGGCTATCGGCTCCGTCCTGATGGTAATGGTTTACGCGGGTGGCCACATTTCCGGCGCTCACTACAATCCCGCTGTTACGCTCGGCGTGTTTCTGCGCGGCCGATGCCCCGTCAAGGATGTTGTTCCCTATTGGCTGGCGCAGTTGCTCGCGGCATTGCTGGCTGCCGTTGCCTTGAGTTACCTGAAGGGCGAGGCGCAGGCGAACCCGATAGCACTGAAAGTAGGTCCGGCGCTGCTCGCCGAATTTCTGTTCACCTTCGCGCTGGTTTACGTCGTGCTCAACTGTGCCACCGCCAAGGCCAACGCGGGCAACTCCTTTTATGGGCTGGCGATCGGTTTTACCGTAATGACAGGGGCGTTCACCGTCGGCACCGTATCCGGCGCGGCCTTCAACCCGGCAGTGGCCGTGGGCATTACCCTTATGGGGTTTTCCGCCTGGTCAAACATTTGGGTGTATTTCCTGGCTAACTTAAGCGCCGGGGTCGCTGGCGCCGCGATGTTTAATCTCCTTAACCCGGAAGATGCGTAGCGTGCCTGAAGGGATTGAGGCGAGAAGACGCCGCAATGCTCGGACGAAGGCCGCTCGTTTCACGGTTGAAACGCGCGCGCCAGTTTAATGTGCGTCGGCCTTGCGGGGGCTGCGGAAGGTATCTTCAATATAACGAGAGAGCATCTCCTCTTGCTCAGGCGTGAGCTTGGATTTCCGGCTCATTTTGAGCATCCATTTGTGCCATTCCGCATCAGAATATTTTGCGGGGTCGTAGAACTTGTGGCACTTGGCGCACTTGGCGATGTAAAGCCGGCGCGCGACGCTTGCTTCGTCGGTAGGAGAATCAACCGCGACTGCCGGCCCCGCGCAGCCCGCCAGGGCCATGCCGCCTAGATTCAGGCACACGAGCAAAAGGTACGCCCAGGTGGTCGGTTTCATCTTAAGAACTTCGCGCCAATCTTTATTGAGAATCAGTCTCAGTGTCAACTCTGAACCGCGCCCTGGCTTTGGCGCGAGCGCGAGGTTCTCACGCTGCCTGCATTGCTTTGAGCGATCGGGAGCGCCACAGATAGTAGATGGCCGGATAGACCAGCAGTTCCATGGTGGTCGAAGTGACGACGCCGCCGATCATGGGTGTGGCGATGCGTTTCATCACGTCCGCGCCAGTGCCGTGACTCCAGAGGATCGGCATCAGTCCGGCGATGATGACTGAGGCGGTCATGGCTTTGGGGCGGACGCGCTTGACCGCGCCGTGATAGATGGCGTCGCGCAAGTCGGTCGCATGGCGCATGAGACCCTTCTTCTGCCAGTCGGCGTATGCGAGGTCCAGGTAGAGGAGCATGACGACGCCGGTTTCGGCATCGAGCCCGGCGAGGGCAATGATGCCAACCCAGACCGCCACGCTCAAATTGTAGTGGAGCAGGGCGAGCACGCCGAAAGCGCCCACGAGTGAAAATGGCACGGCCAGCATCACGATGGCAGTCTTGATGGCCGAGCGCGTGTTGAGGTAAATGATTAAGATAATGATGAGCAGCGTGAGCGGAATGACGATCATGAATCGTGCCTTGGCGCGGAGCATGTATTCATATTGGCCGCTCCAGAAGATGTTATAGCCGCCGGGTAGGTGGATGCGGCCGTTCGCGACGGCTTCGTCGACGGCGCGTATGGCCATCTGGACGTAGGTGCCGATATCGATGCCTTTGACGTCCACATAAATCCAGGCATTAGGCACCGCGGCCTCGCTCTTGATTCCCATCGGAGCATGGACGATTTCGATGCGGGCTAACTGGCCCAGCGGGACCTGAGGACCCGAGGGCGTTGGCACAATGATTTCGCGCAACGCCTCCGGACTTTCGCGAAAATCGCGGCTGTAGCGAAGGTTTACGGCATATCGTTCGAGTCCTTCGACGGTCGTTGTGAGCGCCATGCCGCCCAGCGCCACCTCGAGTACGTCCTGGACCGCTCCGATCGTTAAGCCGTATCTGGCAATGGCATCACGGTCGATTTGGAACTCGATGTAATTGCCGCCCATTGTGCGCTCAGCAAACGCGCTCAAAGTGCCCGGCACGGTCTTAACCACAGCTTCAATCTCGGATGCCACCCGCTCCAACTCGGCGAGGTCGGGGCCGGCGACCTTGATGCCGACTGGAGTCTTGATGCCCGTCGCCAGCATGTCGATGCGCGTCTTAATCGGCATCGTCCAGGCATTGTTCAAACCCGGAATCTGAACAGCGCGATTCATCGCTTCCGTCAACTCATCGGGCGTGCGGCGGCGATGAGCGATGATGTTCCCAGAGTCATCGAGGATTTCCACTTTCGGCCATTCCTCTTCGGGCTTGAGCATGATGGTGGTTTCAATCATGTCGAAGGGCGCGGGGTCGGTTGCCGTTTCAGCGCGGCCGATCTTGCCGAAGACTTGATGGACTTCGGGGAAGCGGCGTAAGATTTTGTCGGTGGTCTGGAGGACCTCGCGTGCTTTGGTGGGTGAGATCCCCGGAAAAGTCGTGGGCATGTAGAGCAGGTCGCCTTCATAAAGAGGCGGCATGTATTCGGAGCCGATGTTTTGGTATGGGAAATATTTCCCAATCTTGAAGGCCAATTCCTTGGTTCTGCCATCGGGCAACAGTTTGGCGGCGAGCGCATTCCAGGGCAGGAAGGTCCAGATAATGAGGGCAGCAGCGGTGGCGATGACAGGCCAGCGCCACTTGATTACAAAATCGATTGCCGGATGGTAGAGCCAAATGAGGAAACGGTTGATCGGATTTTTCTCCTCGGCGGGAATCTTCCCGCGAATGAAAAAGCCCATGAGCACGGGTGCGAGCGTGATCGATAGCAGCGCCGCCGCAGCCATGGAATAAGTTTTGGTGAAGGCCAGAGGCTTGAAGAGGCGGCCTTCCTGCGCCTGGAGTGCAAACACGGGAATGAAGGAAACGGTGATTACCAGCAGAGAGTAAAAGAGCGTGGGCCCGACCTCGATGGAGGCATCACGGATTATATCCCAATGGGGCTTTTTGCCCTGGTCACGCTCCATGTGCTTATGAGCGTTTTCGATCATGATGATGACCGCGTCCACCATGGCGCCGATGGCGATCGCGATGCCGCCGAGCGACATGATGTTCGAGCTGATGCCCTGCTCGAACATGACGAGAAAAGACATGAGGACGGCGACGGGCAGGATGATGATGGCGACCAACGCGCTGCGCAGATGCAGGAGGAAAGCGATGCAAACCAGCGCCACAACAAGGCTTTCCTCGATGAGTTTCTCTTCAAGAGTCCTGACTGCGCGTTGAATGAGCGCGCTGCGGTCGTAGGCAATCGTGTATTTCACATTCGCGGGGAGGCCCTTCATAGCGGTGTCGAGCTTTCGTTTGACGTCGAGGATAACCTGCCGGGCGTTTGCGCCGTAGCGAACGACGACAATGCCGCCGACGGTTTCACCCTCGCCGTTCAGTTCGGCGATCCCGCGCCGCATATCGGGACCGAGCTCGACATTGGCGATCTGGCCGAGGAGAATCGGAACTCCCTTGTCGCCGACGCCTACGGCGATCTTGCGGAGATCGTCAAGTTTTTGAACGTAGCCACGCACGCGGAGGATGAATTCCTTTTCGGCCAGCTCGATCGAGCGCCCGCCGACTTCGCCATTGCTGCGTTTGACGGCCATAGCGACCTCGGAAACAGAAAGGTTGTAGGCGCGGAGCCGGGCGGGATCTACGGTGACCTGATACTGTTTCACGAAGCCGCCAATGGAAGCGACTTCGGAAACGCCTTCCACAGAAGCCAACTGGTAGCGGAGATACCAATCCTGCATGGAACGGAGTTCCGCGAGGTCGCGGTTGGTGGAGTTGATGGAATACATGAAAGCCCAGCCGACGCCAGTGGCATCCGGGCCGAGGCTGGGGGAGACGCCCGAGGGCAGGCGACCGCTCAAGCCGCTGAGATATTCGAGCACGCGGCTGCGCGCCCAGTAGGGATCGGTGCCGTCGGCGAAGATGACATAGACGAACGAAAAGCCGTAGAAAGAGTAGCCACGAACTACCTTCGCGCCCGGCACGGAAAGCATTTTGGTGGTAATGGGATAGGTGACTTGATCCTGGACGATTTGGGGTGCCTGCCCCGGCCATTCGGTGTAAATGATGACCTGGACATCCGATTGGTCAGGGATGGCGTCCAGGGGGATGTTCTTGAGCGCGTAAACGCCGCCCAGCACCAGAACAATCGTCCCTAGCAGGACGATAAATTTGTTCCTGAGGGAGAAATCTATAATGCGCTGGAGCATTTTTCGTGGAGCGTCAGGAGCGTGGAGCGTGGGGAGCGTCAGGCGGGAGCGTGTCTGCTAAGCTCGCACGCTCTGACGCAGCTACGATATACTCTACAGGGACCTCGCGCAGCTCACAGCCCGCGCCACACCATGAAGCGGCATCGTTCATCATGTTGGACAATTGCCCACAAATGTGGTCGTATTGATCGCTCAGTTTCGTCTGTGTGTCGGCAACCAGGTATCCGCAATTAAGGGCGAAGCTCAGATGGACCTCGGTTTCGGCGGCCTCAGTGTCACTATCGCTGAGTTTACTGACAAACGCCGCTTGATACCGGCGCTTACGCCAAGCTTCTGCGATGTTCGTGCAAACGGACCTGGAGGATCTCCGTATCTGATCAATCAATGAGAACTTTTCCTCCGACGGCCAAGTGCGGCTTAGTCGGAAAATCTCCATTGCTGAGTCATAGGCGAGTCTGTAAACCCGCAGTTCCTTATAGTCTTTGGCTCTCATACGCTCGGCTTAGACGTTCGTTCTCATTTTAGTGTGTTATTTACCCATCACTTCTCGCGCGCCTACGCACCACGCTCCCCACGCTCGCACGCTTCGACGCTCACTCCGCCCCTACCGTCCCCGCGAATGCTGCCTCCGCCAATTCGCCTCGGCCGTTTCGCCGTGGTTTACCTTGGTCGTCTCCACAAGGTCCATCTCACACTTTGGACAATTGCCCGGTTGGTCCGACACCACGTCGGCATGCTCGGCCATCGGACAGGTATAAAGTCTAGAAGGCATTGTCATCGCAGAGCCGCCGGCCTGTTTCGAGGCGGAGCTTGGGCGGACCATGACGGGAATCAGGGTCATTCCGCAGCGCGGACACTTGCCCGGCTTGTCCCGATGGACGTCGATGTGTTCGTGCATCGGGCAGGTGTAGTACTCCAACTTCCCGCCCGGTTGGATGCGCGCGAGGATTTCGCGGCCAACCGGCACGAGAGTCATGCCGCACAGGGGACATTTGCCCGCGTGATTGTATTCCAGCGAGACGTGTTCAGGCATCGGGCAGATATAGACGACTGGCTCGGCATCGGAGGCTGGGGGATTAGTGCCTGCGCCCGCCGCGACGGTCGGCATAACCGGCGCGGTCGGTTGAAGTACTTCTCCCGGCGCGCCGGGGCGCTGCATTTTTTGGATTGCTTCCCGTAACTGGCTCTCGGAATCGAGCATGAACTGGCCGGAAGTAACCACCTTTTCCCCTTCCTTGAGTCCGACTAATACCTGGTAAAAGCCATGTTCTGCGGCAGCGCCAAGGCTTACGGTGCGAGGCTCGAAGCGCCCTCCCGCCAGAGCGACGAAGACCGTGTTCTTTTCCCCACTGCGAAGCACGGCCGAATCCGGTACCAGAACCTCGGAGGTGGCCAGTTCGCACGTCATCTCGACTGTCGCGTACATGCCGGGCTTAAGGAAATAACCGGGGTTGTGGAATTCCATCCGCACCCGGGCAGTTCGGGTCTTCTCATCTACTGTTGGGTAAATATAGGTCACGCGCCCGCGGAACTTCGTGTCGGGCTGCGACGCCAGGCTCACGACCGCCTCCTGGCCAAGCCGGATGAAGGGCAAATCCTGCTCATAGACCTGCGCCTGGATCCAGACCGTGGCGAGATCAGCCAGCCGGTAAAGTTTCATGCCCGGCTCGACCATCTGGCCTTCAACGACCATTTTCTCGACAACTATGCCGTCGCGCGGCGCATTCATCCGGAGAGTCTTTTTCGGAGTCCGGCTGCGTTCCAACCCGGCGATCTGGTCCTCCGAAATGTCCCAGTATCGCAACTTGGTCATGGAGGCCGTTTTGCGTAAATCCGCAGCGATCCCGTCCTGGTTCGTCGAGGAGCCGAGCGTCAGGAGATATTCGGTTTGCGCGAGGTAGAGCTCGGGCGAATAGATCTCGAACAACGGTTCACCGCGGTGCATTTGCTGGCCGGTGGCGTCCACATAAAGCTTTTCGATCCAGCCGCGGAACTTGGTGCTGACTTCCGACAGCGCGGTTTCGTCGTAATCAAGCACGCCAACGGTGCGGATGGTCCTCCGCAAGGGCCCCCGTTCGATCAAGGCGGTGCGGATACCCATGTTCTGAGTGGTGACGGGATCGATGGTAATGGTTTGTGAAGAGCTTCTGCTCGCCTCATCTTCATAGACCGGCACCATTTCCATTCCCATGGAATCCTTGCCCGGCGTCTGTCGAGCTTCACCGGGCATCATCGTGGACTTGTAAAATTTGATTTTGCGTTCGCCGGCGGGAGCCGCCGCCGCCGCCAGGGTATTCTGGCCCTGTTTTCGGATGGGGGTGAGCTTCATGCCGCAGATGGGGCAGTTGCCGGGTTTGTCCTGGATGACCTGAAGATGCATTCCGCAGGTGAAGAGGGTTTGGGTTGTCTCGCGCGCGCCTGAGGCCGCAACGTTGTCGCCGCGGCCACAGCCGGACAGCCATACCGCGGCGCTGCCTGCGATGCCGAGAGTAAGGAGAATTATCGCGTTGAGTTTCACGGGCTTGAATTGAAAATTCATAAAGAGTCGGGTCCAGTGCAGGTGCGGGCTACAATCCACCGCGGCCGATTTTGTTCGGCAACGATTGCGCGGTGCCGCTCATGGGCGAAATATTGGAGCCCATCGAGGAGCTGACAGGCGACATGCCTTGAATGATCAAGGAGAGTTCGGTGAGGACGATTTCGCGTTGCGCTGCGGCCTCGACCTTATCCAGTTGGAAGCCAAGGAGGGTGCGCTCAGCATCGCTGAGGTTGAAAAAGTCGATTTGACCAGCCAGGTAGCCGGAGCGGGCAACTTCGAGTGACTGGCGGGCTTTAGGCAGGAGTTGATCGTTCAGAAGAGTCAGGCTCCGGCTTGTCTCCCGATATCGATAGGATTTTTCGGCGAAGTCCACCGCCAGGGCGATCTGCTCGGCAGAGAGACGCGCCTCGGCCGAGCTTTTGGTGGCCTGCGCCTCGGCGATTTGGGCAGCAATTTTGTCTCGCCAGATGGGGAGCGAAAGAGTACCCGGGTTACCAGGGAATCGGTACAGCGTAGGGTTCATTTTCACATCAGCCATGAGCCCGAGGCTGAAGTCGGGAAAGCGACCCTTTTGGGCGAGGACAATGGAGGCTTCAGCGGCGCGGATTTCGGCTTCTATGGCTTTGAGTCGCTGATTCGCTGCGAGGGCGGTCGCGAATACATTTTCCGAAGTCAGATCGAGGGGTGTGGCGGCAACATGCTGCGGGAGGGGCGGCGCGGGCGCGTCAGCTTTCATTCCCAGGGCGGCCTTGAACTGAGCCATTAGCGAACTGTGCGAGTCCTTGAGGTTGGCGAGCTCCGTACGGAGCCGGTCCTGCTCGATTTGGGCGCGGAGGACGTCCTGAAGGGTGACTTTACCGACCTCGTTCTGGGAGTGGGCGAGTTTTTCCAACTCGTTCAGGAGTTGAAGAGTCTCCTGATTGACGCGGATTTTTTCCTCGAGGAAGTAAAGCTGGTAATAGGCGCGCTTGAGCTCGAAAGCGCTATTGAGGACGGCGGACTGGAAAGCGAAATATTTGGCCCGGCTTGCGGCGGAGGCGACCTCTGCACCGACTCGGAGCTTATCAGGCCACGGGATGGTTGCCATGAGGCCGGGCATGACGGAGGTGACGATGTTCTGAACATCCATCTGGAACGTAAACTGAGGGTCCGGGAAGGACCGGGCCTGCGTGATGCGCTCGACGGAAGCGAGCCAGTCGAAGTAGGCCGCCTCGATCTTCGGCTGATTCAGAAAGGCGTAGGTGAGATAGTTGCTAAGGCTGGAATCTGGTAAAAGCTCCGGCAGGGGGGGCTTGCGACCCTGCGGGCGATAACTGGCCGCCACTTCTCGCGTCTGTTGGCGGGCCTCTTGCTCGCCCTTGGTGGGGATGCCCTGGCAGCCGGAGAGAACGAGGGCGGCTGCAGCGAGGGCGAATGGAATTACCGTGAGCTCGCGGTGAAATCGTTCCTGCACGGAGTTCAGCGCGGGCCGCGACTGGTGTGCGGTGAGCGGGAGCGGGCAAATGGGATGGCGCGGCATGGAATTCCGTTTTGTTTAACGTATCTTCGTTGCAGTCCTGTAATCGGGCGAGCGCCTACGCAGCCGTGAGTTGGCCACATTTCATCCCCGCGCCGCGCAACCCGTGCCTCATGCTACTGCTTACGCTGCGGAAGACAAAATCCCTCAGAAAATTTCTGGGGACGCCTGGCACCGGCAGACTGGATTCTTAATCACAGCCATTCCTGGAAAGATTTGTTTGGGGGATTTTGGAAGAATTGGCGTATTATCTTTGAAAGGGATAAAATTGGCGACTGAGCTGCCAAGAATGATCAAACATGAGATTTCAACGAACGGTCGAGGCGGAGGGCCGCAACCCTGGAAGCGCCCTCACAAACCAGTACAAAGTCACGGTCGTCTCTGATGTGATAGTTTCGTAGTGGCGGTCACAATATGAACGGGAAGCGAACACCTGATGATGAGAGCGCCTTGCGGCAGGTTTTGGGCGAATGGGCTGTGGCAGCGCCGCTACCGCCGCGCTTCCGGGAACAGGTGTGGCAGCGGATAGCGCGAGCGGAGAAGCAGGCGGAAGGACTTCTATGGACCAGTCTATTGGATCTGGTCGAGGTCGTATTGCGGCGGCCTAAAGTGGCCTTGTCGTATGTCAGTGTGCTCCTGGCCTTAGGGGTGGTCGTGGGCGCCTGGGCGGCACAGGCCAAAAGCAAACATCTGGACGCAGACCTGAGCTCGCGCTACGTCCAGTCGATAGCGCCGTATCGAGCCGACAACGTTGCGCCATGAAGCGGGGTGGAATCATTCTGCTTCTCGGGTTGCTCTTAGCGGTCGCAGCCGGAGCGGGCTTCTATTACGGAGGCACGGCCGCGTATCGGAGGATGATGCACGAACCGCAACCGGAACTGGCGTGGCTTAAGAAGGAATTTCACTTAAGCGACGCCGAGTACGCACGAATCTCGGCTTTGCATGAAGCTTATCTACCCCAATGCCGGGAGCGATGTCGCCGGATCGACGAACAGAATTCAAAATTGAAGGAGTTGCTCGGTCGGAGCACGAATGTAACGGCTGAAGTGCGCGAGCTGCTGACCGAACGGGCGAAGATGCGGGCCGATTGCGAGGCGGAAATGCTGAAGCACTTCCTGGAAGTAAGCCGCACCATGCCGCCCGAGCAAGGGCGCCGTTACCTGGCGTGGGTTGAGCAGCAAACGTCACTGCGGGGCGAGGGCATGGAGCAGCGGCACCACATGAACCACGGCGACGGAATGGCCGGCGATCCGCACAAGTAGCCAGGCCATGAGCGGAACAAACTGCGAAGAACTGGATGCGGAAGACATGAGTCGGCTGAAGGCCGGGCACGGAGCGGCGTTGAACGCGCTGATGGATCGCCATGCCGAGCGCCTCTTCAATTACTTGCTGCGCCAACTCGGCAATGAAGCGGATGCCGCCGACCTCGCCCAGGAGGCATTCGTCAGAGTTTATCAGAATTGTGCGCGTTTCGATCCGGAGCGGAAGTTCTCGACTTGGTTGTTTACCATCGCAACAAACCTAGTTCGTGACCGGTTTCGATGGCGCATGCGGCACAGGGAGGTTTCGATAGATGCAGCAGACGACGAGGGCGCAGCACTCCAAGACTCGCTGCCGGACACCACCGGCTCTCCCGAGGAGCAGATCGAGGCTCGGGAACGCGCGTCGGAAGTTCGCCGAGCTGTGGAATCGCTACCGGAGGAACTGCGGACGCCGTTGATTCTTTCCGAATACGAGGGGATGACGCATGCCGAGATCGGTACAGTGCTGGGGTGCTCGGCAAAGGCAATTGAGTCCCGACTCAGTCGCGCCCGAGGGCGTCTGCGAAAACGACTGGAGGGGTTGCTCCAGCCCGGTTAGAAGTGCGCGGGAGGCAGGTGGCCTCCCGACTCCAAAAGAGTTCTAACTCTTCTTTTTCGCCTCAGCTTCGGCCTTTTCGATCTTCTTGACGTATTTGGCCGGGTCTTTCTTGAAATCTTTCACGCAGTCTTTGCAGCAAAACTGGATCTCTCGGCCCTCATGGACATACACAAACGGTTTCCCCATTTCACCGAGTTTTTCACCTGAGACCACGCAAGTCTTCAGGGTATAAGGCTTTGGCTTGGTGTCCGTCTTCTGGTCGGCGGCCAGCCCAACCATGGGGGCGGTTAATGTGGAAACTGCCAGAATGGCAGCAGTAAGATTCTTGAGTTTTTTCATAATTTTGTTCGAGGTCGCATCTATTATACGCCGGATGCCGGCATTCCCTTCAATCTTTTTTTGGGCAGAAGTAGGGCGTCTGCTCGATGGTTCTGTGCAATTTCTGCGCAATTCATTACAGAAGTTTAATCCGCTAAATTGCCTTTGTATGAAACTAAATCATGTCGGTCGGTGTCTCTCTAGCTGGATATGAAAATGAAATCGAATCGCACCCGATTGATTGTAGAATTCAAGAAGTTTCAACGCCTGCCCGATTTGCCGATCGGCAAGGTAGCCGACACCAACCGATCTTCAGCGAACTCCAAAGAGCACGGGGCCACATTGCCTACCGTCTGTCGTGAGGCTGTATTTCCCGCCCATGGCTTCGCGGAATGATCTTTAAAGGGGCTTCCGTCACGGGTGTAGGGTCGCTTAGTGTACTTTTCCTGCGCCGGCCTTTTTTTCTCTACCTGTTAAGTCCCTTCGCGTGATTGGAGGCGTGTTGGCGCCGTTCAGCGAGAATTTAATCGACTCCGATGGCCGACCCTTTCTCGCCACCCAATCCTGCAAACCAATAGTGCCAGGCGTGTTGGATAAATCTGCGGCTCAGGACCAATTCAGCACCGCTTGTCGCCCGGCGCGCCGGCTCCGAGCGATAACCGTGGTGATGTATTCTTTTGCGCGCCCGACGGCTCTGGGCAACCGCAGCCCACGCGCCAGAAAGGCTGTGATTGCTGCAGCATAGGTGCAGCCTGTGCCGTGAGTGAAGACGCCTCGAATAAACGGCGCGCTCAGTAGCAATTCCTGATTGCCGTCGTAAAATGTGTCCACCGCCACTTTGAGCCCGCGCAAATGCCCGCCCTTCACCAGCGCCGCACAGCCAAAGAGGCCGTGCAGTTCCCGCGCGGCAGAGCGCATCTCTTCGACTGAACGGATCTTCCTGCCGAGCAGGATCTCTGCCTCCCGCAAGTTAGGCGTAATCAGGCTGGCTTGCGGAAGCAGATCATCTATGAGGTGTCCTATAGCGGAAGGCTGCAAGAGCTGTGCGCCGCTGGTTGCAACCATCACTGGATCGACTACCAGCGGTGTGGGATTGCTTTGCCAATAGCGCGCGACCGCCCGGATAATTTCCACCGAATACAGCATCCCGGTTTTTGCGGCGCCAGGTCGAAATGTCTTCACCACCGCTTCTAGTTGACGGGTGACCATGGTCGGTCGGCAGGCCTGGATGGCCAGCACCGCAGCTGGGTTTTGGGCCGTGATGCAAGTGATCGCCGTGATCCCGTGGACGCCAAGCGCAGAGAATGTCTTTAGATCGGCTTGAATCCCTGCTCCCCCTCCACTATCCGAGCCGGCGATGGTGAGGGCGACGGGGAGCCTCTTGCGGTTCAGCATTGGGGACATTGTAGCAGGGACCGTGAAACGTGAAACGTGAAACGTGATGCGTGATGCATGACGTAATTGCGCTACTCGCCGCTCGACACTCCAGACCTGGCATATCATATTCGGCTCATGGACAAGGAACAGGTTGCCGAGGTGTTGGTGAACATCGCCACGCTGCTGGAATTGAAGGGCGAAAATCCGTTCAAGACCCGCGCCTATCACAACGCCGCCCGGGCACTCGAAGCGATGAGCGAATCACTGGAGAAAGTGGTTGCCGACGAGCGACTGGGCGAAATCAAAGGCATCGGCGAGTCGATTCAGAAAAAAATTACCGAACTATTGGAAACAGGAAAACTGGCTTACTACGAAGAATTGAAAGCCGCCATGCCCCCCGGCCTGGTCCTGATGCTCGAAATCCCGGGCCTGGGCCCGAAAAAGATCAAAGCGCTCCATGATGAGCTGGGGATTGAAAGCGTCGAGCAGTTGGAAAAGGCGTGCAAGGACGGCGAAGTGGCAAAACTGGCGGGTTTCGGGGAAAAAACGCAGACCAACATACTCGAAGGAATTAACCGGCGCCGTTCCTACGCATCGCGGCATTTGATCAGCGAGGCGCTTCCGCTAGCGGATTCATTATTGGAAGCATTGCGGTCGCATCGCGACGTCATTCGCTGCAGCGCGGCCGGAAGCTTGCGGCGGCATCGCGAAGTCATCGGCGACGTTGACTTGCTCGCTTCGTCCAAAAAGCCGGCCGCAGTACTGGATTTTTTCTCTGAGCAACCGGGAATTCTGAGTGTGATTGCCAAAGGGGAGACGAAGGCCAGTGTCTTGTTAAAGGGCGGCATCCAATCCGACCTGCGCGTCGTGAGCGACGCGGAATTTCCTTACGCCCTGATGTATTTCACGGGCAATAAAGAGCATAACATCGTCATGCGTCAGCGGGCCATCGACCGGGGCTTGCGCTTAAATGAGTACGGCCTGTTCCGATCGAAGGTCGAAACGCGAGATCCCAAGCTGCTGGTTCACTGCAAGACCGAGGAGGAAATTTTTGAGAATCTCGGTCTGCACTATGTCCCACCGGAGATGCGCGAGGATACGGGCGAAATCAAGCTGGCCGAAGACGGGCCGCTGTCGCGCCTGGTCGAGTGGACTGACCTGAAGGGCTCGTTGCATAATCATTCGACCTGGAGCGACGGTCACCAGCGGCCGGAAGAGATCGCCGCGGCGATGCGCGAGCTCGGCCTAGCTTATTGGGGGGTCACGGACCACTCAAAGGCATCTTTCCAGGCCAACGGCCTGGATGAGACCCGCCTGCGCAAGCAGCTTGCCGAAATCAATCGAATCAACCAGCAACTCGCCGAGCAGGGAACCGATTTCCGCCTGCTCACCGGAGCGGAAGTGGACATTTTGAAGGACGGCAGACTCGACTTCTCTGATGAGATGTTGGGCGAGCTGGATGTGGTCATCGCGAGCATTCATCAAAGCTTCAGCCAGACGGAAGCGGAAACGACCCGACGACTCATTGGCGCCGCGCAGAATCCCTATGTGCATATCCTGGGGCACCTGACCGGGCGGCTATTGCTAGAGCGCGAGCCCTATAAGGTGGATCAGCACGCCGTCATCGATGCCTGCGCCGAGACCGGCACCTGGATCGAGCTCAACGCTAATCCACACCGGTTCGACTTGGACTGGCGACTGTGGCCGTATGCGAAATCTAAAGGTGTGAAATGCGTGATTAACTGTGACGCGCATCGGCTCGAGCACGCCGCTTTTCTGCGGCTCGGAGCCGGGATTGCCAGGAAAGGGTGGCTAACAAAGGGAGATGTGGTGAACACACTACCGTTGGCGGCATTACGGCGTGAACTCGGCAAGAAACGGGCAAAAGTGGTCAAATGAAACGGCCGCTGGGAACGAAGGACAATGTTATGAAACGGAAACCATCGCGCCTCAGGCGGGCCAAAACGGCCTTGCTGGTAATCGATATTCAGGATCGGCTGCTGCCGGCGATCTTCGAGAAGGAGCGGCTGGTTCGAAACAGCGTGCTGTTGATCAAAGGGGCGACTATTCTCGGGCTGCCGATTTTCGTTACCGAACAATATCGCAGAGGGTTGGGATTGACGACTCTGGAGATTGCGTCAGCAATCGCTGGATTTGCGCCGATCGAAAAGGTCACTTTCAGTTCATGTGGCGCCCCCGGCCTGGTGACCACGCTGAAGCAGAGGGGCTTGATCGACGTTCTATTATGTGGAATGGAGGCGCATGTCTGCGTTCTTCAGACGTGTCTGGACCTGGTTGGCGATGGCTTCAACGTCTTCGTAGTGGCGGATGCTGTGTCTGCGCGCAACCCCGAAAACTCGCGACTGGCAATAGACCGGATGCGCAGCGCGGGGGCGTTGATTGTTTCGACCGAGATGGTGTTCTTTGAGCTGCTCGAGCGCGCCGCGACCGACGAGTTCAAGCAGATTCTGGCTCTGGTGAGATGAGAACGTGCTGTAGGAGCCGACGTAAGGAGGCTCTGACCGAAAAATCGAAAATCCCAAACCCAGAATTGATCAGAGCTTCCTTACGTCGGCTCCTACAGATATTAATCCAGCTTCTTTACCCGGATGTTCTTGTAACGCACGACGCTCTTGGGGTCATGCGCCTGCAGCGCGAAAGTGCCCGACGCGAGCTTGCGCGTGTAGTTGTGGCCGGGCTGAGCGCCGTCCGGTTCCGTATATTCCAGCACGGTCTGGCCGTCCACCTTCACAGTAATCTTTTTGCCTTTGACGATGACTTCCTCGGTCCACCATTTGTCATCCTGCGCCGGAGACTTGGCAATATTGACAACGTCGTAGAGGCTGCCGGTCTTTTTCCAATCGCTGTGTGTATTATCAACCTGGCATTCAAAACCGTATTTCGGGAAGCCTCTTTCCTGATACTGCGAATGGAAATAAATGCCGCCATTGGCGCCATGGTCGGTCATGACGTCCACTTTGAGGTCGAAGTTCGTAAAGGGAGCGAGGTCGCCAACGTAGTACAAGTGAGCGGTCTCTCCGCGCGTCACGAAGGCGCCATCCTCAATTTTCCAGGTATTGGTGTGATCGATGGAGCTCTTCCAGCCATTGAACGTGGTTCCGTCACAGAGCAGGGTGAACCCGGGTTCGACCTCAGCCGCCGTAAGCCCGGGAACGGCGATCAAGAGCGCGCTGACCGCAAAGCCAGACAGTAGGTTTCTTTTCATGCGCCGGACACTAAACGAGCGAGTTGTGTGCGCAAGGAAAAAGGTACTCGGATGAGTTGGCGAACGTTGCCGCTTACAACGCAGGCTCCAGCGCCGCGGCTAGTTCTTCCGGCGTCAGCGAAATCGGGTTCGCTTTCGTGCTGGTGGCCTTGCCCGCCTTCTCCACTAGTTCTGCGGTGTGAACTCGCGTGACACCGTAGGCTCGCAGCCGAGGAATCTTCAAGTCCGCCACAAGCGCGTGGACCCACTCGACGCCGTCATCAGCAGTCGCCGACTCGCGGCCGGTTAACAAACGCGCGACTTCTTCAAAACGGTTCAGCGGCTGGCTGGTGCCGCCGCGCCGCCGCAGGGCCGCCACGTTTACCGCCATAACATGTGGTAGAAGGGCTGCGCAGACGGCTCCATGCGGCGCGGGAAACATCCCGCCGATCGGTCCGGCAAATCCGTGCACTGCCCCCAGTCCGGCATTTGCGAGGGCGAGTCCACCGAACAAACTGGCGGCGGCCATGTCCTCGCGGGCTGCGGGGGCTTTGCGGCCTTGCTCGAAAGCGACTTTGAGCGAGCGAGCAACGCGCCGAAGTCCTGCCACACAGACGGCATCCGTCATCGGGTTTGCCCGCGAGCTGACATAAGGCTCGATCAGTTGTGTGAGCGCGTCCAATCCGGTGCTGGCTGTAATGGACGACGGCAGGTCATAAGTCAGCTCCGGGTCAACCACGGCCAACCGGGGAAGCATGAAGGCGCTGCGCAGGCTGACCTTGACCCGATGGATCGGCGAGGCCAGCACGGCATTACGGGTGACCTCGGTGCCCGTGCCGGCGGTGGTAGGAAGGGCGATGTACGGCGCAGCAGGACGGCTCAAGGTTTTGGCCTGGCCAACCACCTCGAGATAGTTCAGCAAATCCCCCTCATTCGTCAGCATGGCAGAAATGGCTTTGCCGCCGTCCAGCGCACTGCCTCCGCCAAAGCCAATAACCAGATCGCAGCGTTCGTTGCTGGCGAGCGCGACGCCTTCTTGAACGGTCGAAATTTCGGGCTCACCGGCTACCGAAAAAGTGCTAGTTTCGATCCCTTGCACTCGCAGCTGCGCCAGCAGCGGCGCAGCTCGGCTAGGATTGCGGCCAGTCACAACCAGCGCGCGGCGGCCCATCTCTTTGGCGAGCGGGCCAACTTCGCGCACAGCCCCGGCGCCGAATATAATCCGAGTCGCGGTCGCAAATTCAAATCGCATCGTTCGGAGCCGACTGGCGATCACTGATAACCGATTGCAGTTCACCGCGATTGCATCCCTCTTCAAACGCGCGGATCCTCGGGAAACACGCTCGTGAATTTCACGCTAAGTCGAGGTTCAGCCATCATCGAAGCGACCGTATCACGCCACATCTGGTAATGCCTGGTTTCCTTGTGAGCGGTCGTGGCGGCGGTGTCGCGATAAACTTCCACCAGCACGAAGCGGCTTGGGTCGTCTTGCTGCTGGACGACATCGAACCGTGCAATGCCCTTCTCCTTCAGGCTTTCTTGCGCGTTAGCAAGCGTCACCTGTTTGAATTGCTCGATGCATTCCGGCTTCACCTTCACATGGACGTGGACAGTCAGCATAGTCTTAGTTCAATCGCAAAAAGCGTGAGAACACGAAATTGGCAGCGAATAGCCTGACCGCCGGCTCTTAGCTGGCTCAAGGTTTGGCCGGGGCAATGATTTTTGGGCCCTTTTGTTTGTAGAGACCGGCTTTGATAAAAGGCTCTAGGTAATGGCCATAACCAGCCTTTTCCATTTCTTCGAGCGGTACAAAGCGCAGCGAGGCAGAGTTTATGCAGTAGCGCAGACCCGTGGGGGCTGGGCCATCATTGAAGACATGGCCGAGATGTGAGTCGGCAGTTTTGGAACGGACCTCGGTGCGCTGCATTCCGTGGGAATCGTCCGCGCGCTCGACGACCTCTTTGTCCGCCAGTGGACGACTGAAACTCGGCCAGCCGCAGCCGGAATCAAATTTGTCCAGTGAGCTGAACAAAGGTTGGCCCGACACGATATCGACATAAATGCCCGGTTTGTGGTTGTCATTGAACTCGTTGCGGAACGGCGGTTCGGTGGCGGCGTGCTGAGTCACTTCAAACTGCATTCGAGTCAGCTTCTGCTTCAGTTCCTGTTCTGAGGGTTTTTGAAATGTTTGCATGTTCGCATTGGTAATGGCCGCTGGCTCGGATTGATTTGGGGAAGACGTGGTTTGTGACAGGCCGGGGGAACAGCCGCACAGGCAAAGCCCCGCCGCGGCTGTCAGAGCGCCCAGGTGGTCGATCGATTTTGCCGGTGTCATGCGAAACCATACCATACACTTCCCTGATGTCGAAGAACGGATTTGATGCCGCACATGGAGGCGCCTGGTCCGTGTCCTACTCACGGATCTTTGAATCGATGATGATGGTGACAGGCCCGTCGTTGGTAAGGCTCACCAGCATGTGCGCTCCGAATTCGCCGGTTTTGATTGGCTTGCCCAGATCCTGCGCCAGGCGTGCCGTGAACTGCTCATAAAGAGGAATAGCCAGTTCGGGTCTGGCGGAGCGGCTGTAGGAAGGGCGATTGCCTTTCCTGGTGCTGGCGAGCAGAGTAAATTGGCTGATGAGCAGAATCTCGCCTTGAGCCTCCTGCACGGAGCGATTCATGACACCGCTCTCGTCATTGAAAATCCTGAGCCGGACAATCTTCCCGCTCAACCATTCGACATCATCGGCTGTGTCGGCCTCTTCCACTGCCAGCAGGACAAGCAGTCCCGGGCCAATGGCGCCCTTAACGCTCTCCCCAATGGTGACTTTGGCATCCGAGACCTTTTGAATGACTGCGCGCATCGGCGCGGGTCTTAACCTTCTTCAATGTGATTTCTTCGGGAGACAGCCAATCTTGCCAAACGCGACCACGTAAGCCAAAGCACCAACGATGAGCAGCCACGGCTTTCCTTTGACGGCCAGGAGGATACCCACACCCAGCACCAGGCCAATCAGAAGGTAAACCACAATTCCCAAAATGAATTTCATCGCGGCATGGTAGCGCGGTTCTATCGGCGCGCAAGCTTATGTCGCTACGGTCCTCTGGAAATGGCGCACCTGACGCTTTGGAATACCCAGCCGCGGCCGGACTCTGTGCACAGGCCGCGACTCCGCCGGAAGCCAACGTTTCAGGAATCCTGGCTTGTCTCGGCGTCCACCTCTCTTGTAATCCCGCCACATCCTTTCAGCAGTTTCCTGCCGGTCGAGCTTCAATTCGCCCGTTAGAAACTCGAACAAGAACTCCATCAACCGCGGCAGGGCGATGCTGTCTGTGCGACCCACGCGTTCAAAAAGCCATTCGCTCCAGCGCATGAAGCCGTGGAAAGGTGAAATGTGCTCCTCTGTCCGCGTGTCGGCCTTTTTCCCCCAGATTAGCGGCGTTGTTTCCACAAAGTTGCCGCTGTTCCCCACCAGGTCCCAGTAGCGGGCGAAGCGCCGCAATTTCTGCATAATCGCAAAATCGATCAGCCTGGTTTGCAGAATCTCGTAGGGCGGATGCGGATTATAGACCATCTGCCACTCGGTATCGTGGCGCACGATGGGTGTTCCACGCAACCGCTTCAGGATGCCGACTTGGATTTCCTGAGGCTGCAAACCTATCAACCGATCAAATCCCGCGCCAAAGCTCTCGAAATTTTCTCCCGGCAACCCCGCGATTAAGTCCGCATGGACATGAACGCCAGTGTGAGCGCGGAGAAATCGAAGGTTCTCCTCCAACCGCTGATGATTTTGCCGGCGTTTGATCAGCGCTCCCACTTGCTCGTTGAAAGTTTGGATGCCGACCTCGAATTGCAGAGCGCCGGGAGGGAACCTGGCAATCACCTCGCGCAAAGCCTCCGGCAAACGATCCGGGATCAGCTCGAAATGGAAAAAATGTCCCGGCTGATAGCGTTCGAGAAGAAAATCCAAAATCGTGCGGCTGACGTTCACGTTGAGATTGAAAGTGCGGTCCACGAATTTGAACTGTTTCACGCCTCGCTCGAGCAACCGATGCAAGTGGCTAAGCAAGGAGGGCAGGGGAGCCTGTCGCACGGGGATGTCCAGTGATGACAGGCAAAACTCACACGTGAATGGGCAGCCCCTCGAAGCCTCGACATAAATGACCCGATGCGCGACATCCCGATCGTCGTACAGCTCGTAGGGCAGCTCGAGTTGCGAAAAATCGGGCAGCTCTGCAGGGATGATCTTCGCGACTGGCCGTGGCGCGGGAGGTGGGGCTCCCTCTCCCTGAGGGAGAGGGTAGGGGCTCGTCCCGCCAAAGCGTCCCAGCGACGGCGGATGAGGGGGAATCGGGCCTTCGATTAGAGCGGTGCTGGATCGTGTCTCGGCCAACAACTCCTGACAAACCTCGGCGAACTTCAAGTCCGCCTCACCCGTGATCACGTAGTCGGCCAGTTGCGCGATCGATTGGGTCTCGGTTTCGTAACTGACTTCCGGTCCGCCAAGAATAATCGTCACCTCCGGCCGCACCCGTTTGATCAATGCGACCACCTCGGTCGTCGGCGCAACGTTCCAAATATAGATGCCGAAGCCGATGATTTTCGAATCGCTTGCCAGCAAGGCCTCAGCGATGTCCACGGGGCGCTGGTTGATATCGAATTCCAAAATGGCAGCTCGGGCTTTGAGCGGACCCAGGTTCGCCATCAGATAGCGCAAACCGAACGCCGCGTGAACGTATTTGGCGTTAAGCGTGGATAAAACGATCTCGGCCATCGGGAGGCTAAATGTAGCATTGGGCAGGGGTGGAGCAAGCTCTCCGCTCTCCGACCAATCTGTAATTTAGCGGACCTCAACCCGCGAATCACCGGCAATCGGTTTGCCTCTTTGGCCGGGAGCTCAATCATCCCGGCCCCGATTCTCAGGTAGTCTGGCCTGTGAGATTCTTTCACCGTGCAGAGATGTATTAATCCGAGCTGGCGATTTCTTTTGCCGATTGAAACGGCAACATGCGGCAGCGTAGTGCGCAAAGTGGACAGCCTGCCCTGCCGCAGGCGCGATCCTCTTGGGCCTATGAGCGGCATCGAGGACCAATCTACCCCCGAACTCCACCAACTCGTCCCCATTATGTATTTGATTCAAGCCAAGTGTGGTAATGCACACAGGCGTCCGAAGTTGTGGCGGGAACAAAGCAGGAACATCTGATCGAAACCAGAGTCTGTTGGACCAATTTAGAAAAATCTGAAAGCAACAAAATGAAAAACGTCGGTTGGGTCGGTTTACCAGTGGAGTTCGGAAATACCGAAGGCGCTGAAACCGTACCCATTTGCCGAAGCATTGCCTGCCATTCCTTTAGAATCGGCAGCGGATTGAAGCCCTGTGCAGCCGTCCGTAGCCGTGCGGACTGCGCCTTGGGCGCGCTCCTCTTGGGAGCACGAATGCTGACCAATTGTCCGGAGCGCCGTCCTCAGGTCATAAGGTTGCCAGTTCGTGATAAGACGGGTAGCAAAATGAGAATCTTCGTTATGGCGCGCTCGGCGAAGGAGCTTGGAAAAGTCCGCGGCAGTCTCCGGTCACACATTCCCGGAAGCACTGCGCCAATTTCTTCTCTAACTGGCCGTACGATGGAGGCTTATAGAGTGATCCGTACCGTAACGGAGACCCAACCCGTAGTACTGCCGATTGTTTGGGCAACGCCATTCCTGCTACAAACACCGATTACAGCCACGGCCAGATCGTGGCCTTAACCAATGCCCGTGCAGCGAAGCCATAACGTACAAATTTGTGCAGCAGTTTAGTTGATGTAACCCAGTAAACTTGGAGACAGTTCCTGATGACTCACCACTCCCGACCTTTTCGCCAATTTATGACTGAGATACCAAGCTCCAAAACGTTGCGCGGCTACCTTTTGTTTCTGGCCGCGGCAATATGTATCGTGCTCTCTCCGGCGCGCGCGCTGGCACAAAGCGCCGCCTGGGTCGCCACCGACCGCCCAGATTACCCGCCCGGGAGCACCGTGTACATCTCCGGCGGCGGCTTCGCCCCCGGCGAAATCGTCACCAATCAGGTCCTCCACATCCCCGACACCGGCGACAACAACACCAGCACCGCCCACCAACCGTGGACCGTCATTGCTGGTGATGCCGGCAGTTTCTCCACGACCTGGGAAGTGCCCTTGGACCAGGACGAATTGGGGGCAACGCTTCAATTGACCGCTACTGGCCAAACCTCCGGCCTGATCGCGCAGACGACGTTTACAGATTCCGCTTCGGTAAGCACCCTCGCGAGCGCAACTATTTCAGCCGATACTGCTGGCAGCGGTGGGTCCGGAGTTTACACTGCGCTGACTGGCCCCGCGCTTGACGAAGGGGTGAACCAAGACATTGGCACCGGTACAATTATTTTGACTGCGCCCGCTGGCTTTGAGTTTGATACGACGGCAGGTGGGGTAACAGTATCCGTGTCCCGGTTGGATAGCGGCAGCCAGGCCCTGCTCACGCTTTCCAGCTCGACTGCTACGTTTCCAGCGAACAACCAGATCAGCATCACGGTTACGGCCCAGGACGCCAACGGGGGCAACCCCAAGGCTCGCTCCAGACTGACCTGGTCTGGGGTAAAAGCCCGACCGACCGCTGGCACGCCCCTCGCGAGTGGAAATATCAAGTCTTCAGGAACGGCCACGCTCATGGGAGTCAACAACAACACTTCTTTCGGCACGTTGACCGAGGTGGCTGGCGCTGCGAGCATGCTGGCGTTCACCACACAGCCTGGCGGTCTGTCGCGAGTTGGCTCGGCCTTGGCGACTCAACCGGTCGTGAAGTCGCAGGACCAATTCGGCAATCTCTCCGCGACCGGCCTGCCAGCCAGTTTGAACGTCACCTTGACCTTGACCTCTGGCTCAGGTTCACTGCTGGGCACAGCTACTTTGGACATCGGGACCGGCGCGGGCAACGGAACGGTCAGCTTTAGCGGTTTGCAAATCACTCGAGGCGGCTCGAACAAACAGTTGACGGCTTCAGCCTCGGGCTTGACCAGCGCCGTTAGCGCCACATTTACGGTCGGGGGCGTGGAACTCGCCACGGGCGGCTCAGCCATCTCCGCCGACACCACAGGCGGCGCTTACACAAGCTTGACCGGCCCTGCCTACTATGAGGCTGCAAACGGGGATGTTAACACAGGCACAATCATCCTGAACGCCCCGAGCGGTTTCGTTTTCGACACAGGCGGCACGGCGCCGACCGTTCGAGTCAACGGCGATGCGGGAACACCCACTAGGAATATCAATAACACCCCTGATGGCGGGACCATCGCCGTCACGGTGGCCACCACTACCTTAACAATAACGATCAACAGCAAGAGCTCAGGCGGCGCCCCAAACACCCTGACGTGGCAGAACGTGCGGGTCCGGCCCACGGCTGGAACGCCTCTGGCCGCCGGCAACATCACGAGCTCAGGGACGGCTACCTTGGCCGCCGTGACGTCCGGCTCCACCAGTTGGGGTACTCTGACCGAAGTTCCGGGTGCGCTCCATCATTTTGCGATTGGGAACATTACGAGTCCAAAATCCGCCGGGACGCCTTTCAGCATCAGCATGACCGCGCAGGACCAGTTCAACAATACAGTCACCAGCTTCAGTGGAACCGTCAATCTGAGTACCACCTTGGGGACGATCAGTCCGACGGTGTCGGGCTCCTTCGCAGCGGGCCTGCGGACGGAGAGCGTGACAATTACAGGGACCGGCTGCCAGGGCCACATTACAGCCACGCGCTCGGGCGGCACCGAAACCGGCTCTAGCAACGACTTTTCGCTCACCGACGTCACGCCACCGGTGGTCACGGGCTGTCCGGGCAACATCTCGGTCAACACAGGCGCTGGCCGCACCACCTGCGACCAGGTGGCGACCTGGACGGCGCCCACCGCCAGTGACAACTGTGCCGTGACCAGCTTTACCTCCAATCACAGTCCGGGCGAGACCTTCCCCGTGGGCACAACAACGGTAACCTATACGGCCAAGGATGCGGCTAATAATACGACCACTTGCAGCTTCACCGTAACGGTGGTGGACACAACGCCACCGGTGATCACGGGCTGTCCGGGCAACATCTCGGTCAACACAGGCGCTGGCCGCACCACCTG
>CAYUPI010000005.1:0-193971 GCA_964446585.1 uncultured Verrucomicrobiota bacterium
ACTTCCCAAGTCCAGAGAAATTCAAAGTTCAGCGGGGTTTTTCAGCAACCTGCTAGCTCCCTGTCGTTGGCTCGGCTCTGGTATATGGCTAGATCTCCTTCATACATTCAGCCGTCCAGTCAAAGTGAGGTGCGGCGCCACCCGTTCGTCATCCAGGCCGCGTTCACACTGATCGAACTGCTGGTGGTCATCGCGATCATCGCGATTCTGGCGGCGCTGCTGCTGCCGGCTTTGAATAAGGCCAAAACCAAGGCCCAGGGCATCATGTGCATGAACAATCACCGGCAACTGCTGGTGGCCTGGAAGATGTACTCCGATGACAATCGTGACGAGCTAGTTGGCGCATCCAGGTGGCGGCCACCGGGTGCGTCCGCCGACATACCCGATTGGACAGGCGAAGACCATTTGTCGCTGAATAACCGCACGGATGAAGGCAATTGGAACGCCGATAAATTTCTTAAGGCCAGCGTGCTGTGGCCCTATACCGCCAAGTCGCTTGGGATCTGGAAATGCCCGGCAGACACCAGCACCGGAGTCAACAACCAGGGCAAGACGGTGACGCGCATCCGGAGCATGTCGATGAACTGCTGGGTCGGCGGACGCCCGCTTTATGAGGGGTGGAAGACGTATCGAAAAACCTCCGATATGAATAACCCGGGGCCGTCCCGCACCGCAGTCCTTTTGGACGAACGCGAGGACAGTATCAACGATGGCTATTTCGTGATCGACATGGGCGGATACCCGAACCAGCCGGCGGCCTGGCAAATTGTGGATGTTCCCGCCAGCTACCATAACCGGGCGGGCGGCTTCTCCTTCGCCGACGGGCATTCCGAAATCAAGAGGTGGCTCGACTCGCGGACTTGTCCGCCGATCCAGAAGCAGAATCTGGATCTCGTGAGTAATCGCACTAAATACGGCGCCAATAATGTGGACGTTTTTTGGATGCAGGACCGCAGCACGCGGCCGCGATAGGCGTTTTGAACCCGAAGACAATTGCGCCCGCTGCTCCCACTAATTGTCACCGGCATCGTACTTGGATGCCCGGTTTCAGTTTCGGCTGAGGCGGCGCCGCTGAACGAGCCTCTTGAAGTCCTGGTTTCCGAGCCTTGGACGGCGCATTCGTCCTCCGCAGGCGGTGGAACTTTCCTGCTCAAACTCGGCAATGGCGACCTGGTCAACCAGTACTGGGAAGGTGACGGAAGGCATCCTTACGGCTTGATCTCTTCTGACAAGGGCAAGACGTGGAAACGCACAACCTGGCCGGACGACAGCGCCTGCGTGGCAGTGCTCTCGGATGGAACTGTTCTGGCGATGAATTATATGAAGGATGTACGCAAAGTGGCGCCGGGAAAGTTCACTTATCCGCGTTGGATTTCTCGCGACCACTGGAAAAACTGGGAAGGGCCGCTGATGACGCCGGTTTCCATTCCGCAAGGAACCGGCGGCACGGGAGACGACATGCATCCGTTTAACGGCCCGTTGTTTTGGCGCTCGATCATTGAACTACCCAATGGCCGGCTGCTGGCCACCATGTACGGTTATTTTGAGGGTGACACGGTCCCTATCACCGGGTTCAAACCCACGCAGGGCTTTTTCAAGTACCGAACGATGCTCGTACAATCGGAGGATCACGGAGCGTCCTGGTCGCTGGTGAGCACGGTAGCTTACGATCCCAGCATCGGGCAGGAAAGTTTCTGCGAGCCGGCTTTGCTTCGGCTGCCAGATGGCGAGTTGTTGTGCATGATGCGCACCGGCTACACGCACGATCCCATGTATCTCTGCCGATCGCAGGATGATGGCCGCACCTGGAGTAAACCCCGTTCCACCGGCCTCCGAGGCGTTGACCCCCGCCTCCTGCTCCTCGGCAACGGCCTGGTGGCTTGCGCCTATGGTGTCAAGGAATACAACGGCAGCCGCCGCGAGCGGCGCATCATGTTCAGTGGCGACGGCGGACGAACGTGGGTGCACAAAACGATTGTGTTCGCCGGCTACGGCGGCTCGTATCCCGATGCGATCGAGCTTGAGCCTGGTACTATTCTGTATGTTTATGATGCTGACGGATTCAAAGAACCAGGACAAACGAATCGGCCACACAATTACTTGCGACTGGCCACGGTTTCTTTGCGTCACTTCACCGCAACAAACGCTCAGGCATCGCCACCGACTGTGAAGTAGAAATGGAACCTTTAGCGCCTCAGGGAGTCCATCTGCCGTTGTTCCGGGCTTTGGCCATTTGCTTCGCACTCGCAAATGGACATGGCAGTTGGAGCGCAGATGCCGCTACATTGTTGGCCAACGGTTCCTTCGAAAAAGGCGCCTCGCAGCCGATCGGTTGGCGACTGCAAGGCGGAGCTTTATGGTTGAAGGGGACCGCCCATAGCGGGAACCGCTCTTTGGCAGGTGTTTCCAAGAAGGAAGCTTTGATTTGCGAAAGCGACCTCTTCACGCTTCCACCGTCAGCAGACTATCGGCTCGACGGCTGGATTCGTTGCTCTTCGGGCGAAGCCGGATTGGGTGTCGATATTCTGGATGAGAAAGGGCGTGTGCTCGCGCGGCAGGTGGCGCCGACCCTGAGCGCGGCGGCTGGTTGGAATTACGCTGCGAAGGAGCTGAATCTCGGACACTGGGCGCCAGCCACAAACACAGTCCGTGCACGGGTTTGGTTTCGAGCCAAGGGAAGGGCTGAGCTGGATGACGTTGCTTTGTCGCCGGCGGCAAATTCCTTCATAGGAAACAAAGGCCTGGAGTCGGACGAACGAGGGCGCATCGGTTTCTGGAGTGAAGAAAAGGATGACACGTTGTTGACTGGCCGGCGCGCCGGCGAGATTCGTCCGGACTCGGAGGTCAAACGCGAGGGAAAGTCCAGCGCCCGGCTGACGCCCTCGGGCGACTGGGTAGCACTGTCCTCAATTAATTATGGCATGGCGCCATGGACGGAGCGTTATGAAATGTTCGCCTGGGCGCGCTGCCAGGGGTCAGCGACTGCCCAGCTCCTGGCCTGCTGGACCGACGATCAGCAAAAAGTCGTGCGGATAGATCCCGGCACTCCCAACAACACTCAGGACTGGCAGCGTCTCTCGCTTTCCCTTATCGCCCCAACGAATGCCTCAGCCGTGCGTCTCGTTGCCGCCGCGCGGGGCGGCCAGGTTTGGTTCGACGATTGTGATCTGCTCCGGCTTGCTCCGCGCCAACGGCGTGTGCGCGTCTTCGTTAATCAAGTCGGCTACGACTTGGCCGGGCCGAAGACTGCGGTGGTCGCGGCGAACTTTTTCCCGCCGGACAGCTCTGCCGTGGATTTCCGACTCACGAGCCAGGAGGGAAAGACGGTTTGGAAGGGGAAAGTCCCATGCGCAGGCCGTATCTATGACGGTTCGCCGGATGATTGGGGCTGGTATTTTTGGCGCGCGGATTTTTCTTCGTGGCGGGGAACAGGCCGCTTTCGCGCACGGGCTCAATTGGGCCACGCAGAAGGGGAGTCTGCTCCGTTCCAGGTTGGACCTGGCGTGGCGCTGCAGGAGACGGCCCAAAGCGCGGTGGATTTTTTCTTTGTCCAGCGCTGCGGTTTTGACGTGCCTGGCTGGCACAAGGCCTGTCACCTGGATGACGCGAAACTCCCGGATGGCACGCACCTTGACGTCACGGGCGGCTGGCACAGCGCGGGCGATTACAATAAGCTGATGTACGAACACGGAGACGGCGGAGTTGTTTTCGCCTTGCTGAATGCCTGGCAAGCTGCGCCTGACTGCTTCTCAAGCCATGACCGAAGTGGCGATAGCCTGCCGGATGCGTTGGACGAAGCAGTGTGGGGCGCGCAGTTTGTCGCCAAAATGCAAATCCCGGAAACGGGCGGTCTGCGGAACAGCGTCTCACAGGGCCCGGGCCGGCAATGGACGAAATGGTCCGCGCCTGAGGTGCACACGGACAATGTCGTTGGAACGCCCGATGACCCTGTCATCCAGGCGGGCGAAGGCAACTCACCTTTGGTCATCGGCGGCTGGGCACGGCTCAGCGCTTTGCTCGAGCAACGCGGCCGCACCAATGGCTATCTGAACTGTGCGCTTCGGCTTTGGCAGCACACTACAAATGGCGGAACAAATGTTGGTAGTGCGTATCTTCTGCTGAGCGCGCTCGACTTGCATGCGGTAACTGACCAGCCTGCTTACCTGGATTATGCTCGACGCACTGCTGGGCAACTGCTGGCGACGCAGGCGAAGACGGGACGACTCCAGGGGGCTTTTGGCAATTATGGAGAATCAACTGCAGCCGCGCTGGCCTCATACGCCCTGGCATATCGGGATGATCCACTCAGTCCCAGGATCTCCGAGGCGCTCAAGGAATACATTCGCTTCTGTGTCCGCGAGGCCGACAATCCCTTCGGCCTGAGTCGGCAACCCAGCGGCGAAACCAACCAGTTTTTCCCCACGGACCTGGGGAATAACTTTCAGATCCTGGGCCGTGCCTGGGCTGCGGCACTGGTTTATCGTCTCACTCGCGAGCCGGCGGCGTTGGAGTTCGCCGTGGACCAGATGGATTGGGTTCTAGGGAAGAACCCTCTGAATTTGTGCCTCTTTGAAGGCAGGGGCACGACCAATCCGCCTCGCTACCATCATCGGTACAACCAGATTCCAGGCCGCGAGCGCGGCGCGGTGCCAGGCACGGTCCCGAACGGCTTCGTGCGCGAACTCGGCATGGCGGACCGTCCTGGCTTTGATCTCAGCCGCGCCGGCGGCCGCTCGCCCTCCTTCCGCACGAGCGAGCCCTGGCTGGTGCACAACCTGTTCTATCTTCTGGCCGCCAGCGAGCTCCGCCGCGCGACACGCGAGGCCGGGCAGTAAGGGCATGGCAGATCGGATTCAAGACATAGCGACCAATCTCGGGCTGCAGCGACAATAAATGATGCGGCCGCATCATTTATTGTCGCGACTCGGGTGATCGATGGCTACGGCCTTTTTCGCGCCTGCTCGAGTCGGCCTCGCGGGGCGCGTCACGGGTCTTTTGACTGACGTCTGCGGCTGTCCAAAATCGGTCAAGGTGGCGAGAGGCTAAACTTCAGGTCCCTCAGCGGCCGTCCTTGTGGGTCGGTCGCTCGAAAGACGAAGCCCCAGTTGCCGAGGTTGTTGGTGATCTTCAGCAAAATCGGCGTTGTGCCTTTCGGCAAGCGGACCTCGATGATTTCGCGGTCGAGAAAGGTCGAACCCTCGCGCGGGTAATCATAGATCAAGCGTCCTCCGAGCCAGGCTTTACCAGCATCGTTCGACGCGAGTCGGAATTGGACTTCCTGCTCGGCAGGGGAAGTGATGAAGCATAAGGCATAAGCACAGACGCGCTCGGTCGGCTGGAAAACCTTCTTGAGATCCACGGATGCGAGCGGCCCGGCTTGATGATACACCTGCCAGTGGAGTTTGCCGTTGATGCCGTCGCATTCGGCACGCAAATCCAGCGATAGCTCCGGAGGAAAGGCCACGTGATGAGCTGACAGTTGAGAGTCGCTGGCGAACGGCCCAATCAGCAGCCAATCAGTCACGGTCCCAAAATGTTTTTTGAAATCTATAGTCCGGCCGTGGAAATAATCCAACGCGATTTTCCAGGAGTCTTCATTCTCCCGCGGGTTTCGCAAAGAGGCGGGCACGGACCTGAGAGTTGGCGTGTCGGCTGGGCCGGCCAGGCTCATCCACGGTGCCACGCCCAATTCGGCAGAGAAATCGCGCGGCCGCAGAGCACGGATTTCCCCGGCCAGGGTGATGTACTTAGGATCGATGACAATCTGGCGTTTGGCCATGACATCCAAATACGGATGAATGTCGAACCCGTTAGTGTACACGTCCAATTTGCGTCCGAGCATTTGCTCGCGGGAGTTGTGACTGTAAAGCCAGTTATATCGGCGCGACGCCATAAGCGAGCCGGCGAGGCCCTGGCGAAACTCCTCGAGCGTCAGGCCTGGGTCATAGGTCGTCTGGTAGTCGAAACCGAAAGGCCAAACGCCCTCGGCAATGCTGCAACGCTGGCGCCAGTAAGCCCGGGCGCGCGGGCTAAGCAAGCGGTGGAACATTTCATTGTATAACGCCGCGTGGCCCAGCATGTAGCGAATGTTCGGATTGCGGTATGTGTATTCCGTGAAGTAGTGAAGGCCCCCTGGCGCCTTTCGGCGCGCAGCCTCTTCAATCCAGGCGACATGGATCGCCGTGCCCAGGTTCAGGCCGTAGTCGGGGAAGGTCGCGAATACCATCTCGGGAAACTCATCGTAGAGCACGCGCGCGACGCGCGTCATCCGCTCGCGCACCTTTTTGCAAACGTCCGCGCGTGTGTAGCCCCGGTAATCATATCCGCTCCAGTCGTAATCGTATTGCTGTCCGATATATTCGATGTCAAGTGCGATGCCGTTGCAGCCGGTGTCCCGGGCAAAAATTGCCATCTGACGGAAGTTGTGCTCGATCTTCTGCCACGCGGTGTCATTGAACCACTCGAACATATGATCAAAAGCGCACTTCAGAAACACCTCCGAGCCAACCTTGCGCGCTGCCGCTGTCGCCAACTTTGTCTTCTGAAACGTTTTGTCCGATGCCCCAATCGTCCACGGCTCGCCGTCCGTCGCCCAGATGTCGCTGGACCAATCGCGGACGACAAAGTCCAGAAAAAAGCCGCTGACACCCCGGCGATGCCACTCCGCGGCATCGGCTGCGATTTCGTCGGGGCCAGCGGAAAACAGGATCGTCTTGGGCAGCGGCCAATCGGCTGGCGAGCCGTAGGTCAGGCCCGGCTCGGCCTTGCGCGAATCCTGCTCAAGGGAGATCTGAGCTTGGGCAAGCGCCGCGAGGGAAGTCAACAGGGCGAGGTATGACAGGAACACGGTGGCAGGCTTCATAGCAACTACCACTGGTTTGACAGAATCGGAAACGCTCTTCAAGGCCCGATCAATTGCAGTCGTGCCGGATTTCGAAGCGATGGACCGTGAACCTCGCGGATAAAAACAGTGGTTACAAACTTCGCGACCGCCGGCTACGTAACCGTTCTTTCTCAGTGGCCCGACCCTGGATTAGTCCAACAGCTCAACTGCATCACCTTTCCGCACTGTTCCCTCTACGAGGACGGCGCCATAGACTCCGGCCATCCCTTTGTGCGCACCGGCGACTTGCCTTAAATACTTTGGATTCGATTCTCCAGTGTCGGGATCCAACGTGATCATCGCGCAACGGGGATCGCGCTCAAGAATCGACAGCACAACCTTCGAGCCAAGGCGCATGGACCTGCCGACAAATTCGTCTTCCGCAAAGCCGCTTTCCGCTTCGAGGTCCAGGTAGATATTCGCCCGGAAACGGCGCGGATCGACCTTCGTTCCCATCTCATCGCCGAGTTGGCGGATGGATTGCACCGAAAGCAACGAGATCGGACGGCAGTCGGTCATCGCTCGCTCCGAGCGGACCAGAGAAAGCGCGGGAGCGCCAGAGATTCCTTCGCCGATCCGGCCGAGCAGCGCCGGGTCGTCAATCGCCAACCTCTCTCCGGTCGGCGCATCCACATCCACCATCAGCTCCGCGGCGCTTGCGGATACCGGATTTAAACCGGGCCCGATGCCCTCGGCTTCGGCCAAATTGACGGGGTGCGCTGCTTTTTCGGGAAATCGGAAGCGTGGGCGGTATCGCAGCAGATTTCGCTGCTCACGCGCCGTCAAGTAGGGGAATCCCTTGGGACTGGACGAGCTCCTGAAAGCGAAGAGGCGGTCGCCATAAACTCCGGAGTACCCAACAAAAGCCTCGTTCAACTCCTCGCCGTGCATGCTCTTGACGGCATAGCGCCAAAGGCTATCGACCTTTCCGATGATGCTCATGGCCTGACCTCCTTTCTCAACCGCCTGTTTTGGGTCCGCCGATTACAATGTCGCCGTAAGTGCTGTTGACGATAGCCTTCAACTCTGCCTGTTCCACGGCTGGAACTTTGAATTTGTCGAGCGTCTGCTGAAAATCGTCCATGAACGCGTCCCATTCTTTCGGAGTGATGTTCAAGTGCTTATGAGATTCACGCATCGAGCGGCCGCTGTATTTCTGAGGTCCGCCGGCTGCCCATCCAACCATTTCGGTCACAAGATATTTGAAGCCGGCTGGCGGCACTTTGTGGTGGGCCTCATGGACCGCCGGATTCGCGTTGAGCCTGGCGTCAGCCATGACGCGGTCAATGAAGTTATCGACCACCACGGCGATGCTGTAAATTCCACCGAGGCGCTCGTAGAGACTGGGTTGCGGCGTTGGTGTTGGCATATCGTTTAGTCCCCAGGAATTTCCCTTCTTCCTCGCTCGAATGGCCTCTTGGGGCGGGGAGAAGGGAATGTCAGTAGGGTCTCACGCATGAATACCCGATAGCTGCCACGACAAAGCCGCCATGTCAACCATCAGGCTTCGTCAGCGTTATAGCGTGCAGGATTAGTCGCAATACACGGAACTCGGCGTGCCCAACGACGGTTCAAGCCCAGGGGAAGAAGCGGCGCGCGTTACCGCGCAAACCGAACCAAAACGCTACTCCCACTGATGCAGCAGCCGTCGCCCAGAGCAGATAAGTTGTTGCCTGGTCTGCGACCGCCTTGGCCACCAGAGCGTCGATACCAAGGTCCCGAAACAGAACCTGTTTCATGATAAAAGCCGTCACCAGCGTCAGCGCTACCACGCCAAGTCCATCCAACAAGCTGCTCCAATGCTCCCGCGCAACGCGTTTCAGCAAACCGGCCGATTCTCGTCGAAACTCCACTTCAATCGACTCTCTGCGTTGGGCAAGCAATTCGGGTGTTAAGCCGGAAGTCGCGGCGTCGATTCTGGACAAGAGTACTGCTTTAATCGACTCGGGCAACTCCTTGAGCCGAAATCGTCTTGCGAGCGCCACATCAAGCGACTCCAGATCTTGAGCGAATTGCCGGCACGCCGGGCAGGCCGCCAGGTGCGCCTCCACTCCGCGCCGGGCACGTCCAGGCAGGAGCCCGTGTTGCAAGTCGAGGATTCGGTCTTCGTATTCGGCACACGCCTCCGGCGGCCGAATCTGGTTTTGATCAAACATAAACATATTCATTCCTCCGACTCATTTTCAGCAGTTCTTTCTTTGCCCGGTAAAGGAACGTCTTCACCGTGCCCAGTGGGATGCCCAGCAGGGCGCCCACTTCTTCGTAGGATTTCTGCTCCAGGTAAAACAGGGTTATGACTCGCCGGTACTTTTCCGGCAGCCGATTTAGCATTGTTTCGACATCCATCTCGGCCCCGGACTCACGGTCACTCGTCTGCAAGGCGGTAATGGAGTCGACAGATGCTTCTACCTCCGGTTCCGAGAGCGAAATCGTGCGCCGCGCGGCGCGGCGCTTCAGCTCCGTCAGGCAGGTGTTGCGGCTGATGGTGTAAATCCACGTGGAGATCGAAGCCCCGCCATGGTAGCTCGGCAGGGCCTTCCAAATCTTCATCAGAATGTCCTGGGCTAGGTCCTGGGCTAAAGCCTCGTCGCGCACCATGCTGATCGCCAGTCGGAAAACCTTGTTTTGGAAACGGTCCACCAGCAGCTCGAAAGCCTCGCGGTACTGCCGGGCGTCTAAACGCTGGCGGATGTCGTCTTCCATCAGTTCCAGTCCTGCTCACTGCACAGTCCACACGGAGGCTGACACGCGGCGCGCCGCCGCTTGCGTTCTTTATACTGTTCGCAGCCCATCTCGGTTTCAAAAGAATTTCGCGCGTGTCGGCCGGCTGAAATTCTTGAAACAATCCGACGCCGCCGGAAGTCGCAAGAGATTGAAAGCCTGCACAAGCGCGGGCGCAATTGAAGAAACCGTTGGCAGAACGATCAGACCGAGAAAAACTATGCAAACCCTGACTCCATTGTTCGCAGTGGGCGACCTCTTTTTCCTGATCCCCGGCGTCGCCATCGTCATGAGCCTTGCGATCCCCATTGTCGCCATAATCGCCGACTTTTCCAAGCGGCGGAAAATCTACGAACTCCACCATAAAGAGCGGCTCGCGGCCATAGAAAAGGGGGTCGAATTGCCGCCAATACCGGTCGAGTTGGTCGGTGCCTTACCCAAGGGCCGTCCCCGCTACTTGTTGCGAGGCTTGGTCTGGTTGTTCGTCGGCCTGGGCGTCCTGGTGGCGTTGTCCGGCATCACTCGGTCCGAGGCAGAGAAAGTTTGGATGCTGGGCTTCATTCCCACAGGCGTCGGCCTCGCTTACCTCATCTATTACTTCATCGAAGGAAAGCGTGTCGAAGAGGAAGCGGCAAAAGTCGAGACGGACACTGCCCGGAAGCAGCAGTAACCCCTCGCAGCATGCTAATGGACGGGCTTGACGGTCTTACGTATCCTTTAAGTTGAAGGGCTTGCGACGGGGACCGAACTCGGTCTATCGCACATCCTAAAACCGCTAATAACAGACGCTGAGCATGATTTCGAAATCACTTCTGTTCGGCATACTGATGTGCGTGTCGTTGGCGCATTCCGAGGACGCCACACACTCGACAAGAAGCCTTTCGGCCGAGCGAATCAGCCTGTACGAAGTACCCCTGGTGTGCCCGACTGCGCCAAAAATCGGATGCGGCAGCCGTTCCAAGCCTATCCTTCTTGCGTTGGAGCAACAGCCGGCGGTCGCCGAAGCCTGGCTGCACCGCAGCGGCACGATGCTGGCAATCGTCTGGAAAGCGGAAGTGAAACGAAAGGCCCGAGCGGCCGTGCTCAAGACCGTCACCAGGCTGGAAGATTTCAAAGCCCGCGAAATGAGCGGCACGACAAGGGCCGACGCGTTGAAAGGTTTTCTATCCGGCCAGAATTGGTTCCGTGGCCGTGACGTGGACCGCTTGAGCGAGGAGGAGGCCGGGATCGTCGCAGCGAGGCTGGTCAGGCGAATTCAGGCGAAAGTGCCAGTCACCGACAAAAAGGCGGAAGCGCTCCAGGTCGAGTTCACAAAAATTTTCAGACGACGATTCACGGGCGCTGACGACCAAGCAGAGACCGACCCCGCAGAGCAGGTGCTCAGCGCCATGCAGGGTCACCTGGATGAAAAGGACATCGCCGTCCTTAAGGAATCGCTCCCGCGGAATCTCAGACCGCTGCCAGGGGAAAACTGAGTTCAACAACCTGCCAGCCGGCGAATCGTTACCTGGGTTGAGTGGAGGAACTGCGGCCAGCGAGCTCAGTCCAACTTACTGGGGACTGTCCGGGGCATCTCCAGGCGTTTCACCGGTGATAAATCCGGGACGTGTCCCAATTGTGAACTTTGCTGGCGAGGGTACGTTGCTCGCAAAGAGGGAAATATGAAATCGCTTCAAGGACTTCAAGCGAAACAAAAGTTGGCTTCTATCTGCATTCTAGGTGTTTTGGTTGCGCTCAACGCAAATGTCGTGGCTGCCCCTATTCTGACTTCGGTCAGCGCAGGCACGCAAGCGCCGGACCCTGTCGGAGCAGGTAGCAATGCCACCTACGTAGTAACGGTTACCCGGACTGGCAACGGCAATATCGACGTTTATTTGAGCGCCAATGGCCTCCCCTCAGGCGCCACGGCCACTTTCTCGCCGACCCCGGTCCAATTCACGGGCAGCACAGTCCTGTCGGCGACCGCTCAAATGGTCATCGCCACATCCGCCTCAACAGCGCCAGGGTCCTATCCGTTCACGATTGTGGCCCAAGACGGCGCGAGCTTCAACATCGTCAGCAACACCGCCACGCTGGATGTCACGCTGAGCGGACCGGGCATCGCTCGGATGCCGAACGGTGGGATAAGCATCGGCTTCGATACCACTCCCGGCCAGGACTGCAGGCTCCAGGCCACCACCAACTTGAGCAACCCGGTTTGGACCACCCTGTGCTCCACCAACAGCGGTACCCACAACTTGATGATCTTCATTGACCAGGACGCGGCCAAATACCCCTGCCGCTTTTATCGCCTGGCCATGCCTTGACGGCCACTTGCGCCCGCCGGCGAACTGACAAGGGGCCCGAGGGAACTGGCGCACTTCAGCTTTTGACCCGTGCTCCAACCTGGACAGGCTCCAGCTGGGTCAGGAGCGCCTTGCGGGGGGAGAAGCTTCTTGTGGCACTTTCCACCTGCCCCTATTTGCTCGGAGCAAACTGGATTTCATACCTGAGCGCCTCACGCATCTCGACGGGACGAAGCTGGACCTGGTTTCCGGGCCTGCTGCGGTCCGCCGGATCCGTAGGCTGGCGCAAATCTGGAAACGTCAATTCCAGTCGTCGGCCGCCGGTCAGCACTGCCCACGCCTGCACGGCGCGTTGCGTTTTTTCGGTGCCCGGCAATTCACCCAGCTTCAACACGATGCCGCCCGGTTTCAGAATCTCGTAAACGATCAACCTGTCGGTTCCTTCATGCATCACGGCGACCGCGCCATCCGTGATGATCGGTCCAAAGTCCATTGATTTCGGACACGAGAAATAATCGTATTCATCGCAATGGACACGGTCGGCAATCGCGCCGTTGCGAATCGCACGGTATTCGATAAACCCGCCCGGACCACGCACCAGGTATCCCATTGGTGGCAGGTGGTATTCCTCCACGGCCCACTCCTCAGCGCCTCGATTGATCCAGGCGCGTGCGCCATTGGAATACGAAGCAATGCAGCGGTTGATGTCGTCATGCTGAAAATCAATTTGCTCCATGCGGCTAAGACCGAGCATCCGATGAAACGCCTTGGTCATGTAATAGACCTGCAGCCGGCCGCCCACGTCATCCTGGCGGGTGCCGTAATAAAGTGATACGGCCTGCGGGCGTCCAAACAGCAGCGCGAGGTTCACCATGTTCGTATCGTAGTGATCGGGCGGATAGTAAATGCTCATGTTGAGCAGTCGCTCCCGGTGGACCAGGTCAATGAACGGGAAGTACTGCCATTTGGCAGCATGGATGCCCAATTCTGCCGGCGGCCGATAATCCATGAACCAGCCGCCATCCATCAGGCCAACGTAGTCCTCGCCACCACCCTCCGACCAGATCGGCACGTGGCCGAGGTATTTTCGCGCGAAATCGAACAAGGCTTTTTCGCCGCGCATCTGTTCCCAGGCTCCGTGGTGCCGGCCCTTGGAGTCGAAATAGTGGTGAGGCGCTTTGGAAGCATGGACATCGAGATAAAGAGCGTTCGGGCCGACCTCAGCTCGCGTGATTGCCAGGTTCGAATATTTCGTGGCCGCGCTAGCCTTGTAACCCGGCTTGCCTTCGTCATCGTTGAACTCGTAGCCGAACACGCCCATAACGCGCTGCGTGGCTTCATTGATATACAACTCCGGCAGCAGCCAGGACGAACCGTGATACCCGCGCACCATCTTGCCGTTGTCACGATACTGCACTTTGTCGGGCGACCAATCCTTGGCTTTGCGTGGTCCCTCGCAGAACGAATCCAGATATAGGTCATAGGTGGCGTAAAGCGCGCCGTAGGGCGCGACTCTCTGCCGGTCGCCGGGAGTTGGCCGGTATGACAGCCACACGAAATCCCGCGCGCCGCGGCCAACCCATTCCTCGAGGAAATTCTCGTAGCGTTCGCCGATGGGATAGGCCGTCATGACTCCGACTCGGCCGGGTAACTGCCCGAGAGTACTCGGCGCCGGCACATGGATCGTGCTGCGATATTCAGCGATTGCTTCGTTCGCTCCCTTCGCCGTAACGAAGAACAGATATGTGATGGGAGACTCACAATAGCAGGACAGGTCATACCGACCAAGGGCCGGGTCGAAGCGAAACCCTTTGGCTGGTCCGCTGGTAGCCTGCAATTCCGTCAGGCCGTTGCTCATCGTCCAGCACCAAAATCGGCAGGTGTTATAATTGTGAGGCACCTCGAAGGCTTTCGGCTTGTCCAGGACATACATTCGGCCAAAGAACATCCGCTCGGCCGCCAAACCCGTGCCGGTGTGATCTTCCAGGCCGAGCCGGTCCAGGTGCTGATCTTTGCCTTCAACGGACACCTGCACGCGCAGCCCGCGGTCTTGTGGTTCCATCCACAGACTGAAATGAATCCTGGTTGGCGAAGCCAATTCAGGATGCCTCAGTTTTTGGGTCACCTCGAGGCGCGTCCCGTTGAGCGTTGCCTCCGTGCTTTCCACGCTGAAATTGTTCGTCCGATGATTGAGGTGCACGTAGAAGCCGCCCAGATCGATCGCCTGCTCGTTGACGATCAAGCGGAGCGGCGCGTTGAACAGTCCGCGGCTTTTTGACACTGTTACCTGGATCTTTTCGTCCCCCTCCCAGCGCAGTATCAAATCATCGCCCCTTTCGCTCGCAGCGACGCGCCCTTGGTGTTGCGGTGGCGGCTCGGCCGCGACAAGCACCAGGGAAGCGAGAGCGACCAGCAATCCGAGGCAGGCTTGCTCCGCCACCTTGAGGGACTGCGGCTTTCTCATGGGCGGAAATTGCCAAGACCCGTTGAACACCGCAAGCGGACACGAGCCAGACGGCGTTTGGTCCAATGGCGCGCTTGAACGCCGGGGCTCTGCGTCGCTACATTTGCGGATGCTAAACTGCCTGTGTAGCCCAACCGCGAGACCGTGGCGCAGGTAAAGATGAGCGCGAAAAGAAAGTTGATGGTGACGGGAGCGCACGGGTTCGTGGCCGGCAGCGTCTTGGCTCAAGCCGGCGATGACTGGGAGGTGCACGCGGTCTCGCGCAGCTCCGAGCCCGCGCAGCCTGCTCGGACGGCGCAGCAAGGCGATCGGGCGAATCACCGCTGGCACATCTGCGCTCCGTTGGCGACGGACCAGTTGGCCCAGTTGTTCCGCGAGGTGCGGCCGGATGTGGTTATCCACAGCGCGGCGCTGGCTGATATTGACTTTTGCCAGACTCACCCCGAACTCGCCCACGCGGTGAATGTTGAACTGACGCGCAATCTGGCTGAGTTGTGCGCAAAGACGGGCACGCGCCTGATTTTTTGTTCCACGGACACCATTTTCGACGGCGAAAATGCGCCGTACAAGGAAAACGATCCGCCCGGCCCGGTGAACCTATATGCTGAAACAAAGGTGCAAGCCGAGGACATCGTCAATCGGCTGGGGGCGCAGGGCGTTATCGCCCGACTGTCGCTCGTCGTCGGCTTGCCGGTGCTGGGCTCAGGCAATTCGTTTCTGGTCCGCATGCTTGGCGCTTTCCGAGAAGGGCGCACCATTGGTATGTCAGAACGGGAGATCCGTACGCCCATAGATGTGCTCACCGTCGGCCGGGCGCTGCTGGAACTGGCCGCGAACGACCACCAAGGAGTATTCCATCTGGCCGGCCTCAGCCGCGTGAACCGACTGGAACTGGGACGGGCGATTGCCAACCGGTTTGGGTTTTCGCAGGAACTGGTCGTCGCCCAGGGCGCGGCTGCCGCGCCCGGCCGCGCCACGCGGCCCAGGGACGTCTCTCTCGATAACCACAGGACTCGCGACGCGCTTCAAACACCCATGCGCACCCTCGACGAAGGACTATCGTTGATTATCCAAAATCAGGTTTGACTTTCGGACAACAGCCCCTAGCTAATAGCGGCGACCAACCGCCCAGATGAGCACTCCCAAAATCAAGTTTGACCTGCAAGTCAAGTACGGCAGCGAGTATGGTGCGGAGGAAGAGCGCGCGATTTTGGAAGTTTTGCGCCAGGGGGCGCCGACCAGCGGCGAGGCGTGCATCCAGTTCGAGAAAGACTTCGCGGCCTACTGCGGCACGGCCCACGCACGCGCAGTGAGCAATGGAACGGCGGCGCTGTTTCTTTCGCTAGTGGCCCTGGACGTCAAAGCAGGTGACCGCATTTTGACGACGCCAATGACGTGGATTGCCACCGCCGCGGCCGGCGTGACGCTCGGTGCAGAAGTGGATTTCGTGGATATCGACCCGGCGACTTACAATCTTAATCCAGCAGAACTGGAGGCCAAAATCACTCCCAAGACCAAGGCCATCCTTCCCGTGCATTTGTACGGCCAATGCTGTGACATGGACAATATCCTGGCGATTGCGCGGCGGCACGGTGTTGCTGTGGTCGAGGATGCCTGCCATGCGGTGGGCGCGGAATATAAAGGCCGCAAGGCGGGCAGCCTGGGCACGACCGGCTGTTTCAGCTTTCATGAACAGAAAAACATTTCGACGCTGGGCGAAGGTGGCATGATTGTCACGAATGATCCCGCCATCTTCGAGCGCGTGGCCCTCTACCGCTCGCATTGCACACGCGTGTACGGCCGGAGCACGAAATACTGTTCGTTGGATGAGGTGCGATTCCCGATGGGTAAACGGTTCTGGTGGCAGGATTTCGACGATTGCGGCTACAACTTCCGCCTGACCGATATGCAGGGAGCCGTTGGAGTCGTGCAATTGAAGAAACTGGACGCGCTCAACCAACGGCGCATCGACAACGCCGCCTATCTCACGAAGGGGTTGAGCGACGTGCCTGGCATCACTTTGCCAAGTGTCAGTCCGGGCAACAAGCACGTGTTCCACTTGTTTCCCATTCAGATCGATCCGGAGAAGTTCGGCCGGGCCAAAGACGATTTCATTTACGCGATGTTGCACGAGAAAGGGATCAAAGTTGGCACTCACTACACGCCGTTGCATTACGCCACTGCCTTTCAGAAGCGCGGATTCCGGAAAGGACAGTTTCCCGTAGTGGAGGCGGTTGCCGAGCGATTGGTCACGCTGCCCGTCAACCCGCGCCAATCCCGGGAGGCGTTGGATTATCTCATCGAAAGCATCCGGAGTTTGCGCGGCGCATGATGGCCTGAGCTGAGTCGTTACTGAGAATAATTCAGCACGACATTGTCCCCGGAGAATCGGGAGAGGTTGAGCCTTAAAGCGGTGGTGGAGCGCAATCGATAAAAGCGAGCATTGCCGGACTTGGGCACAGTGATCGTCTTGGCGCTCGGATCAATAAGAGCCGTCGGCTCGAATGAGTACGGTCCGTCAATCGTGGCCGATGATTCAAGCTCCACCGTCAGCGGCTTGACCAATTCTCTGACACCGGTGGTCCGGTTGACCCAATACCATTCACAATTTGCGCCGCCTGAGCCCTGTTCCTGGACGAGGCGAAACTCATACACCCCGTTGGTGGCCACTGCAAAATCAAACTGTCCGTCGTCCCTGGTCCCTGGAAAGGTTTCCGAACTGCCTAAATATACATTCGTGCCGTCCGGGCCACCGGCTGTCACCTTGAATTGATCATCGCTGTTGACGCCCATACGAAAAACACCCTGTGCCAATTGAAGTTTAATGGTTGCGGCAATAGCGAAGTGAGTTGGCGGGCTTTGATTGGGATCACAAACAATGCCTGGATAAGTGGTATCACCCGGGATAAACCCCACAGAGTTCCCGCAGGACTCATAATTCACGGCATTGGGCTCGGTATAGAAGCCGCTATTGGTGCCGGCTGCTTCATTAGGCCAGGGTTGCCCGGTCGAGGGGTCGATCAGTTCGCCGGCCAACTGCCGCTCGGCGCGCGCGATCGTATTCGGGAAGCTGCCAACTCCCGGACAGCCGGCACTGTCGTCATTAGGTCCCTTCTGAACCTGGACGGTGAACGACGAATCCGACACAGATGCAAGAGCGTCGCCGGCATCGAGGAGCGGAATTGATGGATCAACAGTAAACGTCCAGTAATTCGATTGGGCCCCCGAGCCATCAGCAAACACAACGCTAAGCGTGTGCACGGAATTGGGCAGCAGCAACCCGGGCGGGCGGTAACTTACCGTTGCGCCTGCTCCTTCACTGGAAGTACAGGCAATCGTCGCCGAACCGGTGACGTTGCTGCCGTCGAATCGCAGTTGAATGCTATTGGGACAATCAAGGCCGGTGTAGCCAGTACGAATTGCAATATTCACCGCTGAGTCCGGAGCGAAATTGTCGGAACCCGCTGAGGGCGAAGCCGAGGCAATCCATGCTCCAGAAGAAGGCGAGGCAGTCGTGGGGACAAACAGCAGATAGTTCAGTTCTAAATCAGTAAGTCTGGCACCCGCAACGCGGCCCGATCGGACTTGATTCGCGTTCAGCCGGAAAGTGGCCGGACCGGATATGCCCAATGTCTGAATGTTGCCCGCGGCATCTGAGAGTGGCACGTAACGATAGCGGGATGAACTGCCGGTATTCGGCACGAGGAATTGCCCGCGGATACTGGTGGTTTGGTTGGAAGTCGTGCTGCCGCTGGTCACGCTATCAAAACGCACGTCCTGCCGGCCCTGACTGGCTGCGCGCAGATACACGTTATAGTTACCGGATGGGAAGGTGCGGGTGTAGTTCATCCAATCGCCCGGGTTCATGAAGCTCACGTAGTAGTCCGGAACATTCACCGCTACATGGTCAGGGCGCGGTGTATCTCCAGTAAAGTTTAAGCCTTGCGCTGTGCTAACCAAGTCACTGCTGCGATACTGTTGTGTGCGAAAAAGGCGCGGAAAGACAGCATGGAAGTCCACGTCAGGCGTTCCAGCCAAATCGTAATAACCAATGCCGTTCCCATTGACCTGATTGCCAGGGCTAGTCTGAGTATCAGCCGTTGTAGTGTCGTCGAGCCCTGATACAGGTGGGTTGTCCTGAAAGTTCCCGCTGTCGTAGTTGTAGTCCTCCGCTTCGATCAAAACGACGCCACTGGCAGTAAACGTATCGAAAACCCAGTTGTTCGTTGTTCCGAGCCCGGAACCATCCAACGCAATGATTTGTCCTTGATAAATCTGGTTGGTTGCCAGAACCCCGGTATAGCGAACGAAGAAAGAAGAGGAAAACGGATTGGATGTATCGGAAATAACCAGTTGGTCGCTGACGTCGTCGCCATTCAGAAACAATTTCAGCGCATTGGTGTTTACTGCATTGAGATTTAAAGTCGTTGCCATGAAGGTGATGTTGCTGCCGTTTTGAGGCGGCGAATAAAACAAGGTCTGCGGGCGCGGCGTCACATTCACTACCTGTGGGGTGCCGGGGAAACCGATTGGCGTGGCGGGATCGGCGCCGGCATAATAATTGTCGAAGGTAAAATCGCAGAGTGAATTAAAATCCAAATTGAACCAGCCGAGCAAGTTCTCGCCACTTGGGTGGGCAGCAGTTGCGGTAGGGCCGTTCCGAAATCTGATTCGAGCAATCGGCTCCAACAAATCTGTTCGATCATACAGCTCGGCTGTGAAAACATCGTTGGCTGCAAGGAAGCTCATGCGAAATTGTTTTGAAGGGCTGAACTGCGATATGAACGCGGCGCCACCGGTATATATGTCTGGCTCACTGACGTTGATCTCGCCGCTAAACTCGAGCGGCAGCATTACTTGCTGCCGCGCACGCGGGCCGCCCAGGCTGTAAGCTACGTAATAACCCCCCGTCTGAAGTGCGCCGGGAGTGGTGATTCTAGCTCCGATAATAGCGAGCGAATCGACCGAATTGCTCGCATAGTGCAGAATGTCAACAGCCTGAAAAAAGTCGGTGTACTGCTCGGTTCGGTAGCTGCCGCCGCGGTTGAAGAGGCCGTTGCAATTCATCGGCGGTCCCATCATGCGATAGGCGAAACCGCCGGAACCATCATCTGGAAAAGTCCAGGTTGGCGACTGACCACCTTCGGTTGCCGGGCTATAATGGAACCAGCCGGCTTCAGCGGCAGGTCCACTGTTAAAGTCTTGCGAAACCGTCGGTGACTGAAAGAAGATGAGCTGGTCGCAAGTAGAAAAGTTGCCGCACATATCTGTTACTCGGTATCTGCGAGTCGTGGACTGACTACCGGGCGAATCTGTGGAAGTGACCGTGACACTGCCGCCACAGTTTTCCGAGATGGTCCCGCCCTGAGCAATGAAGCTGTCCGAATTGGTGGCGGGGGCAGGGGCGGAGGAACCAGCGCGGACTGCCACGTTCGGCGGACAGGTGATGGTTGGCGGGGTCGTGTCGTTGACCGTGATGATCTGGTTGCAACTTTGACTATTGCTGCACAAATCCGATACCAGATACGTCCGAGTAATGATGAATCTGCTGGGGCAGGTCTGATTGTTCGTCGCGTCGCTGGAAGCGACCGTCACTGGGTCGCCGCAATTTTCCGAGATGGCGCCGCCCTGGGCAATAAAGCCGGCCGAGTCGGTGGCCGGCGACGGCACGACCGAGGCACACTGCACGGTCACGTTTGTCGGGCAGGTAATTGTGGGCGTCGTCGTATCGTTGACTGTGATCGTCTGGTCGCACATTTGAGAGTTGCTGCACTGGTCGGTCACGGTGTAGGTGCGAGTGATGGTAAAGCGGCTGGGGCAGATCTGGTTGTTGGTCGCGTCGGTGGAACTGATTGTCACTCCGCCGCCGCAGTTTTCCGAGATGGTCCCGCCCTGGGCGATAAAGCCCGCGGAGTCGGTGGCCGGGGTTGGCACCGCCGAGGCGCATTGCACCGTAACATTCGTCGGACAGCTAATCGCGGGAGCCGTCGTGTCGTTGATCGTGATGGTCTGATCGCACATCTCAGCATTGCCGCAAGTGTCTGCCACCGTATAACTGCGCGTGATGGTGAAGCGGTTGGGACAGGTCTGGTTGATCGTCGCATCGGTGGAACTGACTGTCACTCCTCCGCCGCAGTTTTCCGAGATGGTCCCTCCCTGGGCGATAAAACCCGCGGAATCGGTCGCTGGTGCGGGTACAGCGGAGCCACACTGGACAGTGACGTTCGTCGGGCAGTTGATTGCGGGCGCGGTCGTATCATTGACCGTGATGGTCTGGTTGCACGACTGGATATTGCCGCACAGATCCCTCACGGTATAGGTCCGGGTGATGGTGAAGCGGTTGGGGCAAGTCTGGTTGTTCGTGGCGTCGGCTGAATTGAACTGCAGCACTGAGACGGGGCAGTCGTCAGAGATCGTGCCCCCCTGGGCGATGAAACTCGTCGAATCGTTCGCCGCCGCCGGCAGGGCCGAGGCGCATTGCATGGTCACGTTCGTTGGGCAAGTGATCGCGAGAACAAATGGGGGCACCGTAATCGGCGTCGCGTCCAGCCGGACATTGTCCATATATATAGCCGCTGGAATGGTAGCATCGCTCCCGCTGGTGCCGGTCAAACGAATGATCAGCGGCGAACCGACCAACGGGTGGTTGGGGGCAATCACATATTGGTTAACGGAATCGACAAAACTGTTCGCCGCGGGCGTTTGATGGTCGGTGACGGTCGGAGCCAGCAGCACTCCTCCCGCGAGCAAGTCAATTCTGTAATTGCCAAAAGTGAAATGCTTGTCCGCCCCTACCGCCACCGTGAGGGTGTACCGCCGGTTTCCCTCCAGGTTGCCGAGCGTTCCGGTGTTCGTGATCGAAGTGCTTGGAGTATTACGAAAAGTCAGTGCCTGGGCCCCGGCGGCTGGGGCGGGGAGCGACCCGGACATGGCCGCGCCGGTGAACTGAGATGCCGTCGGGTTAATCACCTCGTAATCGGTCAACGTCGAGTCGTAAATGGGGTTGCCCGTGGGTACCAATGTCCACCCCGGCACAGTGTGGGTAGTATCCCCGTCACCTAGTACGGGGAGCTCAAAACTAAAGTTGTCAATCGTGATCGGAGCGGCGTGCGCCACCTTGCCCAGCCCAAACCAAATCAGACACGAAGCAAGAATAGCAGCCGGGCAGAAAACTTTCCGGCAATTTGGCAGCTTCATCCGGAGCATTTCAGTTTTTCCCGGAAGGGATACATTCTGTCTCAAGTCGTTTGTGACATGCCTTTTAGATTAGGCGCCAGTTTGGCTCTGACCCCGAAGTTGAGACTAGCAGATCCGACGAAAATGGCATGTCGCCTAAGTACGCGACAAGACCCATGTGGTTATCGGAGCGGGCTTTCCCAAGTGGCTAGGAGGGTGCCTTTGAAATGCAGATTAGCTCCCCATGCAGAAACAGGTTGTCGGAGGAAGCTGTAAGCAATACGGTTGCAGGCGTGGCTGATGGGTTTTACTGCCGGTCAATCCACGCCAATCCCGAGAGGCGCCGGATTATTGGATCGAACGCATCCGAAGCTTGCGCGGCGGCTGACATCGAGTTCCCCAAGATGCCGCGCCTAGCGCGTATCCATGGAGCACAAAACAGCATTAACCACAGAGGCACACCGATGGACGCGGATAAGAAACGGAAAGACCTAAGAAGGGAAGAACTTTTACAGAAGGCAACAAATGGAACGAAGGAGGAGCGTTGGCCCTGAACGGATGCGTTTCTGGCATGTGCTCTTGCAGGTCCTCCAGTAACTTCGTTAACTTCTGTAGAGACGCCTTTGCTCCGCCTGCTTTCTTTTTTCCGTATCTGTGTTTGTCTGAGTCCATCTGTGGTTTTCTGCTGAACGCCGACGGTTAAGCAATGCCCGCGAGCAACCTCAAGACTCTGTCCCCGGCGCAAGTGACCTGGCGCTGGCGCATCCTCGTGGCGAGCTATTTGGCCTATGGCGGCTACTACCTGACGCGGAAAACATTCACGATCTGCAAGACCACCATCGCCAAGGAGCTGAATTGGGAGCTGGGCGACACGGCGCACATTTGGACGGCGTTCCTGGTGGCCTACATGCTCGGCATGTTTATCAACAGTTTCATCGGCCGCCGATGGGGGCCGCGCGTTTTGCTTCTGGGCGGCCTGGGCTGCTCGATCGGATGCAATGTAATCTTCGGGTTCGCCAATTCGTTTGCGACATTTCTCGTGTTCATGTTCTTCAACGGTTTGCTGCAGGCCAGCGGCTGGCCTGGGAGCGTGGGCGCGGTGTCGCACTGGCTGCGGCCGGCCGAGCGCGGCACCGTCATGGGTTTTTGGTCCACGAACTATCTGTTCGGGAACATGCTGGTGAAGTCCGTGGGCGGTTTTTTGTTGGGTGCCTGGGGCTGGCGATGGTCCTTTTGGGGCTGCACAGTTCTGAGCTTCGGGGTCTGGTGGGTGGTTTTTTTCTGGCAGCGGAATCGCCCACAGGATGTGGGATTGGAGCCGATTATCGACGAGCAAACTTCCGGGACGCGGGCGGTTGAGGCGTCGCAGGCTGACCGTGTGACGCTCAGACAATATGCGCAATTGGCGGCCAATCCGATTATCCTTGCGATGGGTGCAAGTTACTTCTGCATCAAGTTCCTGCGCTATGCCCTCGACTCGTGGCTGCCCGCCTTCCTGAATATTCAAGGGCTCGATGTCGCTCGCGCCAGCTATTACTCGCAGATTTTTGATTTCGCGGGCCTGGGCGGCGTGATCCTCGCCGGGTGGGCGCTGGACCGCTGGTTCAAAGGAAACTGGGCCGCTGTGTGTGCCTGCATGGCTGTGGGTGTGATCGGTGGCTATGTCGCAGTGATAGAGTTAGGCGGCAGCCCCATCGCGGTCGCAGTTTGCTTTGGGTTGGTGGGATTCATGCTTTACGGTCCTGACACGCTGCTGTGCGGGGCGGCGTCAGTCCAGGTGGCAGGAGAGAAAAACGCGGTGGCCGTGGCCGGGCTGGTCAATGGCCTCGGCAGCCTCGGCCCCGTGGTTCAGGAGCAAGTTATAGGGTGGCTGGTTCGGGGACACGTTGAGCAGGGCATGCGCAACACGAACCGGCTGGCGCTCTCAGTGAGCTTAGTAATGACCTGCCTGCTCGCCATCGTCGCTTGGCGGCTGCATCTCCTGGGAAAAGCAAAAAGCTAATTCACCTGCGGTGGCTTAAACACAGGCAGCCAGACTTTGTATTGTGTTCCGCTCTGCCCGGCATCGGCGAAGGGAACCAGGTGGAGTTGGAGCGGCGTGCTGGGCTGGATCGGGATCGCATTTGTTTGTATCAACGCGTCGATCCGGAACACTTGCGCGCCGGGCCAGGTATTAAGAGGCACCCGCGCAGGTTCGGTCCTCAAATCCAGCGCTGCGAGATCGGAACTCTTGGCCTTCAACGCATCGAACGACACCCCGGTGACGCCCAACAGCGCCTCATCGGCGGCCAACACGAGAGGGCCGTGCAGGATTGCGATTTTGCCGGCATTCTTGTGGTCGCCGAAGATTACTCGCGATTCCAGCGGGACCTTCAGTTCGACGACGTCGGCCCCACTCCATTGCCGTTTGAGCGAAACGTAACCATCAGCGCCTCGCCTGAGAGTGGCAGGCTTGTCGTTGATCACAATCACCGCGTCGTGGGACCAGGCCGGCACGCGCAGCTTGAGCGCAAATGCATCCTTCGCCGCGGACTCGAGACGCAACCGAACTCGGCCATCGGCAGGGTAGAGCGTCTCCATCGAAACAGTGACGTCGGAATCGATGCGAGCGGCGCCGGGGCGGTCATCGCGCTTGCGCAATTTCACGTGGGCAGTGCCCGAATCGAACAGGTTTACCACCACGCCGTCCTCATCGGTGGTGACGGCGAAAGTAGGAATGAGCGCCACGCCGCGCGGTCCGCTGGAAAGGCAGCAATGGCCGTCGAGTGTGCTGCTGTAGGGTTTCTTGCCTTCCATCTCCACATAATAGCCCCACGCCGAACCATCGCACCGCTGCGCGCCAAACAATTGGTTGAGGATCACGTGTTCAAGTTGCTCGGCAAATCGCGCCTCGCCCGTCAGCCGGAGCAATTGGGCGTTGAACTGGAGCCAGGTCACTGTAACGCACGTCTCGCCGACCTGACTGACATTGGGCAGATCGAAATCGCCATGGAACACTTCATGATAGCTGGCGGCCCCGGTGATGTAGAGGCGATGGTCCACGATGTCCTGCCAGGCATTGAGGCAGGCTTCGAGGATTTGGTGGTCGCCGACCGTGCGGCAGTACTCCAGGGCACCGTTCAGACAGGAGAGCATTTCGTAGGCTTTTCCATTGCCGACTTTGTCCACTCGCTTGGCCGTAAGCAGCCTCGAGATCACTTTTGGCCCATTGGGTTGTTCCCATGCGCGCAGAATGTATTTGCAGAAATCCATGTAGCGCGGTTCTCCAGTGAACCTGTAGAGCAACACCATCGGCTCCAGCACACTGGTCGGCGCCAGGCCAACGTGTTCGCCGGCTCTAATAATGTCGCGCTTGCCGGAGTCGTCGCCGAAGGTCCGGCAGAGGAGGTCGCCCATGCGACGACAGCAGGACAGCGGCTCCATGTTGCCGGTGTAACGCATGTAGGTGATTAGCCCGATGAGATTGTATTTGTGAGCCCAGACATCCCATTCGGTCCAGCGCTTAGAATCCACGTAAGTACCGAGGTAACCATCCTCGAGTTGGCACTTGATGAGTTCGGCGACGGTGGAATCGAGCTTATCGCGCAAGGCGGGATCGCCTGTATTAACCCAGGCGAGCGTGGCGGCGTGCAGCCATTTGCCGACGTGTTCACCGTCCCAGGACTGCCGGCCGGGCCGTTTCCGGTAGCCCTCAAGCAATCGAGCCGGGTCGAGTTTGACGAGGCGATTGCTTTCATTGACCGAGATGCGCTGACCGAGCCAGCCGGTAAGATGAACGCGGTCGGGCGATTGGGGGTCCTGGCGGTCCGAGACTGCGCAGACCACCTTCTCGGGAACGAGCACCGGCCCCGTCGCGTGGACAGCAACTATCCCGGCGAGCGATGCGAGCAGGAACACAGCAAGATTGACGCTGGGTTTGGAGGTCTTCATTCGATTCATATGGAAGTCTGGAACTACGTCGAGCGCAGCGCAATTTGATTTGTCGGCGAGGCAAATATGGCGGTCCCAACCGGTGAAACCGCACTGAGCAAGTCAAACTAAAACTCTTGATTAAATGGGCGAAGATTCTATATTAAGTGTTTAATGAGCACCCGTTTACGGAACCCGCTTTTCTTGAGAGTCGGACCACTGCGCTTGGGCCGATCCTTGCGATCGGCGGTCGATGCTGGAAACTGCCGGAAAGGCACGTTTCCGTGTCCGCCTCAACGATTGACGGTGCTGAAGTTGCTGCTGGGTTCCATGCTCGCGTTACTAGTTTCCGCGCGCGTCGGCGCGGCTGACAGCAAGGAACAGGGGGGCAAGACCGAGGCAAAGGTGAGTTACTACCGCGAGATCCGGCCAATCCTGCAGGCCAACTGCCAGGGCTGCCATCAACCGGCGAAGAGCAAGGGCGACTATGTCATGACGGATTTCAAAAAACTGCTCGCCGGCGGCAATACTGAAGGGGCGGCCGTCGTCCCCGGTCATCCCGAAAAAAGCGCGATTTTGAAGATGGTAACACCGCAAGACGGAGAGGTGCGCATGCCGAAGGGCAAAACTCCGTTACTGGAAAACGAGGTGGCATTGATCCAGTCGTGGATTCAGCAGGGCGCGGAGGATGATACCCCGGCCGATGCCAGGCGGCATTATGATTCAGCGCATCCGCCCATCTATTCACGGCCTCCGGTGATCACGTCGTTGGACTTCTCGCCGGACGGCAAATTGCTGGCCGTGGCGGGCTTTCATGAGGTGCTGCTGTACGAGAACGGCGGGTCCGCTTTGGCCGGGCGGCTCATCGGACTTTCGGAGCGGATACAATCTTTGCGATTCTCGCCCGACGGCCAATGGTTGGCGGTCGCGGGGGGTGATCCGGCGCGGATGGGCGAAATTCAGGTTTGGGATGTTGCGAAACGCAAGGTGACGGTTTCGGTGCCCGTCAGCTATGATACACTCTACGGCGTGAGCTGGTCACCGGACAGCAAGCTGATCGCGTTCGGCGGCCCAGATAACACGGTGCGCGCCATCGAAGCAGCCTCGGGAAAACAGGTCCTGCAGATGGGGTCACACAGCGACTGGGCGCTGAGCACGACGTTCTCAGTGAAGGGGGACCACGTCATCTCCGGTGGCCGCGATATGAGCGTCAAACTGACCGAGGTGGCGGAACAACGGTTTGTGGACAATGTGACGTCGATCACTCCCGGCGCACTCAAAGGCGGAGTCCTTGCGGTAGCAACGCACCCGGCGCTCGAGCACATCGTGGCCGGCGGCTCCGACGGCATGCCGAAGGTCTATCGCATTTTCCGTGAGGTGAAACGCGAGATCGGCGATGATGCCCAATTGATCGCCGAGCTGTTCCCGATGACGGGCCGCGTGTTCAGCGTCCGTTTCAGCCCCGATGGCAAACGCATCGCCTGCGGCAGTGGCCTGGACCGCTCCGGAGAGCTCTTGGTGTGCAGTTATGATTACACGAATGACGTGCCGAAGGAGCTACGCCAGCTCATGGGCAAAGTTCCAGGGGCGCGCAAACCTGAGGAAAAGCAGCAGATCGAGGATTACAAGAAACAAGGCATTCATGAAATTGCGCGCGCCTGCGTCTCCAACTCGGCGATTTATTCCGTAGCCTTTAGCTCGGATGGCAATTTAATCGCTGCTGGCGGTTCGGACGGCATGGTGCGTCTTTTCAGCACGACCAACGGCAGTGTCATGAAGTCGTTCCTGTCGGTGCCACTGGCCAAGGGCGCCGTGGCCGAGGCCCGCCCGGCGTGGGGCACAACGGAAAGCAAGAGCGCCGAACCGGCCCTGACTCCCGAGTCACTACCGGAAGGCTCGCAAGTCGCCGCGCTGGAACTTCAGCCGGGCCGCATCAAATTCTCCAGCCCGAACGACTATGCCCAACTGCTCGTCACCGCGCGGCTCCAGTCCGGCGATACGGTGGACGTGACGCGCATGGTGAAGTTTTCCCTGAACCAACCGGTAGCGGACATTTCCTCACGAGGGATTTTGCGCCCGCTTAAGAACGGGATGGGCAAACTGGCAGTCTCCCTGGCGGGAAAAACCGCTGAAGCGCCGGTTGAAATTGCCCGGGTTGGGAAGGGCTACCAGGCCGACTTCATTCGGGACGTTAACCCTGTCCTTTCGCGGCTCGGTTGCAATGCGGGGACCTGCCATGGCGCCAAAGAGGGCAAGAATGGCTTCAAACTGTCGCTGCGCGGCTACGATCCGGAAACGGACCTGCGTTCGCTCACGGACGATTTGGCCTCGCGTCGTGTGAATCTGGCCTCGCCGGACGACAGCCTGATGCTGCTAAAAAGCGTGGCGGAAGTTCCTCACGAGGGGGGGCGGCGCACGACGGTTGACAGCAAGTATTACGGGATTCTTCGGCAGTGGATCGCCAATGGCGCATCGCTCGACCTGAAATCCCCGCGCGTGACTAAAATCGAGGTTTTTCCACAAGACCCAGTCGTGCAGCAGATTGGCTCGCGCCAGCAAATGCGCGTGGTGGCCAGCTACGCGGATGGGGTCGTGCGCGACGTCACGGCGGAGGCCTTCATCGAGAGTGGCAACTCCGATATTGCCACTATCGACAACGCCGGTCTGGTTACCACATTGCGGCGCGGCGAGGCGCCCGTGCTCGCTCGTTACGAAGGAAATTATGCCGCCACAACTCTGACCGTGATGGGCGACCGGAGCGGGTTCGTGTGGAAAGACCCTCCGGTTTGGGGCAAGATCGACGAGTTGGTTGCCGCGAAGTGGATGCGCATGAAGCTCGAGCCGTCGGAACTCTGCACGGATCTGGAGTTCATCAGGCGGGTCTATCTCGATTTGACCGGGCTTCCGCCGATGCCACCAGAGATCAAGGCGTTCCTGGAGGACTCGCGCGAGACACGCGTCAAGCGCGACGCGGTCGTGGACCGCCTGATCGGCAGCCCCGACTATGTCGATTTTTGGGCCAACAAATGGGCCGACCTGCTCCAATGCAACAGCAAGTACTTGGGCAGCGACGGTGCCGAATCTTTCCGCGCCTGGATTCGCCACGAAGTCGAGAAAAACACGCCCTACGATGAGTTCGCCCGCGAAATTCTGACGGCGTCCGGTTCGACTCGCGAGAACCCGGCAGCCAGTTATTGGAAGATTCTCCGCACACCGGCCGAGGCGATGGAAAACACGACGCATCTCTTTTTGGCCACGCGGTTCAATTGCAACAAATGCCACGATCATCCGTTCGAGCGCTGGACGCAGGATCAGTACTATCACCTGGCCGCCTATTTCGCCCAGGTCTCGTTGAAGGAAGACCCGAAAAGCGAAGGCCAAAAGATCAAGGGCAATGACGTCGAGGGCGCCAAACCGCTCTACGAAATAGTGGCCGATGCTGCCGAAGGAGAAGTGAAGCACGACCGCACCGGCAAGGTTTCGCCGCCGGCATTTCCATTCGCCGCGAAGTCTGAGACCAAAGAGAAGGCCACGCGGCGCGAGCAGCTTGCAACCTGGATCAGCACGCCGGACAACCGCTTCTTCGCCTCCAGCTATGTCAATCGCCTCTGGGGATATCTGACCGGTGCCGGTATTATCGAACCCCTCGACGATGTTCGGGCCGGCAACCCGCCGCGCAATCCCGCTTTGCTCGATTACCTCACGCGCCAGTTCATCGAACACAATTTCGACGCGCGCCACCTCGTGCAGCTCATCTGCAAGTCGCGCACGTACCAACTTTCGATTCGGCCGACTAAATGGAACGAGGACGACCCGGTGAACTACTCGCACGCGCTCGCCCGCCGTTTGCCGGCCGAAACGCTGGTTGACGCGGTCTTCCGGGTAACAGGCAGTACGCCGAATTTCCCGGGCGCCAAGCCTGGTCAGCGCGCCACTCAGTTGGCGGACGCAACCACGGATGACAGTAGCGGTCTGTTGGCCACGCTCGGCCGCCCCGCCCGCCAAAGCGCCTGTGAATGCGAGCGCACCAGCGACATTCGACTCGGTTCCGTCATGGCCCTGCTGAGTGGACCGACCGTCTCGGATGCCATTAATGCACCGACCAATGCTCTCGCTAAACTAGTGGAAACTGAAAAAGACGACCATAAACTGGTCAACGACGTCTTCCTTCGAGTGCTCAACAGGCCCGCCTCCGACTCGGAGTGCAAAAACGTTCTCGCGTTGCTCGGCACGGTCGAAGCCGACAACGCCAAAATCACGAACGAACTGAGCGCGCTGGAAGTGAAAATGGCGCCCGTGATTGCTGACATGAAACACCAGCGCGAAGAGGCCATCACGCGGGCCAAGGCGGACCTCGGTGTCTATGACGAGATGACCAAGTCTCTGCGGGCGGAACTCGACAAGCGCCGGCAATCGGAAATCGGGGTCACAGAGAGCGAGTTGAAGGCATACGAAAAGCTGGTGCCTGCGGCGGCCGCGTTCTGGGAAACGAAAAACAATCCGGCCGACACGAAGACGACCTGGGTGCTGGTTCAACCCAAGAAAGTTTCTGCCACCGCGAAAGTCAGGCTCGCCAAGCGCGACGACGGTTCGATCACCGCTTACTCCGGCAAGACCGCGTCCGACTATACGATTCTCGCGGAATCGCCGCTCACAAATGTCACGGGAGTGATGCTCGAAACGTTGCCGGACGAGAAGCTTCCCAGATTTGGGCCCGGCCGCCACGAAGATGGCAACTTCGTCTTGAGCGAATTCGAACTGAAATGGGGAGCGGGCACAAACGCGCCTGAAACGGCCGTTAAGTTCGTGGATGCGAATGCGGATTTCTCACAAAAGGATTTTTCGGCCAAACAAGCCATCGATAGCAAGGTCGAGGCCGGCCGGAACGGCTGGGCCATCGGTGGGGCGCCCGGCATCCAGCGTCACACGGCCACCTTCAAGCTCGAGCACGCGATTGCCAGCACCAATGGGGCAATGTTGCGGTTTGTCCTGAAACAGCAGTTCGGCGAGGATTTCATATTGGGCCATTTCCGTCTCTACGTCACCAGGAGCGAGGAGCCGCTGGACTTCGGGGTTACGGAAGACGTCGTGCAGGCGGCGCGGGCGCCGGCCGGACAGCGCACGACCGAGCAAGCTTCGGCGATCCTCGATTTCTACAAGAGTACCGACGCGGAGTATTGGAAGCGCAAAGCGTCGTTTGCCCGGGCCTCGGAGCCTCTGCCGACGGATCCCAAACTGACGGAATTGCAAAAAGTTCTGTCCAAGTCGGAGGAACCGATCCGCATCGATCCGTACCTGGTTCAATTGCGGGAGGACTCGGTTGCCAGCGCGCATCAAGGTGAGAACAAACGGCTGACGGTCGTCCAGGATTTGGCCTGGGCGCTGATTAACAGTCCGGCATTCCTTTTTAATCATTAAATCGTTAACAACATATGATCAAAATAACCGGCGGAACGTGCAGCGATCTCTGTGATCCTCAGCTTAAAATGACGCGCCGCGACCTGCTCCGCGTGGGCGGCGCGGGCATGCTCGGCTTGTCGCTCGGATCGCTCTTTAAATTACAGGCGATGGCGGCAGAACCGGGCAAGCGCGCCGGCGGCCCGGGCTGGGGTACGGCCAAGAACGTCGTCATGATTTATCTCCAGGGCGGCCCGAGCCACCTCGATCTTTGGGACCCCAAGGAGAACCTCCCCGACAATATTCGCAGTTCCTTCAAGCCCATCCCTACGAAGATTCCTGGTGTTAACTTCACCGAGGTTTTGCCGGAGTTGGCCAAGGTGAACGACAAGTTCACTATGATTCGGTCGATGAGTTACACGCCCAACGGCCTGTTCAATCACACGGCGGCCATCTACCAAATCATGACCGGCTATACCACCGATAAGGTGAGCCCGTCAGGCCAGCTCGAACCGCCGGATCCGAAGGACTTTCCCAATTTCGGCTCGCAGATTATCCGGTTGCGTCCCGTAACCGAGCCAATGCTGCCGTTTGTAACGCTGCCTCGCCCGCTCCAGGAATCGAACGTGGTCGGCAAAGGCGGCTATGCCGGGTTCCTTGGCAAGGCCTTCGATCCCTACACGCTCTTCCCGCCAGGGGACGACCTAGACATGAACAAAATGGACCACATTCGCGTGGACGATTTGAAATTGCCGCCGGAAGTGTTCGCGCTTCGCCTCCAACGCCGGGCCAAACTTCGCGATGCGATCGAAGAAGCCATGCCGGATGTCGAAAAGGCCGTCGAAAAGTACAATCTGGACGACTATTACCAGCGCGCTTTGAACCTGATTATCTCCGGACGCGCGCGCACCGCCTTCGATTTGACACAGGAGCCTGACAAGGTGCGCGACCGCTATGGCCGCAATACCTTCGGCCAAAGCTGCCTGCTGGCCCGGCGTCTCATCGAGGCCGGTACCCGCGTCGTCGAAGTCATCTGGCCCAAGATCGCCAATTCGGACAACCATTCCTGGGATCACCACGTGGATCTGACCAAACGGATGGGGACTCAATCCGGGCCGATGCTCGACAAAGGCCTCGCCACGTTCATTGCCGACATGGACGACCGCGGCCTGCTCAAGGAAACGATTGTGCTGGCCATTGGCGAATTCGGCCGCAGCCCGCAGAAAGGCGTCAGCACCTCCGGCAATTCGAACAGCGCCGACGGCCGCGACCATTGGCCTTATTGTTATACCTCGGTCATCGCCGGGGCGGGGATTAAACGCGGCTACGTTCACGGCAAGTCCGACAAGACCGGCAGCAGCCCGGCCGAAAACCCGGTCCACCCGACCGAACTGCTCGCGACGATCTATCACGCCTTCGGGATAGATCCGGAAACGATCGTTTACAACCATCTCAAGCAGCCCCGCGAGTTGGTTAAAGCCAAGGCCGCCACGACCCTGTTCGCTTGAGCATTTGCGCGTTCGGAGCGCGGTTGCAAAATCACTTTAAGTGTCGGAGCCGACGTAAGGAGGCTTTGATCATTTATGGATTTTGGAATCTCCAATCAGAACCTCCGTACGGGCGTGTTGCCCAAATCTCTTGAGGGTAGGGCGCGCTGTCCACAGCGCGCCGCGGTTCTGTCGCACACTGCGAGTTTGTTTGGTTTCTGCGGTATTCGTCGCCGCGCTGTCTTCAGCGCGCCAGAGCGTTGGGGTTTCGCGCCATTTCGGCAACGCGCCCGTACGACGGCTCGAACCGTTTCTCGGTTTTCATCATCGTCTCACCGTGCCGGAGTCGGACGAAGGCAGGTCATTCGTAATTCAGCTTTGGCTGTCTTCCTTGCTGTGCAGGGGTCATCACTGAGCGCTCAGGTTGAGCCGGTCTTTCCCGGCGAACATTGGGAGTTCCGGCAACCTGAGTCAGTGGGTTTGTCCCAAGCGAAACTGGATGCGTTGCGTGACCCTGTTGGCGGGCGAGGTTGCGTGGTTCGGTATGGTTACGTGGCGTATAGCTGGGGCGACCCCGCCCGGAGCGCCGATATCGCCTCTGCCGTCAAGCCGGTCATTTCCACGCTCCTATTCTTTGCCGTTCAGGAGGGAAAATTGACGAGCGTGGACGCACCAGTTTCCGAATTCGAGCCGCGTCTCAAGACGCTCAACCAGGGCAAAGATGTTTCGATCACCTGGCGGCATTTCGCCTCGCAGACTTCCGGGTATGGCTTGTCTGAGCCGCCCGGCGTAGCCTACGCCTACAACGATTTCGCGCTGGCGTTGTACTACGACACGCTGACTCAAAAGGTTTTCACGACGAATGGCACCGAGGTCCTTCGCTCGCGATTAGCCGAGCCTCTGAAATTCGAAGACCATTATTCCTTCAGCCCGTTCAGGCGGCCGGATCGCGATGGCCGGCTGGCGATTTCCACGCGCGATTTGGCGCGCTTCGGCTTGCTTTATTTAAGGCAGGGAAAATGGCGCGGCCAACAGCTCTTGCAGACAAATTTCGTGCGAATGGCCCTTCACAGTCCGGTGCTGCCGAATACTCCGCGCACTGGTGGTAATGAGGCCGAGATGCTGCCTGGACAGCGAACGCTGGGCGGGACACGCAACATAACCGGAGCCGGCCCGGGCTATTACAGCTTCAACTGGTGGCTCAACGGCACGAACTCCGCTGGTCGGCGTTTATTCGCGCATGCGCCGCCGGACGCTTACGCCGCTGCGGGACATGGCGGCATTCGCGTCCTGTTCATCGTTCCGAGCCTCGAGCTTATTGTATGCTGGAATGACGGCCAAATCGAGGACTTTGATGAATCCCCGGGAAATCCCAATACCAGGATGAACCAGGCCACGCACCTGGCTTGTGAAGCAGTGACGGGGCCCTGATAAGGAGCGGTCCCAATCGCCACATTCAGAGCGCTTCAGTAATTCCATTTGTGGTACACTTCATAAACATCCACGCGACCGCCGGGGAAGTAGCTGTTCGCACCCAACAGGAAGCGGCGCGTCGCGCGGTCGTAACTTAAGATCGAAGGTTGCGCCGCCTGATTTGGATCATACACCTCGAAAGAAATCTCTTTTTCGTTCTGAGTTGCACCAAAAATTATCACACCGTGATTGATTGTAAGTTGCGGGAAACGAACCAGGTGGACGACGACGGGCGGGTCGCGATTCAAATCGGTCAATATCTGCTGGGCCATGTTTGCCTGGTGGCGGCGGCTGAAGGGGAAAATCATTCGCCAGTGACCTCGCTGAAAGTAACTCTGCCAGCCTCCGCCACAATTGGCCTTTAGCAGTCTCTCGTGTTCCCGGCTGAAAGAGCGCAAATCAGAGTAACCAGGAATAAGGATCTTCTCAGCTTCGGGCAGAGCTTTGCGAGGGCTGGACGCAACCACGCGCCGAATGAGCCGGCGGTACCTGGCTTCATCAGGCTTTGGCTGGGCCGGGTCAAAGTTCGCGTTGAGAAAGAACTGTCGCGTCGAGCGCGCCAGAACAAAGCAATGCTGGGCATAATCCGGTTTTGGATCGCGGTCATGGGTCGTCCAATTGCCATTGGTATCGTACTGGTAAACCCAAACGAGTTCGTTCGAGAAAGAAAATGTGTCTCTTTGGAAGTCGAACGGTCTGGCAGTGGCGAGCTCCTGGCGGTGGGTGGTGGCACAACCCGAAACGAGCGCGAGGATCAGGAACAGTAGAATCGAGCCGGAAGCGGAGGAATCTCTGGAAGTCCGCTGGGAATTTTGCCAAGGGTCCGGTGGCAAAGTCGGCGTAAGGCATTGTAGGAGACGACGTGAGGAGTCTCCGATTATGGCGTTTCGACCAACGTTGGTGTCGTTTGCCAACAAATTGATTAGAGTCTCCTCACGGGCGTGTTGTCCAGATCCTATGAGGGTAGGGCGCGCTGTCCCCAGCGCGCAGCGATGCGGTCCCAACCTGCGATTTTGCTCGGAAACTGGGGTGTTCGTTGGCGCGCTGGATACATATATCAGAAAATCTGTCATTTTCGCGAAGATTTATTGTGCAAACGCAGATGGGCGACGCGCTGGGACAGCGCGCCCTACCTTTTGGACCTCGCGCCATTTGGGCAACACGCCCTCACTTCGTCTCCTACAGTCACAAACTGGCGACCTCTGGGCAGACTTTCTCACTGGCCTTGCAATTGGCCGTTGGCAATTCATGTTACGGCTTGCCGCAGAAACTATCCGCGCGCAACCTGACTGACAATGTTGTACCAGCGTTGGCGTCAGACCGCGAGCGCCTGCCCGGAGCGGATCGCGTTGCGGGACGCTGTCGGGGGAGGCACTTGGACGTTCGCCGAGCTTATGGCTGTCAGCGAAAATCAACCGCGCGAACAGCAACCGCTCGCCTTTCCACGCGGGCCCTCCCCCGAGTTAATCTTTGCCGTGCTCCGGGCCTGGCGCGATCATCAGGTACTTTGCCCGCTTGAAGCAGGGCAGGCAATTCCCGCCATTTCGGGGCCGTTGCCGGCCGGCGTGGTCCACTTGAAAACAACATCCGCTACGACCGGCTCATCCCGGCTGGTCGCCTTCACCGCGGCGCAGCTCATCGCCGATGCTGAAAACATCGTTGCCACGATGGGATTGAAACCGGATTGGCCGAACCTGGGCGTTATTTCGCTGGCTCATTCGTATGGGTTTTCCAACCTGGTTTTGCCGCTCCTGCTGCACGGCATTCCACTGATCCTGGCGGGCTCAGGGCTGCCGGAAGCGATCCGGCGCGCAGCGGTGCTGGTGCCGACGATAACGCTAGCGGGCGTGCCGGCGCTGTGGAGTCGCTGGCACGAGGCGGAGGCCATCCCTGGCAATGTGCGGCTGGCTATTTCCGCGGGCGCCCCGCTGCCGCTGGGCCTGGAACAGAGCGTTTTCGGCGACCGCGGTTTGAAGATTCATAATTTCTATGGCAGCAGCGAATGTGGAGGCATCGCCTACGACGCAACTTCACAGCCGCGCTCGGATGGCGCTTGCGTCGGGACGCCAATGCGCAATGTCAACCTAACTGTGAACGCCGGCGGTTGCCTGGAAGTTCGTGGTTCGGCTGTGGGGCAAACTTACTGGCCGGAACCAAGCGACAGCCTGCGTGACGGAATTTTTCGCACCAGCGATCTGGCCGAAATTTCCGAAGGCAACGTTTACCTGCGCGGCCGCGCGAGCGACCAAATCAATGTCGCGGGACGAAAAGTTGCCGCAGAGACTATCGAGAATGCGCTGGTGGCTCACCCACACGTGCGGGACTGCGTAGCCTTCGGTGTGCCTAGCGCGGATGCCGCGCGCGGCGAGACAATAGTCGCGTGCCTTGCCGTGGATGCGCGTCTCAATCGCGAAGTTTTAAAACAATACCTGATGGAAAGACTTCCCGCGTGGCAGGTGCCGCGCGAGTGGTGGTTTGTGGATTCGCTGGCAGCCAATCAACGAGGCAAACTTTCGCGCGCGGAGTGGCGGAGGCGGTACCTGGACTCGGTGAAGTAAGGCGCTGACAGGGCTCCCGGGGTTTTTCGCCTGGCTATCTCATGCATTGTACTGGCCGGCGTCAGCGCTTTTTGCCGAAGTCTTTGTGAGGAGGCTGTGAGCATGTCCCACGGAGGCACTTGGGGGTTTTGAGTCGTCAGGCCGTCAGAACGTTGTAGCCACAGCCAGTTGTGAAACTCGAAGCCGTCAGGCAATCCGTCAGGAGCCGTCAGGTCGTCAGAGGCAGTGGGACAAAGGTGAGGGTTGCGAGCTAATTGGAGACGACCGATTAAGATTTACAACCAGGATTACGATTAAAACTCGGAGGCAATACCATTGACTGACACCTTTTCGGAGATGATCTGCATGGCGCGAATCGTCGGCGCGCCGCTCACCGTGCCCGCCGGCAACGTCGCGCGCATCAGGTCGTAATTGGTTTTGCCCGCCGCCAGCCGGCCCTCGACGCTCGACACGATGTACATGATGTGGCTGTAACGCTCGATGATCATCAGGTCGCGCACCTGCACGCTGCCGAAATCGCACACGCGCCCGATGTCGTTGCGCGCGAGGTCCACGAACATGACGTGCTCGGCCCGCTGCGACGGCGCGACAGCGCGGCGAGCGCGTTCCTTCGGGTCAAACCGGTTTTGCTTTTGGGAAAAGCGTTTTCCGCTCTGGCAACACTTCCAATCGAACGCGCCACGACGTTCAATTCAAGACCGGTTCACGCGTCACGCGTGCAACCGAAGTCCCTTTTTCAAAGTGCGCGGGCCGTGCAGTCGAACCCGAAACGACAGTGGGCGAGGGCGAAAAATGGCTTGTTATTACCAGCCAAACTTGTAATATGAAGCTCGTCCTCATCATTTCTGGTCCTTTGGCCGTGAACCTCTAATCATGACGACGCCCGTGTCGCTCGGTGTTCGCACGGGCAATGCAACCATGAAAGCGAAACTCTATTGTCTGTTCATCGGGCTGGCGTTGATCGCCGGCAAAACTTCGGCGCAGACCTTCACCACCCTGGTCCATTTCCCGACCAGCCAGGCCTATCCTTCCGGCAATTTGCGGGTGGCTCCTGCCGCAAGTGGCTCGACGAAGCTGTATGGGACAGTGTCGGGTCCTGGTTATAGTTCAGCAGTGTTCTTTATCAGCACCAATGGCAACTTTGGGGAGATCAGCGGAGCCCCGCCGATTGGTCACACTTTGTTCGACTCACTGTCCCCTCCAGTGGGGGGGATGGACACAGCTTAATAGGGGGACCCTATGGTTTGGCCGCATTCGAATTTGGTCGCGGAGGTGTCTATGTCGTCGCCAGCGAGGCCTCGTCGTTTTACCCGGATACCGTTCTGCTTCCGACTAGTGCTCCGCATTCCCCTGTCAGCTTAGCTAGCTGCGGCAGCGATTGCATGACTATCACTTTTCAGACTTACACGTTTTGGGTCCAACCTGGTGGCGGTGCTAATTCTGGCGCTATCGGTTCATCATGGGGCTTCGAGGTTACGAATGGTTTTGCCATAGTTCATTACTTTTCGCCGACGAATGGTCCAAGCGGCACGAATAGCGATGGGGCCAATCCCGTGGGCAGACCGATTGTGGAAAGTGGTGCGTCTGATGGTAAGCTTTATGGGACGGCCAGGGACGGTGGCGCGACGGGCAACGGCACGGTGTATTTCGCCAACGTCCTCATTGCGACTCCTCCCACCAACAACATCTTCGTCAACCTGCACAGTTTCTCCGCCGTTTCCGGGCCGGATGGCACCAACAGCGATGGCGCGCATCCCATCGTCAACCTGACCCGGGCCGGTTACACGGGCACCGATGGCTCTTATGCTAGGGATCTGGGCGACACGCTCTATGGGATGACATCGGCCGGCGGCGCCTACGGTCAGGGGACGATTTTCAGCATGAAGACGGACGGTTCCGGCTTCAAGACCTTGCACAGTTTCGCCAAGCCCGCCGATGCCACCATCTACTTTCCGGAACTCTATCCGGGAGGACCACCTTATACTTTGGTCTATGGCTCCACCAACAGTGATGGACTGGCCCAAAAATCCGGCCTGACCGTGGTCGGCGACACGCTCTACGGCACGTCCAGCGCCGGCGGCGCTTACGGGAACGGCAATGTGTTCGGCCTGAAGACCGACGGCTCGCGCTTCACCGTGCTGCATGATTTCTCGCTGACCATGAACACAAACGCCTTGGACCAGGGTAATCCGAATATCTTTGGCGTGGATTTGCAGACCAACTTGGATGGAAAGATGCCCACCGGCAGTATTACCTATTACTTGGGAGTCCTGTATGGAACAGCGTCACATGGCGGGACGAATTTCTATGACTACAACCAAGACATCGGGCAACGCGCGAGCCAGGGCACGGCTTACAAAATCACGATACCGCCGTCGCTTAGCGCAGCGATCCCGCCATCGCTTACCTTTACGCGCTCCGGCACGAACCTGGTCATGAATTTCCCTGGCGGCAGTCTCGAGATGACAACTGCTTTGTATGGCGCAACTTCTCTCAATGGTTCCTGGAGCAACCTATCCACCAATTCTCCTTACACGAACGCCATGAGCGGTGCCGCCCAATTTTTCCGAGTGGGGACGACCATAAACTTGAGCAGCACTCACTACAACAGCGGGCAATGATCCAGACGCACAGCCGTCGAGCAGGAGCAAGTGTCACCCATTAGGACGGGTGTCAATAAGTAAAAAAATTGCCGTGCCCAATTCTTCGTTTGGGTCGCTCTTCTCTGCCTGAATCAGTTCTGCCAGGCACTAGAAGCCATCTTGCTCTGTTGAAACCATTCAAAAAGGTGTCAGTCAATGGTATTGCCATCTTTATAGATCAAGGCTGGCCTGATTGTCCTCCGGCGAAGTTTTGCCCTGCCAATACAGTAGGTGCGTCACATTGCCCCGCGTTCCCATGTTTAGCCTCCGCGCAATCCAAGACACGGTAACGGTAGTTTCTTTTCGAAGCTTGCTTGCGAGAGCCACTTTGAATTGATCCCCTTTTGGTCGCGCCGCAAGGTGGTGCTCCGTCAAATGTCTTCGCTTCAACTCGCCACGGATCAACCGCTCAGCTTTGGCCTCAGCCGACTCCTGTAGTTCCGCACCATAATGCCACAAGCCGCGCTTTTCCGAAACTTGCGCCAATAATTCATCCCGAAATTCCTCACTGCCCAGACACCAGCCCCGCCGCAGTGGCTTAAATTCCTCCTCTGACTCGCCTTGCCGCCGCGCCTCGAGTTGTGCGGCCAATTGTCGCCGACCCGCTACGCTGTCCTTGGGAATGCCCCATTCTCCCAGGCAACGGTCCACCCGCAGCCACGCCGGCCGACGCGACGGTTCTTGCAGGTACAGCGGATAACTGCTCCAGCGGTAACTGTCCAGCGGCGCTTCCGGGCCCAGCAGATGCGCGCGCACCGGGTTCAAATGCACGTAGTCGCAAACGCTTTTGAGGTAACCGTTGCCACTGCCATCCACGACCAGCGCTTTGTAGCGGCCGCTGAACAGATGGCCAAAGAGCTTGTGACGCCGGTTGAACCGGCGAGTGTATTCTCCCGGCAACCATTTCATTCCGGCGACCAGGTTGGCCTGAGGGGTCTCCACGACCAGATGAAAATGGTTCTGCATCAAACAGAACGCGTGGACCAGCCAGGCGGTCTTGGAGCACGTTTCACCCAACGTCCTCAGGAAGCACTCGTGGTCCACGTCATCGCGAAAAATTGGCTCGCGGTGATCGCCCCGATTCATGACGTGATAAATCGCCCCTGGGTATTGAATGCGGAGCTTCCGAGCCATACAGCCAAAACGTCGCCGGAGCGCGAGAATGTGTCAATACCATTGACTGACACCTTCTCGGTGCATGATAGCTCCGGGTTACGATGCGCCGCCGAGCGTCAGTTCGGCCTGCATCACGAGCTGACCATCGACGGAAGCTGTCGCGGTGGCGTTGACGAGATTTGACAGCCGGGCCGTGATACGCGCCTCGAGGCGGATGACCTGACCGGGTCGGGCGGTCCCTAGGAATTTTACGGCGCGCAGCGCGGTGAGTTTGAGGTGTTCCAGGGGCTTCATACGAGGATCGGATTGAGCCACCGTCCCGGCCAGTTGTGCGGCGGCTTCGACCAACAGTACGCCGGGGAACAGGGCATGGCCGGGAAAGTGGCCGCGCAAAAAGTGTTCATCGCCCCGGACAGTGTATTCCCCGGCGCCGCTCTGGCCCGGTACCAGGCTAACGAGTCGATCCAGAAAGCGGAACTCGGGGCCATGTGGGAGGCTGCGGAGAGCAGTGGTCAAGGAATTAGTCACGGGATGCAGGGTGAAGCGTATCGTGCTCAGGGGCGGCCCGGCCGTGAGGGTCTGAATTGTTTGAGCGGCTCAATGACTTTATATTCGGCAGGGATATCCGGGTTGAACAGCGATTCTTCCAGCTTCGGATTTAAGACAGGATTTATGAAGTCGTTCCGCATGGTCGAGCCGTCGGCGAACTGCAATTCGTTGGCCCGAAGCGAAAAATCTCGAATGTCAAATGCGACCTTGATTTCCGGCATCATGCGGCGTGCGCCGGGTGATCTGGGTTGCAAGTCGAGCTCGCAGGTTCCGTTCGTCAATGTCTGGGAGAGAACTTTCATGCGCGACGCCATCTCCGCCTCACTGCGCGGGAAGCCGGCCTCGAGCAGCGCCAGCGCGTCGCTCCATTGGCCGGTTTGTTCCCCGGTCAGTGGATACCGCTCGACACGCTTGAGCCGGGGATAAATCACAAGCATCTCGCGGGGCGCGCGCACCGCGATGGTCTGTGGAGGGTTGCCCAACTCCCAGCGGAAGCGGTTGGGAGCGGCGAACCAGACGTGACCGGTGGCGGTCAGCGGTTGGGTCAGCGACTTAAGCGTGCGGGTTTGAATGAACTCCGAGGACCAGGTTTGGATATTCGTTTGCGCTGCCAGCCAGGAACTGACGAGCGCGTTCGTATCGGCGGCTCGGCCTGAAGGTCTAAAGGCCACTAAACAGAACAAACCCAGCGACAGCGCTTTAAAATGGATCGCCTGGCTCCACATGGTTCGTTCTATGAATAACCCTTTTCCCAACTTGCGAAAAGCATCATTCGGCGGGCCAGATCGGGACGAACTGATACCACTGATCGAGGTGCTGACGAATGAGCGGCTCGAACGCGCGCAGGATGTCCTGGGCGAGCTGCTGGCGGGCCTGGCGATCGCGCAGGACGGCGCGGTCATAAGGGATCGCCGGCAAAACGTGAGCCGCGTACGTCCGGGACGTCCGGGGCAGACACACGGGCAATAAAACGCACCCGGAGGCGCGGGCCAACTCAGCCGCCGCGATTGAGGCGTCGAAGCGTCTGCCGAAAAGCCTCACGCTGATCGGCGCCGTTGGCGGGGGACGATCCACCAGCAATGCGACCGTGGCGCCCCCTTCAAGGCGTTTGATGATCTGCAAAAACGCGAATGGATCTTCACCCATCACAAGTGTCTCGACATTCCACCGTTGTCGCGCGACCTGGCGGAGCCGCGTAAAAGCCTCGGTCGGTTCCGGCAGCGTAATGACGTGCAGCGTCACGCCCCGACGGGCGAGCCACGGCACGCCAAATTCCCAATTGCCCAGATGGGCTGACAGCAACAAGACGCCGCGCTTTTGGCTGCGCGCCGCCTCAAAATGCTCCCAGCCCGTATTCTCACCCAACAGATCCTCGATGGGCAGTCCGGCCTCGTAGCGCCAGAGATCGACCAGCTTGACTGCAAATTGTTGAAACAGGTTGCGAGCACTTCGCCGGGCATGGTCAACATCACCGCCGCAGACAGGTAGAAAGTTTTGGATGACAATTTCACGCCGGCGCCTGGCGAGAAGCCAATAAAGATGCGCCAAAAACTGACCGAGGGCAGCGCAAAGTCTGGATGGTAAAACGCGCGCCAGCCAGAGCCCGAGGCGCCAGAGCTCGAAGCGGTAGAGCGTCGAAGGGGCCGGGGGGCGAGGGGCGAGGGGCGAGGGGCGAGGGGCGAAATCCAAGCGGCCATCGGGTCCAACGGGTCCAACGTAGGAGGGAGCCATCTTTTCACCACGTGCTGCTCGCGCGTGGCTCCGGTGCCACCAGACTGGCAGCAGAAAAATGGAGATGAGCATGTTTGCGCCGATGCCGACGGCGCAGACTCGGCCCAGGCTCCCCATGCCGGCATTGGTCGAGAAAGCCAGCGAGCCGAACCCGGCACAGGCGGTTCCGCCACAAAGCAGCAGCGCGCGACCCACAGAACGGTAGGCCATCTGCAAATCTCCCAGATGCCGGCGCAGGGCCAACTGCATGAAGATGCTGTAATCCACGCCCGTGCCAAGGATCAGCGGCACCGCCATTAGATTAAGCAGGTTCCAGGACCAGCCCGCCAGCCGCATGACGGTAAGCAAACAGAGTCCGCTTAATGCAAGGACAGCGAGGCTGAGCAGAACTTCGGCCAGCCGCCGAAATGCCAGCCCGAGCGAAAGCAGAACCAGACAGACCATCGGCGCGAGGACCAGCCACATGTTGGTCTTGACGCGCGAGAAGATTGCGCCGCCGAGCAATTCCCAGCCCGAGAGCCACGCACCTTGCCGAAGCAATTCGGATTGGAGAATCGACAGACGTGATTCGTTTTCCCGCCCAGCATCCGTTAACCGCTCGATTAGCCCGAGCGCAAACTGATTTGTCGCGCCACGTGCAGTTGCTTTTTCAAGTATCCATTGCACCACTTGATTCGACGGCAAGAAAACGCCAGACGTCTGACTGGCCTCGCGCCAGGTGTCGAGCATTTGTTCAGTAAGACCCAGTGCATTCTCCGTAAGTCCATTGGCCAGCGCGGCCTGTCTCAAGAGGCCGCGTTCGGCGACCAAGTGTCGAGCGCCGGCAAGATTCGCGGCCTGAAAATCCGGCCGTGGCCAAAGAGCGGTCGGCAGAGCAAAAGCGGTGATAAGATTGTTGGATACAGCGCCCTTGAGCACGAGTTCGACCGCGTCGAGGTGGTGTGCGACCTCGTCTTCGTTTCGGCCGCCGATAATAAGCCAAGCTGGGTCCCGGCCCTGGTTGAGCTCCTTCTTGATCTCATCCAGCGCGCCATACGCCAGGCTGTCGCGCGGGCGCAGAGAGTTCGCCGTCGGATCCACCAGGGGCAAACCGCGCAGCAGAACCAAGGTGGCGAGAATGAGTAAGGAAGCGGTAACGACAAAGACCAGCCGCGTCCGGCCGCGGCTAACGACAGTGCTCGAGACTGGCGCTTGGCTGCTCGCCTGTTCTGGCTGCCAGGATGCCCTCAGAGGCTCCTGCATGATCTTTTGTTCTCTTCTCTCGGGAAACAGCGGCGGGAGGAATTCGAAGATCATGATGCAAGCGGAAAGCCCAACGCCGAGCCCGACGAGCGTTCCAAGCTGGCCGAGACCGGGCAAGCCACCGAAATTGAGCACTAGAAACGCGCAGATGGTGGTGACCGCCGCCCAAAAAATGCTTGGCGCAATCTCCGCCCGGATCTCGGGGATGCTCAGGTCCGGCTGGGCCAGCGCCTCCTGGTAGTGCACGACCGCATAGTCCACCGCCAACCCCAGCAGAATCGCGGCAAAACCCATGCTCACGACATTGATTGTGCGAAAGATCAGCCCGCCCAGTGCCAGCGTGCTGCCCAGGATAAGCGCCAGCAGCGTCAGCAGCCAGAACATCGGTTTCAGGCGACGGTGAGCCAGCCAGAACAGACAGGCGATGATGAGCGCCGTGCCACCGACCGAGTTTCGAACATCGTGCTGCATTCCGCTGGCGACCTCAGCCACAAAGGCAGGACGTCCGGTATATCCGACCGCGACACTGGCCGGCGGTTGAACCTTTTTGATCTCTTCAAGCCATTGGTCGCACTCGCGGTAAGTGGGCAGGTCGCGGGCAGCCTTCACGTAAAGCACCCGGAACGTGCCGTCAGTTGAACTAAAAGCTTCCTGGCCCTGGGTGGAGCTCAGGCCGGGAGCTGCAGCAGCAATCTCTTCCGGCAGACGCGTCAGGCCGAAGGGATCGTATTGCAGCCGGGCGATCTCCTCGGGAGACAACGTAGTCGCCAGTTGCTCGCGCGCATCGGCGATTACCGCCGGCAGCTTTTCCGGAGCGAGGCGATTGGTGAGCTGCTGGAAAAACGCTGGAGGCTGATTGAGCCACAGATAAGCCAGCAGCGCTCCGACCTGGCCAGGATGTTCGAGCCACGGCGGCTCCCAGGCAACACTGGCGACGAGATTAGTCTGCTCGCGCAAGCGTTCGGCAAGAGTGCGAGCCTCGTTCTCGGCTTGTTCCGCATCGGCCGCCCGCAATGTGATCAGCAATTCGCGCGCATTGGCAAAATGCTGCTGAAACAGCTTCAGCCCTTGCACGACCGGCAGATCGCCCGGAAGCAGATTAAAGACTTCGACATCGAACCGCAGGCGCGCCAGGCCGAGTGTTATCGGCAGGAGCAACAGCAGCCATAACCAGCGTCCGGGGTGCTTCATGCAGGTCTCATTCTGCTCTTGCTCTTAATCCTGACCGTAATCGTAATCTTCCGCTCCCTGTTTAGAACGTGATTACCGCCCCGTCCCGGCCGGACCAACTGAACTGTCCAAAAAGTAACCCGCCAGGGATTCTCCGTTTCCGCGATTCATAAGTGACCAACTGCCCTCATTCACTTGCCACGACCACTGCTTCGGAACCGGGCCATCCGCCAGCGCTCGAGCCAGGCAAAACCAAATGATGCCTTCGGGCGGCTTGCCGTAGCGGGTGTACGTTTCATTCTGGGCCGGCGATTGGATTTGCCACTTCTGGGCGGACAGTTGCGCGATGACCAGCGGGAAGGGCGTCTTGGTGAACTGGACAAAGGCGTCGCCATTGGTCCGTGTACCGACCAGCAACTCCCCGGCAATTTCCGCTCCACCTCGCGCTCGGCGCCAGACCGCTTGGCCTTGACGGACGCTCCAGCCAGGTTCACCCAGGTTCGCTGCGGGAAGCGTTGGCAAGGTTCGACAGCCGCAACTGATTCCAAGAACAAGGCCGAGCAGTGCCTCCGAAAATCGCCTGGACCCGGGAACTGAACGCAAGTACCTGACGGACAAGAGATAACGAACGGGCCCTGGAACCTGGCTCTCAGATGGGTGAAATCTGCCCACCTTTTCGCGCCATGAATTATTTTTGAACATCATTTGCCGAAAACTAATCCAAAAATGCCGAAAACAGTCCGCCGAATTCTCGAAGAGCATTTGGCGGAATCGAAACCAAACACCTGAGAAACCAGTTTACAACTGAGCCAAAACTGGGTATCAGGACGGCTCGTTTCGTTCAGAAACGGAGCACTTAATATGATTAAGGTTCACAATTTGGCAAAAGCTTTCGGCACGAAGCGCGCCGTTGATGGCATTTCATTCACCGTCGAGCGCGGCGAGGTGCTGGGTTTCCTTGGTCCGAACGGAGCGGGCAAATCCACCACCATGCGTATGATCACCGGGTTCATTCCGCCGACGGAAGGCACGGCTTCAATCGGCGGCTTCGATATCGTGGAACAGCCGATCGAAGCACGCCGGCTTCTCGGCTATTTGCCGGAAAATGCGCCGGCCTACATTGACATGACCGTTTTTGGGTTTTTGAATTTCGCGGCCGAAATCCGCGGCATGCGCGGCGAGACCAAAACGAAGGCGGTGAATCGCGCCGTCGAAATGTGCTTTCTGGAATCAGTGCTGCACCAAAGCATCGAGACGTTGTCGAAAGGCTATCGGCACCGGACCTGTTTCGCGCAATCCATCATCCACGACCCGGACGTGCTGGTGCTGGACGAGCCAACGGATGGCCTGGACCCGAACCAAAAGCATGAAATTCGCGGTCTTATCCGGCGGATGGGCGAGAAGAAGGCCATCATCTTCTCGACTCATATTCTGGAAGAAGTCGATGCGGCCTGTTCGCGGGCGATCATCATCGATCGGGGGAAGATTGTCGCCAACGGAACGCCGACGCAGTTGCGCCAGAAATCCGAGTGGGCCGGCGCGGTGACCTTGAGAGTGAGCGGCATCAACGCCGTGGCGCTCAACCAGAAGCTGTCGCAGATCTCAGTGGTCAAACGCACGACAATTCTAAAAGAAGATTCAACCAGCGTCACCGCGCGCGTGTTCCCCCGGAGCGACGTCAACGGCAGCCTGGCCAGCAGCATCGCCGACGCCGCCCAGGGCTGGCGGATCGAAGAACTGCACACTGAAGAGGGTCGGCTCGATGAGGTCTTCCGCAGCATCACCATGCCGGACACCGTCACAGCCGCGGCCGCGAAATAAGTTAAAGGAGCCAAATATGAACGCCTGGGCAAATATCAAGACCGTCACCAAGCGCGAGCTGGTTGCTTACTTTACGTCGCCGCTGGCATACGTCTTCATCGTCATCTTTCTGCTGCTGTGCGGTTTTTTCACCTTCATGGTCGGCGGCTTTTTCGAGCGTGGCGAGGCCTCGCTGGTGCGGCCGTTCTTCGACTGGCACCCGTGGTTCTACCTGTTCCTGGTGCCGGCCGTGGGGATGAGGTTGTGGGCGGAGGAACGGCGCGTCGGCACACTGGAACTGTTGCTGACCATGCCGATCACCGCCTGGCAGGCGATTGTGGGAAAATTCCTGGCCTCGTGGTTGTTCCTGGCGCTGGCCCTGGTGATGACGTTTCCGGTCTGGATCACGGTCAACTACCTCGGAAGCCCGGATAACGGAGTGATTCTTTGCGGCTACCTGGGCAGTTGGCTGATGGCGGGGGCCTACCTGGCGATCAGTTGCATCACATCGGCGATGACGCGCACTCAAGTGGTCAGCTTCATCATCGCGGTTGTCGTTTGCCTCTTCTTCATTCTGGCCGGATTTCCACCGGTGATCAACATGCTCGAGAGCTGGGCGAAGCCATGGCTGGTGGACATGATCGCTTCATTCAGCGTGATTACGCATTTTGACGCATTCCAAAAGGGAGTGCTCGACTCGCGCGACGTGATTTTCTTTCTGTCGCTGATCGGCTTCTCACTGTTCGCGACCAGCGTGATCCTGCGCACGCACCGGGCGGGCTGACGAAAGGAGTCTTTGATGAAAAAGAAATCACTGGAAACAATTCTCTATTCTGCGGCCGGCATCGCCGCGATGGCCTTGATCGTCATCGCGTTCAATGTCATCACCGGGACTGTCAAGAAGCGTGTGGATCTGACGAAAGAGAAAGCCTATACGCTCTCGGCCGGCACCAGAGCGATCCTGGGCAAGCTCGATACCCAGGTGAAGGTGCGGTTTTACTGCACCCAAACCGAAAGCTCGACCCCGGATACGATCTATCTCAAAGGGTATGCTAAACGGGTCGAGGATTTGCTGACCGAATACAAACAGGCGGCCCATGGCAAATTGATTATCGAAAAGTACGATCCGCAACCCGACTCCGATGCGGAAGATTCGGCCCGGTTGGACGGAATTCAAGGCGAGACGCTCCGGAATGGGGACCGTTTCTATATGGGCCTGGCAGTCAGCCTGCTGGACGAGAAGCAGGCCATTCCGTTCCTCGATCCCAACAAGGAGCGTTTGCTGGAATACGATCTGTCCCGTGCGATTTCGCGGGTGGTCGCGCCGGAAAAACCAGTCGTCGGCATCATGAGTGCCATGCCGGTTTTTGGCATGCCTTCCAATCCGATGATGATGCGCATGGGCCAGCAGGGCCAGCAGCCGTGGGTGATCGTCAACGAGCTGAAAAATGACTTCACCGTCAAGCGGGTCGCCATGGACGTGGACAAAATCGACAGCGACATAAAAGTGCTCGTAGTGATTCATCCACGCGAGATTTCCGACAAGGCCCAGTATGCGATCGATCAGTTCCTCCTGCACGGCGGCAAGATGATTGCTTTCCTCGATCCCTTGCCGATGGTCGATACCCGGGAACAGAACCAAATGCTCGGCAGCATCCCGAACAGCGGTTCCTCGCTGGATAAATTGCTTAAAGCCTGGGGGATTTCCATGGAGACGACGAAAGTCGTCGCGGACATGAACTTCAAAATGCAGATTGGCGGGCGCAATGGCCAACCGCAGGAAGCGCCGGCGGTGCTCTCAGTCACAACCGAGGGCATTAACCGGGACGATATCGTCACCAGCCAGATTGATAACCTTTGGCTGCCTTACGCGGGGGCCTTCTCCGGCACACCGGTCGCGGGTTTGAAAGAGACCGTGTTGCTCAAAAGCACCACCGAATCGCAGCTTGTGGATGGGTTCATGGCGAATCTTTCCGGCGCGAACATCATGAAAGAATTCAAACCGTCCGGAACTGCTTACAAGCTAGCCGTCCGATTGACTGGCAAGTTCAAGACCGCGTTCCCGAATGGCAAGCCGGAAGACAAAAAGGACGAGGACAAGAAGGATGGCGACAAAAAACCGGAGGAAAAGCCGGAGGAGAAAAAACCGGATGATTCCCTCAAGGAAAGCACGAAGGACACAACCGTGATCCTGGTGGGCGACGCCGATATGCTGTTTGACAACGTTGCCTTGCGGCAGATCCAAACACCTTTTGGGAATTTGTCCCAGGCCATGAATGGCAACCTGAACTTCGCCCAAAACGCCGTCGAACAATTGACCGGCGACAATAACCTGATTGGAGTGCGCAGCCGGGCGACCCAAAACCGTCCCTTCACGCGCATCAAGGCGATGGAAACCAAGGCCAACGAGAAATTCCAGAGCGAGATCAAGCGCCTGGAGGACAGCGCGTCGGAAGCTCAACGCAAAATCAACGAGCTCCAGCAGCAGAAGAAAGACAAAGACCAGCGGTTTATTCTGTCTCCCGAACAAACGGCAGAACTGGCCAAGCTCCGCACGAATGAAGCTGAAACGCGCAAGCGACTCAAGCAGGTTCAAAAGGATTTTCGCAAAGAAATCGTCTCACTTCAGACCACGGTCAAATGGATGAACATTCTGGCCGTCCCGGCCGCCGTTACGGCCTCGGGCATTGTCATCGCGGTCGCGAAGCGCCGAAAAACCTCCGCCAAATGAATCGGAAACAACTGGTGATTCTGTTAGTCCTGGTCGCGCTGCTGGGCGGCGCGGGACTGCTGATGGTCAAAAATCAAAATGCCTCCTGGAAAGGAACCAATCCTGCCCTGGGCAAAAAAGTGCTCGGTGATTTCCCCATCAATGATGTGGCGCATATCGTTTTGAAGCAGGGGACCAACGAACTAAATCTCGCGAAGAAAGATGTCTGGCGCGTGCGCGAGCGAAACAATTACCCTGCCAATTATTCCGAGATTAGCGACTTCCTGCTTAAGGCCCGCGATTTGAAGATTGTTCAAAGCGAAAAGGCCGGACCTTCGCAAATGCAGCGATTGTCTCTGGTGCAGGGGCCTGGAACCAACACCGCGCTGCTGGTGGACTTCAAGGATCAAAGCGATAAGACGATAAAGTCTCTGCTACTTGGCAAGAAACACATGCGCAAGTCCGACCGTCCATCACCAATGGGCGAGATGGGTGACTTGGGCGACGATGGCTGGCCCGACGGCCGATACGTCAAGACCAGCGACTCGGATAACGTGACGCTGATCTCCGAGGCGCTCGCCAACATCGAGCCAAAGCCGGAACAGTGGCTGAATAAAGATTTCTTTAAGATTGAGAAAGTCCGATCAATCGCTGTTGCATTTCCGAACGCAACGAATTCCTGGAGGCTGACCCGCGAAACTGAAACCGGTGAGTGGAAGCTGGTCGAGCCCAAGCCGGGCGAACAATTGGATACGTCGAAAGCCTCGGGAGTGGTCAACCCGCTCAATTCGCCGAGCTTTGTTGACCTGTCCACCTCCGCCAACCCGGAGGCCATGGAAAAGCCAACCGTCGCCACGATCGAAACGTTCGATAACTTTATCTACACTCTCAAAGCCGGCCAGAAGACCAATGACAATTATGCACTAGCCGTGGCGGTGGCCGCGCAGCTCCCCAAAGAGCGAACTCCGGGCAAGGATGAAAAACCCGAGGACAAAGAGAAGCTCGACAAGGAATTCAAAGAAAAGCAGAAAAAGATGGAAGAGAAGCTGACGCAGGAAAAGGCCTACGAAAAATGGGTTTACCTGGTTTCAAGCTGGACAGTGGATCCGCTGCTGAAGGAACGCGCCCAGCTTTTGGTGGAAAAGAAAGAGGAGCCGAAGAAGGAAGAAAAGCCCGCAGCAGCAGAGGCCCCCTCTACCAACGCGCCGAAGCTGGACCTGAAGGCGCCAGCGCCGCGTGTCGCCCCGCCCGCTACGTCGCCCTCAAATGCGCCCGCCGCTCCCCCTGCGGCCCCGCCTGAGCAGCCCAAAAAGGACGACACGAAACCTTAGTCGGTCGATTCGGACAGCCGCTGCAGACATCCTTTCGCGGCTAGTGGCCTTCCTGCCCTTTGGACTGCGCGCCCTTTAGGCAACACGCCCTGACTTCAGGGGCTGCGAACAATGAAATGTGCAGATTCGCGACGATTTCCCATGGCACGGTTCATGCGCTCTCGCTGCGCCATGGTCTGGATATGACCAGACCGGTGTTGCGGGATAACAAGTATGAAGTTTCTTGGAATCGGTCTCTGCTTCTTCAGCAGGTTGATGATATTGGCTCTCGCCTTGGGTATGATGTGTCCGACGCTCTTACGAGCGGCAACCGAAGAGACCTTCGATGTGCTCCAGATCGGGACACAGACGTACCGAAATGTGACGGTGACCACTAAAACCAAGAACTCCATTTTCATCATGCATTCGGCAGGCATGAACACCATCAAGGTGGCGGAGCTCCCGGCCGAGATTCAGGCCAAACTGGGCTACGATGGCGCGACCGGCTCACAGGTCGCCACCGCAAAGCGCCCGGCACTTTCGACGTGGACCAAGCAAACCTTTACCAAAATGAAGGCGCCGCAGATGAAAGACCTGCAAAAGCAATGGCACGCCTCTGCCCCAGCCGGTCTGGCCACCGTCGATTTGACTCCGAGCCTGCTGCTATCTGCCGCCGGCGCCCTAGTTCTTTTCTACCTGCTGATTTGTTACTGCGGCATGCTGATCTGCCACAAGAGCGGCCATCCGCCCGGCGCCCTGGTCTGGATGCCGGTGCTGCAGATGGTTCCGTTGCTTCGCGCCGCACAGATGTCCCCCGCGTGGTTGCTGGCGTTCTTTGTGCCGGTGCTCAACATTATCGCGCAAATCGTTTGGTGCTTCAGCATTTCAAAAGCGCGCGGCAAGAGCCCCTGGGTCGGCTTTTTCCTCGTGCTCCCAGTGACCTCCTTGATCGCCTACTTATACCTGGCGCTTTCGGATCAGCCACGGCCGAAGGAAGAACGCGTGGTGGAGATCATGACGCTTGAAGCGGCGTAAGCCGGCAGCGACCTCGCGGTTTCCAAATTCAGCCCGCACGCGGCGCTCCGTTCTCGGCAAAGGAAATCCGGGGCACCAGAGTCCGCCGCGCCTGGACTTTGATCAGCCCGAAAAAGAGCCGCCTCCGCCAGTCCATCGCCCAGCCGCCCTCGAGTTCACCGGCTAGAATGGCCACCATCGCATCCGGCAGATGGAACTTCGGGCGCGGTTGCATGAACAGCTCCATGAACGGCGTTGTGTAAAAGGCCTCGACCATGTCCCAGTAAAGCCGCATAGCGCGGAAGACCCGTTTCTCATACAGCTTGAGCCGGCTCGCTCCATCGTCGCGTGCGGCCAGCGAGTCCAGGACAACTTTGGCTGCCAGGATTCCCGAATGCATCGCCAGGTAAACGCCGGCGGAAAAAATCGGGTCCATAAAGCCGGCAGCGTCTCCCACGCGCAACAGGCGCGGGCCTACCAGCCGGCGATTGTAATAGGAAAAATCACTCGTAGTTTGGATGGTGTTGACAATCCTGGCAGCCTTCATCCGCTCGCGCATCGCCGTGCTGGATTGCCAAATTCGCGTGAAGACTTCCGCCGGTGACTCTTTCGCTTGGGCGAACTCAGCCTGATCCATGACACAACCGACGCTGGTCTTTTTCGTCGAGATGGGGATGAGCCAGAACCACTTATTTTCGAGGCGCACAATGACCGTGTCCCCGGCTGCGGCTCCGTCGTCGGCAGCGACGCCTTCAAAATGGCCGAACACAGCCAGCTTTTTCAAATCCGGATGGATAATGCGCAAACCCTGCTGGTTGCCGGTGAAGTTGCCGCGCCCGCTGGCGTCCACCAGAAACGAGCCGCGGAAAGTTTGCGTTTCGCCGTCGTCGCCACAGGCCTGGACCGCAACCTCGCTGTTTTCATTCGAGAATTTGGTGACGGACCAGCCTTCGCGGACCTCCGCGCCGGAAGCCCGACAATGTTTCAAGAGCAAATGGTCGAACGTGGCGCGTTCGACTTGAAACGCGGTGGTTTCGCGGGTGAAACAGCCATTGCGAAACACCAGTTTCAGTGACTTGCTGGCATTGCCGAGGTGAAATTGCGCTCCCAGCTTCTTAGGAAAGCCGGCGGCCTCGAGCACGGGCAACACACCCATTTCCTCGAACAGACGTCGGTTGTACGGCAATAAAGACTCACCGATGTGAAAGCGCGGAAAGTGTTCCTTCTCCAGCACCAGGACTCGCTTGCCGTCGCGAGCCATCAAGGTGGCCGCAGCGCTGCCGCCGGGACCTCCGCCAATCACCAGTGCATCATATCGCTCGTGCACAGGCTAATAAAACCACAAGCGCATCTCAGGGCAAGTCAACAGGACCAGCTCTATGCCGCCATCTTCTGCTCGACCGCCTGGGCGATGGTGTTGACGCTTTGGAGGATTTGTTTGGCCGCGGCAGGATCGGCAATCTTCAAGCCAAAATTTTTGTCGAGAGCTACGACCAATTGCAGCGCATCGACCGAGTCCAGTCCCAGGCTGCCCGGTCCGAACAAGAGTTGGTCGTCGCCGATTTCCTCGGCCGTCACTTGCAACATCAGGTTCTCGACCATCAGCGATTTGATGGTTTCTTTTAAGGTGCGTGTTTGCTCCATGTTAGCAAATCCCGCCGTCAACTTTTAACACTGAGCCTGTAATGTAACTGGCCTCAGGACAAGCCAGAAAACGAACGGCCGCCGCGACCTCTTCCGGCCGGCCGAAGCGCCGCATCGGCACTTTCTCCTGGGCCGCCCTGCGTTCCTCCTGGCTCATGCTGCCCAGCGCCGCGGTTTCGACGAAGCCGGGACATACGGCGTTGACCGTGATGTTGATTCGGGCGACCTCTTTGGCGAGCGATCGCGTCAAAGCCAGCAGGCCGGCTTTGGCGGCCGCGTAATTGGTTTGACCGGGCGGCGCCAGCAATGCACTGAGCGACGACACGTTCACGATCCGACCGTTGCGCTGCGAAATCATCGTTGGCAACACTGCCTGGCAGCCGTGAAACACGCTGTCGAGATTTGTCCGCATGATCTCCTCCCACGAGCTGGCCGGCATGGTGGCCAGTAGGCTGTCCTCATGCCGGCCCGCATTGTTGACGAGGACATCGAGCCGTTTCTTTGAGGCGAGAATTCGGCTCACCGCTTGCTGCCAGGAAGTGGGCTGAATAACGTTCAGGTCGATGGCCTCGCAGCGTCCGGGAAACTCTGTCACGAGTTGACCCACCCGCTCGCGGTGGTTGTGGACTCCGAGCCAGACAAAATTCCCGGCAGCCTCGCCGATAAACGCCCGTGCGATGGCCTGCCCAAGGCCGCCGTTGGCGCCGGTGACAAGGATGACCCGTATTTTCATTTTGGTCGTTCGGGAAACCCTCGGCTCTGCCGGGGAGACTCCCATAGTTTGACACCTCCGGGAGTAGTCCAGGGTGCGGGGTTAGACTGCGTCCTGTTCCCCCTCACCCCAACCCTTTCGATCTGGGAGAGGGAGTCGCTGCGCACGACACTCGAATGTTTGAGCGATCCCGGATGCACCGGCCGACTGGCGACCATTCCCCCTCTCCCTGAAGGTGAGGGGGAAGGAGCCGGTCCCGGTACGCACAACTGTCGCGTCGGACCCGAGGTCCGATCCCCGCCCGAAGAGCTGGATGGCTTGGAGCCATTCATCGTTTCAAGCCTCCCGCTTTGCCGGAGGTCACTGACTGGTTTCAATAGTTGGTTCGATTCCGCGCGACAAGAAGTGTCTGCTTCATGAATGGGTCATTCCGAATTGCGCCGCAATCGCTTGCTGATTGCAGCCGACAACACTCACGTTGGCACAAGCGAATCTGCCCTGGCGCAGGGCGTCCACCGCTGCGACGCACTGCCACGCGGAGGCCGCCATCAATCCTTCGCCCAGGGTCTTCTTGACCGCGAGCCGAGCGCCCGGCCAATCATGCCAGGCAGCGGCTTCGTCGCGATCCATCCTCGGCACGCCTTGCAGCCCGTCGCAGAGCAAGTGCGGCGCGCTATCAGCGCCCAGGGCCGCGCGCGCCAGCCGGGCGGCCTGCGCCCGCCTTTGATTCTGCAAAAACAAATAACTGTCCGTCACCGCGCGAAGTTCGACCGCGGGGCCTTGACCTGCTACTCGCCGCAGGTAGAGGGCGCCGGCGCCCTCGCTAACCTGGGGCTGCGCGGTGAACTTGGAAAGGGCGTCGGAGGTAAGCCAGTCCATTTCCTCGGCGCCGATGACCAGGCAGCCATCCACCTGCTCGGCGACAAGCCAATCGGCGGCCAGCGCCAGGCCCTGGAGCATCGTGCCGGGGTCACCCACCAGCGTGTAATTGATAGCTGTCGTGCCGAGAAGCGCGGCCAGGTGGCTCGCCGGGGCATTAAAAACTGTCTCGGGAAAAACCACCGGGCTGGCCGTCGCCGGGTTCTTCAAGGTCTCATCGTAAAAACGGCGCGAATAATTCACGCAACCGGACATGACGCACATAACAATTCCAAGCCGCAACTCATTGTCGGCCAGACTGGCGGCCTCGGCGCCAAGGGCTTCTAGGGCAGCCGCCACGGCGTAATGGGCGATGGGACTGGCGCGGCGCAGCCGCGCATGGCTCAGAAACGCCGGGCGCGGCACAGCCTGCGGCACCGTGCGCACTGTAAGTGGCTGAGCCCAGCCCGGGCGGGTCAATTCCTTCGAGGGCAACGGTTCGCCGCGAGCAACGGCTTCCCGTAGCGCGGCGACGCCCCAGCCCGCTGGTGACACTGCACCCTCACCGCGAACGAAGATTCGGTTCACGTCCACCTCCGAAGAATGAGCGTCGCGTTGGCGCCGCCAAAGCCGAACGAATTCGACAGGGCGTAATCCAGCTTTGCCTCAGTGGGCGTTCGCACAATCGGAAACGCGCACGCCGGTTCCGGCGTCTCCAAAGTTGAAGTAGGTGGCAGCCATTGCTCGCGCAGGGCGATGAGACAAATCAGCGCCTCAACGGCCCCTGCGCCACCGAGCAAATGGCCGATGCTGAACTTGGTGGAACTGACCGGCAAACTGCCGGCCCGCGTACCAGCCCAACGATTGATGGCGGCCGCTTCCGCACTGTCATTGAGCGGTGTGCCGGTTCCGTGAGCGTTAATGTAACCGATTTGTTCTGGCGTTATGCGTGCCCTGGCGCTCGCAATCGTCATCGAGGCGAAGGCCGCATCACCGTTCGGATGCGGCTGGGTCATGTGATGAGAATCGGTTGCTGCGCCGTAGCCCACGATCTCTCCGAGGATTTCTGCGTTCCGCTCGCGGGCAGAATCGAGAGTTTCCAGGGCCAGAACGGCGGCGCCTTCTCCCAGAACGAGACCATCGCGATGCGCGTCGAACGGGCGGCATTGGGTGGGTGACAGCGCCTGCAAGGAATCAAAACCGGAAAAAACCAGATGGCTAAGCGCGTCGTAACCGCCCGTCAACACGCGTTGCGTACGGCCGCTGCGCACGAGCTCCCAGGCATGGCCGATCGCGTTCGCGCCGGAAGCGCAAGCGTTGGCGATGATGGTGATTGGCCCGTGAAAGCCGAATGCGTCCGCGAGGTCGAGCCCTTGCCGTTGCGCCTGGTAATGGAGGACGCGCGTGGCTTGTCGGCGTCGCGCTTGCGGCGCATCTACAGCTTGCCGGTAATATTCCTGGCCGAGGCTCATGCCGCCGCTAGTCGTTCCGAGCACCTGCGGCAGGTTCTCCGCCGGGGTCCAGCCGGCCTGCTGCCAGGCTTCGTGCGCAGCCAGCAACAGCAGTCTTGCCGCGCGGTCCATCCGCTGGACTTGATGTTCGCGCAGGCGCGTTCGGGGCAGCTCCGCTGGCAAGTCTGCTTCGGCGGCAACCTTCACGCGCTGTCGCGAAACATCGAAGAGGGTGACCCGGCGCGTCGCCGCGCGGCCGGAGCGAAATCCCTCGGCGTTCACTTTCCAGCCTTGCCCCAGGGCAGTGATAACTCCGGCTCCGGTGATAACGACGCGAGATGATTCAGCCTTGTGCGGAAGCGGGAATAACACAGCTCAATCCAGTCTTTAGCCGCAGCTTAGAATAATCCTGCTGCTTGTCAAACTTCGCATCAAGCCGGGGCCGCCCACGGCGGTTGTCAGCGCTTGGCTGTCGGCTTATATTGCGACCATGAAAACCAACAACGCGATCGTCGGTCGGAAATTGTTTCCAATCGTCGCTGCACTTGTCGGCGCTGCCCTTGGGGCGCGCGCGGCTGAGGCCACGGCGTTCGAGCTGGCCAAAGAAGCCAACCGTTACGTGGGCAAGCAATCCAAAGATAAAATCGTCCAGATCCGTTCGGAAAAATCTGTCGGCAGCTTGACGCCAAACATCTGGTATGTGGTGCTCTACGATCCGACGGCAACCCTAAAAGCGGTGGAGGTGAAATTCGGCGCTGGCAAAATGCTCGACGTGAAACATCCTGTGCGTCTGCTCGAGCCGGTCACCGGTGGCGACACCCCGCTGGATAAGTCGAAACTGAGAGTTGATTCCGATCAGGCGATGCAGACGGCGCTCAAGGAGCCGTTGTTGAAAAATCTCAAAGTGACTGCCACGGAACTGAAGCTTGAACGCGTCGGCGAAGGGGTGCTGGGCCTGAGCGGAGCCGGCGAGGCGGTTTGGAAAGTAAAACTGTGGGCGGCAAAATTGCGTGAACCATCCCTGGAGGCGGATGTTGGCGAAGTCTGGCTGTCGGCCAACAATGGCAAAGCTCTGAAGAGCGATTTGCACCTCAATCGGCTGGACTAATGAATCCTCCGGCGCAGGACGCATACGACGTCGCCATCATCGGCGGCGCGTTGTCGGGCGCGGCAGCGGCCATACTCTTGCTGGGCGAGCGGCCGGAGCTGAAGATTTTGATTGTGGAAAGAAGCGAAAGCTTCGGCCGACGGGTGGGTGAAGCGACGGTGGAGGTGAGCGGCTATTTTCTAGGGAGGATGCTGGGATTAACCGGTCACCTCAATGAGGCCCACCTCGTGAAGCAAGGGATGCGGTTCTGGTTCTTCAACGATAAGGCACGAACGATGGCCGATTGCGCGGAAATCGGCGGCCGTTATCTTTCCCGAGTTCCCGCGTATCAAGTCGATCGGGCGGTGCTCGACGAGGAAGTTCTAGCGCGAGCGCAAGCTGCGGGCGCAGAGTTCTGGCGGCCGGCGTTAGTCAGCCGGGTGGATCTGGCGGCTGGCGGGCGACAGCTCCTTAAGGTGCGGTACCAGGAGCGAACTCGCGAGGTTTCCGCCCGGTGGCTGGTTGATGCGTCCGGGGTGGCAGCCGTGCTCGCGCGGCAGGAAGGTTGGTGGCGGCCAAATACCGAGCACCCGACGACGGCGGTTTGGGCGCGGTGGACGGGCGTTAAGGACTGGGACGGACTCGAGTTGACAACGAAATTCCCGGAATGGGCCATGGCCTGCCACGGCATTCGCAACACGGCGACGAATCATTTTGTTGGCAATGGCTGGTGGGCCTGGTGCATTCCTCTAAAGGGAGGAGACGTCAGCATTGGGGTCGTGTTCGATCAACGGTTCGTGCAATGGCCGGAGGACGGCTCGCTCGGACAGAGGTTGAAGGATTTCCTCGCGCAGCACCCGGTCGCGCGGGAAATCATGGCAGACGCGCGCTGGCGCGAGGGCGACGTGCACTGGCGCAAAAGCCTGCCTTATTACAGCACAACCTTCGCGGGCGACGGATTCGCTTTGGTCGGCGATGCGGCGGCGTTCCTCGATCCGTTTTACAGCCCCGGCATGGATTGGATTGCTTTCACTTGCACCGCCGCCTGCAAGCTCATCTTGGCGGAGCGGCGAGGGGAAGCTCTGGCGCCCCTGCTGGCGCGGCACAATCGCGATTTTGCGCGCAGTTACCAATGGTGGTTTCAAGCCATTTACCAGGACAAGTACGAATACATGGGCGAATTTGACCTGCTGCGGGTGGCATTCCTGCTCGACGCCGGCCTCTACACGATGGGCGTGGCTTCGCAGCCTTTCAAACGAGGCGCGGTGGCGTTGACCGAACCGGTTTATTCCACGCCGCCCTCGGTTCCATTTTTCCATTTGATGCGCAGGTATAATCGGCGCCTGGCGCGGATGGCTCGCGCGCGCCGGCTTGGAGACCGGCTAGGACGACGCAATGCGGGCCGGCGCTTCATGTTCCAGGGATACACGTTCGCTCCAGCCAGCAGTGTTCACATTGCCAAAGGCGTGGCCGCCTGGGCCTGGCTCGAACTCAAAGAGGGATGGAGGAGCTGGTTCGCGGCGGAAAGCTCCAAGCTCCAAATCCCAAACTCCAAACATATTCCAAGCACCAAATCCCAAACTCCGCAGCCCGCGGCATGCGAAATCTGATTCAGCGGTCCAGATATCACGGTCCACCTGCAAACGAATCAATGGTTTAGCGGCTCACCCGCGAAGAGCTCGGCCGAATCAGCGACCGACTTGAACGGTTTGCCGTTGACAGATATCGCCCGATAGAACTCCGCCAGGCTTTGCGTTGAAGGCGTCAGCCCCTCGGCCCCGATGGCAGTCAGGATGCGCTCTTCAGTCATGATAAACCGGTCGCGTTTGTAGAGCAGATAATCGTTCCGGAACTCCGTGGGAGTCAGATTGATCGTGACCAGGTTCGCACCGGTGCGCAGACCGCGGCGATATCCGTTGCCAGGTTCAGCCAGGTTCAGCGCGCTAATGGAGGGAATCACCCAATGCGGCCGCATCAGACGCAAGGCCGCCATGGAATTTAGCGTCAGGTCAATGTCGGACATCGGCGCGTTGGCCAGCGGGGTCTCGTCGCCGGGAATGAAGGGGCTGACGCTGATTCCAGTCAACGGCAACTCGGCGGCGAGCGAGAAATTGGAGAGCAGTTCTTGATCGGTTTGGCCAGGCAGCCCGGCGATAAAGCCGGAGCTCAGGTTCCAACCCGCGTCGGCGAGGTGACGAATGTGTGCGATGCGCTTCTCGAACGTGGCGGGCGACTGCAACTCGGCGTAACGGGCCGGGTCAGCCGTTTCGAACTTCATGATATAAAGCGTGGCACCGGCTTCCTTCAGGTCGGCGTAGAGACTGTAGTCGAGTGTTCCCAGGCAAACGCTGACTCCCAGTCGGGTTTGCTTCCGCAAAGTCCGGATGAGGGGCAGGGCCACCTGGCGCACGGCCACGGGGTCTTCGCCCGCCTGGATATTGACATCGGTGACGCTCGCCGGTCGATGGTGGACGAGCAATTCCGCCAGTTGCTCATGCTGCGCGCGGAACCGGTGCAATCCCCGGTTGCTCCGCCGCATTCCGCAATAGACACAATTCTCCCGGCAATAATTGGAGATCTCCACGACCGCGCGCACGAATACGTCGCGGCCAAACCGCGAGCGGGCGACGCTCACGGCCTGTTCATGAAAGACTCTCTGTGCTTCCCCCTTGGCGTAAAGCAACTCAAGGGTCGGCCGAAAACTATCGGTCATCCGTTGAAACTAATAGCCGAATGGAGTCAGCGCAAACGAAAACGTGGCCGCGACTAGAAGGCCGAAGGCCGAAATCCGAAGACCGAAGAAAGCTCGAAACCCGAATGCCGAAATCCGACCCGCCCTCCGTAGCGCCAGAGCATGCCGTGAAGCCTCCGCGCGCGAGAATGCCTTCGTTTCCAACAGTGGCCCGGGCACCGATACTGCGGAGGGTGGAAGGAAATCCGAATGACGAAGCCCAAATGGTGGATTGCAAATTGCGAGAGCAGGAGAAAAGCTCAAGTCTGGATCCTGTTCGGTCGGTGCTGACTATCGGCGCCCGCCGTTCGGACTTCCTTTAGGCTTCGGATTTCTTTCGAGCTTCTTTGCGCTTGGCTGGAATTGCGATTGCCCTAGCTTTTCGAGATGGATTGGCCCTCCCAATGCGCCGCCGTAATTCCTTGCTTCAACGAAGAGGTGGCGATTGGCTCAGTGGTGGCGGCAACGCGCCGGTTCCTGCCCATGGTGCTGGTGGTCGATGATGGCTCGACAGATCAATCGGCTTCACGCGCGGAAGAGGCCGGGGCAGTGACGTTGAGACATGGCCTCAATCGCGGTAAGGGTGAGGCGCTGCAAAGCGGATGGCAGTGGGCGCGAGAGCGGGGTTCCGCATGGGCCATGACTCTCGATGGAGACGGCCAGCATTCACCCGAGGACATTCCGACTTTCCTGCGTTGCGCGGAGCAGAGCTCGGCGGCGCTGGTAGTTGGGAATCGAATGAATTCAGCGGCGCAAATGCCCTGGGTGCGCCGTCTCGTCAATCGCTGGATGAGCCGGCGACTCTCTCACCTGGCAGGTCGGCTATTGCCGGACTCGCAATGCGGTTTCCGGCTGATGAATCTGGAGACCTGGTCAGCGCTGCCGATTCGCGCTTCCCGATTCGAGATCGAGTCGGAGGTGCTGCTTGCGTTTGTGCTCGCGGGACATTCTGTTGAATTTATCCCGATTCGCGTCCTGTACCGGTCGGAGCGAAGCAAGATTCATCCGCTGTGGGACACGCTGCGCTGGTTCCGGTGGTGGAAGCGGGCGCGTCGGAGAGCGACCGTCCCCGGGCGCAGGCACGCGTAACGGGTTGCAGCACTGTAAGAATCTCTATACGCACAGTTGCATGAGAATCGCTGCGCCCGGGGACGAGCGCACTCCGCCGGAAACGCGGGCGAGCTCATATTCGACTTGCCTCAGGCACCGTCCCAAAAACATGCTCTTACTCGAGTCAACCATGAGGGAAAACGAAATGCGAGCGGCCCTGCTGCGCCGGTGGCGGAGAATTTTGTCGCGGCTAGTTTTCTATTTGTTGCTGGCGACCGCGATTGGGTGGACGCTGAATCGCATCGGGAAGTCGATGCAACGCAGTCCGCGCGCGGCCGGTTTCGGGCGCGGGCTCATCCAGGGCGCGCTAATGCCGATGGCCATGCCCAATCTGCTCGTGGGCAACGATGTGGCGATCTATTCTCAGAATAACACTGGCCTGACCTACAAACTCGGTTACACGGTTGGCGTAAACGCCTGTGGCGCCATCTTTTTTGGATTTTTTTTCTGGCGCGTCCGCCGTTGGCGGAACGAAGCTTTTCCTAAGAGCCCTGTTGGAAAATCCCTTTGAGTGTAGGAGCCGACGTTGGAAGGCTCACTTCAAATGCGGAGTGAGGAGTGAGGAGTGCGGAATTAGATCAGAGCCTCCTGACGTCCGCTGCTACAAGTTTACGCGAAAAAGGAATCAGCCCTCCAGTGCGCGGAGCGATGCCAGCAGGTGGTCCTTCTTGGCCTGCCACTCCGCGAGCCGGCTCTGATGTTCCGCGAGCACATTCGCGGGCACCTTCTGGATGAAGTTTGGGTTCGCTAGCTTTTGTTCTTCTTTCGTGATTTCCGTGTCGGCCTTTTCCAATTCCTTCTTGAGTCGTGCTTTCTCGGCTTCCACGTCAACCAGGCCTTCCAGGGGGAGGTACAACTCACCCAGGCTCGAATGAACTGCAGGCGTGCCTTTCTTCGCCTCGTAATTGGGTTCGACTACCAGCTTTTCCGCGTTGAGCAGGAGCTTCAGCACGTCCACGTCATGCTGCGAGATGCCATTGAGCGACTTGAGGATGAAAATCACTTTCTTGTTAGCCGGAATTTTTGCCTCGCGTCGGAGGTTGCGGCCTTGGGTCACGAGTTCGTATTTCGCATCGACCATCTCCAGATAGCAATCGTCCAGCCCGTAGTGTCCGCGAATGTCTTCATCAAGCGGCTTGGGCCAGGGCGCAAACAGAATGGTCTTGCCCCCCTGAGCTTCCGGCATGTCCTTGGCGTAACCCATCCCGTGCCACAGCTCCTCGGTGATAAACGGAAGGAAAGGATGGAATAAACGCAGCGTGTGCGAGAGCACGAAGTCGATTACCGCCAGAGCGTTGGAACGTGCTGCAGATTGGGACGTTGGAGCGTTGGAGCGTTGGAGCGTTGAAGCGTGGTCCGGTTCAACGGTTTGACGGTTTAACGATTCAACGGGCTTTGCGAGGACTGCCTTGCTCGCTTCGACGTACCAGTCGCAGTATTCGCTCCAGAAAAAGCGGTAGAGGGTCTGCGTAGCTTCGTTGAAGCGATACTCGGCGAACGACGTGGTGATTTCACGGATGGCGCTGTCGAGCTTGAGCAGAATCCACTTGTCGTCGGTGCTGAGCAGCGTGCGGTCGATTTCTCCTTGGACCTCGCCGCCTTGCATTTGTCGGAAACGGCAGGCGTTCCAGAGCTTGTTGCAGAAGTTGCGGCCCAGTTCGACGTCCTTTTCGTCGAACATAACATCCTGGCCCAACGGCGCGCTGCGCATGGTGCCGAAGCGCACCGCGTCGCCGCCGTATTTGGCGATGAGATCGAGGGGATCGGGGGAGTTGCCGAGGCTCTTGCTCATCTTGCGGCCGATTTTATCGCGGATGATGCCGGTGAAATAAACGTTCCGGAAAGGCAGGTTCCCCATGTATTCGTAACCGGCCATGATCATGCGGGCAACCCAGAAGAAAATGATCTCCGGCGCGGTGACCAGATCGGTCGTGGGATAGAATTTCTTGAGAGTCTCGGTTTGCTGCGGCCAGCCCATCGTGGCGAAGGGCCACAGCCAGGAACTGGCCCAGGTGTCGAGGACGTCGGGGTCTTGCTCCCAACCCGGACCGGGACACTCGATCTGGCAACGTGCGTTTTCGGGCGCCGCGGGATCGGCGGTGGAGCTTCGGTTGTACCACACCGGCACGCGGTGCCCCCACCAAAGCTGGCGACTGATGCACCAGTCCCTCAAGTTGTGCATCCAGTGGGTGTACGTCTTGGTCCATCGTTCGGGATGAAATTGGATCCGGCCTTCTTCCACGGCTTTCGTTGAAGCCTCGACGCTCGGATATCTCATGAACCATTGCTCGCTCAGATACGGCTCGATGGGGACATGGCTGCGCTGGCTATAACCGACGCTGTGGACGTAATCCTCAATTTTGAACATGAGCCTTTGTTCGCTCAGTTCCTCGATGACCGCTTTGCGCGCTTCCATGCGATCGAGGCCAGCGAAATCTTCTCCGGCCTCGGTGGTCATTGTGCCATCGGGTGCGATCACCACGGTCACCGGGAGCTTGTGGCGGAGCCCCATCTCATAATCGTTCGGATCGTGGGCGGGGGTGACTTTGACGCAGCCTGTGCCGAATTTTGGATCAACGAAATCATCCGCAATGATGGGAATAGGTTTGTTTTGGAGGGGCAGGAGGCAACGGCGGCCAACTAGTTTCGCATACCGCGGGTCTCTTGGATTCACCGCCACCGCTTCGTCGCCGAGCATGGTTTCGGGGCGAGTGGTTGCGACGACAACAAACTCATCAGGCCTGGGCTGGCCTTTGTCGTCGAGGAGAGGATACTTGAGATGCCAGAGCTGGCCTTTCTCCTCGATCATATCCACTTCCTCGTCAGACAATGCTGTTCGAGCGGCTGGGTCCCAATTGACCATTCTCTTACCGCGATAAATCGTCCCTTTTTTGTAAAGATCGACGAAGACGCTCTGGACGCATTTGGAGTATTCCGGGTCCATCGTGAAGCGTTCGCGGCTCCAATCGCACGAGCAGCCGAGTTTCTTGAGCTGCTGAATTATGATGCCGCCGTGCTTTTCCTTCCAGGCCCAGACGTGTTCAAGAAACTTTTCGCGGCCGAGATCATCGCGGTGCTTCATCACGCGCTCTTTGCGGAGCGCCTTTTCGACGACTGCCTGGGTCGCAATCCCGGCATGGTCGGTGCCAGGCAGCCACAACACTTCTTTTCCGTCCATGCGGGCCTTGCGGGCCAGGATGTCCTGGATGGTGTTGTTGAGGACATGGCCCATGTGCAATTGGCCGGTGACGTTCGGCGGCGGGATGACGATCGAATAGGCGGGCTTGGGTGAGTTGGGATCGGCGACGAAACACTTCTGGTCGAGCCAGAACTGGTACCATTTTTCTTCTACGGCCTGTGGTTCGTAGGCCTTGGGGATCTCAGACATATCACTTGCTCATCAGGGCATATTCCATGCTGTCAACGAGTGCCTGCAGGGAGGCGGTGATGATGTTCTCGCTGACGCCGACCGTGCCCCACTCGCGTTTGCCATCGCTGGTGGTTATCAGCACGCGGGTTTTCGCTGCGCTGCCGGTTGCGGTGTCGATAATGCGCACCTTGTAGTCAATGAGCTTCAACTTTTCGAGTTGTGGAAAGAATTTGGAAAGCGCCAGCCGTAATGCGCCATCCAGCGCATTCACCGGGCCATCTCCATCGGCCACGGTGTGGGCGGAGCGGCCTTTGACGCCCACCTTGATCGTGGCCTCACAAACGGAGCTATCGCCATTCCCACGCATGGAAACATGATAGGCCTCGACGGTGAAGGGGAGTTCCCGATGTTGCAGGTGCTTGCGGATCAGGAGCGCCAGGGACGCCTCCGCGGCCTCGAATTCAACTCCCTCGCTCTCTAGTTGTTTGATGCGGTTGAGGATCGTCTTGAGTTCCGCGGTGTCGGCGTGGAGCTGGAAGCCCAGCTCCCTGGCCTTCGCGAGTATATTGCTGCGGCCGGACATGTCGCTGACCAGCACACGCCGCGCATTTCCGACCGCGGCCGGGTCGATGTGCTCGTAAGTGCTGGCCGCCCGCCCCACGGCGTGCGCATGCATGCCGCCTTTGTGAGCGAAGGCGGTGGCACCGACCCACGGCTGGCGCGGGTCGGGTTGGAAGTTGGCGATTTCGTCCACGAAATGCGACAACTCACGCAGCTTGGGCAGCGATTTCGCTGGCACACAGGCTTTTCCCATTTTCAAGACCAGCACCGGAATGACGCTGGTCAGGTTGCAGTTGCCCGTGCGTTCGCCGTATCCGTTGATGGTTCCCTGGACCTGGCTGGCGCCTGCCTCGACGGCGGCGATGGCGTTCGCGACGCCGAGGCCGCAATCGTTGTGTGTGTGGATGCCGATGGGCGCGCTCAACTTTGTTTTAGCGACGCCGACGATGCGTGCGATTTCGGACGGAAGGCAGCCGCCGTTGGTGTCGCAGAGCACGATGGTGTCCGCTCCCGCCGTTTGCGCCGCCCGCCACGTAGCCAAGGCGTAGTCCGGGTCGTTCTTGTAGCCGTCGAATGAATGCTCGGCGTCGTAGAACACTGTCTTCCGGCGATCTTTCAAAAATCGGATGCTATCGGCGATCATCGCCAGGTTTTCGTCGGGCGTTGCGCGCAGCACCTCGGTGACGTGCAGCAGCCAGGTTTTCCCGACGATAGTGATCACGGGTGTTTCCGCCTCGAGGAGCCTGAGCATTTGTTCATCCCGATCGACGGTAACGCCCTTGCGCCGGGTCATGCTGAAGGCGGCGAGCTTCGCGGTTTTGTAGTTTCGACGGCGGGCGATCTCGAAAAACTCCAGGTCCTTCATGTTCGACCCCGGCCAGCCGCCCTCGATGTAGTGAATCCCGAAAGCGTCCAGCTTCTCGGCGATGCGGAGCTTGTCCATCACCGAAAAATTGACGCCCTCGCCCTGGCTGCCGTCGCGCAGGGTCGTATCGTACAGTTCGACTTCGGATTTCATCACAACTCCCGCAGAAGCGGGAAGAAGTATTTAGGCTAAATCGCGCTGCCTGCAAAGTCCAAAGGCGAGGTCCCTGTGGGGCAAGGCGCGCGGGGGCGGCCACCAGCTCGCTGAAAGTCTCCTTGACAGAATCAGGGACTACGGTACTGTACAAAACTAAGCCACGAATGCAGGGGCGGCTTTCGTGGAGAAAATCTGGCCGGGTTAATGCTTCATTTGAGTTATGAAAAAGAGCCTGGAGAGCTTTTGGAAACCGGCGCCCCGCGCTGCCGGTGCGTTTACGCTAATCGAGCTGTTGGTGGTCATTGCCATTATCGCCATCCTCGCCGCCATGCTGCTGCCGGCGCTGAGCAAAGCACGGCTGAAGGCCCAGGGGATCCAATGCATGAGCAACGGCCGCCAGGTGACACTGGCTTGGCGCATGTACACCGAGGATCATAACGACAAACTGCTCTATGCCAGCGGCGATGCCCAAACCTTCGCCAATGACCCGGAAACCTGGATGACGGGCGGCTTGGATTTCAGCCCGGGAAACCGATCTAACTGGGACATCAACCAGGACATTACCAAGAGTCCGATGTGGCCCTATTGCGGCAAAAATCCCGGGATATTCAAGTGTCCCGCCGACAAGTCTTTTGTCACTGTCAACGGAGAGAATAAACCTCGGGTGCGCAGCATCGCGATGAACCTCTTCCTGGGCGGGTTTCACGGGGAGAACCCCGACAGCAAATACCTCCTTTACCTTAAATATGCCCAATTGGCGAATCCGGGCGCGGTCAAGGTCTTCGTGTTTATCGATGAGCGTGAGGACGCGATCAACTGGGGCAATTTTGGGACGGACATGACCGGCTATCAACCGCCCTCCCCGGCGAGCTACAACTGGCTGGATCTACCGGCTTCGTATCACGGCAAGGCAGGCGGCCTTTCCTTTGCCGACGGCCACGCTGAGATCCATCGCTGGCGAGATCCTCGTACCATGCCCCCGCTGATTACTGGCGGGCTGACTTTCAACGGCTATTCAGCGATTCCCAGCCCGCGCAACCAGGATGTCGCCTGGATGCAAGATCGTACCACCCGGCCCGCCCATTAGATCTTCTGTCTGCCCGGCAGAGGCCTCGCAGTAGGCCGGAATGCAGAAGACGTAGCCGCCGGAGTGAGGAGGCAGGTTTCTGTTGGCAATACAGTGCCGACCCCCTTCAACTACAACGAGGGCTCTAGATTCTCCAGCGCCTTCTGCGTACGATGCTGCGCGGCCGTGAATGAACCAAACGTCAACCGGGCGTTCTACCTGCCTCGACTGCAGCGCGAGCATTATCAAGGCGACGCTGTGGTTCACTGGACAGTTCCTTTCTCGCACCGGCGCCAAGGCTGGCTCGATGAACGTTTTCACGCTGGGTTTCGTGAGTTGATGCTACACGCCGCCGCGCGGGAGGCGCTGCTCTGCCCGACGTATTGCTTGATGCCGGATCACTTGCACCTCGTCTGAATGGAGCTGCGTTTGGATTCCGACCAACAGAACGGCATGGCCTTCCTGCGAACACATCTCGAGTCCAAGCTCGCTCCGGAGAAATTCCAGCATCAGGCGCACGACCACGTACTCAAAGAGGAAGAGCGCCGTCGGAACGCATTTGCCCGCGTCTGCAACTATGTCCTTGAAAATCCGCTCCAGGCAGAACTGGTGAAGCATCCGGTAGAATGGGCATTCAGCGGTGCAGTTGTGCCCGGGTATCCGACGTTGCATCCTTTGCAAAAAGAATTCTGGTCGAGATTTTGGAAGCTCTATGGTCAGGAGAAGCACCCGGACACGGGGCAAATTATTCGTCCGCCCATTCGGTAGCAGCCGACGTAAGGAGGCTCACTTCTCCGCGGAAGGTTCCCCGCAAAGAGAAGTGAGCCTCCTTACGTCGGCTGCTACAAATTCGATTGTCCCATCGTGCTCTGGTGACCAGACGATCCGCCCCTTCGTAAAGTGTGCCGACGAAGTGTGCGACAAACAGAGCGAAGAAAAGGGAGGATTATGAGGCCAGGGCGGCGCGGGTGCGCTTGACCAAATCATTGTCCTTGTCGCCGGTGCCACGCAGGTTGAAGACGCTGGCGGCCAGGAAGCGATCGCGCCACGGAGCGGAGAGGTGCTGGTAATCTTCCAGGACGGCTGAACTGAATTTGTAATCGTGTGAATTGTTGCCTTTGAGGAAAATCAGGCGGCGCGCGGTGTTGATAAATTCGTCCGGCTGCGGATTGTTCCCGAAACAGGCAAGCGCGTGCCGAGCGGCGTCCATGCGGTCATGGCTAATTTCAGCGAAGACATTTTCGACGGTCGGCGGTCTGCCGACGGGGCTGTCAGGAGGCTGTAATTCATCAATGCGGACGGACTTCAACTTTTCTCCACCGCGGAAAAGAGCCAGGAACGCGGCGTTTTGGAGCAGCAACAACCGCCGGGTCTCATCGTTACCACAGTTTTGGAACGCAAAATGGATGGCATTAGATGATGTCAACGCGTGCAGTGACAGGATGCCGGGCCGGCGCATCAGCAGTTCCGCGGCGGCGCTGAACAGGCCGTCCCAGATGGATTGTGGGGCGACACCGCGGTTGAGCAGTTCGACGACTTTTTCAGATGCTTCGGTCGGCGACGCGACACGGAGAGTTTGCAGCAACTCAGTTGTCGCGGCGGGGCTGGGTTGGCCGGTGGGCCATCCATCGCGAATTTGTTTCACCAGGTTCAAATTGTGCCGACCCGGTCGGTCGGCGGGCAGATCAGCTTTGGCCGGATTGGCGTCACCATCGCGATCGAGCAGACCGTAGGCTAGCGAGCGCAGCACGGCTTCGGCATGATGCCAGCCGATCGCCTGCAATGTTCGCCAACTGTTGGCGACGTAAATTGCCTTATGACCGATCTCGCGGAAGTCGCGCGTGCCGTAGCGGCAGAAGATTTCGAACAGCTCCTGCGCGCCGGCAGTGCGCGCGAGGCCAGTGACGGCGACATCGGCGGCGGGTTCATCCCAATTATTCATGGCGTCGATGAAGGCCTGCCGGGCTTTATGCGACGGAGGAACTTTGGATTCATCGATGGCGGCCATCGTCCAGTCGCCTTCGCGGGCGTCTTCCGCCTGGGCCGATTTGAAATAATCCAACGCCCAGAAAATCGGCAACCAACGATCGGAATCGGGCGAAGAAAGGCTGGCGAGATGGGCGGAGTTGACGACGAGCACGGAGTGAAATTTGAATCCGATCGGCCGGGGTTGGATATTGCGGACGCCTGCCAACAGCAATGCCGCCAGCACCTCGCGATAGGTCAGACCGTGATGAATCCGAATAGCCACTTGTTCGAGCAGCTTCTCCCGCGGGGTATCTTCCAGAAAACGGACGACCGGCTCGATATCGGGGCCGAATCTGACAACCTTGGGATCGAGCTGGGCTTCCGCAGCCGTGATGCGCGGCAAGCGGGCGAGAAAGGACAAGTCGCCCAAGCCGAAAGCCGCGCCGGTAGCGGCGGCTGCTTTCAAAAACCTTCTGCGTGACGGCAAGGTGGTCATTGGGAAGCAGAGTTTCAGTAAGTATCGCCCAATGGTTTCATTGCCGCAAGGCGGGAGCGGAGCTTGCTCGCGATAGCTCAGTAACGGCGGGGAGGGGAGCGCGGCTGTGGCGAAGCCCAGCCGCAGCAGCCACGAAGCAACTAGCGGCTCCAAACCGGCAAGCGGTCACACTGCGGTCGGGAGTGCTGCGGCTGAGACAGCCGCGCTCGTGCGCCTGTGAGGGCGTACACACAACGGGGTGAAAGTCCCCGTCAGGCGGAACGTTCACCCGCCTGAAACCGAAGGCTACTGCGTCGTGGCAACACGGGGTGGAGAGCTGCCGGAGGTGAACAACCCGTCCGTAAAGACGTGACATGAAACACATGACACAAAGTAAACCCGATTCGGCCGCACCGACTGGCGAGCCTGCGAGCGCTGTGCGAAGCCCGCGCCATGACCCAGGAAGGAACGACTCCTTGGACCTGTTAAGCCAGGTCAGGTCCACTGGCGTGCAGCCACGAGCAGAGAGGAAGCGTGAACGAGCGCAAATGCTGTGGCTGGGGCGGCGAAGTGGTTGGGGACAGAAGGGTTGGAAGTGTGGACGAGATAAACAGAGAGACCCGCCGGGACCAAAACGGCGTTCATGGCCGCATGGCCCGAAGAACCGCTCGGCGGGAGTCAGAGCGTCCGTAGTAGCGACGAAGCGGGGTAACGCCCGTGGAGCCAAGGGACGCAGGAAGGTGGACGCGTGAAGGCCATAGGAAAGGACGAGCCAACTCGACCAGCGATAGTGACGTCGGCAACGACGCCTCCGCAAGCTGGAGCAGCCCAAGACCCTTGGTGGTGGGTAGAACCTTCGATATGGACCCAACGCATGCTGACACGGCTCGAACAAAGCGGGCCGACAACCGTATGGTTCCGACTCTGGGACAAGGTGCTGGAGCAGTGCAATCTGCAAGCCGCCTACTGGGCGGTTTGGCGCAACAACGGTGCTGCCGGAGTCGATGGCCAAACCGTCGAACAGTTCAACACGCAGGAACAAGAGCACTTGGCCAAGCTGCGTGAGGAACTGCGAAGCAAACAGTACCGTCGTCAACCGGCGCGACGAGTCTGGATACCAAAACCCGGCACGACCGAGAAACGCCCGTTGGGAATACCGGCGGTGCGCGACCGGACGGTGGAAGCGGCGATCAAGCACGTGCTCGAACCAATATTCGAGCGCGACTTTGCCCCGCACAGCTATGGGTTTCGGCCCGGACGTGGCTGCCGGGAAGCGGTGGCACGAGTCGAAGAACTCCTCAAAGCCCAAGGCCACTGGTGTGTGGACCTGGATTTCAAGAGCTACTTCGATACCATTCCGCACGAACGGCTCAAGAACCTGGTACAACAGCGCGTAGTGGACGGCAGCGTCCTGGCGTTGCTGGACCAGTGCCTGAAGGCCGGGGTGTTGGAAGAATGCAAAGACTGGCAGCCGACCGAGCGGGGCACTCCGCAAGGGGCGGTCATCAGTCCGCTGCTGGCAAACCTCTACCTTAACTCCCTGGATCATGAAATGGCTCGGCGTGGTTGGGAGATGGTGCGCTATGCGGACGACCTGGTGGTGCTGTGCCGAACAAAAGAAGAAGCTGAACAAGCGTTGAGCTACCTGCACCAATGGGCAGCGGAAGCCGGTCTGACCGTGCATCCGACCAAAACGCGCATTGTTGATGCGCGAAGCGAAGGCTTCGACTTTCTGGGATGGCATTTTCGCGGAGGTAAGAAATGGCCACGACAAAAGAGCCTCCAGAAGCTCAAGGAAAAGCTGCGACCGCTGACGCGACGCACCAATGGGCGAAGCCTGGGTGAAATCATCGCCAAGGCCAATCCCATCCTGCGCGGCTGGTATGGCTACTTCCAAAGCAGTTACTACTCGGGTCTGCGCGAGCCGGATGGATGGCTGCGCCGACGCCTGCGAGCGATGCTGCGCAAAAGACACAAGCGCTCTGGATTCGGACGGACCAAAGCCGATCATCAAAAATGGCCGAACCGATGGTTCGCGGTGCAAGGGTTGTTTAGTTTGGAACACGGCTCTTGTGCTTATGATTAGTCTCACTGAGAAACCACTGACCAGAGAGCCGGATGCGGGAAATCCGCCTGTCCGGTTCGGAGGGAGGGGTGGCACTAAACACGCCATCCCTACCCCTATCGCCTGCACTCGCGCTATCCTTGCGATTGGATTGTAATTCCGATGGCACCGCCTACTCTGGGCCGTATGAATCACCAGACACGGGTGTACGAGAATGTGTTCGAAATGCTGCCCTGCGAGGAGAACCCGACGCCGCTGGTTCGTATCAATCGACTCAACAAAGCGGCCGATTTTCCACTTTACGCCAAGCTGGAATGGATGAATCCGTTCGGGTCGGTGAAAGACCGGGCGGCGTGGGAAATGCTGCAGGATTTGGAGGAGCGCGGTGAAATCGGCGGCCAGCGTGGGCTGGTAGAGCCGACTTCAGGCAATACAGGAATCAGTCTGGCCGCCATGGCCCGGGCGCGAGGCTATCACATGCGTGCCGTGGTGCCGAACAAGGTGCCGCTGGAGAAAAAGATCCTGCTCAAGATCGCGGGGGCGGACCTGGACGTGATGTCAGACGAGCTTTGCCCCGCGCCCGGGCTGGGAGACGGCTCGATCAATATGGCCAAAACGCACGCCAAAGCGTCGAGCCACAAGTACGCCATGCCGAATCAGTACGAGAATGAGAAGAACGTCGAAGCCCACCTGCGGACAACTGGTCCGGAAATCTGGAAACAGACGGAGGGCAAAATCACACATTTGTTCCTCTCGCTGGGCACGTGCGGCACGGTGACGGGCACGAGCAAGTTTTTGCGAAGCAAAAAGCCGGGCGTGAAGGTTGTGGCGGTGCAGCCAACCGAAGGACACGACGTGCCCGGCCTGCGGAACGTGACGCAACTGGGCGTGTCGAAGCTGTTCGATTCGTCGTTGATCGATGACATCCTGGAGGTGGACTTTCGCCTGGCCTATACGCGGGCGCTGGAGCTCTGCCAGAATGAAGGCCTGCTGGCCGGACCGAGTTCCGGTTTGATTTTGGAGGGCGCGCTGGAAATTATTGCGCGTGACAAAACCGGTTTTGGTGTAATGATATTCCCTGACAACATTTTCAAGTACACTTCCAACATGGTCAAACACATCCCTGGCCTCAGCGCCGGGACAACTTCCTGACGAGGAAAAACAGATAAGAAAGGATCAAAGTATGGCAAGATACGCAAATGCAGAAGTACTGGTGGAGACGGATTGGGTGAACAACAACCTGGGCAAGCCGGGCATCAAGCTGGTCGAGATTGACGTTGACACCAAGCAATATGACGCGGGGCACATTCCCGGGGCCGCGGGTTTCAACTGGCAAACGCAGCTTCAAGACCAGGTGCGCCGCGACATCATCAGCAAGGAGGCCTTCGAGAAGCTGGTCGGCGGAGCAGGCATTTCGCCTTCTGACACAGTTATTCTCTACGGTGACAACAATAACTGGTTTGCCGCTTACGGCTTTTGGCTATTCAAAATCTACGGACACAAGGACGTCCGGCTCATGAATGGCGGCCGGGTGAAATGGCTCAATGAAAAGGACAGGCCGCTTACTACGGACGTGCCCCAGCCTGCGCCTGTCGGTTACAAAGCAAGCGCGCCCAATCTGGAATTGCGTGCGATGCTGCCGCAAGTTTTCGATGCCCAGAAAGGGAACTGGAACCTAGTGGACGTGCGCAGCCCGGATGAATTCACGGGCAAAGTCATCGCTCCACCTGGGATGAGTGAAACGGCACAGCGCGGCGGGCACATTCCCGGTGCGAAAAGCATTCCCTGGAGCACGGCTGTGAGCCCAGATGGAACGTTCAAATCGGCTGATGAATTGCAGCAAATCTATATCCAGCAAAAAAGCGTTGATCCTGGAAAGGACACGATTGCTTACTGCCGCATCGGTGAACGCTCGAGCCACACCTGGTTTGTGCTCAAATATCTGCTGGGTCTCAAGAATGTGAAGAACTACGACGGGAGTTGGACGGAGTACGGGAATGTGGTGGCGGCGCCGATTGAAAAAGGATAATGGAAAATCCCAAGCTCCAAACACCAAATTCCAGAAAAACTCCAATTCCGAAACCCTAAGAAAGAAATCGCCGAGGATTTCCGGGCGACGCGCAATCGTAGTGCGGGCCGGATTAGTAGCTTCGCATTTCTTGAGTTTGTCGCGCAGGAATTCCAGGCCACAGACTGCCGTTCAAGGTGGCCCTCAGGCGACGTGCGTCAAGCTTCGCGGAGCGTTTGGAGTGCGCCCGGCTTGCCGGCGCTTTCGAAGGGCTGGCAGTGCATGAAAGCGGGAGCAAGCTCCTCGCAATCCATACGCTTCGCGCACTTCGACCGTGGCCGCCGCAGGCCGAGGACAATGCGCCTTGTCAACTCGCGGTGACCCGATAAAAAACGTGCGGGCGGAGTTGAGCCCGGCTATGCTGTCGGCACCTGCGAACCGACATGATAGCTCTGCTGCGCCGCGTGTCGCTGACTCAATGGATCATCCTCGCGATGATCGCCGGCGTCCTTTTCGGCTGGCAATTCCCTGAAGCGGCCACGCGCTCGGGCATTGTGTCGGATCTGTTCATCCGGCTCATCAAATGCATCATCGTGCCGTTGATTTTCAGCACGCTGGTTGTGGGCATTGCGGGCCACACGGATGATCTAAGGGCAGTAGGACGACTCGCGCTCAAATCCATCATCTATTTCGAGGTCATCACCACACTGGCGCTTTTCATCGGGCTGGCGGCGGTCAACCTGATTCAACCCGGGGACGGCATTCAGTTGGCGGGGTCCGCTGAGCGTCGCTCCGAGATGGCTGGCAGCGGATTGGGGCTCCGCTCGCTGCTCGAACACCTGGCGCCCCAGAGCCTGGCCGATGCGGCGGCGCGCAACGACGTTTTGCAGGTGGTCATTTTCGCGATCATCTTCGGCGTCGCTCTTGGCCGGGTCCAGGGCCGGCCCCGGCAAACGATGCTCGATCTTTTCGAGGGCGTTTCGGAGGTGATGTTCAAATTCACGGGCATTGTGATGTGGCTGGCGCCGTTCGGAGTTGGGGCCGCGCTGGCTCACACGGTCGGCCAGAACGGGTTCAAAGTCCTGGCTGGTCTGGGCAAGCTCGTGCTCACGCTCTACGGAGCGCAGGCGTTGTTCATTTTGCTCGTGCTCGTTCCCGTGATGTGGGTGGCGCGGATTCCGGTCCGGGCATTTTTCAAAACCGTGAAGGAACCGACGTTGCTGGCGTTTTCGACTGCCTCATCCGAAGCTGCGCTGCCGGACGCTCTGCAGCGGATGGTGAATTTCGGTGTTCCGCGCCGCATCGCGTCGTTCGTAATGCCGGCCGGCTACTCGCTTAACCTCGATGGCACAACCCTCTATTTGTCGCTGACTTCGATTTTTGTCGCGCAGGCGGCCGGTATGCACCTTTCACTGGCGCAGCAGTGGCCGATTGTTTTGACGCTGATGTTGACGAGCAAAGGTGCGGCTGGCGTTCCTCGGGCTGGATTGGTGGTTTTGTCGGGGACCCTGACCACTTTCGGTCTGCCGCTGGAGGGAGTGGCGGTCGTGCTTGGAGTCGAAGCATTCCTGGATATGGCACGCACCTCGGTGAATCTTTTGGGCAATTGTGTGGCTTCGGTTGTCATGGCGCGGTGGGAAGGAGTATTAAGACCCGCCATCGCCTCGGCAGCGACAGGGCCCTAGCTCGCCGCTGCCGGCCAGAAGTCTAAGTACGCAGAGGGGCGCATTACAGATTGATGCTGATGAGATTGCAACGCATGGCGGTCGCATTCGTGGTCGGAGCGCTCCTGACCGTGTACCTGGCGCCGGTTCCGTTGGCTGCGGCCACCTGTGCTCGCGGCATAGTTGCTTCAGTCCACCTGCTTAGCACCGAAGCCGGACTGAATGTCCTCAAGCAGGGCGGCAACGCCATTGATGCCGCGGTGGCAGTGGCACTGACCCTCGGCGTGGTGGACTCGGAGAACTCGGGAATTGGCGGTGGTTGCCTAATGCTGATTCGGCTGGCAAACGGCCAGGTCGTGGCAATCGACGGCCGGGAAACGGCGCCGGCGGCAGCGAGCCGCGACATGTTCGTGCGCAACGGCCAAGCCAAGACCGAGCTGAGCCAAACCGGCGCGCTGGCCAGCGGCGTACCGGGAGCGCTAGCGGCTTATGAGTTCGCGGTCCAACATTATGGAAGAAAGAAGCTCAAGGAACTAATCTTGCCAGCGGCCGAGATTGCGGAAAAAGGGTTCGTGCTGGATGCAGCTTACGCCCAGTGCCTCAAGTCAGTGGCTGAGGAGATGGGCCGCTTCGACGCCTCGCGCGCGGTATTCTTCAGAGACGGCCAGCCGCTGCTCAAGGACGACATTCTCAAGCAGCCCGACCTGGCGCGTACCTATCGTCGAATAGCGCAGGAGGGGAGCGATTGGTTTTACCGCGGCTTGTTTGCCAGGGCGACGGCCAAATGGATGGAGCAAAACGGCGGCCTGCTGACCGCGCTCGACTTCGCCAATTATCAGTGCAAGTTGCGGCAGCCGATCATCTCGACTTATCGCGGCTATAAACTACTGGGATTTCCACCGCCCAGTTCCGGCGGTCTTCACGTCGCTCAGATATTGAACATTCTGGAAACATTCGATCTAAGAGCACTCGACGAGGGGACGCGGTTGCACGTCATCGCCGAAGCCATGAAACTGGCGTTCGCGGACCGGGCGTACTGGCTGGGCGATTCGGACTTCGTGAAGGTACCGAGCGGATTGGCCGATAAGGGCTATGCCAGAACGCTCGCGGCCCGCATCAACAAGGCTCACGTGACCGAAGTCACCTCGCACGGTATTCCGCCGGACTCCCAGGTCGATTCCATCAAAAAGCACACGACCCATTTCTGCGTTGCGGATGCGGAAGGAAGCTGGGTGGCCTGCACCGCGACTGTGAACACGAGTTTTGGTTCAAAGGTAGTCATTCCCAGCACGGGTGTGGTCATGAACAATCAGATGGACGATTTCTCGATCCAACCTGGCGTCACGAACGCCTTCGGTTTGATCGGCGGGGATGCAAACGCAGTCGCTCCAGGCAAACGACCGCTTTCCAGTATGAGCCCCACGATTGTCCTTAAAGATGAGCGGCCGATCCTCGCTCTGGGCGCGGCGGGCGGATCGAAGATCATTTCGCAAGTTGTGCTCGAGTTGGTGGGCATGCTTGATTTGGGGATGTCGCCCCAGCAGGCTCTCAAGCAACCGCGCATACACCACCAATGGTTTCCGAACCGGTTGATAGTGGAACCCTCACTAGCGCAAGATTTGCAGGACCAATTGCGCCAGCGTGGCCACGTGCTCGAATTCGACTCCGCAATGGGCGTGTCTCAGATCGTGGCGCGTGGACGCGAGGATGAGGGGTTCGTCGGCGCTGCGGACCCACGCGCAGGCGGAAGTGCCGCTGGATGGTGAGGGTCTCGAGAGGATCCATCTTGTCCCCAAAATGTGAGGAGAGGGAGAAAACCATGCGGTGGGTGAGCGACTACGCAGTTGCGGTAGCTTCCCAAAACAAGTTGACGGAGCGGCAGCGGATGGCGATGTTAACATGGAGACCTAAATGGCTCTCAGGTGCTGTCTTATGAAAAAACTGATTTTGCAGACCCGAGTGCTCGGCGTTGCTGGAGCGCTCATGGTTGTACCCGTGGCCTCCACATTTTGTGCGGAGTCCGACTCCGCTGCGGTGACCAACACGCCAGCCAAGTCATCCGTCGCGGCGCCGGAATCAGCGGTTTCTTCGCAAACGACAGATAGCGCCGGAGCCAAGTTGCCTCAGAGCGTGGGAGAGGTCGTAAAGCTTAGTCGCGCGAAGGTGAGCGAGGATGTGGTGTTGAGCTACGTGCAGAATTCAGGCGCAGTCTATAGCCTGAGTGCGGACGACATCGTCCGGTTGCGCAACGAAGGTGTTTCTGATCGGGTGATTAACGCGATGCTCGACCAGCATGCGAAAGCGGTCGAAACGGCGCAAAAGGCCGCCGCCCCGGCCGCGACTTCTGCGGATGACTCGGCCAGTGGCGCGACAGCGCCAGCATCGGAATCGGCGACATCCGCGCCTCCGCCCGTCGTAGAGGCTCCAATGACACCACCGGGCTCTTCAGTTTATTTTCCATATCCCGCCACGGCCTATTACGCATACCCTCCCGATTACTACGGGCCTTGGTACTATGGCTGCTATGGTGGACCAATTGTTTCTTTCCGATTTGGCTTCTGGGGTGGCCACGGTGGCCACGGCCACTTGCATGGAGGCCGCTGAGGCTTTCGACCGCCGACTGCCCGGTGAGAAAACTCTGGCCGGAGGCCCGGAGGTAACTTAGATCTGGTTGGCTGGTTCTTTCAGTCCTCTCGCTTAGGAAACAAAGCTGCGGGAAGGCCGATGGCATGTCCGGCCGTCAAGCCGCCCCATCGCGCGGCCGAAAACGTATCCGGTGCTTCTTTCAGACCGAGCTGGGCATAAATCTTCGAGGCAGTTCCCGGAAGGAACGACCAAAGCAACACGGCCAGGACTCGGCAAACCTCGACCAGATTGTACAGCGCTTCATCCAACTGCGCGGACTTGGTGGGATCTTTGGCTAGTTTGAAGGGGGCGGTTTGCTCGACGTACTGGTTGGCCCGCGTCACCAGCGACCAAATGGACAGCAGCGCCGCTTGCAACCGGTTTTGCTCCAGCAGAGTTCGCGTTTCGCTGGCGACTTTCTCCGCTTCGGGGGCGAGGACGTTGGATTGAGGCGGCACCACTCCATTTCGATAGCGGCGCAACATCGACAGGGACCGATTGAGCAAATTGCCTAAACCGTCGGCCAAAGCAGAATTATACCGTTCTCGAAAACCAGCGTCGGTCCAATTTCCGTCCGGCCCGATATCCAGCTCGCGCACGACGTAAAACCGAAAAGCGTCGAGGCCCCATTCGCCAATGACAGCGAGGGGATCCACAACGTTGCCGGTGCTTTTGCTGATCTTCTGGCCGTCCTTCTGCCACCAGCCATGAGCAAGGATTTGTTTCGGCAGCGGCAGGCCCATCGCTTTGAGCATGATTGGCCAATAAACCGCGTGAAACTTCAGAATGTCTTTGCCAAGTATGTGGAGGTCGGCTGGCCACAAGGACGGCTGATCATTGAGAGTGGAAGGTTGCGAGCCGAGAGCCTTCAGAACGACCGCGTCACCATGCGCGGCCGGCACGCTAATGTAGTTTACGAGCGCGTCGAACCAGACATACGTCACGTAATCTCGGTCAACGGGGAAAGGGATGCCCCAATTCAGGCGTGCTGCCGGGCGCGTGATGCACAAATCCTCCAGCACATCGTGTTTCAGGAATCCCAGCACATCATTGCGCCGGTGCTCGGGCTGAATGAACGATGGGTTTTGTTCAATGTAAGAAATCAACCACTGCTGATGGTCCTTGAGCCTGAAATAGTAGTTTTCCTCTTTCAGCCGGATGACCTCGCCATAAGCCGGATCGAACGAACCGTCCGGGCGCCGATCTTTTTCGGTTAAAAACGTTTCCTCCTTGGCCGAATAAAAGCCCTCGTAGATTGCCTGATAGAAATGCCCTTCAGCATGGAGCTTCGTCAAAATCGATTGCACGACTTGCTGGTGGCGGGACTCTGTCGTCCGCACGAAATCGTCGTTGGTCAGCTCCAGTTTTTCGACGAAGGCTCTCCAAACCCCGGCGAGCTCATCACAGTAAGCGCGAGCAGTTTTGCCCTCCGCCGCGGCGGCCTGTTGGATTTTCTGACCGTGCTCGTCCAGCCCAGTGAGAAAATAAGCCGGCTGGCCCAGGCTGCGACGGGCACGTGCGATCACGTCCGCGATGATTTTCTCATAGGCATGCCCCAGGTGCGGCACGCCATTGACATAATCAATCGCGGTTGTGAGATAGAACGGCTTGCTCATGCGCGGTAACTGTGACCGAGGGGCGCAGCCTTGGCAACTGCTCATCAAAGGCGGTGGTCCTCAGAGAAGGCGACTACATCTTCATCGCAGACCGCACAGCGGAATTTGGGTTTTGGGATTTGGCAGATGGCACTTTTGCCGTAACCTTCCTCTGTGCTGTCCTGGACTAACAGTCAGGTTATTCGTGAGGTGCGTCAATTCTTCAGGCGGCATTGGCTTGATGCACTGCGGATTCGCGAAAGGGTTCGATTCAGCGAAGAGGCATATCATCTGGTCCTGGCCGGCGGGGTGGGCGTGATCGGAGGACTGGTCAACATTTTCTTTTACTACGCCAACGAGTCGGTCAAAAACTTGTTCCTTCGCCATCCAGGTGATCCCATGGAGGTCGCTGAAGTGCTGGACGGATGGCAGCGGGTGGTGACACCGACGCTCGGCGGGTTGTGCGCGGGCCTGGTGCTCTACTGGGGACTGCGTCTGGCCGGCCCGCAACGCTCGAGCAACTTGCTGGAAGTGGTTGTCGCGGGCGATGGCCGGCTGCCGCTGCGCAGCGCGATCATCAAATTCATCTCGTCGTTGATCACGATCGGCTCGGGCGGGTCGATCGGGCGGGAGGGCGGCATCACGCAACTGGCTGCGACTTTCGCTTCCAAGTGGGGACAGTTGGCCAAGTGGCACCCGTACCGCCTTCGGTTGCTGGTCGGCTGCGGAGCGGCTTCAGGGATCGCCGCCGCCTACAATGCACCGATTTCCGGTGCTGTGTTTGCGGCATTAATCGTGCTGGGGAACTTTTCCATGAGCCTGTTCGCGCCGCTGGTTTTTGCTTCGGTGGTGGCTACGATGGTTTCACGCAGTTTCTTTGGAATTCGGCCTTGGTACACCGTGCCCTCGTTCGATTTTACGAGCCTGACACAATTGCCGTGGTTTTTGTGCCTGGGACTGGTCACCGGCGTGATGGGCGCGATGTTTTTGAAACTGCTTAATGCAACTGAAGAAGCCTTCAAGAAACTCCAGGCGCCGATCTACCTGCGGCTGGTGCTGGCCGGACTCCTGGTCGGGATTATCGCACTGGAATTCCCCCAGGTTTGGGGCAATGGCTACATCGCCACGAACCGCATCCTGCACGGCGAGTATAATTCCTTGCTCTTTCTCAGCGGCTTGTTCTTGGCCAAGCTGGCCGCCACGGTAGCTACCGTCGGTTCCGGCGCGGTCGGCGGGGTTTTTACGCCGACGCTGTTCCTCGGAGCGGGCCTGGGCGCGGCGTTTGGACAAGGCCTGGAACAACTGGGTGGAGGACATGGATTGCCCATTGCCCCTTTCGCGGTGGTCGGCATGGGTAGCATGCTGGCGGCGACGACTCGCTCGCCGTTGCTGGCGATGATCATGGTGCTGGAAATCTCGCTCGATTATTCCCTGATGCCGCCCCTGATGCTGGCGTGCGTGGTTTCGGTGCTGGTCGCGCGCCGGCTGCATCCTGCGTCCATTTACACCGAGCCCCTGCAACGCAAGGGACTAACCATCTCCGACGAAGGCAGTGCATCGGAGGCGGCGACCGAGCGGACCGTGGCCGATCTGATGAGGGCCCCGGTGACACCGGTCCGGGAGACGGAAGCGCTAAGAGAAATTGCCGACCGATTTCTGACAAACGCCAACAATTTTTTGCCGGTGGTTGATGGGAAAAACCGGTTGATTGGCATGGTGGCGTTGCAGGATCTGAAGGAATACCTCGGGTCGGAAGAGATGGTGCTCGGCGTCATCGCCTACGATATTATGCGGCCACCAACGGCGTGCGTCACTCCGAACCAGCGCCTGCTAGATGTGTTGCCGGTCGTGTTGGCCAGCGAACAGCGCAACATACCGGTGGTCAGCACACTCAAGGAAAACCGGCTAATCGGATCACTCGTGCGGGCGGAAGTACTGGGCATCTTCTCGGAGGTCATCGCCGCCAGCAGCAAGGCCGAGGCCTCGGTGAGCTAATCTCGTCCAGCCGCCGAACTGTTGAATCGTCTGAGCGCCAGCCGGGCGGGTGTGTTCAGTTCGCGATTAGGAAAGCCAGCACGCTCGCCGCCGCCGCCGCCGACCACAGCGCCAGGACTGTGCTCGCCGGCGACAGTCCCAGGCGCACCAGTTGGTGGGAGAGATGATTTGTGTCAGCCTGGTAAATCGGCTGGCCAAGACGTAACCGCAGCAGGACGACCCAGAGGAGGTCCGTCAGGGGCACGGCCAGGACCAGCAGCGGACTCAACACAGCCCATCGGCGCGGATGCTGCGAGGTGTAGAAGTGCGGCAGAATCGCAAGGACCGCTAACAGATATCCGAGCAAGTGACTGCCGGTATCCCCGAGAAAGACACGCGCGCGCGGGAAATTGTAAGGCACAAAACCCAGCAGCGAGCCCAAAGTCAGAAAAGCAATCAACGCCACCAGGTATTGGCCTTGGCTCGCGGCCAAGATTCCGAAGCACCCGGCCGCGATCGCGGCCAGGCCGGCGCACAATCCGTTCATGTTATCCGTAAAATTGAAGGCGTTAATCACCGCGACAATCCACAGAATCGTGACAACATAATGAAACAGCGAGCTGTGAACAAAAAGTGTGATGCGCACCCCGCTGGCGGCTACGACTAGGGCCACCAGCAATTGCCCCACAAATTTCGCTCGCGGCCGGAGCTCATATCTGTCGTCCAGCCAGCCGACCAGGAGGACGCCGAAGGCCCCTGCGAAGAACCCAGCCAACCGGAGAGCGCGGTGACTCATGCCGTATTGCAGCAGGTAGGCGGCATTCAAGTCCGCTGGCGATAGCGGATTTCCGGAATGCGAGGGGTCGGGCGCCACAGAAATCGAATGCAAAACCTGGTCCAAGCCCGGGACAAAGAGAACCGCCAGGCCAAGGACGACCGGCGCCAGCAAACCTCCCATTACCGCCCAGCCACCGGCCAGCGGCACGGGTTGAGAATGAATCTTTCGCTTGCCAGGCTCATCGACGAGCCCCGCCCGCAAGCACCATTCTCGCCACAGCGGCAGGCTCAGCAACGTCGTCAAGAACGCGCTGACGAGCGCCGCCAGGTAAACATTGAACGGAAACGTCACGTTCGCGTCACATCAGTTGCAACAGGGCTTCGCGACGGGCACCAACCCCGCCGTGCGTGCCAGGCGCATGTAAAGCTGGTACAGGTCTTCCACCATGCGATCGGTACTGAACTTTTCCCGCACAAATTCCCGGCCCCGCTCACCGAGCTGAGCGCGTAACGCGAGATCGCCGGCCAGTCTAAGCAGCCTGTCGCTTAAGCCGGCCAGGTCGCCAGGTTTCACAAGGAAGCCCGATTCACCCTCGAGGCAGACCTCTTTGGCGCCGTCGAAATCGTAGGCCACGACTGGTTTGCCGGCCGCCAGAGCCTGAGGCAGGGCCCGGGCGAGACCCTCGCGGGCGGACAAATGCACGACAATATCCATCAACCCAATCAATTCCGGCACGCCCGAAGGCGGAACAAGCCCCGTGAAGATGAAATGCTTTTCCAGGCCGCAAGTTCGGGCCTGGCGCTCGAATCTGGCGCGCCACTCCCCGTCGCCCACGAGCAGGAATCTAAACCTTGGGCAACTTTCAACCAGCGCGGGCGCGACTGCAAAAAGCGCTTCATGACCTTTGAGCGGGGAGAGTCGCGCGATCTTGCCAATCACGATGTCCTCGGGCGCAAGACCCAGCCGCGCTCGCGCTGCGAGTTCATTTTTGGCCGCGAGAAATGGCTCGAGGTCGAAGCCGCTTAGGATTTTTGTGTAGCGTTCGTGACGGCCGATTCCCGCAGCGAGGTACTGCTCTCTCATGGCATCAGAAACGACCACATAATGAGTTGTGAACCTGGCTGCAAAACGCTCCGCGGCGCGAAATGCGTTGTTGGCGAGTGGTCCGTTGAAGGCGCCGAATGACGGCCCATGAATTGTGTGAACGATAATCGGCACGGCGGCGCGAGCCGCGGCCAGACGGCCCAAAAAACCAGCCTTGCCACTGTGCGTATGGACGATGTCCGGAGCGCCGGCGCGGACGACCGCGGTCAGCCGACTCAACGCCAGACAGTCTTTCCAGGGGTGAAGCGGGCGAACGAGCTCGGGCACCAATGTCAACAGAACGGGCGTGCCCGCGACCAAAGATTCAAGGGAACCCTCCGGCCCCGTCGTCGGCCCGGAAATCAACGTCACCTCCATCCCGCTCTTCCGGCGCAAGCCCAGGACTGAAGCAATGGTGTTTTCCTGTGCGCCTCCCACGATCAATCGTGTGATGACGTGCGTGACGCGCATCGTGGCGTGCTCAGCGCCGAGACGCCATCAGGTCCTGGAGCCGCGTCCGAATGCCCTTGGCTTCCTCGAGATTGGGCGGGGCGTTGGTCAAATAAAGCTCATAATTGCGAATGGCGGAGTTGGTATCGTTCCGCCGGAAAGCGATTTCACCCAGGCCGTAGTAAATCTGATAAGCCGTCGGCAGAGCTTTTTGCAGGGTCTCGTAGTCGCGCTGGGAGGCTTCCAGTTGGTTGCTCCGCAGATATGCGATCGCGCGATTAAGCAAAGCGGAATAATTATTGGTCTCCAACGTGAGCACTCGTGTCAGCGGAGGTATGGCCTGTTCGAAAGCATTCATTTGCAGGTACGCGTAGCCTTTGTTGATAAGCGCGCCGATGTTGTTCGGTGCCAGAGCCAGGTGCCGTTCGAGAGTGCGGAGCGCGTTTGAGAAGTATCCGAAATTCATGTAGGCCTGCGTTGCCTGCGCCAGCAGGTTAGTGAGAGTTTCCTGGTCATTCGAATATTGTTGCAGAGTGGCCTCAACTGCGGCGTCGGCGCGGGTGCCGTTTTTTTTCGCCAGATAAGTCGAAGCCTCGGCAAATAGCAATTTGTCGACGTTGGTCCGATTTACACCAAACAAGGACTCGTGCCCCTGAATTTCCTCCACCAGCCGCAGGGCTTCATCAGGCCTTTGGGCGATAATATAGAGTTGAGCCAACCAAAGCCGCGCGGACAGATGATAGTTGTCCAATTCCTTTACCCGCGTGAACTGTTGGGCCGCCTGCCGATATTGTCTGTTGCGCACGAAGGCTTGTCCCTGTTCGTAGCAGAAGTTCGGCTCGTCAAAGGGCCCATTTTCGCCTAGGACAGTGTCCCAGCTGCGGTATTTGCCAAAAGAATCGGTGGTGGTCTTGGACATCTGGACGTTCGACTTGGTGCCAGCCTGCAGGCTTTTGTTGCACTCCAAGTTGACCTCGGCGGCGACGTTGTCCGGGTTCAGTTCCAGAGCGCTCTCGAAGTGCGCCGCGGCTTTCTTCAGCTCGTCGCACTTTTGCAACTCGACCGCCCAGTAGTCCAGCGCGCGGGAGTAATAGGATGCCAGCAGCTTGGCCTCCCGGTTCGGCTCAGCCTGCAGGTGCGCCAGCTGCGTGAAACGTTCCATCAAACTGGGTTTGGCCCGGTGCGCTGGCGTCGCCAGGGCCGTCAACACGGGTTGGATCGCCCGATCATCCGCCCTGGACCAAAAATCTTCATTTTCGGCTATGAGCTCCGGGGACGCCTTCGGGGGCAACGGAGCACTCGACGAATAATTGCTGACTGCATAAACCAAGCCGTGCGGTTCGAGGTGAAAGAATTCGAAGTAATAACCAAAGCTTGGATGCAAATAATAAGTGCTGTTGCTTGCGGCGAGGGTGGCAATCAGTTGAAGGATTTCCAGCGCCTGAACTGGCTCTTTCCTTTCCTTGGCCACCTCGGAAGGCCAGGCCGCCCCATGCCTTTTCTTCATATATCTCCAGTAGTCGGGAAACGTAAGAGAACCCGAATCGACAAAAAGGAAAGCACTGCTCAGGCCGCTCTTGCGCGCTGCCATCCGCGCCAATACCGTTCGCCGCGGATCATCACTGAGCACGACCGCACCTTTTGCCGGCAATGTCTGAACGAGCAAGCTGCCCAACTCTCTTAACATTGTCCCATTGGTTGCACGAATTTGCGGCAGATTGCGGTAAATTAGGACCCCAGGCGCTGCCACCAGCAGCAGGAGAATTGCACCCGTGACGGCGTTATTAACCAACGGCAAGTAAGACTGCCTTCGGTACGAGCGCTCAGCTTGTGGTCGAAACACGAGCAGGAAATAGCCGCTCAAATAACCGACGCAGAGCGCGCCCAGGTAATAGAATGTGAGAAAAGGAAATCCAAAACCCACGTGCCGAGGACTGAATGGCGGATCCAGAGCCACCCACGTGCACGCGATGAGAAACAGCACGTGCACGACATGGAAAATCAGCGTCGCCAGAGCGACTCCTAGCCTGCTGCTATCGCCGAAATAGGAAGCCCAGCGGATTCCGATGATGAACAGCGGCACCAGTGATGTTAGGGACAGCAATGCGATTGTTTGACGCGAGCTTCTGAACAACGACGCGAGAATGCCCTCCTGGGTGCCAACGTTGGCTTTTAACGCCTGCCAGAAGGGCACGCGCGCGATCTCCGAGTTACTTTGCACCAGTGGAAGCAACAGATACAACAACATCCCCGCCAGGCTGAACAGGAACATCCGTCCCAGGAACTGGAGGTTAAAGAAGTTCAGGCCGCGAATCCAGACCAGCGAAGCAATGAATAAGGGCAAAAAGCCGATCATCGCCCAATTGTTGGTCATTCCCAGTCCATAAACCAGAGCGGCGCGGGTCAGCCAGGACTCGCGCTCGTCAATCCGAAACTCCAGCACGCACCGGATGATATATGCAAAGACGAGCAAATTGAGCATTTCGCCCGAAGCAGCCGTGGCGTGCTCCCAGAAAGTCAGTTGCAGGCCGCATACCACTACCGCGAGCACGGGTGGCAACCAGGCCAGGGGGATCGATAAGAGTGAGAACTCACTATGCTCCCTTTGACGCTGCTCGTGGGTCCGGTCGTGTGGCAAAAGTGCGACTGAGCGGGCCAACAATGCCAGCGTTAAGACAGCACAAATTGCCGAGAGCAGATGGAGCGCCAGCGGGATTGTTTTGACAGGCAGCCAGTGCAACGGATAAGTCACCAGCCAGTAGAGAGGTTCGTTCAGCTGCGGCTGCCAGACCCAATCTGACAGCCGGGCGACCGGCAGCAGGCTGCCAAGCGAAACCCAGCGATTGAGCGTGGCCAGGTAAAAGGCTAAAGCCGCCACTGCAATCAACCCGGGCAGGATAACCGGAACGAACCCTTTTCTCAGACTGAATTCTTGTTCCACCGTCATTGGGCGGCTCAAAGTTGAATCGATGCTCATCGGCTTGGCAAGTTTAGTTTCGTGCGGGCGAGTCGCCTTGCGGGGCAGGGAGCCGGCGCCGCACGTCCGCCACAACCTCAACGTGCGAAGTCTGCGGAAACATATCGAACGGAACCAGGCGCGACAATTCAAAGACACTTTGCGCGCACAAAATGTTCAAATCTCGCGCCATCGTCGCCGGGTGGCACGAGACGTAGATGATTTGCGCCGGCGGCGCGTTCCGGAGCACTTCCAGCAGCCCGGCATGACAGCCTTTCCGCGGCGGGTCCAGAAGGACCGTCGTCGTCCTCGCGTTGGTTCGCCCAAGCAGCTCCGCCAGCAGATCCTCCGCGGCACCCGCCACAAATTCCCCGTTCCGAATGCCACGTCTCGAGGCGTTGCAGCGTGCCGCCCGGATCGCTGGCTGATCCAGTTCGACTCCGACGAACGAGTCAACGAGCGCGGCCAGCTCAATGCTGAAAAAACCGACGCCGCAATAGACGTCTGCCAGATGGCGCGATCCACTTTGCTGCAACAAGTCGCGCACCACTTCGACCAGTTTCGGTAGAAGGAAAAAGTTATTCTGAAAGAAAGAATCGGGAGGCACCTCCCAATCCTCCGGTGGAATGCGGAGCACGACTTTCAGACCGCCTTTCGGCGGCGGATAGGCCCGCACCCGCAGGATTTGCTCATTGATTGCCGGCTCGGCAATGGCGCATCGATCAATATCGACCACTAGCCTGTTGTCGGCCCGGATAAAGCCGATGTTCAAACCCTGTTTGAATTTATCCCACTGGCTGCGGATCATGATGCGATTGCGGTAGCCGTACGGCTGAGGACATGGGCTGACCGGGCCAACGAGCGACGGATCGAAGCCGCCGATGCGCTGGAACAGATCGCAAATTTGCTTGTGTTTGATCAGGAGCTGGGCTGGGTAGGAGAGATGTTGGTATTGGCAGCCCCCGCACTCGCCGAAGTAGCGGCAGAGGGATGCGACTCGCTCCGGCGAGGCTTCGAGAACGCGCAACAGCCGGGCGCGCGCGAAACGTTTTCGTGACTCAATGACCTCCACTTCGACGTTTTCCCCGACGGCGGTGAACGGCACGAAGACGACAAATTCATCTATCCGCCCAACGCCCTCGCCGCCGAACGCGATGTCGCTGATCGTTAAGGTGATTCGCTCGCCCGCAACTGGACTCACGATATGAGACTAAAAAGGGAGGAAACCGAGCGAAAGGAATTTCTTGCGAGTCGTGCAAACGATGAAGGTACGAAAAGGCCCGCCACCGGAATCCTGACCCCCGTGGCGGGCGGAAGAGTGGGAATGAAGTCTATTTACTTTCAGCCACTTCTATTTTGCTGACGGTGAACTCTTTCTTGCCACCCACTTCTTTCACAGTGCCGGTCGCCGTGACCTGTTTCTCGCCCTGACACACGTTTTTGTGGAAGCCTTTGCTGACATCGTTTTTGGCCAGGTAGTAGGTCACTTTTTTTCCTCCCTTTTCGGCCTGGATTACAGTCTGGCAGGAGTCGGATTCGTGCAAAGCGCACTTGGCGCACTTGGCTGTCCCGCTGATTGTTACGTCCTTGCCTTCATCAGCGGCCGATGCGGGAGTGGCGTAAGCCAGTAAGAGCAAGCCCGCGATTCCCGTGAATAGAACGATACTCTTTTTCATATAGTGCTTGATTTTGATTACTCGAGACGTTTATTTGACACCCTGCCTGCATCGACGTTCAAACCGAATGTGGGCAGCGACAAGAGTTTACGCCACGAGCGGCCTGCGCGCAAGCGCAGATCGCCTGAGGCTGGAGGTTAAGGAGCGCGGCTGTCCCCAGCCGCAGCAGCAACGCGCATTACCTCGCCTCGCTTGCGGCAGGCTACATCGGCATAAACAATCTGCTGCGGCTGGGGACAGCCGCGGTCCGCTCGACCAGCCGGTTGCGGCTTCAACTCTGCTGCTGCGGGGTGTGGAATAGTTCCGAAATCGTCAATTGAAATTCAGGCAGGAGCTGCTCCGTCAGAAGCTCACGCCCCGCCAGGATTGACTTGAGCACGAGGCCGTATTCGCTGCCATGATAAACTTCGACATTATCGTACCGAGGATCCACCATCCAGAGCCTCGCCAATTTCAGGTCCTCATAGAGTTGCTTCTTGACGACGGTGTCCGTGCGATGGTCATCGGAACTGATGACCTCGGCCGCCAGCCACAATTTGCCGGTGGGAACAATCACCAGTGCCAAGTCAGGACAAACTCGAGTATCGACGGCCAGCCGAACTTCGGTGCGCGCCGCGAGCAAACGGGTGTTGGCGAAGTTCGCCACGCTGGCGCGGACGCACTCGTGGAGCCGCGCGCAAATCAGTTCGTGTCGGGCGCCTGGCGCCGCGCGAGTCAGAGCCATGCCTTCGAGAATTTCCTGGTACGGCTCGCTCATGAATTGGCCAGAAACGTATGCAGGTATTTTCCTGTATGCGAGCGGGAATTGGCGGCAATTTGCTCGGGCGTGCCTTCGCCCACAATGTGCCCACCGCCGTCGCCCCCTTCCGGCCCGAGATCGATCACCCAATCTGCGTGGGAGATAACGTCCAAGTTATGCTCGATAACGAACACCGAGTGGCCTAGTACCACGAGCTTTTCCAGCACGGCCAGCAGCCGTTGCACGTCCGCGATGTGCAATCCGATCGTTGGCTCCTCGAGGATGAACACGTTGCGCCGGGGCCAGCGTTCGAAGAGATCCGGCTCCTTTAACCCTGCCAGCAAATGCGTTACGAGTTTGACGCGTTGCGCCTCGCCGCCGCTGAGCGTGGGACTGGTCTGGCCCAGCTTCAGGTAGCCCAGGCCGGTGTCGCACAACGCTTGCAGCGGGCGTTTGATCCTGGGTACGCTGCTGAAGAATTCCAGGGCTTCATCCACCGATAGATCCAGCACCTGCGCTATGTTTTTGCCGCCATATTGGACATCCAGGGTTTCGCGATTGAACCGCGTGCCGTTGCAGATTTCGCAACGCACGAATGCCGCCGGCAAAAAGTTCATCTCCAGCTTGATGGCGCCCGATCCTTCGCACTCGGGGCATCGGCCTTGCGGGCTGTTGAAGGAAAAACGACTGGGCGAGTAACCGCGCAACCGCGCCTCCGGCACCTGGGCGAAGAGCGTGCGGATATCGTCCAGAAAACCGACATAAGTGGCGGGCACCGAACGCGGCGTGCGGCCTATCGGCGCCTGGTCAACTTCATAAACTGCCTGAATGCTGTCGAAGCCGGAGAGCAGAGGCGTATCCTTCGAACCCTGGTTCCTGATGCGGGCCGGGCCCTCCGTTTTGCGTGCTTTGCGTTCGGCTTTGCGGGACTTGAGGGCGTCGGTCAGCGCCGGGAGCAGGCACTCACGCATCAATGTGCTTTTGCCGGAACCGCTCACCCCGGTGATCAACACCAGGCGCCCCATTGGAAACCGCACCGTAAGATCTTTGAGGTTGTTCTTGCGCGCGCGGCGCAGGGTTAGCCAGGTATCTGAAACCGGACGCCGTTTGCCGGCCAGGAGCGAACTCTTTTGCGAGCGCAGGCAATTGCCTGTTACCGATTCCGGGTGGCGCAGCAATTCCGTCAGCGTGCCCGCCGCGACCACCTGGCCGCCGTGAACTCCGGCCCCTGGACCGAGGTCAATGATATAATCGGCCCGCCGCATCGTCTCCTCATCGTGCTCGACCACCATCACCGAATTGCCGCGCCTTCGAAGTTTTTGCAGCGCTGCCAGCAATTGTTCGTTGTCTCGAGCATGCAGCCCGATGGTGGGTTCATCGAGGATGTACAGAATGCCGCTCAGATTTGACCCGAGCTGCGCCGCCAGCCGAATGCGCTGGCTCTCGCCCCCGGATAAAGTGGGCATGCCCCGGCCTAGTTGCAGGTATCCCAGGCCTACCTCGCACAGGAACGCCAATCGCTCGCGAATCTCGGGCAAAATATCACGCGCAATCACCGCGGCGCGCCCCTGGAGTTTGAATTGACGGAACAACTGATGGCCGGTTTCGACGGGAATTTGAGAGAAAGCGTCAATGGTCGGCGCCGCAGGCAACTGAAAATTCCTGAAGATGGATTTCTCGAGTCGCAATTTAACCGAGCGCGCCAGAGGGTTGAGCCGCGCGCCGCCGCAGTCAGGGCAGAGTTCGCGGTTGCCTTCCTGCCACCGGTACCACGACTCCTCGATCGCGTCAGCACGCGCGCCTCGATCTACTTCAGGCAGGTAAAAAAGCTCGCCGAATCCGCGGCAACGCGGGCACCAACCTTGCGGAGAGTTATAGCTGAAATTTTTCGGGTCCAGTGGCTCGAACGACCGGCCGCACCCCGGGCAGGCGCGCTCCGTGGAATGCACCGAGACCTGGCCCTGTTCGTCCAGGGCCAGCAACGTTCCGTTCCCGAGCTTGAGCGTCTCATCAATGAGTTGCTGGGCCGGCTGCGCTGCCTCATTTTGGCCTGCCAGCTTCCAGCCGCGCTTTCCCGGCCCGAGCCGGCCCACGACAACCTCCACGTTATGCTCGCGGAACCGCTCCAGGCGAAGGCGCTCGCTCGTATTAACCACTTTCCCATCCGCGCGGACCTGGGCGTAGCCGTGACGCGCCGCCCACTCGGCCACGTCGGTGTGGAACCCCTTCCGATTCTTGACCAGTGGAGCAAGGAGCAACAGCGCTCCACGTTTCCGCAATTCGCTCCGCAGCCGGTGGCCCAGTTGATCGCGGGTTTGGGCTTCGACGGCACGGTCGCACTCAGGGCAAAACTGGGTTCCCAATCGCGCAATCAGCAGCCGCAAAAAATGATAAATCTCCGTGACGGTGGCGACTGTGCTCTTGCCGCCGCCATGGCTTGTGCGCTGCTCGATGCTGACAGTAGGTGGAATACCGGTAATGAGGTCCACGTCGGGGCGAGAAAGCTGTTCCACGAACTGCCGGGAATAGAGACTCATGGAATCCAGAAACCGCCGCTGGCCCTCGGCAAAAAGCAGATCAAAGGCCAGCGTGCTCTTGCCCGAGCCGCTGACGCCGGTGACGACGACAAATTGGTTGCGCGGAATCGTCAGCGACAGATTTCTGAGATTGTGCTCCCTCGCTCCGTAGATCGAAATGGCGTCACTGGACTCAGCGGCTGAATTGCGTCCGTCAAACACAGGACCACTGTAGCACAGTAAAGGCGCTCTTAAAGCGGTTCCGGCGAATGTTTCTGTCTCGCGGACCGCGAAGTCACCAAGTTCCGGCAATCCTGAGAATTGCCAATTTTCGGGCTGGAGCGGGCCAATGTCCGGCGGGCAACTTTTCTTTTGCTGAAGATAGGCGCGGTGTCCAGAATTCTGCGCCGAGAACTGCGATATGCTGAGGACGCTTCGTATCAAAAACCTTGCGCTGGTGGCCGACCTGACCGTCGAATTGCAGCCTGGGTACAACGTCATTACAGGCGAGACCGGCGCTGGCAAATCGATCCTCATCGGCGCGCTCAACCTCGTGCTGGGCGAGCGCGCCGATCGCTCGCTGATCCGCAGCGGTGAAAAGGAAGAAATCCAGAGTTGCTCTGTCGAAGCCATATTTGACGTCGTCCAGCTAGGGGCCAGGCTGGATTCGCTTCTCGAGGAGAACGGAATCGAGCTCTGTGAAGAGGGCCAACTCGTGCTCAAGCGCACGATTACCAGCGCGGGCGCCAATCGACAGTTTATCAATGGTACGCCGACGACTCTAAACGTCCTGGCCGGGATTGGCGAATGGCTGGTGGATATCCACGGGCCGCATGAGCACCAATCGCTGCTGCACCCGGCCCAACAATTGGCCATCCTCGACGCGTTTGGAAAGCTGGAGGAGGAGCGCGAGGGTTTCGCAGAGTTGGTGCGCCGCCGGGCCGCGATCGAACACGAAAAGGCCGCCCTGGTGGTGGACGAGAGGACTTATGCTCAGCAACTCGAGTTGCTGCGGTTTCAAGCCGATGAAATCACCGCCGCGCGCCTGAAGCCCGAGGAGGAAGAGCAGGTGGAGCAGGATTATCGCCGAGCCAGTAACGCCGCCAGGCTGCTGCAGCTTAGCCAAACGGCTCTCGACGCGCTGAGCGAGAACGAAGCCTCACTACTTAGTCAGGCCGGTGTCATCGGACGCACCTTGCAGGAGCTGCAGCGAATTGATGGTTCGGCCAGCGAGCTGCTCTTCCTTCATGAGCAGTCTGTTTCCACGCTGGGCGAGTTGCGAGCCGCCCTCTCGCGTTACGCGGAATCGGTCGAACTGGATCCCGTGCGTTTTCAACAACTGGAGGAGCGCCTGAACCTGATGCAATCGCTGAAGCGCAAGTACGGCGCGACCGTCGCGCAAGTCATTGACTTCGGCCAGAAAGCCCGACAGAAGCTCCAAAACCTGGAACAGCGTGACGCCGAACTGGAGTGGCTCAACGTCGAAATGACGAGATTGGAAACCGAACTTTGGCGCGCCGGACAGGAGCTCAGCTCAAAACGCCGAAAGCTGATTCCGCAGCTCAGCAAAGCGATCGATCGGCAACTGGCCGATCTCGGTTTTGCTCAAAGCCGATTCGATATCTCGCTAAACAGCACGGACCGCGCGGAATTCGAGAAGCGCGGTTCACCGTTTGTGGCCTCCGGATTTGATGCGGTCGAATTCCAATTCGCGCCGAACCGCGGCGAGCCTGCTCGTCCTCTGCGCGCGATCGCCTCGTCGGGCGAACTGGCTCGTGTGATGCTCGCGCTCAAGACCGTGCTCGCTGCAGAGGACCGAATTGACGTGCTGGTCTTTGACGAAGTGGACGCGAACGTTGGTGGCGAGACCGCGAACGCGGTTGGTGAGAAAATGCGGCAGATCGCGAAGAACCGGCAGGTGCTGTGCATCACGCATCTTCCCCAGGTCGCCGCGCCGGCCGCGGCGCATTATGTGGCGACCAAGCAGCTCAAATCGGGACGGACAATTTCAGAGATCAAGCTGCTGGGCGAAAAGGAACGCGTGACGGAGCTGGCCCGGATGCTGGGCGGGCAAACGGAAGCTGCGCGCCGGCACGCGGAGTCGCTGCTTGGGACCGAGGCAAAACCGTTGAATCGTTGAACCGTTAAATCGTTGGACCGTTAAATCGTTGGACCGTTAAATCGTTGGACCGTGGAATCGTTGGACCGTTGAATCGGCCAGATTGCGTCCTCGTTCTCGCAATCGAAAACTCCAATGGCGAGGACGAGAACGAGAACGAGGACGAAGGTTGCCTGGCTTGTTCATCTGTGGTTGTCCTGAATCGTTCCGGCTAAGAGACACTTGCTTTCGCGTCAGTTCGCTCCGGCCGTTCACGAAGAGCGCCCAAGCGGACAGCGAGCCTCCGGAGGAACATCAGCCCGGTGATTCCAACGCACACCCAGCCGAACCAATCGCCATGCAGGTTGTAAAAAGTGCGCGAATAGCGTTCACTTGAAGCTCTGAGAGGAACCTCGGCGGTCATGATTCCCGCGCCATAAACGCTGCCGTTGTTGTCGGAAAAGATTCGGCGCAATCGGCCCTGGGCGTCCACCCAACAGGTCAGCCCCGTGTTCGTGCAGCGCAGGAGCGGCAACCGATTTTCCACTGCCCGAAACACCGCGTTGGCCGCGTGCTGCCAGGGCTCCGCGCTCTCTCCAAACCAGCCATCGTTGGTCATATTCACCAAAAAGTCGAGCTCCGCTTCGGCGCAATCGCGCGCCAGGTGCGGGAAGACATCCTCGAAACAAATCAAAGGCGACGTTCTTACATTCAAATCGCCCAGTTCAAAAATCACGGCACGCGTTCCTGGAGTGAAGCCGCCCGGAATCGGCGTGAACAGTTTCATGAACGGAAGCCAGCGGATCAGCGGCACATACTCGCCGAAGATGACCAGGTTTCGCTTCCGGTAACCTTCCATCAGGCGGCCGTCCGGGCTGATCAGAAAGCTGCTGTTGTAAAATTCGCGCGTTTTACCGTCGGATCCAACGTCCATATCATCCGCCCCGACCATGAGCCAGATCTGATGGCTGCGGGCCAATCCGGTGACGGCATCGAAAGTTGCTTGTTCATATCTGAGCAATTTGGGGATGCCGGCTTCGGGCCAAAGCAGGAGGTCTGTCTTGTTGGTCAGCGCTTGTTCCGAAAGTTGGATTAGATTCCGGAATCGTTCCTCATCGTTGCTCGGATTCCAAATCAGGGTCTGCGGGATGCTGGGTTGCACGAAAGTTACCTTGAGAGTGCGAGTCGGAGGCGGCGCATGTGTGAGTCGGCGATAGCCAAGGTTGAAGACGACGGCGAGGACGATCATGGGCAGAAAGAGATCACCGATCCAAACCGAACGCGAACCAGGGTGTTGCATGAGACGAAGCATCGCCAATAACAAAGAAAGCGAGAACCATACGACCAGAAAGGAAACACCATAAACGCCCGTGAACGAGGCGATTTGGATCAGGGGCAGCAATTGGAATTGGGAGACACCCAGCAGAATCCAGGGGAACCCGGAAAAAAGCCGGGTCAGCACCATTTCGAGCGCGACCCAGGTGGCAGCGCCTGTGATTGCCCACACCGATCTCGCTACCCAATTGATTTTTGGACCTTGGATTTGCGACATCAGCCAGACCCAAGTGGCTGGATAGAGGGCGAGATAGGCGCTCAAAGCCAGCCAGCCAGCCGCTGGTCCTAAAGGAATCGAATGCCAGCGATATGGGATTAGAAGCAACCAATAGAGGGAGAATAGATAATATGCCAAGCCGGCCACGTAACCGAGTCGAAACGCCTCTGCGCCGCTTCGACCGAGGGCTGCAGCCAGCATCAGGGCGGGGGCGATCCACGCGAAACCGGCAATGCCGATTTTTGGAAAGGCCGCAGCCAAGAACAATCCTGCGACCATTGCCACCGGATAACGGCGGTGCAGGAGAAATTGGCCGACGAAATTGTTCAACGCGGCGAGCTTGGCGCAATGGAGTGGAAACGCAAGCGTGGGTAGCCGGAAGACGGAGTTTGCTTTTCAAGCATGGACGGCCTCTCCCCCTGACCCCCTCTCCATGCCATGGAGAGGGGAGTGGAGGGTGAGGAATCAATTCCGTCGTTTCTACAAGCGATTTCATAAGCAGGATCGCGAAAAGAGGCCTCCTCTCCCCAGCCCTCTCCTCTAGAGGAGGAGAGTGAGAAAAACGCGTCGTGAGGATGATCTATGAAATAGGTTCTAGTTTGCGCTGGCGATCAAGGCCGACCTGCCAGCCAGAGCACGAGCAACATCAAAAGACCCAGCAAGTGGCTGACCCAGTCGCGCAGGGCAAAGACGATTGGATCCTCATTCATCTGGCCGCGGTGCGCAATCAGCCAGACGCGGCTGATCCAAAGCAGGAGAATCGGACAGCCCAACAACAATATTTCTGGCCGGTGGTAGAGTTTCAGGACCTCCTGGCTATTGACGTAAAGCGCCAGCACCAGCACGGCCAGGAAGCCGCAACTCGATCCCAGCGAAGCCACGAGTTCCAAATCTCGAGTCAGGTAACCGCGACCGCGCGAATTACACTCCGGTTGCCGGCTTAGCGCCGTCAATTCGACGAAGCGCTTGACCAAAGCAAGGCTCAGAAAGATGAACATGGAAAACACCAGCAGCCAGAAAGAGAGCTTGACTCCTGTGGCCACTTCTCCCGCGCGCAAGCGGAGCGTGTACAGCCCCGCCAGTGTGAAAACATCGAGCAAAGCGACTTGCCGCAAGAACCAGGAATAGGCGCTGGTCAGCAGCACGTAAAATCCAAGTGTGCCGACAAAATTCCAGGAGAGCGTGTAGGCGACTAATCCGGCCGCGACCAGAAGGAGAGGGACTGCGCCGAGGCCGATGGCCAAAGGCAAATCTCCCGAGGCAAAAGGCCGGGACTTCTTGGCGGGATGTTGGCGATCGGTGTCCAAATCCAGCAAATCGTTGAACATGTAAACTGCAGAGGCGCAGAGGCAGAAAGCAACAAAGGCCCAGCCAGCGCTCGCCAGCAACGTCGCGTTGGTGAATTTGCGCGAGGTCAGGAGCGGCACGAACACGATCAAATTCTTCACCCAGTGATGCGGTCGCAGGGCCCGGACGAACGCGCCAACGCGGGATGACTCGCGGGGAAAAGCCGCGCCGAGACGCGCACGCTGGGCCACTCGCTCACCCAGACGTGAGCTGGCGCCGACAACCACAGATTCCGCGGCGCTTTCCCAGACCGGAATGTCCACGGTTGAATTTGCTGCGTAGTCAAAGCCACGCGGGCCAAAGCGACCGACCAGCGCGTCGCCTTTAGCACACCCTCGCAAATTCAATGTGCCATCACTGGCCAGCACTTCGTCGAATAAGCCAAGATGCTCAGCTACCATCCGCGCTGGCACAGAATCCGACGCCGTGACCAGCACCAGTCGTCGCCCTTTTTGCTTGGCCTGTCGAAGGAAGGCGAGGAACTCCTCGTTGTAGGGCAATGTGGCCGGGTCCAAAACCACGCGAGTCGCCAGTCGCTGTTTAAGCAACGCCCGGCCTCGCGTTAACCAAAATGGGATGATCAGAAGATAGAAGGGATTTCGCTTGAGCAAGCGGACCAACGATTCCCACACGAGGTCCGTTTTGATCAGTGTGCCGTCCAGGTCCACGCACAGAGGAATGTCGAGGCGGTCGAGTGTGGCGGAAGGTGGCGGCATGAACTGCGTTCGACGGTTGTTGGTTTGCAAGGTGCCAAAGCGGTAAGCGGTTGACAAGGGGTTCCGTTTTGAAAGCATGACGCGGGACACAATGAATCGCCTCCTGGACCGACGGGGACTGGTTTTCGCGCTGGTCTTTGTCTGGAAAATCGCGCTGCTTCTGTTGAGCGTACAACCGGTTCCGGCGAACGACTCCTTCTTTTACGACGGTCCGGTGGTTTACTTGCTGAACCAGGGCGGATACTTCAATCCCTCGATCGTTCTGGCCCGGCCGATTTCAGGCGGTGAGGTCTTTAGCGCCTATCCACCGCTTTATCAATTGGTGCTGCTGGTCTGGATGTCGGTGTTCGGTACCAGCGCCCCGTCGGCGATGTGGTTTCATGCGGTTTTGTTCGGCTGCTACCTGCTGGTAGTGCTGGGGATCTTACGGCAACTGGCCGTGCCGGCTCGATGCGTCAATCTCGCAGGCATGTTTCTGTTTGCAATTACGTTTCATGATCGCCCTGATAGCCTCGCGTTCCTACTGGGGACGCTCGCAATCTATGCGTGGGTGCGCTTGCAAAAGCAGGTTCCGGAGTCTCGAGAAACATTGAGCGGCAGGCATTGGTCCTGGCTGTGTGCAGGTTTCGTGGTTCTAACCCTGTGCACCAGCTTGCAAATCGGCTCGGTCTATTTCGCCTGGGTCTGTGTTGCAGCCGCCGCGGCGAGGAAAGTGTTGCGAAAACCAATTCCATCCCTGCCGGCTACAATGCTGGTGCTGGTTCCCCTGGGGCTGCTCGCCTTGGTCTATTTTGGATTTCCTCGGCTCTGGGCTGGGTTTATCGAGAACGTACATAACAATCCGTCATTGACGGGCTTGCGGAGACCGGCCGTGACTGATCTTCTTAAGATCGTACGCAACGTCCCTGCGATCCTCGGTATGGCAGGGCTGCTGCTACTGAATCTACGGCGAGGAAGATCCTGGTTGGAAATGGCATGGTGGGGTGAACGGGAAATTCTTCTGGGCAGCGGACTGCTCGTTGCGCTGTTGGTGGCGGTGGGGTGCGCCTCGGTTGTAACTCCGAACTGGGTGAGCGTGGCTATCTATCTGCAACCTCTGCTGGTCGGTCTGTTTCTTGCATCGCTGCAATACCTTTCTCGGTCTCGTTTCCCTTCGATGAGCACGGTGTTCGTGGCCGCCCTTCTTGCTGGCCTCGCGGCCATCCGCGCTGTCGGCATGACAACCTGGGGACTGGCCTGCGCGGCAGACGTCAGTTACGCCTCGGCGATTGGGCGAGTGCGCGCCGAGCTCAAGACAGTACCCACTGGGGCTAAGGTCGTTCTTTCCTCGGCCTATCTCTACGAGGCGGCTCGCTACACCAAAGGGTTCTGGATCCACGAGGATTATCCGACCGCGCCGAAGAGCGGCGAATCATTTGCCGATTCGCTGCGCCGTCTGCGCGTCCGGGAGCTGATTTTGACTCAGTTCGATTATTACCGGCGCTACGAGTCGGTGCTGGAGGAATTGCGCACTGGGGGAACCCCCGCGACCATCACGACCTTCAACACTGCCCGCGTTCGCTCGCCCGACAGTTACCCGCGACTGCGCCAGGTACTGCAGCACATTTCCTGGGCGCCTGTGATAGTGAAATTGGACTGGAAGTGATAGGACTAATCCCGCGTTTGACCTTTCCACCACGGCTACTCACCGCCTACTGTCTCGCCGAAACAGAAACATGCAAACCATTCCATTGGGCGCAAGTTCGCTCTCGATCAGCCGGTTGGCTTATGGTTGCTGGCGGGTGGCAGGAACCTGGAACCCGGCCGAGGTTACAGCTCAGAGCCGCGCCGAGGGCACTCGCGCTATTCTCGCCGCATTCGACGCGGGTTACACCCTTTTCGACACCGCAGATATTTATTGCCAGGGCGAATCTGAGCGCATCCTGGGGGAGAGCCTCAAGGCGGTCTCAGGAATGCGGGAACGCGTCGTGATCGCCACCAAAGGCGGCATCCGGCCCGCCGGCGATCCGGCTGCCGACGCGCCTTCGCGCTACGATTTTTCCGCCTCGCACCTCATTGGCGCCTGTGAGCGTTCGCTGAAGAGGCTCGGCATCGAGACCATCGATCTCTATATGCTGCACCGGCCGGATTATCTGGCCGACCCCGAGGAGATAGCCCGCGCTTTTTCTGGATTGCAGGCGGCGGGCAAGGTGCGCTGGTTCGGCGTGAGCAATTTTCGGCCGACGCTTGTCACGGCCCTGGAAGTGGCCTGCCCCATGCCGCTCGTCGCGCACCAGATTGAAATCAGCCTGGCGAAGCTAGATGCTTTTTCGGACGGCACTCTGGACCAATGTCTGATCGAAAAAATCACGCCCATGGCCTGGAGTCCGCTTGCTGCCGGATTGATTGGCAGTGGCTCGAAGCGGCTGCTTCCGGCTCAGGAAGTCTATCGGCCCGAGAAATTCCTGCCCGCACTCGAGGCCGTGGCAAAAGCGCGTGGTGCCAGCCGGACGACAGTCGCACTGGCCTGGCTTCTGTTGCATCCGAGCAAAATTATTCCCGTGATAGGTTCGACCCAACCCGAACGGATCCGCGAGGCCGCCAAGGCAGTTGATTTGGGGTTATCTCGGGAGGAGTGGTACCGTTTGCTCATCGCCGCGCGCGGAGAGCCGCTGCCCTGAGCCGGACCAATGGGAGACGACGCACCAGAGGGCTTCAGGCTATTCGTCGCAATCCGAATACCGGACCAAATCAAAGCCGCAATGGCCATCGCACAGAGTGAGCTGCGCCACGCGCTGCCCGAACGAGGCGTGACATGGACTGAACCTGAGCAGTTTCATCTGACGCTGAAGTTTCTCGGCCAGGTGGAGGCCCAGCGAGTGCCGGCTCTGGCACAAAAGCTCGGCGCAGCCTGCCATGGATTTTCGGCGTTGCGCCTCCGGGCGGAACGCGTTGGCGCCTTCCCTAGCCCGCGCTCTCCGCGGGTGATCTGGGCCGGCCTTGCAGACGGCACCGGGCGATTGGCTCAAGTTCAAGCGGCAGTCGAAGAGGCGAGCAGCGACTTCACGAACGAGCCGCCCGGGAAGAAATTCAGCGGACATGTCACCCTGGGCCGCGTCAAGCGCCTAAACCGCCGGGACGCGCAGCTCCTGGCGGCATGGCTCGACCGAACGGCAGTGAGGTCTTTCGGCGAATGGACCGCGACCGAAGTCGAACTCATGCGCAGCGAGCTATCATCCGCGGGCGCCAGGCATACCTGCATGGGAACGTTTCCACTGATGGCGCAAACCACAACTGGCCGCGATGAGTGATACTTCGCGAAAACGCGCCGAGGAATTTCTTCGAGTAAGCGATCAGTTTCGCCTGGGAGCCCTGATGACGGAGTCATCGCATCCGGTGACGGCGAACTTGAGCCAGGTCGCAGCTTCAGATACTAGCGCCGCACTAAAGCTGCTGTTCGACGTCGATGAGGACGTCGTTCGCAAGTACCGTGAGTTTACTGAGTCTGGCCGGGCTGGTGAAATCAGCGCCAGAGTGCTGTGCGCTCTGGAGAATGGCGGCAGATTGTTCTTCACCGGGTGCGGCTCGACGGGCCGCCTGAGCATTCAATTGACGTCGATTTGGCGTGACTTCTGGCAGCGACAGCGTGCACAGCGGACGACCGCCTCTAGCATCGCCGAGGATTTCGAGAACCGCGCCTTCGCCGTTATGGCCGGGGGCGACTTTGCGCTCATCAAAGCGGTCGAGGGGTTTGAGGATTTTTCGGAATTTGGCAAAAAGCAGATTGGCGACCTCGGAGTCTCGGCTAAGGATGTTGTGTTTGCGATTACCGAAGGTGGCGAGACTTCATTCGTGATTGGGACGGCCTGGAAAGCGGTGGACGTCGGAGCCAAGGTCTTTTTCGTTTATAACAATCCCGATGATGTGCTGTGCCAGCAGGTCCAGCGCAGCCGCGAGGTCATCCAGGAGCCACGCATCGACAAAGTCAACCTCACCACCGGTCCGATGGCCATAACCGGTTCGACGCGCATGCAGGCCACCAGCATCCAGCTTTGCGTGCTGTTGACCGTGCTGGAGATGGTAGTGCGGAATCTCGTGGGTAAATCGGAGCCGGGCGCTGCTCGCGCGCTGCCGTCGGCAGAGGTGCCGGAGAAATTTCTCCAGGGACTCGAGGCCATGCGGGCGACGTTACGATCATCCGCCATACTGAGTCAGCTCAGTCGGCTTGTTACTCTGGAGGAAACCGTGTATCGCACTGGTCGTAAGAATAATTATTTTGCCGGCGACTACGGCATCGATGTCCTGACCGACACCACCGAGCGGTCTCCTACATACTGCACGCCACCTTTTCGCAAGTTCGACGACCCGGCGGCCACCGAGTCGTGGGCGTTTTTGTTCGTTCCCGGCGCAGACAGTCCGCAAGCCTGGGAGCGCATCATCAGACGCCGTCCCAGGTGTGTGGAATGGAGCGAGCAGGAAATCCAGGCCCTGGTGGGCGTGGAAGGGGCGACTCGGCTGAGTCAGATTGTGCGGCAGATCAGGTACGCTGAATTGATGCGGTTCAAAGTGGGATTGGACGGTCTGCAGTATCGACCTCTGGGCGCGTCGGACTGCGCCATTGGAATTCTTTCGCGCGCGGAAAAAGATTCGCTGCTTTCCCCCAGTGGATTTCATCGTGTGCAACTGGAATCCGCGCGGCAGGCGTGCGCTGGCATCGGACTTTTGTATTGCGGGTTTCCGGATACTTTAAGCGAGATCAGCGAATTCATTGTGCGCCTGCATCCGGAATGCGCCGCCGTGCTGGTGCCGACGCCGGCGACCGACTTTCTGCTGGATGGCGTGACGCGCGTGGGCTTGAAGATGCTGTTGAATGCGCTCTCAACCTGCACGATGGTGCGCCTGGGCAGGGTTATGGGAAACTGCATGGTCTGGGTCGTGCCGAGCAACCTCAAGCTCATTGACCGTTCGACTCGTTATATCCAAAACCTGACCAGCCTCGATTACAGAGCCTCGAACCACCTGCTATTCGAGGTCATTGAATACGTCGAGCCGCGCATGAAATCCGACCAGGCCTACCCGCCGGTCGTCGCGCTGTCAGTGCTGCGCTTTCGGCACGGGATTAGAAACGAAGAAGCGGAAAAACGTTTGACAAGCGGTGAATGGTGATCAGCAAGGCCTCGGTGAAAGCGCGCTCCGGCTTCAGCATTCGCGTTGACCCACGACGGGCATCAGTGATTCGCCCTATACAGTTCCCGGCAGACTTGGTACTTTGCGCGGACTTATGGCATTGGACGACTTTTTACTCGAGGCGGAAGACAAGATGAGCAAAACCGAGCAGGTAGTCGTGAATGAATTTGCCGGCGTGCGCACAGGCAAAGCCTCTCCGGCGCTGGTCGAAAATATTCTAGTCGAGGTATACGGTTCGCATATGCGGATCCGTGAGTTGGCCGGCATCACCACGCCCGAGCCGCGCACCTTGACCATTCAGCCGTGGGATGCGAATTCCTTGCACCCGATCGAAAAGGCGATTCTCAAGAGCAACCTGGGCTTGACGCCCTCGATTCACGGCAAGGCGATCCGCATTTTCTTTCCGGAGCTTAGCCAGGAGCGACGGCAGGAGTTCGTGAAAATTGTAAGGAAAATGGCCGAGGACGGGCGCGTGGCGATCCGTCACGTTCGCCGCGACGCCATGGAACAATTAAAGAAGCACGGCCATGATAGCGGCACGACTGAAGATGAGGTCAAACATGCCGAGAAAGAACTCCAGAAGCTCACCGACGAGTACATCGGCAAGCTCGACAAGCATTTGGAGCACAAAGAGAAGGAGATCACGACGGTTTAGAACGACGGTGTAGAGCGTTGCATCGTTGAAGCGTTGAATCGTTGAAGTGTTGAAGGGTCAGAACGCTGGATCGTCGGACCGTTGAAGCGTGGAAGACGTATTGGCTCGCTCTCAGCGACGCACCGGCGCCTCAACGCGGCAACGAGTTCGTTCCCCGCTCCACGAAGCGAATCACCGTTTCCCCTGGCTTGGCGTAACCAAAAGTCTCTCGGGCGAGACGCTCGACGGCTTTGGGATCGTGCTGCAACGCGTCAATCGAGCTCTTCAGGTGACGGGAGGTCTCCTCTTCCTTTTGGATTTGCGCATCGTAGCGCAGGATTGACTTCCGCATGGCCTCGTTCTGCTTGATCAGCGGGAGATACCAAACGGCGAGCCCAAGCACACCGGCCACGAACAGCAGGAAAATTACCAACCGGGTGAGCTTGTCCCAAATGCCGAGATTGACATTCATCAAGCTGAGTTAAGCAGGGAGGAACAGGCGAGTAAATGGGAATTTAGTTGTCAGTGCGGTGCTTGAAGATAACACTCCCGCCCCATGATAAAGGCGCTGCTGTTGATTTTTGAGCCGATCGCCACCTGGGAAAGGATCTGGCGTGCTCACCGCAGCCTTATTTTTGTCCTGCTGCTCTATTTGCTGCCGCTCCTGGTGCTGGCCTGTGCCGGCGAAGGTTACGGACTTTATCATTGGGGTAAATGGCGCGATGTCGGCTCGAGAAGATTCTACTCGGCTGGTGAGGTCGTTATTTTTGAGGCCATTCAGTTCCTGCTCTACCTTGGCGTGGTTTTCATCGGCGCCAAGCTGATCAAATCCATCGGCGAAACGTTCCATGGCCGCCACACTTTCACCCAGGCATTTGTGACCGTCGCGTATGGATTGAGTCCGCTCTTCCTGCTGCACCTGCTCAATGCAGTCAAGGACATTTCCCCGTGGCTTTCATGGGCCATCGGGATATTTTTGTCCATGGCAGTCCTCTATCAAGGTGTGCCGCGCATGATGGAGCCGGATCCTTCTCATGCGTTCGGTCTCTATCTTATGAGCTCTCTCCTCCTGTTTCTCACCACTGGACTCACCCGCTTCGTCACCGCCTGGTATCTTCAGGGCAAATTCGTCGGCCTCGAGTCCGCCATTTCAAACCTCGGCTCCAGCCTTACCAACTTCGCCGCACGGTGTCATTTTTTGAAATGAACGAAATCGAACAGATGGTTTTGCAGACGCTCAACGAACTCGACGCTGCGGCCAAAACCATGCGCACCGCCGGGGCGAAACCGAATCTGTTGCCGCTCTTCGAACGCCTCGAGGAACTCGCGAGCCGGCTGCCCAAGGGAACTGACCTTGATCTGCTCCATTATCTGGAGCGCAAGAGCTACGAAAAAGCACGACTCCTGCTGCTCGGGCGCGACGCGGAAAACGCCCGCGGTTCCTGTCGCTGATCTTCCCCGGAGGAGGGCAGGAAAGGGCTATTCTGACTCACAGCGATTCTCATTTTGGTTGTAGGAGATGAGGTAACGAGTCTCTGATCTCAGGTTTTCGGACTGAAATTAGAGACTCGTTACGGGCATGTTGCCCAAATGGCGCGAGGTCTAAAAAGGTAGGGCGCGCTGTCCCCAGCGCGCCAACGAACACCCCAGTTTCCGAGCAAAATCGCAGGTTGGGACCTCATCGCGGCGCGCTGGGGACAGCGCGCCCTACCCTCGCAGGATTTGGGCAAAGCGCCCGTACCTCGTCTCCTACAGAGGACGGTCAGAATTGGAATTGCTGTCCGACCCGGCGCGCCCATTGTAAACGCATCACTGTTTCGGCACATTAGCTCGCAACCAGAATTGGACTATGTTCGACGACACCATCGCTGCAATTGCCACACCTCTCGGCGAAGGCGGGCTGGCGATCATTCGCCTCTCCGGGCCGGAGGCGCTGGCAATTGCCGATCGCTGCTTCGCGCCGGCCGGCCGATGCGTCCCACAGCCATCCTTGGCGCCAACGCATACGCTCCATTTCGGTCACATCGTTCGCCAGGGCCAAACCGTGGATGAAGTGCTGTTGGCCATCATGCGTGCGCCGCGCACTTTTACGCGCGAGGATGTCGTCGAAATCTCCTGCCATGGTGGATTGGTAGCCGCCAAAACGGTGCTGGATACCGTTCTCAAATGCGGCGCACGGCTGGCCGAACCGGGCGAATTTACCCGGCGCGCCTTCCTCAACGGGCGAATCGACCTCACGCAGGCAGAAGCAGTCGCCGATCTCATCCAGTCGCGGACCGAGCTGGCATTGCGCGCTGCCAACGAGCAACTCGCCGGCAAGCTTTCGCAGCGCATCAACTCCCTGCGCGACCAAATGCTCCAGGTCCTCGCGCACGTCGAGGCCCACATCGATTTCCCGGAAGAAGACCTCGCGCCCGACACTCGCGACGAGCTCATCGCCCGGCTCGAATCCGGCGTGGCATTCATGGACCAACTGCTCCGGACCGCTCCCGAAGGCCAGCTCCTGCGCCGCGGCATTCGCGCAGCGATTATCGGTAGGCCGAATGCGGGCAAATCCAGCCTGCTGAACCAACTACTCGGCCATGACCGCGCCATCGTTTCTGCGATCCCGGGCACCACCCGCGACACGATCGAGGAAACCGCCAACATCCGTGGCCTGCCGGTCGTGTTCATCGACACCGCGGGCCTGCGCGAGGCGCGCGATGAAATCGAAGCCGAAGGCGTTCGGCGCAGCCGCCAAACCCTCCATAAGGCCGAATTCATCCTGCACGTCCTTGATGTGTCCGAGCCGCTCACCGAGGCCGACGAGAACTATCTCGCCGAATTCGCTGGGAAGAAAAGCATACTGGTGCTGAACAAAATTGACCTGCCGGGCAGTGCCGAAGCCGTCGCGAGCCTTTCAAATCTTTCACCCGCCTCCTCGCCCCTCGCCCCTCGCCCCTCGCCCCTTTGCCGAGTTTCCTGCCTCACCGGCGAAGGTATCGAAACGCTGAAGGACGCCATCAAAGATCTAGTCTGGTCAGGTGAGATCAAAGCGGAAATGCTGGAAGTCATGATCAACTCGCGCCACCAGGACGCGCTCAACCGCGGTCGCGCCGCCACCGTGCGCACGCTCGAGGCCCTGCGGGCGGGAGCCACCCTAGAATTGGCTGCGCTGGACTTGCGCATCGCCGTCAATGCGATCGGCGAAATCGTCGGCCAGACAACCACCGAAGATCTCCTCGACATGATCTTTAGTCAGTTTTGCATCGGAAAATGATCGCCCCGGGAAACCCGCGAAGGGAGATTCCTCCTAGCAACGCCACACTGGGTGCTTGCCCGTGCGCGGAACAAGTGGCAAATTGGCGTCCATGATTGATTGGAGACAATGCCCAGCCGTCGAACGCACCTCGGGCAAGGTGAGTGGCGCCTGGGTCTTCAAAGGCACCCGTGTGCCTGTCCGCGCCTTGTTTGAGAACCATCGAGGATGGGGCGCTTTTGGAGGATTTCCTCGAGTGGTTTCCCGGCGTTGCCCGCGAGCAGGTCATGGCTGTGCTCCGCCATGCAGAAGAAAGTCTCGCGGTTGCCTGAGCGGGACTGCTCATGCGAATCTTGTTCGATCAGGGCTCCCCTGCGCCTCTGCGCCAAGCCTTGTGACCGCACCCGGTTTCGACCGCCCACGAGCTGGGCTGATCGTCCTTCTCCAATGGCGAACTCTTGAACGCTGCCGAAGCGCGTTTCGAGCTTTTGGTGACAACCGATCAGAACCTGGGCTACCAGCAAAATTTGTCTGGCAAGGGCATTGCCATCCTCGTCCTGCCTACCACCAGTTGGCCTGAAATCCAAAAGCATCTCGCTGAAATCACGACGGCAATCTCTGCGACTGAGCCCGGCGGCTACCTCGAACTCCGATGGTAGGATGTCGGACGCCCGTTCCGCGTGATAGGTTAACGAGGCTCTTGGACTGGAGTTGTTGAATCTGAGCCGGTTCAGTTGAACCTTGCCATCCTGCTCAGATCCGAGTTCAATAGTGCCCCGCGCTGGCTGGGTAGCTCAGTTGGTAGAGCAGAGGACTGAAAATCCTTGTGTCGGCGGTTCAATTCCGCCCCCAGCCACCACTTCAAGCTCACCTCGCAAAGCCAGCTTTTCTCACTGTTTCTCTTCCTAGTTCACGACTCCTTATTGCCCGCTTGCAGGGACAGGCGCCTTTGGAACCGCCTGATTCGTATCGGGAGACCGAGAGCCAAGGGCGTTGCGAACCATTGCCCGCAAGGCCCAAAAGTGACTCGTTTTGAGTTCAAGATCCGTCTGTTCCGCCTGCAACCGGCTGATGTTCCTGCTGCTTTCCTGCAGCCGCAGTGAAGCACTGTTGTCGTTATACTGAATGACGTCGCGGTTAGTCGCAACCTGGAGAGCATACAGTCTTGTCTCTTCCACGGCGGCTGCCAGCTCCTGCTGGATGGCCTGCGTCCTCTCTTGCAGCTTCGCGAGGTAGTCAAGCTCCGCTGAACTCAGCTCGTCAGTCGCTTCGACCGGTTTGGAACCCGGGAGCGCGTGTTTGCGGGTGTCGAGTCCCTCCAGTCGAGCCATAAGGATTGAACCTCGGTGGCCCAGTTCTTCAGCAAGGCCCGATTCCCACTTGGCCAGGTCCGCCTGACCGTTCCTGGTCGCGGCCTCGGCTCGCTCGCGGTGATCCTGTGCGAGTAAATTTAACAGGTTCAACTGGGCCGTTAGCTCGGACTCGCCGGAGACTGCCGAGGGCGTGTTCGTGTTGCCGAGAGGAGAAGGAACATTGGCCCGCAGTGGCAGCGGTTGGGGCGTGTTGGGCGCATTTGGGTAAGGAGTTGTCCCATAGTCGGCGGCGATTACTGGATATGCTGCAGAGGTCAATCCCAGCGCCGCCAGAGTCAGGAAAGCAATGAAACGCCCTTTCATCAAACTCAAGGATTCCAGAATTGTTGAGTTAAGCAAGCGCGGACTCGATGGCGGCGGCCATACTGAGTCCCAAGCTCGCAGAAAGATATGTGGACTGCGGCTTGGGCGGATCGCTAACATGGCTTGCGATTGAGAGATTGCCTATGAAGATCAAAGCATTCGCCGTCTCATGCGGAACCGTTTCACTGGTATTGCTGCTTGGAGGCTGTGGAAAATCAGGGAACGAATCGGGAACCAAGTCCGGCGGTGCGCAGCAGAAAAGGCTCAAGCTTGCCTTTGTCTCCAACAACGCTTCGTCCTTTTGGACGATTGCCCGCGCCGGCTGCAATGATGCCAAAAAGGAACTCGGCAACGTCGAAGTCGATTTCCGGATCCCCTCGTCCGGGACGGCGGCGGAGCAACGCCAGATCCTCGACGACTTGGCTGCCAAAGGCATCGATGGCGTGGCCGTCAGCCCAGTGGATCCAGCCAACCAAACCGAGCTGCTGAACAAGCTGGCCGAGCAGACTCTGCTCGTGTGTCACGATAGCGACGCGCCCGCCAGCAAACGCGTTTGCTACATCGGCACGGACAATACCGCCGCCGGCGTCGAAGCGGGCAAGCTCGTCAAGGAGGCGCTTCCCAACGGAGGCAAGATTATGCTTTTCGTGGGCACGCTAGACGCGCAAAACGCCAAGGAGCGCTTCGCCGGCCTCAAGACGGAGCTCGAGGGCTCGAAGATTGAGATTCTTGACGTGCGCACCGACGAAACTGACCGCGTGCGGGCCCAGAAAAACGTCGAGGATACGTTGGTGAAGTATCCCGATGTGGCGTGCCTGGTCGGACTTTGGAGCTACAACGGCCCGGCCATCGTTCACGGCGTCCAGTCAGCCGGCAAAACCGGCCAGATGAAGATCGTCTGCTTCGATGAGGAGGAAGAAACGCTCGCCGCCGTTGCCTCGGGCGCCATCCACGCAACCGTCGTTCAACAGCCTTACGAATTCGGCAAGCAAGCTATCACCCGAATGGCCAGATACCTGGGTGGCGACAAAGCTGCCCTAGCCGGAGGAAAGCAAATCGTTCCTACGTTGAACATCCGGAAAGACAACGTGGCGGAATTTTCGGCCAGGCTGAAAAAGCTGCTGGGGAACTGATTGAGCACATCGCCCCTTCTCCAAATGCGCGGGATTGGCATGCGCTTTCCCGGCGTGGTGGCGCTGGACGATGTTAGCCTGGAAATCGGCCAAGGTGAAGTTGTCGCGCTCGTGGGCGAAAATGGCGCGGGCAAATCGACGCTGATGAAGATCCTCGGGGGCGTCTATGCGCCCGACGCCGGCGAAATACTGCTGGCCGGTCACCAGGTCAGGATTCACAACGTCCACGAAGCGATGCGACTCGGCATCGCGTTCATTCACCAGGAACTCAACGTACTGGGCAACCTCGATGTGGCCGCCAATGTCTTCCTCGGGCGTGAGCCGGTGCTTGGCCCATTCAATCTCATCAATCGCAAAAAAATCCATGCTGACACCGAGCCCTATCTCAAGCGCCTCGGCCTGGAAGTTCCCAGTCGCACGCGATTGGACGAGCTCGCGCTCGCCCAGCAGCAGATGGTCGAGATCGCCAAGGCACTGTCGCTCAATGCGCGCCTGATTATCATGGACGAGCCGACTTCGAGTCTCACCCTCGCCGAGACCGACGGGCTGCTCCAACTGGTACGCGAACTCGGCGCGCAGAAGATCAGCGTCATTTACATCTCCCATCGGCTGGGTGAGGTTGAGCAGTGCGCGGACCGCGTCGTCGTGCTGCGCGACGGCAAAAACGCGGGGCAGTTGGCGCGCGACGAAATTTCTCACGACCGCATCGTGAGCCTGATGGTCGGACGCGACATCAGGAGTTCTTACGTCCAGTCCGGCGCGCCCCGGGCGCCCGGTTATTTCAAAGTGCGCGGATTGCGCTCGGGCCGTTATCCAGGGAAAGCCGTGTCGTTTGACGTGGGGCGGGGCGAGATCCTCGGCATTGCCGGCCTGGTTGGCGCGGGCCGCTCTGAAATCGCCAAGGCCATTGTGGGCCTGGATCGGTTTGCGACCGGTGAAGTCTCATTGGGCGAGGAAACGATTCATGTCGGCGATCCGCAGGAAGCAATACGCCATGCGATTTACCTCGTGCCCGAAGATCGGCGAAGCGAGGGATTGGTCGTTGGCATGTGCGTGCGGGAGAACATCACCTTGCCGTCACTTAAACAGTTCGCTCCATGGAACTTGATCCGCCGTGATCGCGAGTGCAAAACGGCTGACGCACAAATTTCGTCGCTGAACATCAAGACGCCCGGTGCCGAGGCCTTGGTCGTGAACTTAAGCGGTGGCAACCAGCAGAAAGTCGTGCTCGCCAAATGGCTGGCGATGTCTCCCAGGGTGATGATCCTCGACGAGCCGACGCGGGGAATTGATGTGGGTGCGAAAGCTGAGATCTACCGCCTGATGCGCGCGATGGCAGAGCAGGGGACGGTCATCCTGATGATCAGCAGTGACATGGAAGAAGTGCTGCGTGTGAGCGACCGCGTGGCGGTCATGCATGAGGGGGAGATCAGCGGCGTGCTAGAGCGGGCCGATTGCACCGAGGAGAACATCATGAAACTGGCCGTAGGTAAGAGGATTGCTGCCGCGAAATCTCCGATTGCGAACGAGGGATAGGTGGAAAGATAAAGGCTGACGTTGAGGCGTCATGTTAACATGTAGGAGCCGACGTGAGGAGCCTCTGAGCTGCACCAGAAGCCGTTGAAATTTGAGCCTCCTCACGTCGGCTCCTACAGTGAAGCGGATTTTCCAAACGCACGCTAAATGAAAAAGGAAATCGGAATCTCAGTTTTGCTGCTGGTGCTGTGCGTTGTGACGGCCGTCCTGAATCCCAAGTTTATCTCGCCTGTGAACCTCGGAAACATGGCGAACGTCATCGGCCTGTTCGGTATTTTCGGCATTGGCCTGGGACTGGTGATCATCACGGGCGGCATCGACTTGTCCGTCGGGTCGATGTTCGCTCTGAGCGGCGTATTGCTCTCCATGTCCCTGCGCGAATGGCATTGGCCCTGGCCGGTGGCCGCGGGTGCTGCTATTGCGATTCCCATGTTCCTCGGCTGGATGCATGGCGCGCTCATCACATGGATGCGCATCCAGCCGTTTATTATCACGCTCTGCGGATTGCTGGTCTATCGCGGCCTGGCGCGATTCATCGCCAATGACAACACCAAAGGCTTCGGCGAGGCGGAAGGATTTGAGCGCCTGCGCGACCTTGCCAAGGGCAAGTTGTTCGGTTTGCCGATGACGTTCGTGCTACTGCTAGTGATTGCGATCGTGATGTGGGTGGTGCTCCACCGCTCGACCTATGGCCGTTATCTTTTTGCCGTCGGGCGCAATGAGGAAGCTGCTCGCTTCTCTGGCATCAATACCCGTCGGGTAGTCGCCAGCAGCTATGTCGTGGCAGGGCTGCTGACCGGCATCTCGAGCATCCTCCTGGCCTTTTACACCAACTCGGTCTCGCCGTCGAACCACGGGAATTTCTATGAGCTATACGGCATCGCCGCGGCCGTGCTTGGAGGATGCAGCTTGCGCGGCGGCGAAGGTTCGATTCTCGGGATTGTCATCGGCACCGCCTTGTTGCAAGTGCTTCAGAACCTGGTCAACTTGCTGGGCATCCCCAGCTCGCTCAACTTCGCTGTCATGGGTGCGGTAGTGCTCGTCGGCGTGCTGAGCGATCAGATTTTTCAACGCCGCGCCGAGCGGAAGTTGGCACGGTGTTAATGGCCACACGCTTCGAGCGTCGCGCGTCGGCCAAGGGCATAGGTCTCAAACACGCGCCGGATTTCGTCCCTCACTCGGCGGAACACCACCAGCTTCTCCTCCTCAGTTCCCTGGGCGTGCGCGGGATCAGTAAAGTTCCAGTGGTGCCGATTGGCCTGGCCAGGGAAAACCGGGCAAACCTGGTTCGCGCTGTCACAGACGGTAATGACCGTCTCGATGGGTTGATTGAGGAATTCGCTCAGGTGTTTCGACCGATGCTGCGAAATATCGATCCCGATTTCCCGCATCACCTGGATCGCCAGCGAATGGACAAACCCTGCTGGTTTGGCCCCGGCGCTTTGAACGTCCAAAATGTCCCCGGCCGAAGCGCGCAAGATTCCTTCCGCCATGTGGCTGCGGCAGGAATTTCCTGTGCAAAGAATCAGGACGATGGGTTTGCTTTTGGGTGGCATTATCTCTTCTTGCTGCCGAGCTTACGCTCCTGGTTGAACCTGCCACGAATCCGGGCTAGGGCTCTTGCGGAATGGCCGCACCATCTTTGCGAGGGTCGGAAGCGCCATAGTTTACCCCACTGGAAAAATCGCGCCGAACGGCTTGGCCGCCGCCAACGGCAGTCGCGAAGTCATCCAGGACCTTAATTTGGTGGCCCCGGCGCGCCAGTTCGTTCCCCACGAGCGCAGGCGCGCGCCCCTCGACCTCGACGTCACATCTGCCAAAGGAGATTTTCGTGAAGCGCGGCGCTTCCAGGGCAGCCTGTATGTTCATGTGATAATCCACGATATCGGACACGAACTGAGCATGGGCCTGGGATTGGTTCCAGCCGCCCATGATGCCGAAAGCAATTCGCACATTGTCCTTGGCCATAAACGCAGGAATGATCGTGTGCAAGGGACGCTTGCGGCCGGCCAGCACATTCGGGCTGGCAGGATCGAGACTGAAGAGTCCCCCGCGGTCCTGCAGGACGAAGCCCGTGCCAGCGGCCACGACGCCGGACCCGAACGACTCGTAATTGCTCTGGATGTAGGAAACCATATTTCCATCCTTGTCCACGACGCATAAGTACATAGTATCGGAGCCTGCTCCCGGCGGGTGGCCTGCTGGGACGTCGCAATTCGCTTTCTCCAGATCGATGAGTTTCGCTCGTTCACGCGCGTAATCCTTCGAGAGCATTCCAACCACGGGAATAGCGTTGAATTTCGGATCACACACGTACCGCAGCATGTCGGCGTAGGCCCGTTTCTTGGCTTCGATCATAATGTGGAAGGCATTGGCTGAGCCCGCGCCAAGTTTTTCCATTGGAAAATTCTCCATCAGGTTCAGCATGATCAGTGCGGCAATGCCCTGGCCATTCGGGGGCAGTTCGTAAACCATCCAACCGCGATAAGTCGTCGAAATCGGTTCGACCCATTCGCTGGAAAACTCTGCCAGGTCCGCAGCGGTCATCGCGCCACCTAGCTCCGCCGAGCGCGCCAGGATCCGCCTGGCGATTTCGCCTTGATAAAAGGCCTTTCGGCCATGGCGGGCGATTTGTCTCAGCGACCAGGCCAAATCCGGATTGCGAAAGACCTCACCGGCCTGTGGAGCGCGGCCGCCGGGCAGGTAGAGGCGAGAGGCGTTTGTGTCCCCACGCAACTTCTTCTCACCCGCTCGCCAGTAAGCGGAATAGATCTCAGAGACGGGAAATCCCTCTTCCGCGTACCGGATGGTGGGGGCCAGCAAGTCTGCGAGTTTCTTTCGGCCAAAACGTTCCACGAGTTTCGTCCACCCATCCACCGCACCGGGAATGGTGACGGAATGAATATTGGTCTGAGGCATTTCAGTAATACCCTGGCGATGAAGGAATTCCGGTGTCAGGCCCGCCGGCGCCCAGCCACTGGCATTCAGGCCGTAGAGTTTGCCGGTCCTGGCTTCGTAAACAATGGCGAACAAGTCGCCGCCAATCCCGCCGACCATGGGACCACAAAGGCCCACGGCGGCGTTCGCCGCTACGGCGGCATCCACGGCATTGCCGCCCTGAGCCAGGATTGTCGCGCCGATCTGCGAAGCCAGTGGCTGCTCGGAGGCGACGATGCCATAGCGCGTGATGACCATCGAACGCGCCTGGGTGCGTCCTTGGGCCAGGGCTGGCTTTGCGGAAAGGAACGCCACGACGAGGATCAGCGTTCCCAGGAGTGCGTGCTGCAGGAGGAATTTCGGTAACATAGGCGGTGACATTAAAGAGCGTCCACGGAGACGCGCAAACAGAATCATGCGACGAAGATTAGGATTAAGTTTGCGAGTAAGAGTAAGAGACAGAGTAACAGAATGAGTAAGAGTAAGATTAAGAGAGAGACGCGGTGATGATCGGGGGAACGCCGGTCGGGGCAGGGGCGGGAACCTGTCGCACGGTGGGTGTAGCCGCTGTCTGGAATTGTTTGGCGAGGATCCAGCGCAAGTCCTGTTGCATCTTCGTCGCAGCCCAGAGGATGAAGAACAGGTCGGCAAACAGATCGAGCCAGCAAAGGAATGAGGGAAGGACGATGACCAAGAGCAGCGCGAGCGCCGGCGCAAGGGATGGTTTTTTCATGGTCAACGCCAGCCACAAGCCGAGCCAGAAAAGCGCAAGGAAATCCGCCGCCACGCGAACGGTGGTGATCGCGCCCATGACAAACCCGAAGCCGCCGGTCATCAGTGGTTCAGCATTGAGCGAGCGCAAGCCGGAGATCATTTGTGCGCCGGCAGGCAAGAAAAGCAGCCCAACAAGTGCCACCACCGGCCAGAGAAAAGTGCGGAGAAGGGCATCCGCCTGGCCGCGAATGACGTCGCGTTGGGTCAGTGGCGTCGAGAGCAACATTTCGAGCGCACCGTTGCGGCGCGCCTGGGTGAAGAAACGACAGGCTTGCACCGCGAACAGTGCCTTGAGCAGAAAGCCGAACGGGCGAATCCCTGACCAACTCAGCAGAGCGCTCGCAGATTGCCGGGGCGCGACAATGGTGGCCAGCACTACCACTGCGGCCCAGACGAGCACAATCGCCCACGCCAACCGGCCGAAACCACGCTCGCTGCTGACCAGCCAGAGGATTGGGTTGATGGGGAGCAATTTCTGCCGGTCGCGGAGACGTTTTTCCGGCATTCCCCGGTTTCGTTGCAGCCATCGTTCCAGCCAAGGATCCCGGTGCGAAGTCGAGTTTCCTTCCTGCCATCGCTGGGGCAGGGCGAGGCTGGCCAGCCAGAGAAACGCGACACCCAGCGCCTGAGTCATGAGCAAAGAGGCCCAAAACTGTGCTGGGTGATTGAGGTACATCGCCGCGGAGGCATAAGAGAAGGGATAAAAGGGACTCAACCACCCCAGGACTGAGAGCGAACGTGGCAGATGCAGGCGCGAGCCGAGGGTGGCGATGGCAGGCAGAATGGCAACCAGAAACAGGAGTACGCTGAACGCCCAAGCCATCGCCCGCTGCGCTTCTCGGGCTAGGGCAGAAATCCAGATGCCGGCGGCCAGGGAGACGAACAAGGCGGTGACTAAGGCCAAAGCCCGGCGCCAGAACTCGCCGCCTGTGACCCCGCCCAACAGCAGGGGAAGGGCCAGGATGGGCAGCAACGCCAACAACCCGTAAAGCGCGTTGAGCAGCATCGCCACGAATTTGCCCAGAACGACATCGTAACCCCGCAGGTCCGTAAGGAAGAGCAGGCCCAATGTGCCGTCCCGCTTTTCTTCGCTGAGACAATCCGCAGTCAGGAACACACCTGCCAGCATACAGAGTCCGAAGGCGTACCCGGTGAGACTGGTGAATACCGGGTTTCCCAGGCTGCCGCGGCCGCGGGCCATCCAGAGGAACGCAAGGGAAAAGAAACTCACCACGATCGCGAGAATCGCCGTCCACGATCTGATGCGGTAGGTGCTTTTGCGCCTTGTCGCGGCGCGCAACTCACGCTCGACTATGGACAGAAACGTCACGTGCTCGTCAGGTCCCCTCCGCCTGCCGGAGCTGGCCGACGTCGGCAGCTTCGGCTCCCGCTTGTCGCCGTTGCCAAAACCCTGGCTGGATCGTGAAACGCCGGGCGGCGGCTAGACGGAATTCAGAGAGCAATTTGTGCCGGGACCAGGCCCCAAAGCCTCCATCGGCAACGAGACCGAGCGACAGCCACATGCCGATAAAAAACTTTCCGCCGGGCTCCTGGCCGCTCCGCATGGTGCTGAGTGAAACCACCAGTGCGGTCAATGCGAAGAGCACCCAGGGCAAGACCAAGACGCGCAGCACACTCGCGGTTGTGGCGCGATTGGGATTCTTCGCGATGATGGCCTGCCACATGCCGACCCAGTACAACGCTGCCAGATCCGCGAGCAGCAGCACCAGTGCCGCTATCCAAAATATGAGCGCAGAGGTGCGTTCGTCAGCAATCGGTGTTTGTCGCAGCGTAGCGATCATCAGGGCAATGCCGATCCCAAACACGGCGAGCAACGGCCCCAGGAACTGGCGCTGCAAGGCCAGCCATTGACCGTGCAAGATTTCACGGACGGTCAAAGGGGTCGAAAGCAGCAACTCCAATGCGCCGTTTTTCCGATCTTCGGTGAGTTGTCGGCCCGCTTCCGCCGCGAACCACCCTTTGAGGAGAATGTTCAGCAACAAACCAGTCGAAGAGTAGAGTTCTGCGGTGAGCCAATCATGGCCATACTTGAGCAGGCCCCAGACCCAACCGCAGGCCAACAGTCCCAAAGTTCCCCAGACCAGGGCGGGCTTGAGGCGCGCGCGCGCGGCCAGCCAATAAAATGCATTGGTATTCAGAAGTCGTGTGCGAAAGGCTGTGCGTTCGGCGGAATTACCGTAGCTCCACAGTTTCCAACGCTCGCGCCAGCGCAGCTTTTGGAGGCCCGCTGGCCGCTCCTGCCATGTCCTCGGCGCGATGACGGCAGCGCTGACAAGGAAGACCCATCCAAGAACGTGGATGACGCCGCAAGAATCCCAGAAAAGCGTCTTCGCCGATTTGTACGACGCATCGAATCCCATGTAAAAGCTGAACCCGACACTCGGCAGGAAGCAAAGGTGCCCCAGGCGGCGTGCCTTGCTGAAATAGGCGGCGATGGCGCCGGCGGCCGGCAACAAGGCAGCAAACAACAGGATGAGCAAAAACGTCACCGCCATGGCCGCGCGCCCGGAGCGGCTCAAGGCGGAGACGCATAACCCAATCGACAGCGAAAAGAAAAGCGCGTTGAGCGCGACCAGCGCCATGCGCCCGAATTCACCCGCAGTGACGCCACCCATCAGCAGCGGAACTGCCAGCAGAGGGACGACGGCCAATACGCCGTAAAATGAGTTCAGCGACGTAGCCGCCAATTTGCCCAGGACAACATCGTACCCTTTGAGGTCGGTCAGGAACAGCAAACCAAGCGTCCCTTCCCGTTTTTCTTCGCTCAAACAATCCGCGGTGGCACGCACGCCGCTAAGCAAACAGTAGAGCGCTGCGGACCCAGTCAGCAGCCCGAACAACGCCAGGGCAACAAACTGCGGAGCTTCGTGCCGCATCATCAGGAAGAACCATGTCCCCAATACGATGACGGAGAGCGCTCCACTGGAACGCACCCAATAGGTCGCCCGTCGGCGCGACGCAACGCGCAGCTCCCGTGCGACGATAGGCAGGAAGGTCACCGGGGACCATTATCATTCGACGCAGGCGCAAACAATCCTGGAAACGGCGAAGGCGGCACGAGGTCGCCCGGAGGGCGCCCGTCCTCGGGCGCAGCGACCAAAAACAATCCAACGGGTGATGAATTCGAATGCACTCAGCCAGCCGGAACCTGCTGCTCCCGAGGACGGGCGCTCTCCGCCCTTCGCTGAGGCCTTCCCCACTTGCTGCTTGCTTGACCGCAGTCGGAGATTACCCTGTTAGTGTGGATTGGTTCACTGATCGACACATCTTTGGGCTCGCGGTGGCCGTTTACGGGCTGAGCATGATCTACTCGGTGTTCTTGTGGCGCCGGGGCTTCCGCCGGGATAACCGCGTCAACTACCTGATCTTGATTGTGGCCTTTGGGCTTCACACTACGGCCATGATCCAACGCGGCTTTTCCCTCAACCATTGCCCGGTGACGAATCTTTACGAGGCGACGACTTTTGTCGCGTGGACAATTGTCGCGGTATATTTGGCGGTCGGCCTGTGGTCGCGCTTACGCTTCCTGGGCGCGTTTGCGTCGCCGGTCCTGTTCGGCATCGGCGTGTTCGCGTTGATGCCGAGCCTGGATACGCCCGGCGCAGGACCGCGACTGACCGGTATTGGGACCAGTCTGCACGCAGCGCTGTTGTCTCTGGCCTATGGCGCATTCGGACTCAGCTCGGTCGCGGCGCTAATGTATCTGACCCAGGAGCACAATCTGAAGTTTCACAAACTCCAGGCCATTTTTTCGCTTCTGCCACCTATTCAACGGCTTGAAGCCGTCGTCGGACGCCTGCTGGTGGGCGGCTTCATTTTGCTGACACTCGGGCTGGGGATCGGCGCTTACGATCTGTCTCATCTGAACGATTCGCAAGCCTATCGGTGGGATCCGAAGATTGTTTGGTCGGCGCTGGTGTGGCTGCTTTACCTGGGCCTGGTGATCATGCGCTGGAGGTTTGCTCAGGGAGGCCGCCGGTTCGCGCTCGGCGCCATCGGCAGCTTTGCGTTTGTCTTGCTGACATTTTGGGGGAGCAATTTACTTTCGCCGATCCACAATCCCCGCGCCCCCACCGCACCCAAGGCTCCGGCCCAGGCTTTTGTGCTCCCCACATCCTGGGCGCGCTTCCAGGAGCGTCCCGGCGAAACGGTCGATCCTGCCTTCGCGACCCGGCGAACATTTTCGTCCTCGTTCTCGTCCTCGTCCTCGATTTTCGGTTCTTCGATGACGAGGACGAGAACGAGGACGATGCAGTTACGGCCTTGCCACGCTGTGTCCCCCGCTGCTCCCCTCGAATTATGCCTCTTGTCGTCATCGGCCTGAGCCACCACTCCTCGCCGCTCGCGCTCCGGGAACGATTCGCTTTTCCCGAGGAACGCATCCCCGCGGCGTTGCGGCGATTGCGCGAATCAGGGACAGCGGATGAGGCTGCCATTGTTTCCACGTGCAATCGCGTCGAGATTTATGCCTCGACGCGTCTAGAGTCGCGCCTGGCATTTGCCGGGTTGCGGGAATTCCTGCTTTCCTGCCAAGAAGGTCAGGAACCGCTGAAGGAGGCGATTTACACCGTAGCCGAGCCGCATAGCGTGCAGCACTTGTTCCGCGTTGCTTGCGGTCTGGACTCGATGGTGCTGGGGGAAACGGAGATTCTGGGCCAGCTCAAGCGCGCTTACGAGCTGGCGCTGCAAAACGGGCATACAGGCGCGACGCTTAACAAAGCTTTCCAGCGCGCCTTCAACGTCGCCAAGCAGGTTCGCTCCAGCACCCATATCCAGCGCGGGAATGTGTCGGTGGCCTCGGTGGCCGTGGACCTGGCGGAGAAAATCTTTAGCGCTTTGAGCGCGCGCGAGGTGCTGATTATCGGCGCCGGCGACACCGGCGAGAAGACCGCCCGCGCACTGCTCTCGCGCGGCGCGCGCAGCGTCATCGTGTCGAACCGCTCCTACGATAAGGCGCTGGCGCTGGCGACCGAGCTGGGCGGGCGCGCCGTCACATTCGCGAACTGGGCCGCCGAATTCGCCAACATTGACATCGTCATCAGCAGCACGGCGGCGCCTCATTCTATATTGGATCGCGCTAAACTGGAACCGCTGATGAAGCTGCGCCGGAATCGTCCGCTGTTGCTAATCGACCTCGCCGTGCCGCGTGACATCGAGCCGGGGGTGAATCTCATGCCGAACGTCTATTTGTACAACATCGACGACTTGCAAGGAGTCGCGGATCAGTCGCTCAAACAGCGCCAGGCGGAAATAGCCCGCTGCGAAGAGATCATTCGGGAAAAGGCCCAGGCGCTGCTGGCCCATCAGAGTCCGCGCCAACCGAGTGCGAACATGCGCCCTGTTTATGAACGGGGAGCTTGAGGCACGCGGCCAGATTCGAGCAGCGTGCACAATGGGAGCGATCGTTGTCCCCTCACCCCAACCCTCTCCCTTGGGGCGAGGGAGTCCGCACGCACGACGTTCGAATGTTTCGGCGATCCCCGATTCGCTGGCCGACAGGCGACGACTCCCCCTCTCCCCGAGGGAGAGGGTTGGGGTGAGGCGGAACAGGACGGAAACTAACCCCCGGCTCCGAGCTACTCGAGGGCGCGTCGAACTCCGGGAATCTAGCCGGGGAGCTGGGGTTTCCTGAAGAAACAAATGAGCGAGAGTGACGCCATCCGAATAGCGACGCGCGGAAGCGCCCTTGCCCTGGCCCAGGCCAACCGGGTCCTCGAACTCTGCCGCCGCGCTTTACCGCAGTTCAGATTCGAGCTCAAGATCGTCAAAACGACCGGCGACAAACTCCAAACGGCTTCGCTGGCCCAGGAAGGCACCAGCCTGCCCAAAGGGTTGTTCACTAAGGAACTCGAGGTCGCGCTCTTGAAACGCGAAGCCGACCTGGCCGTGCACAGCCTCAAGGATCTGCCGACCGAATTGCCGGCCGGTCTGACCCTGGGCGCTGTGGACCAGCGCGCCGATGTCCGCGACGTGCTGATCTATCGGGACGCGGAGAAGCCGCCAACCGGTGCGCGGGCTTCCGGCTCATCGGCTCCACGGGGGTTTAAACACGGATTGCGGCTCGAGGAGCTCCCATCAGGCGCAGTGGTCGCCACCAGCAGCACGCGCCGCCGGGCCCAGTTGCTGGCGCAGAATCCGCGCCTCAAAGTGCCGGACATTCGCGGCAACGTCCTCACTCGGATAACCCGAATTGCGGAACGCGCCGAACTGGATGCAACAGTGCTGGCGCTGGCGGGCATCACGCGTTTGCAGTTTCGCATCACACCCGCCGGCCGGCTCGAAGGCGAGGGCGTGCCCGCCGGTTTGCTGGCCACAATCCTGGACCTTGAGGTGATGTTGCCCTGCCCAGGGCAGGGGGCGGTCGGCATCGAAATTCGCGCCGACGATGAGCGCAGTGCCACGATTTGCGCCCGTCTGAACCATTTCCAGACGCTGCAATGCGTGACGGCCGAGCGCTCCTTTCTCGCCGGCATGGGCGGGGGTTGTCAAAGTCCGGTTGCCGCCTATGCTGAGGCGATTGGAGGGCAACTCCGCCTGCGAGCCGTTTCATTCGCCGACGGCACGGCGCGCCGTGGCGAAGCGCGACGATCCATTCGGGAAGCCTTCGAATTGGGCCAGCAGCTTGCCGCCGAGCTTAAATGAAATCGACGGGCACGGTTTACTTAGTCGGCGCGGGCCCAGGAGACGCAGGATTGCTGACGTTGCGCGGTGCAGAATTGCTGGCTCGCGCCGAGGTGGTGGTCTATGACGCGCTGGTGAATCCCGAGTTGCTGAGACTGGCGCCGAGGTCGGCCGAGATCATTTACGGGGGAAAGCGGGGCGGACAACAGACAATCCCGCAGAATGAGCTTAATCAACTGCTCATCGCCAAGGCGAAGCACGGCAAGACCGTCGTCCGGCTCAAGGGCGGCGATCCTTACGTGTTTGGCCGCGGCGGCGAGGAAGCCGAGCAACTCGCTGACGGCGGTGTTGATTTCGAGGTTGTGCCCGGCGTCTCTTCGTTTGTGGCGGTGCCCAACTACGCCGGCGTGCCGCTCACGCATCGCGATTTCTGTTCGCGATTGACCCTGATCACCGGCCACGAGGATCCCGCCAAAGAAGCTTCAACCATCGATTGGGCGCATGTGGCAAAAACTCCCGGCACCAAAGTCATCATGATGGGCACTGACCGCATCGGCCAAATCGCGGCGACGCTCATCGCCGGCGGCACGCCCGCGGAGACTCCCATCGCGATGGTCCGCTGGGGCACCACCGGACGCCAGCAATCCATTGACGGCACGCTGGCGAACATCGCCGAGGTCGCGTCCAGGGAAAAAATCGCTCCACCGACGGTGGCCGTGGTGGGTGAGGTGGTGAAGTTGCGTAGCAAATTGAACTGGTTCGAGCGCCGGCCGCTCTTTGGCCAGCGGGTGGTCGTTACTCGCTCGCTTGGCCAGGCGGGGCAGCTTGCGCGGCGGCTGCAGGAATGCGGCGCTGAGGTACTCGAAGTGCCCACGATCAAATTCGAGCCCCCCACGCGGCGGACGGACGTTGTGGACGCCCTGCTCGAACTGAATGCGTATGACTGGCTCATGTTCACCAGCCCGAACGGAGTCTCGACATTTTTCGAGTACTTTTTTCGCCAGTTCCATGATCTGCGCGACCTCGGCGGAGCTCGGATTGCCGCGGTCGGCCCGGCCACGGCCAACAAATTGAAGGAGCTGCACCTGCAAGTGGATTTGATGCCTGATGAAGCGATCGGCTCGGCCGTGGCCGAGGCCTTCACGCAATACCAGACCATTGACAACCTCAAGATCTGCCTGTTGCGCGCCGAGGTGGCGAATCGCGAATTGCCGGCCGCCCTCGAGGCGCTGGGGGCGATTGTCGATGACATCGCCTGTTACAAGACCGTTCCAGAAAGGGAGGACGTTACAGGCGCCGCCACTAAATTGGCGGAGACCGGCGCGGACTGGGTCACCTTCACCAGCGGCTCGACGGTCGAGCAGTTCCACGAGCGATTTGACTTGTCCGCGTTGCGCGCCAGGTTTCCGCACATGAAGCTGGCTTCCATCGGCCCGGAGACTTCCAAAGCGCTGGCCGCGCTCGGGCTCAAGCCCACCGTCGAAGCCAAGCAGCACACGATGGATGGGTTGGTCGGGGCGCTGCTGGCGGCGAACAAGTCCAAACCCAGATGACTGGAAGCGGAAACGTGTAACCGCGCGGACGTGCAAACCGCCGATTTCGATTTCGTCCTGCCGCCGGAATTGATCGCGCAAATCCCCGCGCCCTGCCGCGACCAATCCCGGCTGCTCGTGCTCCACCGCGCGTCCGGCCAGATCGAGCATCAGCAGTTCCGGGATCTCCTCCATTACTTTCGCCCGGGCGATGTGTTGGTGCTGAACAATTCCCGAGTCATCCCGGCCCGCTTGCGTGGCGTCAACCTCCACACCGGCGGACAATTCGAAATTCTGTTGCTGGAGGAAAATGCCACGAACGATTGGTGGGTCATGCTGCGGCCGGGCAAGCGGGCCCGAGTTGGGACGCAAATCGTCCTGCGCGAGCGAAGCGACCGCCTGGGACTAATGCACGCCACAGTGGTCGAGACCAACGCCGAAGGCCATCGTCGCTTGCGTTTCCGTGGCGCACCGAACATCGCGGACATGCTCGATCAGCTCGGCGAAGTTCCACTGCCGCCCTACATCACCCGAGCCGACTTGAGCCCATTAGAGACAGATCGCGAACGATATCAGACCGTGTTCGCGCAAACGAGAGGCTCGGTCGCCGCGCCCACCGCCGGGCTCCACTTTACCGAAGAGCTGCTGGAGGAAATCCGCTCGCGCGGGGTGGGCGTTGGCTTTGTCACCCTGCACGTCGGCCTGGGCACTTTCGCGCCCGTAAAAACCCAGACCGTCGAGGCCCACCGGATGCATTCGGAGCGGTTCGAGGTCAGCGCAGAAACCGCCCACGCTATCAACGATGCCAAAGCCGCTGGCCGCCGCGTCATCGCCGTCGGCACTACATCTGTTCGTGTCCTCGAAACGCTCGCTCGTCGTCGCGGCGAATCAGTCCAGGCGAATCCATCGCTCCACCACTCCATTTCTGCTGCTGCTTCTTCTTCGACGACCCGCATTTTCATTTATCCGCCTTACGATTTCAAGATTGTGGGCGCGCTGCTCACGAATTTTCATCTCCCGAGATCCACTCTATTGATGCTCGCCAGCGCCTTCGCCGCTCCCAATGGAAGCCGCGGACGGGAGCTCATTTTGTCAGCTTATGCCGAAGCCATCTGTCATCGATATAGGTTCTTCAGTTACGGCGATGCGATGCTGATCCTCTAAGTGAGATGTAGGAGCCGACGTAAGGAGGCTCTGATCGAAAAATTCAAAATCCAAGATCCAACTTGGTCAGAGCCTCCTTACGTCGGCTCCTACAGCTTTAACAAATGCTGTCAACCGGCTGCCTGTCGTCAGAAAATGGTTCAGTTCCTTTTCCCACGCCTGCATAAAGTCGCAATAATATTCAGTCGTGAAATTCGCCACGAATTGATCGCCCGCCGGCCCGAGGCTCGTGTGGGTGTAGGTCACATCCGCCAGGCACTCCCTGCCATCCCCGGAAAGCTGAATGCTCAACCGGCATGCGGTCACGCCGGGTGTTATTTTTAGCATCTCGACAAATAAATTTTCCGGTTCGTGGCGCGTGATATACCAGATTGCGTTGGCCGGCTCAGCGGGCGTGATAAAAACGCAGTCACGCTCGCCCACCCCGGACGAGCTGATGACCAGCTCCGGCAACCAGCCGGTCGCCCATTCAGCTTCTCGCACCGGGCACAACAGAGGGAAGACCCTTGCCGGCTCGGCCTGTAGCCGCTGGCGGTAGCTGTGCGTGATTCTATTTGGCTGCACGATGCGCATCGGAGCAATTGACGGAGGAATTGCTGCCTCCGCAAGACTTTAACGCCCGCTACTCCGGCGTCGCAGAGGAGCTGTGAACCGCGCGCGGCGTTTCATCGGCCGGCTGGCTGCGGAAACAATCGGGAGCAATTCAAGGACATGCGTTGTCTCTGCCTCCGAACTGATGCGCCGGAAGCCGAGTGCTTCGAAAAACTTGCCGCCCGCATCTGTGCGAACGCGCAAGCGCTTGAAACGGTCGCGGGCGCTGTCAACCACGGCTTCCAGCAGCGCGCGTCCGACGCCGCCGCGCCGATGGGCTCGCGCAACGTAGAGCCGTCGAACTCGACCGATGTCCGGGTCGCGTGTGTAGGGATCACGATTCAGGCCACAGACGCCCACCATCTGGCCGCCGGACACAGCGAGAAACAATGCCTCGCCGGGCGCGCTGAACCGATTAGCGCCGGAAACCCACTCCGCGCACAAACGCTCGACGAATTTGTAACCCTCGCGCAAGCTCTCGACTCGCAGCTCCTTCAGCGCGTCTAAATCGAGTTCCTTAATTCTGATAATCGAGGCCATGCAGCCGAGCGCGAACAGATGCTGCCGCGCGCCAACGCGCCAGTGGACTATCCGGCGGAGGATCGCGACCGCTCCAGGCCGCCTTCCCAATCGGATGGCCGCCATCAGAGCCGCCCCCTTCCGCGATGCAATAAAGAAACCGCTCGCCGCGCAGATAGAATTCGCGACCCGCGAGGGCTGGAGACGCGCTGAAAGAATCGTCCAATTTGTTCACGGCCAGCGTGGCGTTTTCGCTGTCGTGGCGGATGACGACGGTGACGCCATCCCGGCCGGTGACGTAGATTCGTCCCGCCGCGCCGACCGGCGAAGCGAAAATGAAATCGTTGATGCCTTCAAGTCGAAGCGCTTCGCCCCGCGGTTTTCCGGTCCTGGGTTCGAGACGCGAGAGAACGTTCTGATTGTGCCGCAGGAAATACAGCGTCTCATCGTAGAGCAACGGCGAAGATACGTACGGCGTCATGCGATTGAGTTTCCACAAGACATTGGTGGTGCCCGTGATGTCGCCTTTCGCGCCGGCGAGGCGGATGGCCAGCATCGCCTGCGAATAATAGCTGTTCCCCGTGATGACCACGCCGTCGGAATACACCGGCGAGGACACGACGTTGTCCGTCAGGCCGGCGCATTCCCAAAGCTGCGCGCCCGTGGCGAAGTCGTAGCCGCGCACGCGCTTCGTCGCGCTGACGATCACCTGCGGCTTGCCCGCGTGTTCGACCACGAGCGGCGTGGACCATGAAGTCTTTTCGTCGCGCGGAACTTTCCAGAGTTGTTTGCCTGTGCGTTTGTCAAACGCGTAGAGGAACGAGTCGCCTTCCTGATCCCAGCAAACGATGAGCGTATCGCCGTGCAGCACGGGCGAACTGCCTTCGCCGTGCGCGTGCAACGTGTGCATCCGGCCGAGGTCCTTCGACCATTTCAAATCGCCCTTCAGGTTCAGGCAATAAAGTCCGCGCGAACCGAAAAAGACATAAAGCTGCTCGCCGTCAGTGACGGGCGAACTGGAAGCCAGACTCCCGGTTTCGTGGCCGCCCTCATGCGGCCACTCCTCGCGAAGAAGTTTTTCCCACGAAACGCTTCCGTCGCGGCGACTGATGGCGAGAGCGACAAATTGATGGCGATGCGTGACCGGCACGCTGTCGTGAACGCCGGGCGCGTCATCATAAACCGGCTTTTGCGCCTCGCCCACCGGCACGGCGCTCAGCACGTAAACCGAATCGCCGAAGATGATCGGCGAGGAATGTGCCTTGCCCGGCAGCGCAATTTTCCAACGAACGTTGTTGGTCTCGCTCCAATGAATCGGCGGACCGGCCAGCGGCGCGACGCCATTCGCCAACGGCCCGCGCCATTGCGGCCAATTGCGCATCGCCTCCTGGCCGGTACGAACGCCCGCGTCACCGGCAAAGGCGGAGGGCGCGAACAGCCAGCCGAGCAACGGCAGAAAGCGCGGCAGGGAAATCATGCTGACAGATTTTGCAACTTTGCTGTGCGACCCGTCAAAGGGCAACGCCGAGGATGAGCCGTGACGAGCAGCGCGTCAGGGACGTGGATTTGAAACCACTGGCATACCGCGCTGCTCGTCATCGGCTCAATCCTTTTGTTGGGCGCTGTCATGGCAGCAGTCTTGGTGGCCTGCGCTGGGGCCAAATGAGGGCAACGAAACCGAGGAACCCAGTAATGCAAACCACAATAAACGGCCAGTGGACCTCAACAGAGCCGGACGCTACTGCTCCGTTAGGGAAGGAAGTAGTGTGCCACTGCCCGAAGGACAGCAACGGCGTGCCGGAAAAATAGAGCGCCAGTGCAACGGCGAGAGCCAGTCCTAGCAATGCCACCCCAAAGATTCTACGGGTTGTTGTCTTCATGCTACTCCGCCCAACGCCCGTGGTGAGGCGCGGCGGGCAAAGGGCGTCCGGCATGAAACAGAGTCATCATCCCGCCGTCGCCTCCACCACGTTGTTGGCCGATCTCTTCGTCGCCTCGAAACCCTCGCGAGTAGCACGATGCGCCGTGAACCCGAAGCGTGCCAACTCCTTCTGAATCCGCTCCGTCCACTTAGCGCCAATGACGTTGATCCGTGACCACGGGGGATCGTGAGAGTACTCTCCGTGATGCAGCTCAATCTCCGCCAGCTCCGAAATGAGCCAGTCCTCCGGCCGCGCAGCCCTCTCAACCTTGAAGGAGCTTAGGCCGACAAGATGGCTCTCGGGATTCCGTTCCCTTCCAACTGCTTCGTACGCGGGCCGGTTGACCTCTGTGTCTGCGATCCACACTGGCTCCCCCAGCGGAATCTCGCGGAGACGTTCCCCGAACTCTGGGTCGACGACTACATGCACGGTGTATGGCTTACCCTTCATGTTTAGCTCGCTATTCGGTCCAACGCAAAGGTCAGCGACGGGAGCTAGCCGCCGGTGACGTCTGATTTGTCTCTGAGCGAATCGGCTGGTTCCCGTTCGCTGCACCGCCGGGTTCGGCTTCAGAGGTTATCCGCACATCGGCAAGCAAGGTGAACAGGGCCCTCGGCCCGACCTCGCTGTAATCAATCTCAAATCGCTTGCCGGCGAAATAAAGCACCCAGGGCGACTTTTGGGGCGGCTGGGAGATTCTAAAGCGGAACTCACCGTTGGTATCGGTAATTCCCTTCCTCTGGTACCACCTGTCTTCCTGGGCCATCTGCAGCTCGATAACTGCATGAGCAATCGGGGCGTGCTGCTCGTCAAGGATGCGACCTCTCAGGACTTTCCCCTCGGTCATGACTACTCGCAGTGGGGAATCTCCTGGACCGATCCGGTAAAAGAAAACGGGCGCATGATCGACTGCGTCAAACTGGAGGTCGGCCAATGACTCTGACTGAGAAAGTGAAATGGAAAACCTCCCCTCCTTATCGGTGAGAATTGGCTTGGCGATCCCACTGTAGATGACATGGTGTCCGGGTGTGGGTGAAGGGGTGCCAGCCAGGAGACATGCTACTCCTTCAATCGGCTTTCCGGTCCGGTCCACCACGATGCCGGTTACACTTGTTTCGGCGATGCCACGGTTCGCTGCAGCCAAGAGCAGCACCCACGCCACCAGGAGTCTCGAAGTTGCTTTCATGTACGTTATGGATACTGGGTTGCACTTTCGTAGACGGTTTCCGCCGAACGAATCACATCACTGGCGGCGGGCCAGTGATGCCCGATATGAAACACGGACGGAATCCCGCCGTCCTGTGCATGTGCATTGTTAGCAGATTCGATCATTGGTCCATCCACTCGCTTGGCGCAGCGCGCACGGGGATACCATCGCGTTGAAGCCATCTTGGCAACCAGATTTTCAGCGAGGGCGAATTGGCGAACCAAATGTCAAACCGGAGTTTCCCGTCCACTCTTCTCCAGTAGAATACGGCGCGCCAGTCTTTTTGATAGGTAGCTGCATCCAATGGCACTAGAATAACCTCTGCCTGGCCAGCGGATAGCAGGACGTTAGAGCCAAACGGACGCGTGTAAGCGAGTGATGGCGAATTTCTGACTTCTCGATCGAAGTGGCCCCATCGTGTGATGACAGCACCGCTCTGGTTTGTTAAGCCAAATCTTGCAAAACGCTCGCCTCTCACTCCGTTGGTGTAGCCGAGGAATCCGACACCTACGATGACCGGAGCGCTCGGTCGGAGCAGCGCCAGGGCAATGAGAATTGCCGCCAGGAACACTCCGACAGCAATGTACGTGTTCTTTCGCGTTGCTCTCAATCTGCTAACGTTCGCACTCAAGCACGGCGCGTCTGAGACGTTGAACATGACACCAGAGCGCGACCGCGCCGTTGCCTGAAGTGCGTTGGTTGGGCGAATGGGTAATGCTCATCGATGCCTGCTCAGAAAAGCTATCATGACGGCAGCAACCAGAACGATCCAAAATGCCCCCGCCACTCTGACGCCGCTCGGCTTCGGCATGCTGATCTTGCCGCGGTGAAACCGGGTGTAGAAGGAGATGACGCTGTCTGGGAATGCAATCCACCAGCAACCAAAAACAAAGGCCGCTGCGAATCCAACGTAATCACTGGTGTTCATGTGCGCGCCCAACCACTGATTAACAGGCCGATTCGCCCTGCGATCTTGATATTGGATGGATTTTCACGCAGTTTCGCCCTGATATTGGGAGGCCCAATATCAGGGCGAAAAGTCCAAGACCGCATAAGGAACATTATGAGCAGGATTATGGAAAGTCAACCGCCGAGTCCCCACAGTCCAAGAATGCTCGAGCAGGTCCGCAATACTATGCGCTTGCACCATTACTCGATCCATACCGAGCGGAGTTACCTCGACTGGATCAAGCGGTACATCCATTTCCATCACATGCAACAGCGGGAAGATCTCGCTGGGGCCGAAGGAAAGATAGAAGCCTTCCTGACGCACCTCGCTGTCGAGGGCAAGGTGGCGCCCTCAACACAAAACCAAGCGATGAACGCACTGGTTTTCCTCTACCGGCAAGTTCTCAAAGTGCCACTGGAGGAGAAAATTGACGCAGTGAGGGCAGACCGGAAAGAGAATGTGCCAGTGGTGATGACGCGGGAGGAAGTGGCGAGAGTCATTGCGCTGCTGGAAGGCGAGCCGCAGCTAATTGTCAAGCTGCTGTTTGGGAGCGGCTTGCGTATTATGGAGGCCGTGCGCCTGCGGATCAAGGACGTTGATTTCAAAATGAGACAGGTAACGGTCCGATCTGGCAAAGGCGACAAGGACCGATATACGACCCTGGCAGCGTCGGTGATTCCCCTGATCGAGAATCAAATGCAGAAAGCGCGCGTGCTCCACGGTCAGGACCTGGCGGCCGGCCACGGCGCGGTGTATTTGCCTTACGCCCTGGAGCGGAAATATCCGACCGCCGCAAAGGAATGGGGCTGGCAATATCTCTTTCCGGCGCGCGAGCTGTCCATAGACCCATTGACCGGGATCGTGCGGCGCCATCATGTGGACCCCAGCGTGGTAAACAAGGCGATCAAGGTGGCGGCGCGGCGGGCGGGTCTGACCAAGGTGATCAGTGCGCATACTTTCCGGCATTCGTTTGCCACGCACCTGCTGCAGCGGGGGACCGACATCCGCACCATCCAGGAGTTGCTGGGGCACAGCGATGTGGCCACCACCATGATTTACACGCACGTACTGCAGCAAGGCGGTCAAGGGGTGCCCAGCCCGCTGGACGATTTGCCGGCCTGAAGGACTGGACCGGGTGTTGCATGAACCGCTACTTCAGCGCGGGCGACTGGGCGGTCATGGCCGTTTACTTGTTCGGGATAATCGGGCTGGGCGTTTGGTTCGGCAAAGACCAGCGGAGCACGCGCGATTATTTTCTCGGGAGCAAGAGTACGCCCTGGTGGGGCATCGGCCTATCTATCGTGGCGGCGGAAACCAGCGCGCTAACGATTATCGGCGTGCCGGCGATGGCCTACGGCGGGAACATCGCTTTCCTGCAGATGATCCTCGGTTATGTGATCGCTCGGGTCATCCTGGCGATCGTGCTCGTGCCGCATTATTTCAAAGGCGAAATCTATTCGCCTTATCAGCTCTTTGCGAACGCCTTCGGGCAGGCGGCACGGCAGACCGCGGGCGGCTTTTTCCTAATCAGCGAGACGCTGGCGGCTGGTGTGCGCGTTTATCTGGCCAGCATCCCGGTCAAACTGATGCTGGGTGAGCGAGTGCTCGGGTTCGGAACCGGTGATCCGATCCTTGGGGCAATTCTGCTCTTTGTCGGCCTGTCCTTGCTCTACACGTACATCGGCGGAGTGAAGGCGGTGATTTGGACCGATGCGGTCCAGTTTGGCTTGTTCCTGCTGGGCGGCCTGTTCGCGCTCTTTTATATTCCCACGCTGATCCCGGGCGGAACTGCCGCCGTGTTCTCGCAGGCACTCCAGGCCGGGAAACTGCACTGGCTGAATGTCGCGCCGGCGCCCGGGACTTCGTGGGCTAGCTTCCTGCTCGGCTCTCCGTTCAATCTCTGGATGGGCCTCATCGGCGGCACCGTGATGGTGATGTCTTCCCACGGCGCGGAGCAACTGATCGTGCAGCGGGTGCTGGCGTGCAAAACCGTCGCCGATGGCCGGAAGGCGCTGGCGCTCAGCGCCGTGTTGATTTTCCCGCTGTTTCTCATCTTCCTGCTGGTCGGCGCGATGTTGTGGGTCTTTTATCAAGGCCATCTCTTTCAAATTCCGCTGCCCGAACCGCGCCCAGGCTCGGGGATCAAAGCCAATGATTTCATTTTCCCGATCTTCATGATGACCGAAGTTCCCCACGTGCTGAAAGGCTTTCTGATCGTGGCGATCCTGTCGGCGGCCATGTCCTCGGTCAGCTCGGCGCTGACGTCGCTAGCTTCTGTGTCCACGATGGATTTCGTCAAGCATCTGTTGCACGAGCGGAGCGAGATCTTTTATTTGCGGTTCAGCAAAATCTCGACGGTGCTGTGGGCGGCGGCATTGGTTTTTATCGCTTACCTGAGCCGGCAAGTGGAATTTGTTCTCAATGCCGCCTTCTCGCTGCGAGGCCTGACCAGCGGCGCGTTGCTCGGCGGCCTGGCGCTGGCGGTGTTTTGGAAAAAAGGCCGAGCGATGCCGGTAATCGGCGGCATGTTAACTTCGCTTGGAGTGATGACGGCGATTCAGACCTTGCCGAAATGGGAACTGACGAAAGAGTTGTGGGCCAGAACGGTTGGCCCGGAGATCTTTTGGCCGTGGTACACGTTGATTGGCGCAGTGGTAACGATCGGAATCGCGTGGCTGATTGCTCGCTTGGGGCGCGCCTCTCGCCAGCCTTATGCCGGTACTACTGAGCTTGTTTTGTGAGTGTCAAAATCGCGACGCCGGCCTAAATTGCGGCTCGCACGAATGACAGCGCCAAACCGATCTGTAGGAGAAATCAGAAAAAGCCGAAGGCTCGGAAAGGCGGTTAGCTCAGTCCCACGCCGGCTTCCGGCGAGGGAGTCTGGTGCGGGTCCCATGTTGGCGGTGTGTGTACTCAGGGCGTTTCGTTCCCCCTCACCCCAACCCTCTCCCGCTGGGAGAGGGAGACCACGCGCACAGCCCTCGAATATTTCGCCGATCGTACGTTCACCGCCAGACTGGCGACGATTCCCCCTCTCCCGCCGGGAGAGGGTTGGGGTGAGGGGGAACACGTCGGAGCTTCGCCCCCGCGCGCCCGGCCGCTCCGGGATCGATAGACCTCCGGGGTTTTACCCGACGCATGCGGAAGCTTCCTTAACGACTCAATGATCCGCTCACTCGCGTTTACCACCCAGGGCCGGTTGCACAGCCGGAACCTCGAGATCCCGTTAATGCCGACGCTGTTAGGCGACACGAATCTTTTCCTGTGGGTCGATCTGGAGAATCCGACCGAGAGAGAAACCAAGCTGGTGCTCGAGGACGTGTTCCATTTTCATCCGCTCTCGATCGAAGACTGCGTTATGGTCAGCGCGTCGCCCAAGGTGGAGGAGTACATGCCGCGGGCGGAAGACCGGTTTGCGCCTTATTTGTTCATGGTGATTCACGCGGTGGACTACAGCCGCGAGGACCGCGTATTCGCGACAAGCGAGTTGAATTTTTTTCTGGGAAAGAATTTTCTGGTCACTTACCATCGAGAACCGCTGCGGAGCATTTCGCAAACCGAGGAACAGGCGGTCAAAGCAACGATGCACATCGCCCGCGCACCCGACAGGGTGGCGCACACTCTGCTGGATTCCATCGTGGAAAATTACAAACCGGCGTTGGATGCGTTGTCGCTCGAAATCGCCGAGTTGGAGCAGCAGGCGCTGCAGCATCCAGTCAAAGAAACGCTCAACAAAATCCTGCGGATCAAAAAGGAAGTGTTGCACCTGCGGCAGATAATCGGTCCGCAGTATGAGGTCCTGGCGCGGTTCGCGCGGGGGGAATACAAGCTCATCCGGGCCCACCTGGTGCCTTATTACCGCGACGTCTCGGATGCGTTGTTCCATATTTCCGAGCTGGCGCAAGGCTACACCGACTCTCTGACGGGCATTTTGCAGGTCTATCTGAACATGTCCTCCAATCAGACCGGCGAAGTGGTGAAGCTGCTGACGCTCATCACGGTCGTGACGACGCCGTTGATGATGATCGGGACGTGGTACGGGATGAATTTTCACGATATGCCGGAGCTAAGCTGGCGTCATGGTTACGTCGTTGCCGGGGCCGTCACGCTGGTGTCCACCGTGGCGACGGTTTGGTATTTCAGGAGGAAACAGTGGTTCTAGCGCAGTAACATGGCAAACAAATCAAGTTTCCTGGACAAAGTGTTAGGCCGGATTACCCGGTTGGACACTGAAGGTCTGCAAACGGTCATGCAGCGGCTGGCGCGCGAGCGCAGTTTCCTGGAAACTCTGTTCAACGCGATCGAAGACGGAGTCCTGGTCGTGGATGAAAAGGGCCGTATTTTGTATTTCAACCAGGCGGTGACGCGGCTGCTCGGTCTGCAGTCCAACGTCGAAGGCCAACCCATTACCAATTTCATCCCCGAAATGGAGTGGGAGAAAATCGCTCTCGTCGATGCGCAAGGCGGCCCGGCGGTGGTCCGCCACGAGTTCGAGGTCCATTTCCCGCGCTCGCGTTTTTTGCGCCTCTACGCCGCGCCGCTCGATGGCCAGGCCGCCGGCAGCTCCGGCGTTGCTCTCATTTTGCACGATGCCACCGAAGCCCGCCAAAAAACATTCGAAGCGATCGAAAGCGAACGGATTCAGGCGCTGACCTTGCTGGCCGCCAGCGTGGCCCATGAAATCGGCAACCCGCTCAACGCGCTCCACATTCATCTTCAACTCATCGAGCGCGAATTGAAGAAGCTCCGAACCACCGCGGAGCGAGGCCGAGCCGAGGCCACCAAGGGCGGCACCCGCGGGCGTGGAGCGGCCCACGCGGAAGATATCACCGCCGGCGAGATCGGCCGCAAGCTCGAACACTATGTGACCGTGGCCAAAGGAGAAATCAACCGGCTGGATTATATTGTGACCCAGTTTTTGCACGCCCTTCGGCCCACGCCGCCCCAGCTCAAGCCCGATTCGCTCAACCAGGTAGCACTCAAAACCCTCGAACTTCTCCAACCAGAACTGGACAATCGTGGTTTGCACGTGCGCACCAGGCTGGCCCGACAATTGCCGGCCACGCCCATCGACTCGACGCAAATGCAGCAGGTGCTGGTGAACCTGGTGAAAAATGCGATGCAGGCCATGACGCAGGGCGGCACATTAACCGTGCAGACTGGCGAAACTTCCGAAGGCGTTTGGGTGAGCGTGACCGACACCGGCGGTGGGATCCCGCAGGAACAGATCAACCGAATTTTTGAGCCGTTTTACACGACCAAGAAGAAAGGCACGGGCCTGGGATTGATGCTCGTGCAGCGCATTGTGCGAGCTCATGGCGGCCGGATCGAGGTCGAAAGCCAGGTCGGCCGCGGAACCACTTTCCGCGTCTGGTTGCCGCTGCACGAGCGCAGGCCGCGCCTGTTGGAGGCGCCGATGCACGACTAAACAATTTTGGATTTTGGATTTTGGATTTGCGATTTGGGACTTCTACCTGGTGGCTGCCCTCGACTCGGCCTATCCTATCAAAGAGGCATGCTGCTTAAGCCAACGCTCAGCTTCGGCGGAATTCGGGCACAGCCGCGCCACCTCGCGCCAGAATCGCGTCGAATGGTTCATCTCGCGCAGGTGCGCCAGCTCGTGAAGCACGAGATAGTCGCGTACGAACGCCGGCGCCTGTACCAGCCGCCAATTGAGCGAGATCGTCCCGGCTCGCGAACATGAACCCCAACGCGAGCGTTGATTCCGGACCGTTACACGCTGGACCGACAACTGATGCATTGCCGCTAATTCCCACACGCGGGCAGGAAGTTCCCGAGCGGCCAGCCGGCAAAGGTGTCGCTCGACAGCGGGACGCAGATCCACTTCTGCGCCGCTCACGCGAACGATTTCCTTAGCGAATTGGACCAGCTTTGTTTGGCCGACACCACCGAGTTCCAGCCGGACCGGTTCGCCCCGAAAGAGTATTTCAGTTCCCGGCAGCCATTGGCACGGTTGAGCCGGCTGCGCCGCTTGACGCAAGAGCTGCCGCTCCACCCAGGCAACCTTTCTGTCCGCGAACCGCTGCGCTTCCAGGACCGAACCGCCTCGCGGGATAGTCACGCGCGCGCTGCCATCCGAGCGCAGCCGCAGGATGTATCGCCGCGCCCGTCTGTGCCGAACCAAATGCAACCGCACGCGTCGCGCGCCCACAATCAGCCAATTTTCGTCCGAAGCCGCTTGCAGATCGCTCGCACTTATTTCCCTCACTTTGTCTCCCACTGTGTCGCCGTGCGCTTAAAACCCTGCCACCATGCCTCCTATCCGGCGCAATATTTCCTTGCCGGCACTTGCCTCCAGATTGGACAAAAGATTCCTAAGTATAGCCAAATCGATATAAACCGCCGCCTTGACCGCGGCGGTCTGCGCAATCTGCAAGAATCGGAGATGATCGAGTTCCGCATATCGACCATTCCCTTCAGCGATATTGAGCACTATGCACGTCCCTGCCTCATCAACCTGTCTAAATAGTCGGTTCGAGAGTTCTTTTGACTCTGGTAGCGATACGAGCCACTCCATAAAACTCAACGCCACTCGGTAAACTTCCAATCCGTCATGGTGGAACAGTGGCTCAAGTGGGTTCCTCGATGATGCCGCTGAATAACAAGGTGGCTCTTCCCGAACCATCGTTCGGTCCCAGGCCTTTCTCAGGCCAATAAGCATTTTGGTTATTTCGCACAACAGGCGTTTTTCTTCATGAGAGTTATCGGGGCTCAAAAGCTCTTTGATGCGCGCCAAATCAAGACACCCCGCACATTCCAAGGTCGATCCGATTGCGTAGTCTAGAGTGCGGAATCTGGCGGGTTTCCCTCTTTGTCTGGCAGCTTCAGCAAGATTTAACATGATGCTCTCGCTGGCCCTGGATAGATGATCCACAAGGGCATGTTTCTTATCCCAAGCCCCTGTCCAAGTCGCGGCTTTGGAAGCAAAGTCCAGCGCTTTGCCATAAACCTGCAGTTTTTCGTGATCAAACATCGGATGAGTGGCGGGTGATTGGCGCGACCTTAGGCGTGGTGAGAATCAAGTGAGCGACAAAGTGAACTGATTAAGGGTCGTGCCAGATATCAGATGCGGCAACCTCCGTAGATGTTGTTCAAAGGCCATGCCGAGCCTGCGCACGCCTTTGCGCCAATCGCTTGGCCAACTGTATGGCGGCGATCATGCTCGAGGGATTGGCTTTGCCCTGCCCGGCGATATCGTAGGCGGTGCCGTGATCAGGGGAGGTGCGTATAAACGGCAACCCTAGCGTCCAATTCACCCCTTGCTCGAAGGCAACCATTTTCAGCGGCGCAAGCCCTTGATCGTGATACATCGCTACGACTATGTCGTAATCGCCGCGGTAAGCATAATAAAATAGCGCATCCGCGCTCAGCGGCCCGGTCACGTCCAGACCCTGGCGCTGCATCTCGGCCACCGCTGGCGCTATCGTCGTTTGCTCTTCCGTGCCCATGTGGCCGCCTTCGCCGGCATGGGGATTTAGACCGCAAACACCAATTCGGGCACGGGGCAGACTGAGGTCACGACAAGCCTTGGCCGCGAGTTCTATCGCCAGCTTTACCCTTTCCGCCGTGACACGCTCCGCCAGCAGCTTAAGCGGCACATGCGTCGTGACCAGAACTACGCGCAACCACCGGCCGCGCTCGTCCTGGCCCAGCAGCATCATCGCGGTGCGTTCGGCGCCGGCGAGCTCGGACAACAACTCCGTCTGTCCGACGAAGGCCAATCCCGCTCGCACAATCGCCTCCTTGTTAACTGGTGCCGTCACCAGCGCATCGATCTCCTTCCGCAGCGCACGTTGGGCGCCTTCCTTCAGGCATGCGACCGCGACGCGTGCCGCCACTTTGGAGCCCGGGGTCAGCTTAGCCGACAATGACTCACCCTCAGGGTTGATGAGCAGTATTCGCCCGGGCCCTTCTGGGCCGCTCCAAGGTTGCAAGGGCAAATTCAGGCTGAGCCGCCGGTTAATCACCTGGGTCTGTTCGATGTCGCCGATTAAAACAAATCGCGCGTCATCGGTCTCAAGCTCGGACGCCAGCGCCTTGAGCGTCACCTCAGGCCCGATGCCGGTGACGTCTCCCATCGAGATGCCGAGGAGAAGGCTCATGGGGCAATGGTGGTTATGTTGGAACGTGGTGCGTTAAAACGGAACCGAAGGCGTGATGCGTGAAACGTGAAACGTAAAACGTAAGTCAAGTTCCACGCATTACGTCTTACGGTGCACGTTTCAAAAGTAACGGACGAATGTTTTTTTCTTCAGCCTGTCCACCCACTGCTTTTCCAGGCGGGCACGTTCGTTGATGAGCAAGTCTTTTTCAATTTGCTCACGCACTTCACGCAACGATCTGAAATGGGCCGGACGTGCTTCCTCGACCAACACCAGGTAGCAGGCTTCGGGCGTTTCGATCACATCGCTGCGCTCACCGGTCTTGAGTTTGGCGACGGCATCGGCGAGCTCTTTGCGCAAGCTGGAGGTCCTGAACGTCTCGCCGCCACTGTTGCGTTGGCGCGCGGAATGGATTTTTGCCATCTCTTCGAACGTGGCGCCCTCCTTGAGCTTCTGCACGATCTCCTCCGCCATCTTGCTCGCGTTCGGCTGCGCAGGGTCTGGAGAATTGGTCAAGACAATCATTCGCAGTTTCACTTCATCCTCAACCTTGAATTCATCCTTGTGCGCCTCGTAATAAGTCTCAACCTTGTGCGGAGAAATGATGATTTCCGAGGAAATGTTTTTCTGCCGCAACGCCTCAAGGATGAACTGATCGCGAACTTGCTGCCGGAATCGTTCGTATGTCAGCCCTTCCTCCTGGAGGCTTTTGGTGAACGTGGTCCGGTCGCGATACCGGGCGCGAATTCTTTCCCGCACCACTTCATCCACGATGGTCTCGGGCAGGTTGTAGTTGAGGGTTTTGAATTCATGCAAAATCAACTGGCGATCGAGCAGCTTCTTGAGATTGTCGCTGCGCGCCTCGTTCATTTTTTTCTCAAACAACTCCGGCTGATTGCGGTACTGCCGACTAAGAGCTTCGGCGGTCTGCGAAGTCGCGACATCCACTTCGTCATACGTAATGACCGCGTCATGGACGACGGCGCTGATGCCGTTGGGGGGATCGGCCTGGACGCGGCACAGCGAGGCCACCAGGATTCCGCCAGCCAGAATGGCGCGCGATACTCTCATCTGAATTGCGCGGACTCTAGCAGGGCGACTGCTGGCGTCAAATGAAATGGCCTATGTTTGGGCCAAGAGGTAAATGGCTTTCAGGTACTCAGCCTCGGGTAAGTTTGCCGGATGATCGGGAGGGTGTCGGGTCGTCTCCAACTCCTTGAATACACGGCCACTCCTCGCAACCGTGTGCCGAACAACGCCAAAGAATTCCTCGGCCGTCACATGCGCGGAACAAGAGCAGGCCAGGAGGATTCCTTCCGGCCTCAAATGCGAAATCGCCGCTAAAGCCAGTCGCCCGTAAGCGCGGAGCGCCGGGTGGCGTTCCGATTCTCGCCGGGCAAGTGACGGCGGGTCGAGGATGACGAGATCAAAATTCCGACGCCGGTTGTGACTGAGCCATTCGAAGGCATCGGCTTGAATGAGCTCGTGGCGGCAGCCAGCGATGCGTGCATCTCGCCGATTGAGCGCAAAATTGCGCCGGCCAGATTCCAGGGCGTGACCGCTCAGGTCGAGGTCGGTCACCGCACGGGCGCCGCCGCGCCCCGCATAGAGCGAGAAAGCGCTGGAAAAGCTGAACGCATTGAGCACTTCGCGTCCACGCGCCAAGGCCTCAACCCGTCGCCGGTTCTCGCGTTGATCCAGAAAAAAGCCGGTCTTCTGTCCGAGCACGACGTCCGCCTCGAAATGCAGGCCGCTTTCCTGAAAGGTGACGGGCGATTCGACTGGCGAACCGACTAGCGTTTGCCCGTCCGTGTGCCGGAAGGAATTGGCGGCGCGCGACTGAGTATTGCGGCTGAGACGCAGCACCAGCCGCTCCGGTTCCATCCGGCGGACGATCAGCGGGACCACCTGCGCCAGGCGCGGGAGCCACGCCGCGGTGTAAAGCTTCAGGACCAGTGTCACCGTGTATCGATCGAGCACCAGGCCGGGCCAGCCGTCACTCTCACCGTGAATGCAGCGGTAGCCTGTCGTCCATTCGTCGAACATGCTTTGCCGACGCTCCAGTGCCTGGTCCAGCCGCCCGGACCACCATTTTTCATTGAGCGCCTGGTGCTTTCCCTTGTGCAGGATGCGGACACGAATAGGCGAGTCGGGATCGAACAATCCCACGGCGAGGAACTGATTTTTGCGGTCGTAAACCACCGCCAGCTCGCCGAGTTGGCCCTGTCGATTTTGTTCGCGAATGCTCTCGGCAAAAAGCCAGGGATGCCCCGAGCGCAGAGCCTTCTCCGCGGACCCGGTCACCCGCAACCGAAGCGTCTTCCTGGCGGAGTTCGCCCGATCTACCGGATGCAGAATCGTTTGGGACATCGCAACTTGCCGCGTTCAGGATTTACGATAGAGTCTTCCGAATGTTCCCGCGTAGCTGAGGGTATCATGGTAACGAGCAACCTGATTCATGTGGTTGTCCTCGGCGCGGGCTTCGGCGGCCTGACGTTTTGTCAGAGTTTCCGCCATCCGCGCGCGCGGGTGACGGTGATTGATCGCACGAATCATTATCTGTTTCAACCACTGCTCTACCAGGTAGCTGCCGCCGGCCTGGCCGCGCCCGACATCGCTCAGCCGGTCCGAGGTATTCTTTCCAACCGGCCAGATATCACCGTGTTGCTTGCTCACGTCACCGGCTTCGATCTCAGCCGGCGTCACGTCCTCCTGGAAGAGGGCACGACGGGATACGATTACCTGGTGCTCGCGCTGGGCAGTCGCACCAGTTATTTCGACCACCCGGAATGGGAGCAATTTGCGCCCGGGCTGAAAACGATTGACGAAGCATTGCGGATTCGCAGCCGGGTATTACTGGCGTTCGAAAAAGCGGAAGCAGCCATCGACTCGGCCGAGCGCGAACGGCTGATGACGCTCGTCATTGTCGGCGGCGGCCCCACGGGAGTCGAGCTCGCGGGTGCATTCGCGGAACTGGCGCGCACCGTGCTGAAACGCGATTTCCGCAGGATCGATCCCACCAAAGCGCGCATCATTCTGTTGGAGGCGGCGCCGAACGTACTGTCGCATTTTCCGAGCGACCTCAGCCAAAGCGCCAAGCGCCAACTGGAACGTCTAGGCGTCCAGGTCCGGACCTCGACGCGAGTGCATGCGCTGCGCGAAAAGGAAGTGGAGCTGGAGGGCGGCGAGATCATTCGCGCCGAGAACATCCTCTGGGCGGCGGGCGTTTCCGCCTCGCCGCTGACGGCCAAACTGGGTGTGGAGCTGGATCGCGCCGGGCGCGTCAAAGTCAATCCAGACTTGAGTTTGCCCGGTCACCCGGAAGTGCTGGCCATCGGTGACATGGCGCTGGTGCTTGGGGAGAACGGCAAACCCGTGCCCGGCGTTTCGCCCGCGGCGATGCAGATGGCACGTCATGCAGCGCGTATTATCGTCAGTGAACTGAATTCAGGCGCTGGACGAACTCCACGCCCGGCTTTTCGATATTGGGACCGCGGGACCATGGCCACCATCGGCCGCACGGCCGCCGTGGCCTGGATTGGCAAGCTCAAGTTTTCCGGCTTGATCGCCTGGTTGGCCTGGCTGTTCATCCATTTGATTTTTCTGATCGGCTTTCGCAACAAGGTGTCCGTCTTGTTGCAGTGGGCCTACTCCTATTTTGCTTACAAACGCAGCGCCCGAATTATCACCGGACTACCCCCGGGTTGAATTTTGGATTTTAGATTTTGGATTTTGGATTAGTTCGCTCCTGAGCACGAAGGGTCTTGATGGAGGCCACTGTCATGGCGAGTATTTCGTTCGCTTCGTCAATGATCGCCGCGACCCTGCTCACGGCAACCTTAGTTGCGTCCACAAGCATTTCCAGCCAGAATCCCGTTTCCTCTGCCTCCTCTTCCACAGTGCCCAATTTGGAGATCAAGTCCGCCTTCGATTTGGCTCGGCAGGCCGCTCGATAGTTTGACGCGACAGAGGTCCCCGCGCGCGCCAATTGGCCTGTAAGGATATCGGTCGTTCTCCCACGGGGCAATTCGTCCACGATACGAATGACTTCCAGCGCCAGGTTCTTGGTTCGATCTTTGAATTGTTGTTCATTCATAAGGTTCGCAATCCTGCCGAGCGTGAATCCAAGTGAAATTCTCAACGCCAAGCCTGGCGGTGTATCCGCAGTGAACTCAGCGATTCACGTCAAACCAACGGTCGTCCCCGCTTACGGCTGAGACGCTCGTGGGCACAGCAATCCAAAATCCAAAATCTAAAATCCAAAATTGGACGGGGGGGGTTACTTGATCACCACCGGCTCACGCCAGGTGTGACCACTCTGCGCAAGCAAATCATCCGCCGCCATCGGCCCCCAGGTGCCAGCCGCATAAAATTCCCGGTTCGAGAGTGGCTTGCCCTCCCAGGCGCCGCGGATCTCATCGACAAATTTCCAGGCCGTTTCGACCTCGTCGCGCCGGATGAACAGCGTCGCATCGCCCGCCATTGCCTCGAGCAGCAACCGCTCGTAGGCCTCGGGCGTATAGGCGCCGAATTCCGAATCGTAGCTGAAATGCATGCGCACCGGCCGCACCCCCAGACTGAGCCCCGGGACCTTGCCGTTAAACCGCAGCGAGATGCCTTCGTTGGGCTGGAGTCGAAGAGTGAGCGCGTTGGAGTCGAGCTTCTGTCCGCACTGCGCCGCAAAAAGTACGTGGGGAGTGGGTCGAAACTGGATGCGCACCTCGCTCGCGCTCGCCGGAAGGCTTTTGCCCGTCCGCAAAAAAAACGGCACGCCGGACCAACGCCAATTATCGATGAACAACTTCAGAGCCACATAGGTCTCGACATTAGAATCGGGCTTGACCTTGGGCTCCTGGCGATATCCCGGACGCGATTCGCTGTCCACCACTCCCGCGAAATATTGGCCGCGCACCACCTGGCGTTCGACGTCCTCTGGTGTCATCGGCCGGATCGATTTGAGGAGCTTGACTTTCTCGTCACGGATTGGTTCGGCCTCGAGCGAAACGGGCGGCTCCATTGCGATCAGGGAGAGCACCTGCAAGAGATGGTTTTGCACCATATCACGCAGCGCGCCCGCCTCCTCGTAGTAACCGCCGCGCTGGTCCACGCCGAGCATTTCACTGACCGTGACCTGGACGTGGTCGATGGAATCTCGGTTCCAGAGCCGCTCGAAAATTGAGTTGGAAAAACGGAACATCAAAATGTTCTGGACCGTCTCTTTGCCCAGGTAATGGTCGATGCGGAAGACCTGCTGTTCGCGCGCATAGCGGGTAAGCTCGGCGTTGAGACGGCGGGCGGATTCAAGGTCGTGACCGAAGGGTTTCTCGACCACAATCCGTTGCCAGCCGGGTTCACCGTCTTTGTGCAGCAGACCAGCCTGGTGGAGTTGTTCCACTGCTTCGCCGAACTGGCTCGGCGAAGTGGCCAGGTAAAAAAGCAGGTTTTGGCGCAGCGAAGGTTTGCCGAATGAAGCCAGTTGCCGTTCCAATTTCGGGTACGCCTCCCGCTCGGAAATGTCACCCTGGCAATAGGTGATGTGCTGCGAAAAATCCGACCAGACATTCTCGTCCACGGGTTTTGTCCTCGAAAACTCCTCCAGCGCCTGTCGCAGCTCCTTTCGCCATGACTCATCGGTCTTTTCGCGGCGCGCAAACCCAAGGAGGCGGAAATCTTCGGGCATCTGCTTCTGCTTATGAAGCTGATAAAACGCGGGAATGAGCTTGCGCGCCGTCAAATCTCCGCTGGCGCCGAAAATAACAACGGCACAGGGTTCGACTGGTTTGCGCGCCTCACCCAGCAGGAAAGTGCTGGTAGCAGCGGACGGAGTCGTTTGGTTCACGGCGAAACGATGCGTGACCTAAGGCTGAATTTCAACATCCGATGGACGGCAACCAGCCGTGTTGTAAAATTGTAGGAGCCGACGTCAGGAGGCCCTGAACAAATTTGGATTTTGGATTATTCGGTCAGAGCCTCCTAACGTCGGCTCCTACACTTCGAGGAGTTTTTCGGACGCGCTTTAGGCGGCCTCTTCTTCGGTGTCGAGGAATCCCTGCAGATGGCGGACGCGGGTCGGATGGCGCAATTTGCGCAGCGCTTTGGCTTCGATCTGGCGAATCCGCTCACGGGTGACATTATACATCTTGCCGATTTCTTCCAGCGTGCGCTCGTAGCCGTCCACGAGGCCGAAACGCATCTCCAGAATCTTCCGCTCACGCTCGGTCAAGCTTGTGAGCACGTCGCCTAGCTTCTCCTTGAGCAAGCTGTAGCTGGTGACTTCGGAAGGGTTCTCCGCCGTCTTGTCTTCGATAAAATCACCGACGCTTACATCGCCATCGTCGCCAACCGGCGCATGCAGCGAAATCGGTTGCTGCGCCATTTTGAGCAGCGAGTTGATCCGCGCGACCGGCATGTGCATCTCATCGGCAATTTCTTCGGGCGTGGCTTCACGGCCCAGCTCCTGGGTGAGCTGTTTCTGCGCGCGCCACAATTTGTTCATGATTTCGATCATGTGCACCGGGATGCGAATCGTTCGGGCCTGATCGGCGATCGAGCGCGTGATGGCCTGGCGAATCCACCAAATGGCGTAGGTGGAAAACTTGTAACCGCGGCGATACTCGAACTTCTCGACGCCCTTCATCAATCCGATGTTGCCTTCCTGGATCAAGTCGAGGAAGGACTGCCCGCGATTGGTATATTTTTTGGCCACCGACACTACCAGGCGCAAATTGGCTTCCGCCATGTGGGTTTTGGCCTGGTGCGCCCGGTCCGCCGCGCGTTTTAGCTGGTCGAAGGTCTTGCTGAATTCCTGATGCGGAATGCGCACGAACTGTTCGAGCGCGCGGACCTTGGCCCGTTCGCTCTGCAGTACGGACTGTTGTTCGGCCGATTTTCGGCGCGCCTCCATATCTTGAATGGTCCGGAGGCTGGCTTTGCACTTCTCATGGACATTGCCGGCCACAACAATCATGTCCTCCAGGACGCGCTGCTTGTAAAAGAATTTTGGGTAAGCGCTCTGAAGCCGCCGGTCCAGCTTGCGAAACTCCGTGAACAGTTTCTGGCGCCGGCCCACTGTAGCAGCCTTTTGCCAGGCCAGAAATTTGCTGTCCACTGCAGCGTCGAGGGTTCGAATTTTCTTGATCAAGCTGCGAAGCTCCCGGAGGTGGCCTTCGCGATTGGCGACTTTCTTGTCCACGACGACGCGGTCAAAACGTTCTTTGGGCGGCTCGGAAAGCAGCTTCTCAGCGATGGCAATGTGCTCTTTGGCGGTGAAGCCCAGGCTGTACACCAGGCTTCGCATTTCGGCCTCGGCAGCTTCGATGCGCTTGCAAATCTCAACCTCCTGTTCCCGCGTCAGCAGCGGCACCTTGCCCATCTGATTCATGTACATCCGGACCGGATCGTCCAGAACTTCCAGCCGGTGATCTTCCTCTTCTTCAGGCTCCGCCGGTTTGGCGCGCTCGACTTCGGCGTGATCGACGATCTCGACGTCAAGACTGCGAAGTTTGGTATAAAGCTCGTCGAGATCCTCCGGCGACATGCCCTCGGGCAGAATGTCGTTGATATCGTCGTAGGTGACGTGGCCATGTTCATGGGCCAAATGCACCAACGTCTTGATAGTCTCGGTCAGGTCTGGCGCAGCCGAACCAGTCCGGTTGCCTGTCGGCGCGCCGGCGTGGGTATGCTTGGCGGGCAGGGAGCTATGGGCTTTGGCTGAACCATTGCGTGCTTGCTCAGAGCGCAAAGCACTATGCGCCTTCGGGGAAATGACAAATCGGCGTCGATTTCTGCTGGCTCTGGCACTTGCTCCGCGCGCGCCTGCTCCGCTGGGATGGACCGCGCCGTTTGTCATCTTACTCGCTTTCCTGTTCAGCATAAATAATCAGACGCGGACCGCCCATTTTGGTTCAGAAATTTCTGCAAGCAAATTGCTTACAGCCGATTCACCGCTCTCGTGGGCTCAGAATTGACTACTCGCAGCAGAGGCTTGGAGATGCAACCGGCAGAACCTGGAACACTGACGCCCGCGCACCCTACAATATTCTACAATCCGGTCACTTTTTCAAAAATATTGCTCCCGAAGACGCCCTTGCCCTGCTGAGTTTCGGCCCAAATGGACCTCACGAGTCGGGTATTTCGCCACACATACTTACGCATTTCAAGCATAAAAAGCAATTAATGCTTATATTAAGTCGTATTAGTCAGGTTAAAGCATCTCGGCGCAATCGAAGTTAATATACGTAACTAATTGTGGATGTGATATTTACGTTGAAACAAGTGGTGCTGGCACGTGGTTTGACCGGAGCTTGTGGATTGATTAATTAGGCGGGTTTCGTGCGCGAAAAGACCCATCCGCCAAACCCGGGGTGACCATTAGCGTTAACGGGGATCAATCCACACCATTAAGTGCCAAAGTCAAGTTCTCACCATTCCAAGGCCTGCCACGGCGATGGCAAAACTCCAGAACGGCTGTTTTGCGACATCGGCCGCAACTAGCAGTGGCGGAATTCCACAAACCCTGGGCTCTGGCGACTTGTCAACGAGTGCCGTACCACCAGTCGCGGCGGCTTGCATCGGTCAGAGAAATGGCGGACTCTCCTCTTGCAGGCTATGGCATCGACCACCCTCGAAAAGAGTCCAGCTAAACCCCAACAACCTGAGATCGAATCCCGCATTCACGAACACGGGGAAAGGATATTCGCCCTGATAGACGAGGCCGGAGCACCCTCTCTTTTCAGCAAGAAAGGATTTTACGGGACGCTGATGGAGTGGGCGATGAAAGACGAGCACTTTAAGACCCAGCTCTTTCGGTTTGTCGATGTTCTGCCCACGCTGACCTCCGCGAGCGAGATCTCGCGGCACCTGAAGGAGTATCTCGGGGACGAGCAATTGAATTTATCTGCGGGCCTGCGCCTGGGATTGAAGGCGGCCGGGGGCGCATCGTGGCTCTTCGGCGCCGGGCTCAAGAGCCAGGTCACTGGCTTGGCGCGGCAGTTCATGCTCGGAAATGACGAGAAAGAAATCGTGACAGCGCTGCGCCAGGCGCACGAGCAAGGAAGCGCTTTTACAGTGGATATCCTGGGTGAAGCGGTCGTGAGCGAAACGGAGGCCGATCAATACGCGCAGCGGTATCTCACCTTGATGGATTTGCTCGGGAAGCAAATCGCGCGATGGCGGCACCCGTGCGCCAGCAACGACGCCCCTAACGGCCCTGTGCCGCCATTGAATGTTTCGGTCAAGATCTCCGCGCTTTATTCCCAGGTCCATCCGACCGATCCGGACACGGCCATCGAGCGGATTTCGGCGCGCCTCCGTCCGATTCTACAGCGGGCCAAGGAGCTCGGTGCTTTCATCAACTTCGACATGGAAAGTTACGCGCTCAAGGAGGTGACGCTGCGGCTGTTCCGCGAGATTTTCGCGGAACCGGAATTTGCCGCCGAGCCGGCCTGCGGCCTGGCTCTGCAAGCGTATCTAAAGGACTGCGAAGCCGACCTGGACGGGATCATCCAGTGGGCGCGCGAGCAGCGACGGCGCATAACCGTGCGGCTGGTCAAAGGAGCTTATTGGGATTACGAAACGATCATTGCGCAGCAGCGGCATTGGCCGTCGCCGGTGTTCGCTCACAAGGCGGAGACGGATGCCACGTTCGAGCGGGTCTCCCTGACGCTGCTCGAGAACACAGACGTGGTGGACGCAGCCTTCGGGACACACAACGTGCGCAGCGTCGCCTGCGTGCTGGCCCAGGCGGAGCGGCTCGGCATCGACCGGCGCGAGTTCGAGTTCCAAATGCTCTACGGTATGGCTGACCCGATCAAAGCGGCGGTCCGACAACTCGGTTGCCGATTGCGGGAATACTGCCCCGTGGGCGAGCTGCTTCCGGGAATGGCTTATCTGGTGCGGCGGCTCCTGGAAAACACGTCGAATGAAGGCTTCCTCGCCAACAAATTCGCCAAAGGCGCCAGCCGCGATGAGCTGTTAAAAGATCCATCCGAATTTGTAGGAGCCGACGTGAGAAGTCTCGCTCCGACAAGTTCTGATTCAGAGCCTGCTCACGTCGGCTCCTACACGGAGCGGCGCTTTGGCAACGAGCCCCCGACCGACTTCAACATCCCTGCCGAGCGTGAGAGAATGGCGCGTGCGATCAGTGAGCAGCGGCAGAAACTTGGCCGGCGCCACCCGCTGATAATCAACAACCGACCGGTCTCGACTTCCGAATGGCTGCCTTCGCTCAATCCGGCTAATCAGAATGAAGTGGTCGGTTATGCGGCGCAGGCGAGTGTCGCCGAGGCGGAGGCCGCTCTGGCCGCCGCCCGCGCCGCCCAGCCGAAGTGGGCCCGTATGCCGGCGCTGGACCGTGCCGCGCTTTTGGAAAAGACAGCCGCCTTGATGCGGCGCGATAAAGCGGCTCTCTCGGTCGTGGAAATCCTTGAAGCCGGCAAGAACTGGCAGGAAGCCGATGCGGACGTGGCCGAGGCAATTGACTTCTGCAACTTTTACGCATCTGTCATGCGCGATTTGAACCATCCGCAGCGCACACAAGCCGTCGCTGGGGAAAGCAACGTGCAGCAATGGTGGCCGCGCGGCGTCGGAATCATCATCGCGCCGTGGAATTTTCCGTTGGCAATCCTCACCGGCATGGCGGCGGCGGCGGTGGTAGCCGGCAACGCCGTGATCATGAAGCCATCAGATCAAACGCCGGTCATAGCCGCGCGTCTCATGGACCTATTCCTTGAGGCTGGCCTTCCGCCCGGCGTGGTCAATTTGCTCTCAGGTCCCGGTGGAAAAGTCGGCGCGCATCTCGTCTCGCATCCGGAGATTGGTTTCATTGCCTTCACCGGTTCGAAGGAAGTCGGGTTGAGAATCTGGGAAGCGACGGGCAGAACGGCGCCGGGCCAGCTCAATCTGAAAAAAGTCGTCTGTGAGATGGGCGGCAAAAACTGCGTGATCGTGGACGGCGACGCCGATTTGGATGAGGCAGTGGTGGGTTGCCTCGCGTCGGCGTTCGGATACCAGGGCCAGAAGTGTAGCGCGCTTTCGCGCCTGGTCGTGCTGGCGGATAATTACGACAAATTTCTGGAGCGGCTCGTGGCGGCTGCCGCTTCATTGCGCGTCGGCCCCTCCGAAGTTCCCGGGAACATCCTCGGCCCTGTCATCAATCGCGACGCCCAGGAACGGATCCTTGAAATCATTGAGATTGGCAAAAAAGAAGCGACCTTGGCGTGGCAAGGCGCAGTGCCGACCGACACCAATGCTTGTTATGTCCCCCCAACCATCTTCAAGGATGTGCCGCCGAACAGCCGGTTGTTCCGGGAAGAAATCTTCGGTCCGGTTTTGTCAGTGACTAAAGCCAAAGATTTCGAGCAGGCGATCGAGCTAGCCAACGATTGCGAGTTCGCGCTGACAGGCGGTTGTTACTCCCGCAGTCCGGTAAACATCGAGCGGGTGAAAGTCGAGATGGTCTGCGGCAATCTCTACATCAACCGTGGGATCACCGGTGCGCTGGTCGAACGCCAGCCTTTTGGAGGGTTCAAAATGTCCGGTGGCGGCACCAAAGCCGGCGGCCGCGAGTATCTGCAGAACTTTCTGGTTCCCCGCGTGGTGACCGAGAACTGTTTGCGTCGCGGTTTTGCGCCTGCCGACGAGTAAAAGGCAGTACGCGTCTCTGTCAGGGCGAGGAATGGCAGCCATGCCGCATCCTCAGAGCCTGACGCAGGACAGAAATCTTCAGTTCGGGACGAGGGCAATGGCGCGACACCAGCCCGCGCTGCCTCCTTTAATTTTTACGGGTAAACACGAGAGATAAAAACCATACGGACGTGGAAGCAGTTCCAGGTTCGTCAATTTCTCGATTTGACAGTATTCCTTCGTAATCCCAGCGAAATGCGCGGGCCAGAGGTATCGGCCGTCGCCTGTCCTGCGGAAATCGGCAATCTGCGCAGCGAACTCGCGGTCCAGGGTCCAGGCATCGATTCCAATCATGTGGACGCCCTGATTGACCAGCCATAAGGTGCTGTCCCGGTCGAGACCCGGCTGCCGAAATATTCCGGCGAACCCCAGCGTTTAGCCGCGCCGGTGTGAATCAAAACAATGTCGTTCGGATGTAACGTGTATTTGATCTCGCACAGCTTCCGCTGAAGATCTTCGATCGAGATGACTTCCCCAGCCTTGCGATGCCGCATGTCCAGCACGACCCCTGGACCAAAACACCATTCGAGCGGCACTTCGTCGATTCGCCGGGCAGGCTTTCCCTCCGATGTCGCTCCATAGTGATACGGCGCGTCGACATGCGTTGCGGTATGGCTGCCGACGGCGAGATTTTCGACAGCCCAGCCCTGACCGTGTGAGTAAATAAAGTCCTCTGGCTTCGCTCCGAATATGTCCATCATTCCCTTCAAGCCGTCCGCGGCGTGAGTGACATACTCGATCCTCGGCGTCATCATCTCTCCGGCCGCGCCGTGCTCGATCGCTACGCTCAGGTCGATCAGCCGCAGTTGATCCAGGCGCAGGCCTTCTGTCCCGGCGGCTTTCACAGAACGGTTGCCGATAGTCACCTCGACGCCTGCTTTCGCGGTTGGGCGAAGAAAACCTTGTGGATTGATGCGCCGCTATTTCTTTCGCGGCGTGTGGTAGCGCATCCAAGCCACGTCCGGATCGTTCGGCTTCACGGGAATGTGCCCGAGGTCGATGAGCCGAACGGGTTCGAGCGTTGTCGCGACCTTCCATTTATGAATTTCCGAATGACCGTCGGCGAAAGCAAACCCACATGAGCCGGAATGATAACTCGCTGGCAGGTCCACCCATTCGGACAGGTAGGGCGAGAAGAGGCCGGCGTCATTGATACTGTCCGGATGTTCGTCAACGAACACCCATGAATCCGCCGGGCCGGGAATGCGCAAGTCCGAGGTCTTTTTGACGTGGAGGTAAGCTGAGTCCATCGGGCCTTCTTCGGCGTTGCCCTCGCCGATGACGATGTTTCCCGAAACGCTACGCACGCGTTCGGTCCACCCTCGTTTGATTTGCGTAGTATGGAGGTATTTGTCCGCCGGGCACTTGAACAGGTTTCGAGAATTGCCGAAGTAAGCGGCCAGCTTCGAGTAACGACGGTCGATAAGGTATAAGATATTTGTGTTGTGGGATGATATCCCTCAGTCCAGCCAGCCAACGACCCACGGGCCGGTCGGGTCATCGGGGACGGGAGTCTGGGCCCGGCCGCCATGCAGCGCGCCGGGAAAGCGTTCGTTGTTGTCGGCGGTGTACATGTGATCGGCGGTCATCATTTGCTTCGTGTTGCTCATGCACGAAATTCCTTGAGCCCGGAATTTTGCCCGGCTCAGGGCCGGCAGCAGCATCGCGGCCAGGATTGCGATAATCGCGATGACCACGAGCAGCTCAATCAGGGTGAAAGCTCTCGTGGTCTGGGAGCCAATTGGGCGAGATCTCATATCGGTCGGTACTTGAGTTTATATCCCCAATAAATGTCGCTCTGTCAAGCCTTCTTCAGGCTCGTCAAGGAACGGCGTTCGAGCAGCGCCGAAAGCTCCGCGCCCGTAAGCTCGTGCTGTCCACAGCGCACAGTCCTTCTCGCGCCATGTTTGACGGTTACCGCACTTCTGCCCGGTAGAATCGGGTTGAAGCAGAGGACACATCTCCAAAGATCACCTCGTTGGTGAACATCACGTTCGTTGCCACCGGGGCCCACGTGCTCAGGTCAGGCGAAACCGACAGGATCACTCGTTGTCCTAATGCGGCGTCGACCGTGACAAATGAAATCGTATTCGTCCGCTGAAATCGGAGAGCTGGCTTCGGCTCGATTATCCGTCCCAGGCGCAAGCCGTTACCGAAGCTGGTGACCCAGACTTCGTTTGTATCGTATGGATTGAAAAAAGCCCGCGTCGGAAAGCGAAACGGGTACCCGCTGAGTTGAGTGAAGGTCGGCGAGGCGGCGCGGCGATTGGCCGAGTACCACAAACCCTGGTCTTCAGTCGCCACGTACATCTCGTCCGGATTTAGTGGACTAATAGTGCAGGAACCGACCGCCTTAAGGTTCGTCGTGATTCGGTTCCATGAGACACCACGGTTTGTTGTGTAGTACAAGCCCCCGAATCCCGCCGAAGATCCCCATTCGCCCCAAACACCCGCGTACCAAGTCGCTTGCGCCGGATCATTTGGGTCAATCGTGAGGTCTTTCGTATAATACTGCATGCCCGGGTCAGTGCGATCGACCCAGCTCGCGCCATCGTTAGTGCTGACGAATACTCCCGAACTGGGTTGAAAATCTAAAGAGGCGATCCGGGCCGAGTAGGTCGCGACGAGCGTTCCATCGTTCAGCACCGCAATGTAATAAATGTGTCCCTGGGTCCGCGGCGGCACTGCCAGTTGTGTCCAGGTCGAGCTGGTGCCCCCGTTAAGATTCGCCGTTCGATAAACTCCGCCATTTGTGCTGTTGACCATAGCGGCGTAAAGCCGGTTCGGGTTGTTGGGATCCAGCGCCAAGCCCACAACAGGTCGCCCAAGGTTCTTCAATCTTGCCCACGTTGCACCTGAATTCGTCGAATACATCACCTCTCCGGTCCCACCATCAATCGACGAATCCTGGCAATAGCGGTCCCACGCGTACATATCGTGCACGGACGACGTCGCGGCGTAAACCAGCCCGTTGGACGGATGTTTCAAGGTCTGGTAAGTGCTGTTATAAGGGAGTGACATCGGGGACATCCAGGCTCCGCCCGCGTTGGTGCTGAGCATGCCGCGCACGTCCGTGAAACTGGCGAAAAGGGTGTTGCTCGTGAACCATGAAAGCCACCAGCAGGAAGTGTCCTCGGCACCGGAACCGGTGTAAAAGGTCGTCTTGGGCGTCCCCGAGCCCGCGGCGTTCTCGCACCCTTGCCAGTCGTAGGCTTGCCGCCACCCGGCCCCACCATTCGTCGTCACATGGATGAAGCCGAAATCCGATATGACCGCGCGATTCGGATCGCTCTGGCACACCGCGAACCCCATCGCGCATTCACCGAACGACCACTTCTTCCAGTTCCAGCCGCCGGGATCGTCGCCCGTCCAGCCCGTGGCCACGTTCGCGTTTCCACTGCATTGCATGACTTGCATCCACGACGTTCCGCCATCCACTGTCTTGAGCACGACCGGCTGGCCGAGGCTGTCCGAACCGGCAGCGTAAGCGATGCTGATGTTCGTCCGGCACATCGCGACGAAAAAGGGATGATTGCCCTCGACACCATTCGTGGCCGGTGTCCATGTTCCGGTGCCGCCGTCAAGCCGGTAGATGGCGTGATAATTCCCGTAGTCCGAACCTTGCACACCCGGATAAACATCGCCAGAGCCGAGCGTTACGCATAAAAAGCGGATGTTCCCGTTTTCCTTCGCACCTGTGAAGGAGACCATCGCCTCAGTGGCTGGAATCCCCGGCGCGCCAGCAAAGGTGAATGATGCGCCGCCATTTGTGGACATCACCAGTCCTGGTCGCGTGCCGACATAAATCACCGCGCCATCCCAAAACGCCCCGGCGATCAGCAAGTCATTCGACGTGAAGCAATCCGTATAAGTCGCGCCGGAGTTTGTCGAAAACTTGAGCGTCGTATAATCGCTAACCAGCAGCCGATTCGTGGACTGCGGGTCGGCGAACAGACAATAGACTGATTGTGAGTACGGATCTGGCGGGATGCTCGTCCAGGTTGCACCGCCATCCGACGAGCGTGTTGGTACATCCCCGTTGAGCGCGTAACGCACCATCGGGTCGCTGGTGAATTCCATTCGGCCCGGTTGGCTTCCCCCCAGCAGCGTACGAAAATCCACGGTTTCCCAGGTTCGGCCAAAATCTGCCGAATGAAACAGGTCACTCATGTCCGAGCCGATCCAGAGATCGTCAGGGTCGAATGGATTGATCGACGGCCCGAAAAATGCCCCTCCACCTCCCGGCCCACGCGAGACAAAACGCGCCGGCGGGTCAGCCAGCGCGACGCTGGCCATAACAGCGGCTGACAGTGCCAGAGCGGGGCTGTGCCGAGCAAGGTGTAATCCAGGGTTCAGTTCGCAACTCATCGGAGTCTATCTCTTATTTCTAGCCTGTTTCCTCGGGACGCCTCCTGGTCGCAGCGGCGCCAGGAAGCAACATCGTGGTAACCTCCTGGCAAACTACCTCATTTCGCCTGTTTGAGTTTTCCTTTTTTGCCATTCTCGCACGGACACGACCATCCCGCAGCCGGATCCATGCCATGATCCCAGCGAGAAATTGTATGCCCCTCGCCTGGACAGAGCTCGAATTGGCGGGTGGAGCAAGCAACCACAACTGAATTAGATGCGGCGGTGTTGCACATCCGCCACCGGCACACGCTCGCCCCCCTGTGAACGTATGATCGGTGAGACGGCCGGTCTTCAGATGGCCCAAGCGAGCGTGCCGCTTGTGCCTGGTCTGGGCAGTGCCGCTGATGTGGAAATCCACCAGCAGGTGTGGAACGCCGACCCCATCGCGCCAGTCCAGCTTGCTCTGGATGGCTCTGCTGGCATTCGAATATTTGGGTGCTTTATCAGGTTTGACTCTGATACAACAGAGTCGGCGTGAGAGAGGACAGTTCAACATTCGCGGCGCAAGCGTTCAATTCAGTCCTGGGTGTTGAAGGCCTGGAGGGCCGCATTGGTTTCGACCGCTTGCATCTGCAGTTCTTTTCTCCTACGGCGAAGCTAGAGTTGCCACTGGCCCGATTGCAGATTGAGAAAGACGATTCGGCTGCCTGCCGTCTCTGCTTTTCCAGCGCCGACCATCCCGACTGGGTGATCTGCACCTTCGATACGCGGGTTTTGCAGCACCATTCGCTGCACGAACAACCCAACACGCGGAACCAGATTCGCGCGCTCGAAACGCCGGGCGAGTTGAAGCGCCGGCTGACGATCACCCTGGCGCTTCTGGGCGCCTTCGGCGTCATCGCCCTGGTAGCCTCGCTGCTTTCGGGAATCATGGTGCGCGCCCTGGTGGCGAAGATTCCGGCCGAGTTCGAGCAGCAAGTCGGCGACGAGTTGATGGCGGAACTCAAGCAGAACATGACGTTCGTTCAGGACCCCAAGCTCATGGCCAGATTGGAGAGCGCCGTGGCCCCACTCATCAATGCGCTGCCGCGGGGCAAAGTTACCAACCAATTCTACCTGCTGGCGGAACCGATGCCGAACGCGTTAGCGCTGCCTGGCGGGCACGTGTTGGTCACGACCCGGTTATTTGAGATTGCCGAGCGGCCGGAGGAAATCGCCGGCGTCGTCGCGCACGAGCTGGCGCATGTCACCCAGCGACATGGGTTCAGAAAAATCATTTCTAGCCTCGGTCCTTTCCTGATTTTCCGGGTCTTCCTTGGCAATTCCGCGGGCGCCCTGGGTGTCGTGGGCGAGAGCTCGGAACTGCTGGTCAACCAAAGCTTTTCCCAGGAATTCGAACTCGAGGCCGACGACATCGGCTGGCAATCGCTGGTCACTGCGCATATCGATCCGCGCGGTCTGACGGATATGCTGCGAAAACTTCAGGCGGAGCAGCAAAAGATAAGCGCCGCGCTGCCACAGATCCATGCATTCAGCAGCCATCCAGCCACGCAAAAACGCATCCAAAGGTTGGAGCTCAAATGGCAGAAGTTGAAGGACAAGTCGGGCTTCGTTCCAATTGCGACCGGCACCAACGGCGGGCGGTGAACTGAGGCCAGCGAATGGAAAATTGGCGCTAGCCCGCTGCTGCTCTAACAGTCTTCAAAACGGCAGCCCTCTTCTGGAACTGATCTATCGCCGAAGCATCGAACGAAGAGCGGACCCATTTTGCTCGAGAGCGTCGAGCTGGTTTTTCACTCGCTCGAAGCAGCAGGGACACATGCCGTGCGTGAACGAAGCGTCAGTATGCTTCGAGATAAAGGCCTCGACTTCGCTCCAACGGCCTTCGACATCTTTGATTTTTTTGCAATAACAGCAAATCGGGAGCAAGCCCGTGAGCGTCTTGACGCTCGCCAGAGCGGCCTCTAACTGCTGGGCTGCTCGTTGGCGCTGCTTCTCGACGCGGTGCTTATACAGACCTATTTCGATGGCCGTTCTGAGTTCGCGAGTCTGGTACGGCTTCAGGATATAACCGCAGGGTTCGGTCACTTGAGCTCGCGCGAGGATCGGGGCGCTGCAGCAACCAGTGACATAAACCACAGGCACATCGAGCGCCCGGAGCCTTTCAGCGGCTTCAATACCATCCATCTCGCCAGGAAGCTGGATGTCCATCAGGACCATATCCGGCCTCTGGCGCTGTGCCAGTTCGAGGACCTCGAGAGCGTAGGGAGTTGTGCCCGACACTTCGTAGTCCAAACTCTCGAGACGGTCGCAGAGATCCTGCGCAATGAGGCCATCGTCTTCGGCGATAAGAATCCGAGTTGAAGCCGCAACCGAAAGTTCTGGAAGGTTAGTCGAGACCATGGAAGTGCGAGAGCAATTGCTCGCCGGTTAGCGGAAGGCCGTGCGGGCCAATACGCGCCAATGCGTTTTGCTATCGTTTGTCGTCATAGGACTCTAAACAGAGCATTACCCGGGCCACAGAGCCAGGAATCAATTGCGATGGAATTTGGTCGAGACGCGCTTTCGCCGACGGCAAACCCGCTACGCAGGGGCAGGAATTCTCTTCACGAAGCTGACATGAGACAGTTCTGGCCAGGAAATTGACAAAGCGTGCGCCGGCGCAACGCCGTTCTCTTGACAGCGCAGTCGTGTACCGCTACCAACGTCCTGTTTCAATCCCGCGGCATCAAGCCGCCCCCGTTCACAGGCACACATGTCCGTCATCCTGGCATTGGACCAGGGAACGACCAGTTCCCGCGCGATCGTTTTTGATCACGCGGGCGAAATCCTCTCGGTTGCCCAACGCGAGTTTCAACAAGTCTTCCCGCAGCCGGGCTGGGTGGAGCATGATCCCCGCGAGATCTGGCGCACGCAAATCGAGGTCGCCCGCAGCGCGTTATCCCAAGCCGGCGTGAAGGCGCGCGAGGTCGCGGCTCTCGGCGTGACGAACCAGCGTGAGACAACTGTCATTTGGGACCGTCGAACCGGCGAGCCGATCCACAACGCCATCGTCTGGCAGGACCGCCGCACGGCGGGATATTGCGAGGAACTGAAGCGCGCCGGCCATGCTGAATTAATTGCTCGCAACACCGGCCTTGTGATCGACGCCTATTTTTCCGGTAGCAAACTACGCTGGCTGCTGGACAACGTGGCGGGCGCCCGACAGCGGGCCAATCGTGGCGAACTGGCCTTTGGCACGATTGATACCTGGTTGCTGTGGAACCTGACGGGCGGCGCTCTGCATGTGACCGATCCCAGCAACGCCTCGCGCACGATGCTCTTCAACCTTCGTACTGGAGCGTGGGACGAGGAGTTGTTGCGCCTTCTGGATGTGCCGCGCGAGATTTTGCCCGAGGTGCGGTCGTCGAGCGAAATCTACGGCGAGACGGCCCGGGCTGTGTTTGACAGTCCGATTCGCCTAGCGGGAATCGCGGGTGACCAGCAAGCGGCCTTGTTCGGACAGAGCTGCTTCACGCGCGGGCTGGCCAAGAACACGTACGGCACTGGCTGCTTCATGCTGATGAATATCGGCCCCGACCCGACGCCTTCCGGTCACCAGTTGCTCACGACTGTTGCGTGGAAGAACGGCGCAGAAACAGCCTTTGCGCTGGAAGGCAGCGTCTTCATCGGGGGCGCTGTGGTCCAGTGGCTGCGGGACGGTCTGAAGCTGATTAAAGCTTCCGCCGAAGTCGAAGCATTGGCCGCCAGCGTGCCCGACAGTGGCGGCGTGTACTTGGTGCCAGCCTTTGCGGGGCTGGGCGCGCCGCATTGGGACCAATACGCGCGCGGCACCATCACCGGCCTGACTCGCGGCACGACTGCCGGCCACCTCGCCCGAGCGGGCCTGGAAGGGATCGCCTTTCAGGTCGCTGATGTGCTCGATATCATGAAGGAGGATTCAGGCATCGCTCTGGACGAGCTGCGCGTGGACGGCGGGGCATCGGCCAACAATCTGCTCATGCAATTTCAGGCCGATGTGTTGCGTGTGCCGGTCGTTCGTCCCAAAGTGACCGAGACCACAGCGTTGGGGGCGGCTTATCTGGCCGGCCTGGCCACTGGTTTTTGGGCTAATCAGGCTGACATCCGAAAAGTCTGGCAACTCGACCGAGTTTATAAGCCGCAGGCGAGCGCGGATGAAGTGGCTTATCGCCGCAGCCGCTGGGCTGAGGCGCTGAATCGAGCGCGAGAATGGGAAGAGCGGACGCCATCCAATCTCCCGCAACCGGCCTAAGGTGCCGCTCCGCAATGCCCCCAAAATTATGACCGCTCCAATCGCCGAATTCATTGGTACCGCAATTCTCGTCACCTTCGGAAATGGCGTGGTGGCCAACGTAGTTCTCGCCCGAACCAAGGGAAATAATTCCGGTTGGATCGTCATAACAGCCGGCTGGGCCTTGGGAGTGTTCATCGGCGTATTCAGCGCGCAAGCGGTCAGTGGCGCCCACCTCAACCCGGCCGTCACCCTGGCCATGGCGGCAGCGGGAAAGTTTCCCTGGGCCAGCGTCGCTGGTTATCTGCTGGCACAGCTTCTAGGGGGCGTTGCCGGAGGCGCGCTCGTCTTCCTGTTCTACCGTGAACATTTCAAGGCGACCGACAATGGCGACGCCAAGCTTGCCTGTTTTTGCACCGCTCCGAACGTGCGCAACATCCCTCAGGCACTTCTTTGTGAAGTCATCGGCACCTTCCTCCTAGTCCTGCCGGTCTTCCTGATGACGGACGCCAAAATCAAACTCCCTTTCCTTCCCGCGCCCTCCAGCGATGTCGTTATTGGTTTGGGAACCCTTGGCGCGCTCCCTGTGGCTTTGCTCGTTTTCGGGATTGGCCTTTCTTTGGGAGGGACCACGGGCTATGCGATCAATCCCGCGCGCGACCTTGGCCCTCGTGTTGTACACGCTCTGCTGCCCGTGCCGGCCAAGCGCGACAGCGACTGGAGCTATGCCTGGATACCCGTCCTTGCCCCGATCATCGGCGGTTTGCTCGCCGCCGGTGTTCATTCGCTCCTGAAATGAGCCGTCCTACGCAGCTTGTGGCTCGCGTTGCCCAGAAGCCGCTTCCTCGGCATCCTCGTCACCCGATTCTTGCGGCTCTCCATACTTCGAGCAGGAGCCAAGCTCACCGAGCTGGACACGATTCGACCCGCCCCGCGCCTCGATTTGGGCCTGGGCGGCGAGGGAAAAACGGGTCCAGGGAATGGCTTTGAGGCGTTCGGCTTCGATCCGGGCGCCGCTCAGCTCGCAGATGCCGTAGTTGCCTTTGGCGATGCGGTTGAGCGCTTGGTCGATTTCGTAAAGGGCCTCTTGCGCCGAGGAGAGCAACGCCAAGGCGCAATCGTGGTCGTAGGAATCGGTCGCCGCGTCAGCCATATGCTCACTGAACGCGCAAAGCTCCGCTTGGGCGTTCTCAGTTTGCGTTTTTCTTTCCCGAAAGATGCGCTCGCGCAATTCCGTCAGCCGATCATGGTGCTCGGCCCATCGGCTCGGGACCTTCTTGCCGTTGGCGGCTCCGAGGATATCTAGAGTTGAGCTCCTGCCCCGCTGTTGGGGACCTCTTGCAGAGTCAATGGCATTTTTCATAGCAAATTGTCGTTATCGGCTTCGGAACCGTGGGCGCCGGGAACAGGTCCGGGCGCCCCGCGGAATTTCAAAAGTGCATTAGCAGTTTCAGGGCCAACCTCACCCGAGTTCTCGAACTCCATTTGCCGCTGCTTCGCTCCATCTTGGGCCAGTGCCGTTTAGACTTTGGACATTGGCCCCGGATCGCGTATAGGTTCACACGTTCGCATTTGCGCTCGAAATTGGGTCTCGCCGCTTATGCCCGCAGCCCTGGAAAAGACTAATCAGCAAATACCGCCGCCACCCGCGGTCAGGAAGGCGCCGGCCGTGCAGGTTTCGCAGCGGTTGGCTGAAGCCGCCCGTCTTGATGGCCCGGAAGTGCTTCGCTCGATGGAATCGTCACCCGACGGATTGTCCTCGGAAGCGGTCTCCCAGCGACTCGAGCAGTACGGAGCCAACGAGATTGCCCGCGAGAAAAAACAGAGCTGGGTTCAACGCCTCTATCTGGCCGCGCGCAATCCGCTGGTGATCCTCCTGACGGTCCTGGCTGTTCTCTCGTTCGCGACCGGGGACTTCCGCGCAGGGACGGTCATGCTGCTGATGGTCCTGCTTGGTTTGTCGCTGCGGTTCGTCCAGGAGAGCCGCGCGGATGCGGCCGCGGCCAAGCTCAAGGCCATGATCAGCGTTACGGCGACGGTGGTGCGCGACAGCCAGCCGCGGGAAATTGCACTCCGCCAACTGGTGCCGGGGGATGTCGTAAAGCTATCGGCGGGCGATATGATCCCCGCTGACGTCCGACTTATTTCCGCCAAGGACCTGTTCGTCATTCAGGCCACACTCACCGGCGAGTCGCTGCCGGTTGAGAAGAGCGAGGCGCGCGATTTGCGCGAAAACGTCTCGCCTCTCGAACATTCCAATATCTGTTTCCTGGGCACCAGCGTCGAAAGCGGTTCGGCGGCGGCGGTCATCGTGGCCACCGGCTCGCAGACTTATTTCGGCAAAGTGGCCAAAAGTATCACCGGCCAGCAAGTCGAGACGGCCTTTGATCGCGGAGTCAAACGCTTCACCTGGTTGATGATTCGCTTCATGCTGGTGATGGTGCCGCTGGTGTTTGTGATCAACGGCATCACCAAGCATGACTGGCACAAGGCTTTTTTCTTCTCAATGGCCGTGGCGGTCGGACTGACGCCGGAAATGCTGCCGATGATTGTGTCGGTCTGCCTGTCGAAAGGCGCTCTGGCCATGTCCAAAAAGAAGGTCATCGTCAAGCGCCTCAATTCCATCCAGAACTTCGGCGCCATGAACGTGCTGTGCACGGACAAGACCGGCACGCTGACCCTCGACCACGTCATCCTGGAGATCTATTGCGACGTTTTTAAGAACGAAAACATGGAAGTGCTGCGCGATGCCTACCTCATCAGCCATTTTCAAACCGGTCTCAAAAACGTCCTCGACCGCGCCGTCTTGCAGCACCAGGAACTGCATCGCGAGTTGTCGCTCGAGAAATACACCAAGCTGGACGAGATCCCATTCGATTTCTCGCGGCGGATGATGTCGGTCGTGGTTGAAGGCCCGGGCGGCGAGCGCCAGTTGCTCACGAAGGGCGCGCCGGAGGCCGTCTTTGCGAAGTGCACTCACTTCGAGAGCGAGGGTGAGATCTTTCCGATGGAACCGATCCTGGTTGGTAACTTGATCGAACAAGTCAATGACCTCAGCGAAGATGGTTTCCGGGTCCTGGCCGTCGCCACGCGCAAGGTCGATAAGCGCGCTGCCTATTCGAAAGCCGACGAATCCGAGTTGGTGCTGACGGGCTATTTGGCCTTCCTCGATCCGCCGAAAGACACCGCCGCCAAAGCCATCACGGTGCTCCGACAAAATGGCGTGACCGTCAAGGTCCTCACCGGCGACAATGATCTTATTACGCGCAAAGTCTGCAAGGAGGTCGGCATCCAGGTCGACAAAATCGTCCTGGGCAGTCAGGTCGAGAGCATGTCTGACTCGCAGCTCGCTGAAGCGGTCGAGTGCACGGACGTGTTCGCCCGTCTCTCGCCGGCGCACAAACAACGGATCGTGCAGGCCCTCCAGCACTCGGGCCACGTCGTCGGGTTCATGGGCGACGGCATTAATGACGCGCCGGCGTTGCGCGCCGCCGATGTCGGCATTTCGGTGGATAATGCGGTCGATATCGCCAAGGAGTCAGCCGATGTCATTTTGCTCGAAAAGAACCTGATGGTTTTGGAAGAAGGGGTCCTGGAGGGCCGCAAGGTGTTCGCGAACATCCTCAAATACATCCGGATGGGCGCCAGCTCGAATTTTGGCAACATGTTCAGCGTTATCGGTGCCAGTGCGTGGCTGCCCTATCTGCCCATGCAGCCCTTGCAGATTTTAACAAATAACCTGCTGTATGATTTCTCCCAGGTTCCAATCCCGACCGATAACGTCGGCCCGCAGCAAACGGCCAAGCCGCGTCCCTGGCAAATCGGGCAGATCGCAAAGTTCATTGTCTTCATTGGCCCGATCAGCTCGATTTTTGATTACACGACCTACCTGGTGATGTGGTTCTTTTTCAAGTGCAGCCACCTGGGATTGGTGCCCCCGGCACACCTGCTGGCTCGTTACCCGGCCGCGTCGGACCCGAACAAGAGCTATGCCGCGGCCCTGTTCAGCACCGCTTGGTTTGTCGAATCGCTGATGACGCAAACGCTTATCATCCATGTAATCCGGACCAATCTCTTGCCGTTCGTTCAATCGCGTGCGAGCTGGCAATTGACTATGACCACGATGCTGATCATGGCGCTGGGAGCGTACCTGCCCTACTCACCTGTAGCCTCCGCACTGGGCTTTGTGCCTTTGCCGGTCTTGTATTGGCCGATTCTGTTGGCGACCTTGCTCTGTTACGTCGGCCTGACACAGCTTATCAAGATGTGGCTCATTCGCAAGGCTTGGGTCTGAGGCTGCCGTCCTTCTTCACCTTCATTGGCTTGGGGCGCGCGTGCCGGGGCTGATAAACGCCGAGCCTGCCGCCGCCCGGAAGCGTAATCTCGGTTACGAAGCCGCAGCCTCGATCCTGGATTGGAGCGCAGCGAATGCGACGTTTTTTGAGCATAGCGGTGAATGCCGCGACGTCATCACACATGAGATAGAGCTCATGCACGTCATTCCTCTCGGAAGGGTGCACGGCAACCTCCGCTGGTGGTAACCCAAAGATCAGTCAGCCCTCTCCTGCTTCGACGTGGGTGAGCTTGAGCACAACGCGCAAAAAGGCACGGTCAGCCTCTGCGTTCTTGCTGTAGATTATCGCATGCGCGCCAATGATCATCGTGATCTCCTTTCAGTTTCTTTCGTGACCCAGTTCGGCCACAAAGCCGCCATCGAGCGCAAGGTGAACATTAAGCGTGCTCTTCCGTGACAGGTTCAGTGTTTCGGTGGTTAGCTGGTTCGGATCGGCGTCGGTATCCGGAGCGTCTTTCCAGATCCTGGCGCTGTAGCGCCCCCGGCCAAGAAACGAGAGTGGGAGGGCCAGATCTCTCGGCCCTTTTGCCGACAGTCCGCCGAGGTACCAGGTCGTGCCCTTGCGACGTGCGGTGACCAACAGATCGCCGACCTGAGCGGCGACGACCCTGGTCTCGTCCCACCAGGTCGGGACGAGTTTGATGAACTGGAATCCGGGTTGTCCCTCATACGCGGTCGGATAGTCCGCCACCATCGGATTGGGATTATCGAAGCAGACGTACATGGCAAGCATGTGACAACGTGTGCCCAACACGTTCGGAGCGATGGTGCGGGGCTTGAATTGGGCGCGCGGCACGGCCCTGAACCCACCAAGATGGTAATCCATCGGTCCGGCGATGAGTCTGGTGAAGGCCATCATGAGGCCGTGCTCGGGCGTGCAAAGGTCACTCCACTTGAGGTATTCCAGATTGAGCGCGCCTTCATGGTTCATGAGATTGGGATAGGTACGCTGCCAGCCGGTCGCCTTCCAGACTCCGTGGAAATGAATCAAAATGTGGTGACGAGCAGCGGCCTGGAGGACCGATTCTGCGAATTCGACGGAGTCCTGATCGTCATGGTCGAAGAAATCCACCATCATGCCGCTCCAGCCGAGCTTCTCGAACGCCGCGAAAGCCTCTTCGACTCGCCCGCGGAGGGCGCCCTGGTGCACCCACGTCCAGAGCCGCACCTGCTTTGAATCTGCGTACTGCCGAATCGCGGCCAGATCGAATCCCTCTCGGGGCCGCGTTACGTCGGTGTCCTGTCCCGGCACCACGCCAGGCTTGGACTGGTAATACCAGGGTGTGATTGTGGTTTCGGTTGAAGTCAGAGAGTGGGTGGGAATGCCGTTGCGGGCGCAGAAGTCGATGTATTTCCTGGCCATGTCGAAGGAAAGGATCGGCTCACCAGGGTGGCCGTCATAGACGTCGCCATTCCACCAGGAGAAAGTGAGTTTGCCGGGCTTGATCCACGAAGTGTCCGTCAGTGCTGGAGGATCATTCAGACAGTAAATCGTCTCTGATTCAAGCAACGCGCCTGGCCGGTCGGCGATGAGAACCACGCGCCAGGGCGTCTGCATCGGCAGCGGGCGGACAACTTTCGTTCCGTCCGGACGAGGTGTGAGTTCGCAAAACAGACCGTCGGGGGATTCCGCAACGGAAGGCCAGATCAGTGACATACCAGCGTAGTGACGCAACGAAGCTTCGGTGATCGCTACGAAAGTGTCGTCGGGCCAGGAGAACGTCAGCGGCGTGTCCAGCAATGTGTCTCGCCGAATGTCATGGCAGCCCACGGAAAGGACGTTGTGCTCATGGGAAGTCCGGTAGTTTTCTAGATACTGCACGTGGGCGGTCGGCTCACCTTCCAGATTGAATGAGGTGATTTCGTTTGTGATAGCAACTAAAGTCCCTCCTCCCTGGGCGGGTAACTCATAGCGCAGTGCGATCGCGTCGTCGTAACAGCGGAAAACCACGTCCGTGCGGCGGTGCTGCGGAGTTTCCAGTGTGTAACGGATTTCCCGAAATCGATCGTTTGCATGGTCGGCCTTCCCGAACAAAACCGGCACGCGCTCATCCACCGACGTGCGGCGTTGATGCAAAACCCGCGCACCGACCATCAAATCGCCGGCATCTGCAGTTTGAAGTCCCAAACCGCACTTAGTAAGAATTGGCATTCCATGAAAGGTGGCCGACCACTGTGGCCGCTCGGCGGTCCATCGCGTGGGCATTTGAATGGAGACTTTGATCCGGCCATCCGGCGAGCTGAGAAGGTTGCTCTCGCCCGCTTGCGTGTCGAGATGACCCGTGGCGCTCCAAAAGCCCATCAGCACTGCGAACCAGACGGCCTTTCGGAGCGTGCGAGCGGCCGAGTCAGAAAGCGGAGCCCTCACAGGTAGATGCGCCCCATTATTTGGGCCTAGGCAGCGGTTGTTCGATCTCGCTGTCGCTGTGCACCCGATTCCCAGCGGGGTCGATGAGGGTTGGCGTGATGAAGATCAAGAGGTGCTTTCTCGATTTGGGGCTGGATTCACTCTGGACCTTCCGGCCGATGTGTGGCGGCCCGCCCAAGCCAGGCGCTTTGTCCCTGAGCCCCTTGATTTCCTCCTCTTTGACCAAGCCGACGAGCATGAGCGTCTGTCCATCGAAGAGCTGTTCGGATGTGCTGAGCTGTCTAAACCGGAAATGGGGCAAAGGGAGGTGCGCCACCGCGTTTGAGACGACTTGCCTGGGGTCGTCATATCCCAAAAACTCCGTCACGGTCCCAACCACAGTCAGCTTGATCGAAAAGCCGTCTCGCTCAATATGCGGAGTCACGTCCAGAACTGGCCCAACCGCAACGCGCTCTGTCCGGTACAAATTCGTGCTCGTGCTCGGTGTTTGCGGCGTCCAGCCTGGCGCCGTGACAACGGTGAGCTCATCGACAGCCTGGACTTGGGTCTGACGCCCGCTGAGGGTTGTCACGCTTGCGTCCGAAAGAAGATCGACGCCCTCGCGTTGCTCCAGCGCGTGCAACAGAACGCGATATTGAGGGTCGCTGAGAATACCCTTCCCGGTGACCACCGCTGCGTTCGTCGGCGGGTGAATCCCATAAAGATCCTGATGCTGCATTGGAACTGTGCCCTCTGCGATGCTCGGTGAGGTAGAGTTCGTTACGAGACTTATCACAATCGGCGCCCGTAGCCCGTCCAATAGATACCTTGCCTCTCCATCGCCGATTTCAACGAACTTGATTTTGATGTACACTTGGAGATCGTTAGCGTGCGAGCCCTCGCCAAAATCAGCCCCCGGCGACTCGTTGGTGTGATATTGTTCGGACTCAATTTCGAGGGTTTTCGTATTGTAGCGTATTCTGTCGCCGGTCCAGGTGCGTCCACTGCGCTGAAGGACCGCTTTGCCTTCGGCGAGCACCTCACCTGACCGCTGGTCAAGATGGATGGTGTCAGCGGTAAGCCTAGCTCCGCCAAAAGTTACCACCGCACCGTTGGTGGCCACCACCAAACCTGAATCGAGCGAGTACTCAACAATCGAATCTCCTGAACCTTGTAATGTGAATGGCCGAAGCAACTGACCGGGCTCGCTTATCTGCTGGGGTGCCTTGGCTTGAGCAGCATCGGGCAAGCCGTTCGTTTGAGTTAATATCGGCGCCATTGGTGTAACTGCGGGGCCTTGCTCGTGCCTCGAATGGACCTCATGTTGGGCTTCGAGATTTTTGATATTCTGGAGTGCTTCTTCGATGATGTCCAGGTCCTGCAGCGTGGCCCGTACCAGCAATGTCCCTTCGCGATCGCCGTAGAACAAGGATTTAGGCGGGCGAAGATCGACGCCCCGCATCAGCAAGAACTCCCGCAGTTCGCCCAGGATCTCGGCTGTTTCGTTAGTCCTCCCGAAGACATCCACGGCGGCTTCGCGTTCACGTGCTGTCCGAATCTGCCCGATGCCCTCGAGGGCCTTCCGCAAACCGAGTCGCAAGGTCTCCAGATCGATTTTGAAGGTTCGCAAGAAAAGCGGTGGAATACCAGTGCGCGAGACCATGGAGAACTCTACGGCATGTTTTTCAATTGAGTATTTGATGGGTTTATCGGCCCCTTTGACGATGGCATCCAACAAGTCGATTAACCGCACATCGGTTAATGGGGGATTAATGGTGATCCGGATCTCCCCAGCATCGACTGGCTCCGCCGAGGTGCCGGCAGCGACTGGCTCCGCCGAGGTGCCGGCAGCGACTGGCTCCGCCGAGGTGCCGGCAGCGACTGGCAGTCCACTCACAAGATCGATCGGTGTGGGAGCATCAAAATTGACATTGGGCGTAATAAGAAAATTGATACCCTTCTTTTTCGGGTCACGCTTCGCGACTTCAGCACTGAGGTCTTTAACCACTTCGCTCAGCGGCAGGCCAGCCCAGCCTTTGTCGAGCCGCATGTGATCAAGCATCGCCAGTATGGCCTGCCGGCCGGTTGCATGCTCCCGGACCACTTCGTCCACGATGGTCTCGGGTAGGTTGTAGCCGGCGGTCTTGAACTGCTGCAAAATCAACTGGCGGTCCCCGAGCCTGCCTGGGCCGCGGAAGGGGTCGGGATGGTCCTGAACGGCAATCGGCGAATCTGCTCCAAGCGCCGGCCCAGCTAGGTTGGTCCAGGCGACGGCTCCCTGTTTGGCCTTATGGCGCTCGAGCCAGTCTCTTAGTGGCGCCAGGTCCGAGGCGGCCGACTTTGCACTGGGCAGTGGACCGTGACCGGTGCTTCGGTCGGCGCCATTTTCTGTCGCGCTCCGCGTCAACAGAACAAGCTGGCATTTGCCTGAAGCGAGCTCCTCTGACGCAGCCCAGAGGAGCGCGCCGCCGGGAGGGATGGAGGCTTCTGCTTGTTCGAGCACGCTTGGCTGCTCGGCCGGGGTCAGTTCCATCTGGCAGCGAACGGATTCGGTGTCACTCAAGGGCGAGAGCGTGAATTCGATGGGGACCCATTCCGGTAGCGCTGAAACAAGTTCGATCCGGGCACTGATGGTGGGGCCACCTTCACTGCTCGGCTTGACTTCATAATTCACAAAATTGCTCGTGACTCCGCCGACGCGATAATGGTACCTGCCGCCACTAAACTTCTGAAAATGCAACGGCTCGCCTTCCGCAATGGGCCGGACGCTAGCCCGTTGCAGGCCGGTTTGGACGGCAGCGAGGTCGTTGGCGCCAATCACCATCAATCGGTTGTTTTGCAGAAGTGAAGGAAGAAAAGCTTGCACCATCGACGATTCGGCGCTGAAGAACTGAGCATCGAGATCGATTTCCAAATAGCCGGGTAAGCGCGAATCGGGCGACGGGTCTGCTTGAGATTGCGCGTCGTTCAACGCCTGGCGCGGCCGCTCAGGGGCCTGGCCCATAGGGACCGCCAGCGCGCTGAAGGCGAAGATCCCAGCGAGTGATTGAACCGTCAGTCCGGCGCGATTTGGTCTTCTGAAATTCAGCAAACGCTCGATCCTGTGCCGCAGCAAGCTCTTCGATTCCACGATGCCGACCAATCCAAGACTGGCCAGAGGTCGCCGCAAAGTCATTTTTGCTACCTCAAGCAGGGTGGGCGCGTAGGTCTCCGCGTCGTCACGCAAGGCGAGCATGACACAATCGTCCACGGCTTCCTCGCGCAGAAGACGAATCCGAGCATTAGCCAGCCAGAGCAGCGGATGCCACCAATAGAGGAGCTGGAGCAGCGTTTGGAGCAGGTTGACCCAAACATCACCCCGCTTGAGATGAAACAGTTCATGCATCAAAACCGCGCTCAATTGAGTTGAGGAGAGCCGTTCCGCAAGGGCTCTTGGAAACAGAATGATCGGGAAGAACAATCCGCAGACAGCCGGGGAGATCGGCGCCTCAGTCAGCTTGATTCGGACTCCGAGGGGCAGCCGCATCTGCCGTCTTGTCGCGGCGAGCAACTCCTTCAAGGAGGCGGGCGCTGTGGATGCGCGACGTGCGCGCCGAGCGACCCGACACCAGCGGAGCAGCATCCAGCCCAAAAGCGCCAGACTAATGCTGGCCGACGTTCCCACCATCCAGCCCGCAGTTGAGAGGTGCGGCTTCGCAGTGGGGAAATCGACGGCGCTGGCAGTGAAATCAAGCCTCGGCGCGGGGGTAATAGCCGGGCGATAGCTGACAACGAGCGAGGCGGTTCGTGGCTTCGGTTCGGTGGTTGCGGGACGCCCCCGCAGCCACCAGGCCGCCCCGCTGGGAAAGGCAAATGAAGGCGGAAGAAGCATCTTCAGCAGCACCACCAGCCACAACGCGTAGCGGACGGCGGCACGCGATTTGCGGCGAAGGGCCAAGTCGAGCGCAAACACCCCCACAATGAGCAGGCTCGATTGCCAGAGCATGGGCCAGACATATGGCAGAGCCCGGCCGAACCAGAGGTTGAGAGTTTCGACGAAACCGTTCATCATTTTTTCACTCTTTTCCTCTTGGCTTTGATCAACCCCTCGATCTCGGCAAGTTCTGCCTCCGAGAGCTCACCCGCCTCGAGCAGACATTGGAGCATCGGCGTGAGTGCCCCGTTGAAGGCGTGCTTCAAGGCGTAGCGCAATTCGCTCCTTTGCGCCTGTTCCCGCGTGACGGCCGAGCGGTAGAGCGTCACGCTGCCGGCCTTCTCGGCGCTGAGCAGGCCCTTGGCCACCATGCGGTCCATGATCGTCCGCACGGTGCTGTAGGCCCATTTGGTTTGTTTGAACAGCTTTTCTTGAATCGCTGGGGCGGCGCAGGGCTCATTGTTCCAGACGGCCTTGATGATGGCCCATTCGGCCCGTGTCAATTCAATGACTTCTTTGGACATAAAACAGGAACAGATTGTCGGACGCGGGAGAGTGTGCACGACATTTGTAGAGCTGTCAACAAAACTTTTTACAAATGTAAATGCGCCGCGTTCTCACGCTGGCGCTGCCCGTTCAGTCCATTGCCCACCGCGATTGCTTCTTACTTTCGGGCCAGACGATTTCTAAAAGTGAAGAGTTGGCGAACTGAACACCAAAGGCTGAGGGCTGAAAATGTGGCTGGGGGCAGGGGCAAACTGAAATTTGACAATCTTCACCCTGTGAAGAGTTTGACTCGCTGCTTGGTCACCAGGACACACGCCAGCTCGGCTTGAAGCTTATCTAACGTCGCAAAATAGTGGGCTTTGCTTTCGAGGAAAGCGGCCACGTGCACGAAGTCCCACGTGCCGGCTGGAAGTTCCTTTGCCTTCTCCGCGCTCAAGTCGTCCCCGGTCCGGAGCAGGTCCGCAAGGCTCGGCCGGCCGATTACGAGCCGCCGCATCTTCTCGGATGCGCGATAAGCATTCCAGGCAGTGCGCGCGTATCCCGTCGTGAGCTTGCGCAAGTTGTGACGGACCTCAGCACGGAGAATCGGATTCCAAATGAAATCTGTCACGTGCTCCCGCGCCCACCGTGTCACCTCGACCGCAAATTGGTCAGCCGGGTGGAACCAGGCAATCAGAAAGGAGCTATCCGCGTAGCAAATCATCGGCGTCGGCGTCGGCGCTCTTCAATGACTGGGTTAGGCGCCTTGGTTTTGCACCGCTTCTGCGCCTCCCAGACTGGCAGCATGATCTCTTCCCATTGCGGCGGCTCGCTCTTGGCTGTAGGCTCAATCCGGCCTATCACTTTACCGTTGCGCGTTACTTGGAAAGATTGCCCGCGCTCGACCTCGTCCAACACCGCACTCGTTTCATGGTGCAACTGTTTCGTTGTGATCGTGCCCATAGGCCTAAAGTGACACTTGATGGGGTGTCACCGCAAGATTATTTTTTCACCGCGTATCCCGAACCGTCCAACGGCTCGTCGGTCGAGCAATGTGTGTCGTGGATGCCCTTCACAACGGACGTTTTCATGGCGCGAACGATGTGCAAGCATACTTTGGGATTCGCGTTATGGCCCACCACGTCGCCCAGTCGCGCAGAACCGGTACACCCGTGCTTCCTGGCATCCACCCCGCGGCACGGACACGCCTTGCTTAGCGAGTCAAAATCCTGTATGGAAACGGCGTGAATGGCTCGTTTCCCAGCGAAGTTGTGCTTTTTCCAGTCAACGACTCGACTATTTGTTGCCACGCGCAGGACAAAATCTGGTTAGCATTTGGCAAGTGATGATTGGCCGTAGCGACTCCGAATAAGGTTTATTGTGCAGGACATGAAAGTACGTTTTTCCACGCGCGCCGTCCGTCTGGATGCCGCCTGTCATAATCCGTTTGCAGATGGTGTCCCGCTCAGACGATTGGTACACGCGGCCCAGCTCTGGGCTCCGGTGTTGATGCTGGCCATCTCGACCGGTTGCGGCCAGAACGACATCCGGGTTTATCGAGTCGCCAAAGAGACAGCGCCGCCCGAACAATTGGCCGCCGCGGCCCCAGGCTCGCTGCCGCCGGGCCATCCAGACATTAGCGGCGGAGCGCCGCGGCTGAAGTGGAGATTGCCTTCCGGTTGGGAGGAGGTCGCGGCGGGCGAAATGCGCGCAGCTTCATTCCGAATCAACGCGCAGGGCGGAAAGCAAGCTGACGTGAGCGTAATTCCTCTGCCAGGGATGGCTGGGGGCGAGTTGAATAACGTCAACCGCTGGCGCGGCCAGGTCGGCCAACCGCCCATCGCCGAAGCCGATCTCGCCAAATTGGCTCAACCTGTCCAGATCTCGGGCCGACCCGCCAAATTGTATGAACAAGCCGGGACGCCGCCGAACTCAGATTCCAAAGCCCGCATTCTCGCGACGGTCCTGAACCGCGACGATACGGCCTGGTTTTTCAAAATAACCGGGGACGACCAATTAGTCGCGGAACAGAAAGCGGCGTTCATCGAGTTTTTGGGGTCGCTCAGCTTTGCTGAAGTAACTTCCGCCAAGACGGATCTGCCCCCTTCTCGCCAGCCAATTAACGTCGCGGCCATCCCGCCGTCGGGCCCCGCGGCCACTGCCAACGACAGTAAACCGGAGTGGCAAACGCCGCCCGATTGGCGTGAGGCGCCGGCGGGCCAGTTCCTGGTCGCCAAGTTCATTGCCACCGGCGTCGACAATGCTCAGGCCGCGATCAACGTCAGCATGTCGGCGGGAAACGGCGGTGGTCTGGCGGCTAACGTAAATCGGTGGCGTGGCCAGTTGGGCCTGCAACCGCTCCCGCCGGGCGACGTTGAAAAGCAGGTCAAGCCCCTTGAACTTCCGGCCGGCAAAGCGATGTTAATAGAAATGTCGGGAACTGATGCCAGAACAGGTCAGAAATTGCGTCTCGTCGGCGCGATCGTGGGTAACGGCGACCGCACCTGGTTCTACAAACTGATGGGCGACGAAGCGGCAGTCCTGCGGCAAAATGACGCCTTCGTCCAATTCGTGCGGACTGCGAAATATCCCCAATGAATTCGGAGCGTAGTTTGAAGTCGGTTGCCGAAGTGGCTGCCATGCCGCACGCCCAGCCGAAGCAGCGCGCCGCGGCGCGCGGCTCGGAGTCCAAAGCCAAGGAGACCCCGCCACCGGCACCGCCAAATGCGCCTGACGCGTTCGTTCAACGGCTCATTGATTTCTTCTCGTCGCTTCGGCTCACGGTTTTTTGTCTGGGATTGGGGCTGGTCCTCGTTTTTTGGGGAACGCTCGCCCAGGTGGAATTGGGACTCTTCCGGGCACAAAATGAATTCTTCCGCAGCTTCTTTGTTTATTGGGGACCGAAGACGGCGACCTGGAAGATTCCAATCTTTCCGGGCGGCTACCTCCTCGGCGTGGTCCTGCTAATCAATCTGGTGACGGCGCATTTCCGGCGATTCAAATTAACCAAGAAAAAAATCGGCATTTGGATGATTCACATTGGCGTCATCCTGCTGCTGCTGGGACAACTTCTGACCGACGTGCTATCGCGGGAAAGCGCGATGCATTTGCGCGAAGGGGAAACCAAGAATTATTCCGAGACCGAACGCCGTGCCGAGTTGGCGGTCATCGACACGACCGACGCGCAGTTTGACACTGTTGTGGCAATCCCTCAGTCACGGCTCAAGCCGCGCAGCGAGATACGGCACCGCGACCTTCCGTTTGGAATCAGAGTCAGGGAGTTTTACGCAAATTCCCAGGCGGAAAATCGCTCGCCTGAGTCGTTGGAACCACCGGCCGCTTCGCAGGGGGCCGGCGCCCAGGCCGTCGTGCGGGAACTTCCAAAAGTGACTGACTCGGAGCACCGCGACCTCCCCAGTGGAGTCGTTGAAATCCTGACGACCAATGGCTCGATCGGCACCTGGCTCGTGTCCGAGTTCATCGAGAAGCCTCAGAGTTTCACGTTCAACGATCGAACTTTTGAACTGACTCTGCGGCCCCAGCGGCATTACAAGCCTTATAGCCTCAAGTTGCTCAATTTCAGCCATGACATCTATGCCGGGACTGATATTCCAAAAAATTTCTCCAGCCGGGTCGTGGTGGATCGGTCGGACACGGGAGAAAAGCGCGAAGTGGACATTTACATGAACAATCCGCTGCGCTACGCGGGTGAGACGTATTACCAGGCAAGCTACGATCGGGATGATCACGGGACCATCCTGCAGGTCGTTCACAATCCGAGCTGGCTTACCCCATATTTCTCCTGCGTGCTGGTTGGCGTCGGTCTGGTGGTTCAGTTTTGCACTGGCTTATTTGGATTTGCATTCAAACGGAGGGCCGCGTGAGCACCGGTCTTCCTCCTGGATTCCCAATATGAAGTTAATCGTCAAACTCGTTCCGTGGCTGTTCGTCGCGCTCTTCGGCGCGGAGATTGTGGCTTTGATGCTGCCCAAGAAAGACGGTGAGTACCATGTGCGCGAATTTGGGCAGCTCCCGGTTTTGCTCAATGGCCGCATACAGCCGTTTGATTCCGTCGGCCGCAATTCCTTGCTGCAAATTCGCAGCACCGGTGATGTGCCGCTCGAAGAAATCCCGTCGTGGAAATTTTGGCATCACCCAAGGAAACTCAAAGCCACCGAGTGGTTGCTCGAAGTGATGGCCCGGCCTGAGGCCGCCGACACGCGTCCGATCTTTCTGATTCACCACTCCGAGTTGCTTGGCGAGTTGCAATTGCAGGACCAAGGCGTGGAACGCTCCGGGCTGCGCTACTACACGTTCGAGCAGCTCAAGCCGCATATTTCGGAAATCGAGGAGCAGAGCGCCAAAGCCGGCGCCATCAAGGAGGAGCAACGCGGCACGTTTCAAAAGCAGGTTTTGAAACTGGCCAACGCGATAATGATTTATCAGCGGCTCAAATACACTCTCCAACCGGAGGGGGCTGAGGATTGGTCACAAGAACTGTCAGACTTCCTGAAAGACCTTGGCCCGGCGCGCGAGGCCGCGCGCGCGGCTGATAGTTCGAAGGATTCTCAAAATGAAGCATTGCGCAAAATAGCCGGCCCAGTGGAGCACTTCCGGATGATGGCCGAATTTGGTTATCCTTTGACGGTGCCGCCCCAGGAACCGGGCGCGTCGCGCGATAGCTGGAAGACCACGGGGACCAGCTTGCTCGAAAGCGCGCCGAGCGGCCAGTTTCCGCCAGCGGTGACCCAGTTCGCCGCGATGGCAACGTCCTATCGCCAGAAGCAGCCTGAAGCATTTAATCGGGCGGTCGAGGCATACCGATCGTGGCTGACGTCGGATTTTGGCAAGGAGCTGAAGAAGGGCCGGGCGGAATTTTTCTACAACGACGTGAAGGCGTTTCTGCACGCGACTATCATGTATATTTGCGCGCTGGTCCTGGCGGGAATCGCGATACTGACCTTTGGTGCATTTCCGGCGGTTTCCGAAACCGCTCGCCGGTCGGCTTACGCGATTATTTTGGTCGCGTTTGCACTCCACACCTTCGGCCTGATTTTCAGGATGGCGCTGGAGGGTCGTCCGCCCGTTACCAACCTTTACTCGTCGGCCATCTTCATCGGCTGGGGCGCAGGTTTGATAGGCATCATTTTAGAAAGGATCTATCGCGTCAGCATTGGTTGCATCGTGGCCTCGCTTTCGGGCTTCGTCACTCTGCTGATAGCGCATAACCTGGCCCTGGGCGGCGACACGATGGAAATGCTTCGCGCGGTGCTGGACACAAATTTCTGGCTCGCGACGCACGTCGTGGTTGTGACGCTGGGGTACGCCGCGACATTCGGCGCCGGGCTGCTGGCGATCATCTATATCGGCCTTGGCCTGTTCACTCCGCAGTTGAAGGTGCAGTTGAGGCGAGGTCCCGCCGGCGCGGGCGGTGGCCCGGAACTGGGTAAAGTCCTCAGTAAGATGATTTACGGCATAGTTTGCTTCGCGACGCTGTTCAGCTTCGTTGGCACGGTCCTGGGTGGTATTTGGGCCGACCAGTCGTGGGGCCGTTTCTGGGGCTGGGACCCCAAGGAGAATGGCGCGCTCTTGATCGTTTTGTGGAACGCGCTGATTCTCCACGCCCGCTGGGGCGGCCTGGTCCGCGACCGCGGCCTGGCGAACCTCGCGGTCTTTGGCAACATCGTCACCAGCTTCTCCTGGTTCGGCGTCAACATGCTCGGCATCGGCCTGCACTCCTATGGCTTCATGGACGCCGCCTTCAAATGGCTGGTCGGGTTCGTCGCCAGCCAGCTTGCGCTCATCGGCCTCGGACTTTTGCCGCTCCATCTCTGGCGCAGCTTCCGCAGAGCGCGAACTCTGCCCCCGGTCGCTCCAGGTGACAGCGCCGGCTTGCCTTCTCCTGCATAGCCTGAGACACCCGCTATGCTCTCGGCTCCCCCGGGGCGGTGTTCGTCGGCATTGCGAGGTTCCCTGAGATTGGTCCTGGCTCGACGACATTAGTTTCCGCAGGCTTATCCGATTCGAGGATGTAATGGACCATTGCCGCCAGGGTGCGCGCGTCGGCAGCCAGTTGGCCGGAGCTGACATATTTTACCATCGGCAAATTCCGCAAGCCCGCCATCGGGTCTTCCTTCGATCCCGCAGGAACCGAACCCCAGACGACGGCAATCGAAATGCTAACCACTGCCAGGAATCCCAGGGTGGCGAACACCGCTGTCTCAGCCCGTCGTGCTCCAGCAGGCTGATAAAGGAAATGGCGGTTATTCTTTGGTTGAGCCGAATACTTCTTTGCGTTCATATGATTTTCTCGGATACGAACTTACTTTGATTCATTTCAGAAAATCTGAGACAGATTTGTGATGAAGGGCGCCGGAAGGGGGACGGGCCGCTGGTTTGCGTGGATGAAGATCGTGGCGGAGTCCAGGCCACAAAGCCCAGGAAGTCCAAGAGCGGGGCCGCCTTGATGCAATGGATCTCGTTTCATGATTGCTTTCACTGTGCTCGTGCTTACGTGGAGAGTCTCGGTTCAGACAAGGAACCTGCCTAGACACAGCTCGCCTTGTTTGCCACCTGAACAGAATCTGGCTGGAACTCGGCTCCGGCACTTGTCGCTCCGGCAGGCCGTCCGCCGAAGGCCCACTTCTGGCCGCTTGTGTTTTCGCCCCTACGGCGTACTATTCTAGTGCCTTTGACGACTTACCACTGAATCCGTCGCGTTTGGCGGTTTTTAGAGCAGATCATGATCGGTTACATCGTTAAGAAATTTATCGGATCGAAAAACGAGCGCGAGGTCAAACGCCTGCGCCCGCTCGTGGCGAAGATCAACGCCCTCGAATCCGAACTGCAACAGCTTCCCGATGAAGCGCTCCGCCAGAAAGCGGCCGCCTGGAAGGAAGAGTTGTCCAAAATCCAGGACAATGTGGAGCTGGCCCGGCGGCTGACCGAAATCCTGCCGGATGCCTTTGCGGTTGTGAAGAATGCCTGCCGCCGCCTCTGGGGCACGGAGATCATCGTGCGCGAGCATCCGCTCAAGTGGGAAATGGTCCCGTTCGATGTCCAGCTTATTGGCGGGTACGCGCTGCACTCTGGCAAGATTGCGGAAATGGCCACCGGCGAAGGCAAAACGCTGGTTGCGACGCTGCCGGTCTATCTCAACGCGTTGACGGGTCGAGGGGTCCACGTCGTTACGGTGAACGATTACCTCGCCGCGCGCGACAGTGAATGGATGGGAGCGGTCTATAAGTTCCTTGGCCTGACGGTCGGCTGCATTCTGCACGATCAGCCGCCCAATGTCCGCCGCGAGCAGTACAATTGCGATATCACTTACGGCACCAATGCCGAGTTCGGGTTCGATTACTTGCGCGACAATGGCATGGCGTCGCGCAAGGAGGAACAGGTCCAGCGCGGCCATTATTACGCCATCGTGGACGAAGTGGACTCGATCCTCATAGATGAAGCCCGAACCCCGCTCATCATCAGCGGTCCATCCGTGGTCACCTACGACGAACAATATGGGCTGTTCAAGCCACAGGTCCAAGCGATCTATCAGGCCCAGGAACGGCTGTGTAACCGTTTCCTTGCGGAGGCGGAACAGTTGCTGGCCAAGCTGAACCCCGAAGACGGTTCGAATGTGCAGGATGCCCAGGCCATTGAGCGCGAAGCGGGCCTGCTGCTCTATCGAGTCAAGGTGGGCCAGCCCAAGTCGGCCGGATTACTCAAGGTGCTGGAAAATCCCGAGAACCTGCGCCTGATGAACCAGGCCGAGCTCCAGCTTCATGCGGATCAGAAGAAAGTCGAGCTCTATGCCGAGAAGGAACAGCTTTTCTTCGCGATCGACGAAAAGAGTCACGAGGCCGACCTGACGGAAAAAGGGCGCAATTTTCTCAGCCCCAAAGACCCGGATGCCTTCATGTTGCCGGACCTGACCACCGCCTTGCACGAAATCGATACCGGCGCGGAGGCCGATCCGCGCAAGCGGCTCGAGGCTAAAACCAAGGTGCAGCAGGAGTTCGAGACCAAGGCCCAGCGCATTCACGCGATCTCGCAATTGCTCAAGGCCTTTTGCCTCTATGAAAAGGACGTGCAATACGTCGTCCAGGATAACAAGGTCATCATCGTGGACGAAAACACGGGCCGGTTGATGACCGGCCGACGCTGGAGCGATGGCTTACACCAGGCTGTTGAAGCCAAGGAGGACGTCACCATCGAGCGGGAGACTCAGACCCTGGCGACCATCACAATTCAAAATTATTTCCGCCTTTACCAAAAGCTGGCCGGCATGACCGGAACGGCGGAAACCGAAGCCTCCGAGTTTCTCGACATCTACAAGCTCGGCGTCCTGGTCATTCCGACCAACAAGCCCGTGGCTCGTTCCGATGCGAATGATTCGGTCTATAAGACCAAGCGCGAAAAATACGGCGCGGCATTGCGGGAGATCAAAGAAATCCACGGCAAAGGCCGGCCGATTCTCGTCGGCACAATTTCGGTGGAAGTCAGCGAGCATCTCTCACGCATGCTCAAGCGCGAAGGGATCATTCACTCGGTGCTGAACGCCAAGTTCCACCAGCAGGAAGCCGAGATCGTCGCGCGCGCCGGCCAGCGCGGGGCCGTCACCATCGCCACGAACATGGCTGGACGCGGGACCGACATCAAACTGGGGCAGGGTGTGGCCGAGATCGGCGGCTTGCACGTTATGGGAACGGAGCGCCACGAAGCCCGGCGGATCGATCGGCAATTACGCGGCCGTTGCGCCCGCCAGGGCGATCCCGGCTCCTCACATTTCTTTATTTCGCTCGAAGACGATCTGATGCGGTTGTTCGGCTCCGATCGCATCGTCAAGTACATGGAAAAAATGGGTCTGGAGGAAGACCAGGAGTTGGAACACCCGCTGCTGAACCGCTCGATTGGGCAGGCCCAAAAACGCGTCGAGCAGCACAATTTCCAAATCCGAAAGCGCACGCTCGAATACGACGACGTGATGAATAAGCAGCGCGAAGTCGTCTATGGCTTCCGCAACGAAATCATTCACTCCCAGGATGTTCGCGACCGGTTGATGGACATCATGGAGGAGGTCGTTATCCAGAAGGTCGAACAGTTCACCGCCGAGGCGGAAATAAGCGAATGGAAAGTCCGGGCGCTCTCGGACTGGGTGAACCTGAACTTTCCTCTGGGCATGCCCGAAGCCGAGATCATCAAGGCGGCGGAATCAGGCACCGAGGAACCGCTTCCCGATTCAATCTATAACGGCTTCAGTGCGGCGCAGTTCGCGGCGTGCAACTTCATCTCCGACAGCGTGCGCAAGGCTTACGAGCTGAAGATCAGCTTCGAGAATCCGGAAGCGCTCAAGGAGGTGGAGCGTTACACCATCCTCACCGCGATTGACAAGTTGTGGCAGGAGCATCTCTACGAGATGGACAGCCTCCGTTACAGCATCGGCCTTCGGGCGCACGGTCAGCGCGATCCCCTCATCGAGTATAAGGCCGAGGCGTTCAAGATGTTCGAGGAGCTCATGGTCAACATCAAGACCGAGATTTGCCATAACATCTTCCGCAGCGCCTCCAGCCTGAGAGCGTTCGAGAATTTCCTCCATAACATTCCGCAGCAGACGATGCATCAGTCCACCAGCGCGTTCGGTGGCACGAGCACCGGCACGGATTCTGCCGCCTCGGCGCCGGGCGCTAAGGGAGCGCCCAAAGGCAGCGATATCGTCAGCGAAGCCGCCGCGGCCGTGGAAAAAGCCCGGCCTGTTCGCGCCGGTCCAAAAGTCGGCCGCAACGATCCTTGCCCGTGCAACAGCGGCAAGAAGTACAAACATTGCTGCGGCAAGAGTTAGAATTTGAGAATTAATCCAAGGTCCGCACGCAGCAGATTTCATCCTCCCGCAAAGGTTGGAGAGCGGATTCCGGGACGGTGATGACGGTCAAGGTCTCGCCGATAGCGTTGAAAACCTCGGCGCTGTAGCCCTCCTCGCCATCGCGGGCGGTGTGATGCTCAACCAACTTGACAATGTCGCCGCGCCTCAACCGTACCTCCGGCAGATCGCGCGTCAGCGCCGCGTCTTTGTAAAGTTCGAACTTCATCTGGCCCTTCGTTTGTCTGGCAGCAAGGCAGCGAATTGGAGACTGCATCAAGCCAAATGGACATTCCCGCACAGATGTACTTCTAATCCCAGTTCCGCCATCATGGCGGCTTTGATTCGGCAGGCGCGGTGGGCCTGTCTCTCGGTCGGAGCATAGACGACCTGGATGTGATTGGACTTGTGCCGGGCCATCATTTGGTCGCGCGTGATGCCATCGAGCACTGCGTGCATGATTGGCCATTGGGGCGTCGTCTCGCGCCAGCGCCGCTCAGTCTCCTTCCCGGGCAGTTTGACGACTTCCGCCACGCCCAGATCGCAGTTCAGTCGGCCATCCATGATGAAGACGCGGCTCCACACGATGTGACCGGGCTTGGAAATGCCTTTGACGGTGCCGCCGCCGAGCCGGAAATACATCGGCGGCTGCCGCTCACTAACGGCGCCTCGATAGCCTCCGATAAAATGTGCTGGCGGTGCAGCGCCTGAAATCAGAAAGACCCAGACATAATCGTTCACGCCATCGCCGCGATAGTGCTGCCCCCAGCGCAGGTCGTGCAATGTATTTTCAGGCGGGAACCCCAACTGCCGCCAAAGGCGGTAGGTGACCAGTCCATCAAGGCCGGCGCATTCATCGACCTCATTGAAATGGGGCAGGGCCTCGCCCGCAAAGAGCACACGGCCGGAGCCAGCAGCAGTCACGGGCGGACGGTCCACATTATTGAGCAAGCCCTCAACAAGGTCGCTGGCCGGAGCGAGATCTTTAAGCCCTTGCTGATACTGAATGCCGATCGCGGCACAGCCGAATTCGTCCGCCAGGCGCAGTGCGGCGACGTACATTTTGCACTGCTGCAAAGTCTGGGTTTCGGTCAACTCGGTTTCCTCATCATGGCCCCAGCGGAAGGTCATCCCCTTTCGCTGCAACCAAGTCAGAACTTTACGCGATTCAGCGTCGCTGACTTGCTGCATCGCGGCATAAAGCGTGGACTGGCTGAGGCGTTCTTTGAATAGCCCGGTTGGGTGCAGCAACTCATCGGGAATGATTGCGTTGAACATTCCCATACAGCCTTCGTCGAAGACACCCAGGATGGCTTTTTGCTGCTTGAGTTGTCGCGCCGCGCGTTTGCCCAGCAGTTCGTCGGCGGCCGGCAGCTTGAGCAAACGCAAATCCTTCACATGGCTTTGATCGTGAGCGACTGCGCCATCGGCGAGCCACCGGCGCAGGCCATCGCGGAAGAAGTGGTCGCTGAAATCGTCACTCCACAAGGTGCTGTAACGGATGCCGGCCTTGGTCATTGAACCATTCAGATTCAACATGCCCACCAGGCCCGGCCAGGTGCCGCTCCAATTGGCTACGGTCAAAATCGGCCCGCGATGGGTGAACAACCCGGCAAGGACATGATGGCTGTACTGCCAGACACATTCGGCGACAATCAGTGGCGCACTAGGATCGAGCACTCGAAAAACCTGCATTCCCATCCTCTGCGAATCGATGAACCCATGCTTCTTGTTCTTATCGAATGGGTGCGCCCGCACCACCGTCCAGCCTTCGCTCCGCACAGCCTTTGATAATACGGCCTCCATCCTGGCCTGCTCAGGCCAGCATTTCTGGTTGGCGGAGAGGCGGAGGTCGCCGCTGGACATCAAATAAACGTGCCTGGGCCTAAGAGTGGTCCGCGCAATCATGGCTTTATCAGTGTTTCCCCGATTGTTTAGCCAGTCTCGCGAGTAGTCGTCGGCGAACTGAGGCGTCAGTCAGGGCAGGGACGCCAGTACCGGCGCAGGTCAAACTTCCTCCGGCACGACGAACGGCGCGCGGTATTCCCGCGTCAACAGTCGGTTCGCCCCGGCATGCTTCAGGAACGTCTCGGTTTTCGGATCCATGTTCAAGACCTGTCCCAACGTGGCGGGCGATTTTCGGAGGTCCACCTGATTCACCGCAAGGTGCTCCTCCATCCGGCCCAACATCTCGGATAGCTCGCTGTTATCTTTGATCGCATCCTTAATTTCTTCGGGCGAATGCTTTTGACCAAGGCGATAGGAAACATTAGCCGTGTGGCAGAGCGCGCTCGAAAGATGGCCTTCAAGGATGTCAGCCTTTAGATCGGTGTGCTTCCGGCTGCGGACAGCATCGATGAAATTTGCAAAATGACTGGAGCCGCCGCGGAAGTTCTTGATCACATTGCCATCTTTATCGTGGATGGTCGCGCTGTTATAGCTTGGAATCACCATCATGCCCCCTTCACAGTCCGTCACGATACCGATGCTGGCGCCGTGGTATTCGTCCATCTTTCCTGACCCGTGGGCGGAAGGCAATCCACGCACTTCATAGACCAGGGGCGAAGGTTTGTAATCGTGAAATACGATCATCGTGTTGGGTGTCGTGCCATCATCCTCGTATCCGAGCCGGCCGCCAATGCTCAGGACCCGCGGAGAAAGCTCGTTCACCCCCAGCACCCAGCGGGCGACGTCCATCTCGTGAATACCCTGGTTGCCCAGGTCGCCGTTGCCGGTGGGCCACACCCAGTGCCAATCGTAGTGGAGCCGCTGGCGCATGAGCGGTTCCTTCGGCGCCGGTCCGCACCACAAATCGTAATCGATGGAGGGCGGAACGGGCTGCGGGCCTGAGACTTTGCCGATGCTGGGCCGGCGTTTGTAGCAAAGACCGCGTGTTCGCAGGATTTTTCCGATGTGGCCTTCGCGCACCCACGCAATTGCCTCGGCGATTCCACTGCTGGACCGCGACTGGGTGCCGGCCTGGACGATACGATCATATTTTCGCGCCGCCCTGACAAGCTGCCGGCCTTCCCACACATTGTGCGAGACTGGCTTTTCCACGTAAACGTCTTTTCCCGCCTGCACGGCCCAGATCGAGCCCAAGGAGTGCCAGTGGTTGGGTGTCGCGAAAGTCACGACGTCGATATCCTTGTTTTCGAGCAGCTTTCGAATATCGGTGTAGCCCTCGACCTTCTCGCCATTCGTTTTGCACTTGTCCAGCTCCCGATCCAGAACCTTGCGATCGACATCGCACAGCGCGACCAGGCGCGTGCCTTTGATCCGGCTCAAATCTTCGAGATGGCTGCGGCCTCGCCCGTTGAAGCCTGCGACGGCGTAACGGATCTCGCTGTTGGCGCCGATGACGCGGGTGACAGCGGATGCCGAGGCGGTCACTAGCCGGCCATTCTCTGCGGCCAGCGCCGGGAACAGGCTGAAGGAGGTGGTTGAAACGAGTGTAGTTTTAAGAAAACTGCGGCGATTAAGTTTGCTTTTCATAGGTTTCGTGGCGAAACGGACATGGCTGAAGCAGCGCCCGCCGAGCCGTTCCCTGTTTGACCCAATTAACTCAATTGACTCATTTATCGGCTCAATGATTCAACGGTTCAACGGTTCAACGATTCAACGATTCGACGATTCAACGTATGCCTTATATTTTTCCGCGACTTTGGCCTGCTGCTCGTCACCTTCGTGCAAATAAAAGCGGTAGCGGAACGTGACGCTTTTGCCGGCGGCCACAGTGAGGTTCCCGGCCGCCTTATCGGGCAGTTTTTCGAAATCATGTTTTCCGAAGGGATTGGCGGCAAACAAACCATAATCACGAACGTGCCACCAGGTCGGATGCCGTGGGTTTTGGGGATGGTCGAAGATGGCTACACCCACGGTCTTACCATCCACCGGGCCAAAATAATCGCACCAGTCGGCTTGTTTGCCCCAGGTTTCCTCATCCCGAACACCGTTGCTGTTGACAATGTGACCGTGGCCGACCTTGCCTTTGAGGCGCATCGTTTCGGCCAGGCGCATGGCCATCGTGCCTTCCTTCGTGTCGCCAAAAGTCAGCTCCCCGTTGGCGGCGTGCAGTGTGATTTCGAAATCGAACATGCGATCATGGTCGCTCCCGGTATTGTAGATCCGCAGGTTCCGTTCATCGGTGCAAATGACTTTGTCATCCGCGGCAACCCATTTGTTGCGCGACTGGATAATGCCGGATGCTTTGCCGGACTGAATGGTTGAGAAACTGTCGTGCACGATCTTGCCGAACGCTTTGTCCTCCGACCAAAAATCCTGGCCGTTCACCGAACCGTGGGCGAACCAAAGCGAGCGGTGGTGCTTATGGTCATGGGAATCTTCGGGAGTGTCCTTCATTGGCCAATTCCGCGTCATGGCCGCCGCTCCCGGACCGATGAGAGGGTAACAATAGGGCCGCGGCACGTTGGCGAAGTAGTACTCGGTAAAAAGCTGGCCGTTGATCTCGACACGCAGCCGGTCGGTTAGTTGCGTGATTATGACGCCTTCGGCGCTGGCGGTCGATGGGGCTTGAGCGGCCCGAACCGTCGCTGTCAGACTCGCCATCAGAAGGGTGCTGGCGGTGAACTTGGCGGTAGATAGACGAAGCATGACCAACTGACTTTGAGGAGCGCGCTGCTGGCCGTCAACCTCAAAAAGAAAGGCGGAAAGGTTTCGAAATTTCTGATGGTGGAGCCGAGCGGGCTCGGACCCCTGACCTCCTGAATGCCATTCAGGCAAATGTTTCTTGACTGCCCCGTTTCTGTAAACGATTACGCCGCATTCGTCTGACTCCGTCCCTTAATGTCTTTGCCGTCTGGGTGCGCCGGACCTCTGACTTGCCCTTCAGGGGGCTCTCCGCGACTCCGACTGCGTGCGGAGACGTCTCAGCGGAGCTTGCGAAATTCTTCCTCGCTAATTCCTATTTGCTTAAGGATTTCGCGGTAAAGCCAGCCACCAATTTCGGTGCCGGGATGGACCGGTATTGTCGTAGCCCGGCCGTCCGGGTGCTGCCAACGCGAGTGGCTGCCTTTCTGGCGGGTGCGCACGAACCCGAGCTTCTCCGCAGCGCGCATCAACTCCTTCGCCTTAGCAGGCATGCGCGATCGTGAGCTGCACGTCGTTCGGAAGCGGCTTGCCGCTTTCGGCGTATTCCTCTACGATCATGTCGAAGACGTTCTGAAGTTCCTTTTGCGCCTCCTCCAACGTGGCTCCAATTGCATGACAACCATTGATGGCCGGAACGTAGGCGACGAAGCTGCCGTTGTCATCCCGCCGGCAAACGACTTGGTAATCGAACAGCGTCTTCACTGTGAAAAGCTTACCCCACGCGGCTCCTGGATGAAAGTCAATTTCCTCAATCGGACGCTCTGAATGGATGGTGGAGCCGAGGGGGTTCGAACCCCTGACCTCCTGAATGCCATTCAGGCGCTCTACCAACTGAGCTACGACCCCATCCGGAGCGATGCCAATCTAATTTGGAGCCGCGACGTGTGTCAAAGAGATTCTCTTCCGGAAGGAACTCTGAACTTTGAACTTTGAACTTCGGACCTTGAACTTTAGTTTCTGGCGCGTGAGTGAGAATTTGCCCAGCGTGACTGTCTTGATCCCGGCGCGCCCCGACCAGGCTGAAATCAAAGCAGTGACCGCCAGCCGCGCCCTGGACTACCCGCGCGAGAAGTTGGAGATTCTCGTGGCGCGCGGCAGGCAACCCTCCGTTCAGCGGAACGCGGGACTCAATGCCGCGCGCGGCGAGTTGATTTATTTTCTGGACGATGATTCGGTGCCGCCGACGTCGAACCTCCGACTGGTCGTCGCTCACTTCGCCGCTCCTGAAGTCAAAATGGTCGGCGGTCCGAACTGTTGTCCGCCGGAAGCGCCGGGGTTGGAGCAGGTGTTCGCGCTGGTGTTGGGCAGTTGGCTGGCGTTCGGGCCGAGCCGCGCGCGCTACACGCGGGTCGGCCGGAAGCGTGAAACGAGCGAAAAAGAACTCATCCTGTGCAACCTGGTCGCGCGCCGCAACTCGCTCCTTGAGTTGGGCGGGTTCAACGAGGCGCTCTATCCGAACGAGGAGAATGCGCTGATGGACGAACTGCAAAAGCGCGGGGGCAGGCTAATTTACGATCCGGAGTTTTTCGTCTATCGCCGGCCCCGCCCCAGCCTGAAGGCCTTTGCGAAAATGCTCCAGACCTATGGCCGCGGCCGGGCTGAGCAATTCCGCTTGCATCCGACGCCGGGCTCGGCGCTGAATTTTGTTCCTCCGCTATTTTGTCTGTACTTGTTGGCCGTGCTCGCGTGCTGGCTGGTGGGGCCGTTTCTGCCCGGTCTTGCATCCTCCCGACTCGTCGTCCTGATTCCTTCAACGCTCTATGCCCTGCTGGTGCTGGGGCAAGCCGCGGCTTTGGCCACCCGCGGCCACCTGGTCCGGAGCCTCGCGGCAATCCCAATGATAGTCCTCTCGCACCTCCTGTATGGAGTCGGCTTCTGGCGCGGTTTGTTCACCAAATTCAAACCGGTGGAGCAGCGAAGAATCCAGGCGCAAGTCGTGCTCGAAACAGTGGCTCCAAACACCCATGAAGCTCCGGGCCTGGACCAAAGCGATCCAGCAGTGCGCCGATCCTAAGCGCTGCCGGCATTTTTTGGACCTGCTGGCGACGACCAGTGCCGGTCCCGCGGTGCAGCAGGCATCGGCCGAGCAAGCGCGGATGCTCGCGGCACTCCTCAGTGGTTCCCACGCTTTGAGCGCGTTGCTAATCGGTCATCCCGATTGGCTGTCATCAGTGGATCCGGAGGCGCTCCGTTTCCCTCGCCGGAAACAAGGGCTGCTCAAAGAAGTCCAGACCTGGCTGGAACCGCTGTTGCAAAAGCGCGAATTCGGAGCGGCGCTCGCGCGCGTGCGGCAATTCAAGGAGCGCGAGCGTCTGCGCATCGGCTCGCGCGACCTAGCAAGGCCGGGTCATCCGGAGGAAATCACGCAGGAAATCTCTGATCTCGCTGATGTCTGCCTGGAAAGTGTTTGGCGGATTTGCTGGTTGCAATTGACCGAGCGCCATGGTCAGCCCTGGCACCAGGATGCCAGAGGGCGGTGGCAGCCAACGGCCGCCTCTGTCATTGGCCTCGGCAAGCTGGGCGGCGAGGAACTGAATTACAGCTCGGACGTGGACGTGATTTTTGTCTATGAGGAGGAAGGAAATGTCTTTAAGGAACGCCCGGGAAACCTTGAAGACGTCCCCTCACCCCAACCCTCTCCCCGGGGGAGAGGGAGAAGCTCCCGCGCTCCTGGGCAATCTATCGCAGCAACTCGAGCGACGCTGACCAATCACCAGTTTTTCAACCGGCTGGCCGAGGCGTTTGTCGCCGAGGTGACGCGGCTGGCGCCCGAAGGAATGCTTTATCGGATCGATGTGCGGTTGCGGCCCGAAGGGGATGCCGGCCCGCTCAGCCGGTCGCTGGCCGGTTACGAGAATTACTATGCGCAATGGGGCCAGACCTGGGAACGAATGATGTTAATCAAGGCGCGCCCGGTGGCCGGCGATCACGGGCTGGCGGCCGAATTCCTCGAAATGGTACAACCGTTCCGCTATCCGCGCTCGATCAATGAGAACGTGCTGCGTGAAGTCGCAGCGATGAAACGGCGGATTGAAAATGAAGTCGTCAGGGCAGGGGAGCTGGAACGAAACGTCAAATTGGGCCGCGGCGGCATCCGGGAAATTGAATTCATCGCGCAGGCGTTCCAATTGCTGCACGCCGGACGCCAGCCATTTCTTCAAGGGACCCAAACCTTGCCGTGCCTTCGGAAGCTCGTGCAGTACGAGCTGCTCGGTTCCGATGAGGCCCGGTTGTTGGTCCAGGCCTATCGCTTCCTGCGCGACCTCGAGCATCGCCTGCAAATGGATCACGATCTCCAGACCCACACTGTTCCCGCCGACCATGCCACGCGCGAGCGGCTGGCGAAACTGATGGGACTTCCGACGTTGAAGGCGTTCGAGACGGCCTACCGGGAGCATACGCGTCACGTTCGTCGGCTTTTCGACAAGGCCTTGAAGGCCGAAGTTCCCAGGAGTGAAAACGGCTCAGAATTCCCGCGCGAGTTCCAAGGCGCGGAGGAGGAATGGAAGAAAATCCTGGCTGATCATGGTTTCAAAGACATTGACAGTGCGTTTCGCGTGCTGCGCGAGTTCGTCGAGGGTCCGGGGTACGTGCATGTCTCGCCGCGCACGAAGGAACTGGCGTGCCAATTATTGCCGAGGCTGTTCGGCCTGTGCCGTGGACGGCAGCGGCGGGTGGTCCGCGAGCAACGCATGAATGCTGGCGATCAAGGATTGACTGCGCCGCTCTCGGATCCGGATCGAGTTGTGACTCGGCTGGACAGTTTCATCGCCGCCTACGGCGCGCGCGCAACCCTCTTTGAAATGTGGAACAGCAACCCGGCGATCTTCGAGTTGCTCGTGCTCTTGTTCGACCGGTCAGAATTTCTCGCGGAGCGGGCGATTCGCACGCCTGACCTCGTGGACGAGCTGGTCACGAGCGGCCGCTTGCGCCAGCGCAAATCGGCGGAAGAAACCTTGCGGGACTTGCGGCATGGCCTGGCCGATGCAGACCAGCATCAGTGGCTGCGCCGGTACCATCAGGCGGAACTCATACGCGTCGGGCTGCGCGATATCCTCGGCCTGGCCGAGTTCGAGCAGTACCTCAGCGAATTGTCCGCGCTGGCGGATGCCTGCCTCCAATACGCGCTTCAAGTCGTGCTGCGCAAGTATCGCCTGGCGAAGCCGCCGTTTGCGATTATCGGCCTGGGCAAGCTCGGCGGTCAGGAAATCGATTACGGTTCAGATCTGGACATTGTTTTCGTGGCCGATTCGAAAGCAAAGAACCTGCCGCGGCTCGCCCGCCTGGCCATCGAAGTGCTCGATCTGCTTTCGACACGCACCCCGGACGGCCTTGTCTTCCACACCGACGCGCGCCTCCGGCCCGACGGCGAGAAAGGCCTGCTGGTCAATACATCGAAGGCCTTCGCGGAATATTACCGCCAGCGCGCGCAGCTCTGGGAGATTCAGTCCCTGACGCGTGTGCGGCCGGTAGCCGGCGACCCGGTGGTGGGTGAGCGATTTCGCGAATTGGCGGCCAACCTCGCCAGCTTCAAGGCTCCGGCTCAGCCGCCGGCTGCCTATGCCTCGGACTGGAAGCAACGAATCCACCAAATGCGAATGCGGATCGAGAAGGAGCGAACGCCGCCCGGAAAAGACGAGTTGGCAATCAAGACTGGGCGGGGCGGACTGATGGACGCGGAGTTCATCGCGCAAGTCCTGAGCCTGGAGAACGGCTGGCAAGAGCCCAACACCTTGGCCGCGTTGCTGCGAGCCAGAACAGCCGGCGTTTTGCCTAGAGCCGATGAGTTAATCGAGGCTTACCGAAGGCTCCGCGGGATTGAGGGCATCCTCCGCCGCTGGAGTTATGAGGGCGAGACGGTGTTGCCCGATGATCCTGCGCCATACTACCGGGTATCGGTCCGCTGCGGCTTCGCCACGCCTGAGGCATTTCGAGCAGCCGTTGCGGCGTCGAGACGGGTGATCCGGGAGGTGTATCTGGCAGTGTTGGGTGCTCGATAGCCGCCCAACACCGTTGCTTTGTGCTGGCGCTCGCAGGGACTGGGCCTCAGTCCGCCTTAGAGCGTGTTTTGAAAATCGGTGCGCATCGTAGGAGCCGGGGTAACGAGGCTCAAATTCTTATGGAAATGCTTCATTCTCGGTTGAAGAAGTGAGCCCCGTTACCTCGGCTCCTACAATTTTGAAATACGCTCTTAGATTCGGCAGTCAAATTTCTGGCATGGAAATCGCTTGTTCCACCGCTACCCAGTGGATAAAGAACTACGTCCCAGCTCTGAACCATTGCTTCCGAGCTCAATAATGAACGAACGATTGCTATGATCTTGCTTCTGTTCTTCTGCTCCGGCGCAACGGCGCTGGTCTATGAAGTCGTTTGGTCCAAGTACCTGTCCCTCCTGTTCGGCAGCACCATCTACGCGCAGACAATCGTGCTGGCCGTTTTCATGGGTGGCCTGGCGCTGGGCAATCGCTTGATCGGTGCGCGGTCCGACCTGCTCGAAAAACCGCTGGCCGCCTACGGGTTCCTGGAGGTGATCATTGGTTTGTATGCGTTTTGCTTCAGCCGCATTTATCAGGGGGCGGATTGGCTTTTCGTGGCTGCCGGCTCGAGGCTTTTCGAACACGCGGGCTGGTTGCTGCTGGTGAAGGCGGTGCTGAGCATTGGCTTGCTTCTTTTGCCTACCGTGTTGATGGGCGGCACGCTTCCGCTGCTCTCGGCCTGGTTGCAGAAACAGACAAGCGACGCCGCGCGCCGGTCCGCTCGGTTCTACTCCACCAATAGTCTGGGAGCGGTCGGTGGCGCCTGGCTCGCCGGGTTCGTACTCATCCGCTCGCTGGGGATGGTCTCCACACTGCAAATGACGGCATTGGCTAATGTCATTATTGGCTTCATTGCGCTTGGGTTGTCCCGCCAACTGCAAGTACGCTCGACCATGTCCCCGACCTTCCCCGCAGTGCCGCCAGGTGACAGCACAGGTTCGTCCATTGCTCTCGGCGGATTGGTCCTCTTGGTCGCGGTAACAGGTGGAGTCTCAATGGGTCTGGAGGTTCTCGCTTCCCGCTCGCTCACTTTGATCTTTGGCGCCTCGCTCCAGGCGTTTGCCATTGTGCTTATGGGCTTCATCCTGGGCATCGGCGTCGGGAGCGCTGCGGTGGCCTCACCTCGGCTCAAGCAATGGCGAAGCGAAAGTTTGATCTTCATTTTGTTGTTGAGCGCCGCTGGAATCGTCGGCGTGTTGGTCCTGGGCATCGAGCAATGGGTCGATGCTTACCGTCATGCGCTCACCGGCCTGGGCCGGACGCCCGTGGGTTACCGCTTCTATCAAATCCTGGCGGCCGGATTTTCGATAGTTATTTTGGGGTTGCCGGCTGCGCTCATTGGAGCCGTGCTGCCGCTCTCCATGCGGCTAAGCGCCGAACGCGGCCATGATCTGGGCAATCGCGTCGGCCGTTTGTTGACGTGGAACACGCTGGGAGCGGTCGTTGGAGTGTTGCTCACCGGATTCATCATCATGCCCGTCGCCGGGGTGCGGAACGCGTTCAATCTGTTGGCTCTGGCACTTTGTGTCGCGGTCGCGGTTCTGGCTTTGCGCGGACGCAGAACGGCCTTTGCTGGCGCCTCAGGGTTGCTCGGCGGCGCTTTGGTGCTCTCTTGCGTTCTGGGCGGGGAAGGGTGGCGGTACGTCCTCAGTTCGGGAGTATTTCGCAATCGCGACAGCTACGTCGATCCCAACGAGATGGCCGACCGGAAGATGAAGGTGAAGATCGTTTTCTACGAAGACGCGGCCGATGCCACGGTGAGTGTCGAACAGAGCGGGGGCCAAGGCCCGGATGCCGATCTCGGCTTGCGGATTAGCGGCAAACCCGAAGCCTCGAACCATGGGGATTTGAGCACGCAAATGCTCCTGGGTCATTTGGGGCTCCTGATGCGGCCCGAGAGCAAGGACGTTTTCATTTTGGGACTGGCCAGCGGAATCACGGCCGGCGCGGTCCTGGCCCACCCGATCGAGCATCTGACTGTGGCGGAGAACTGCGCCCCGGTCTTGCGCGCGAGCAAACTATTCAGCCCCTGGAACCGGGGCGTGCTCACCAACGCGCATACCCGGATCCGTCTCGAGGACGCACGCACAGTTCTGAAGCTCGATCCGCTGACGTATGATGTGATTGTCAGCGAACCGTCCAATCCCTGGTTCGCGAGTATTGGCAGCGTGTTCAGCCGGGAATTTTATGAGCTGGCTGCGGGCCGGCTCAAGCCCGGCGGGCTGATGGTCCAGTGGTTCCACGTGTACGAAATGCATGACGGGATTGTTGATTTGGTCCTCCGGACGTTTCAATCCGTTTTTCCATTTAGCGAGATCTGGGATGCCAACGGCGGTGACATCCTGCTCGTTGGCTCGACTGGGCCGTGGAATTGGTCGTTGGAGACTCTTCGACAAGCCTATAGCCGTGAGTTGGTTCGGCAGGACCTGGCCTCGGTCGGCTTGAGCACGCCCGAAGCGTTGCTTGCCCGCCAGTTTGCGTCGCAGCGCACCGCGTTCGCAATCCCTGGAAGCGGACCGATTCAATCCGACGCCTTCCCGGTCCTGGAGTACGAGGCGCCCCTGGCGTTTTACATTGGAGCGATCGCATCGAAAATCGACCGCTTCGACGAGCGCACGTGGCAGGCCGGCCTGGCCTCGACGGAGAAGCGCAACACGCTGATAAACCTGAGCGACGAATCGTTGAGAGCCGCATTTACGAATTCCACCATGAATGCGGAACTTCAACGGCTGCTCATCCCCCGTTTGCAACCCCGGCACAGCGGCCAGCCGGCTGCTGGCGGCGGCCCAACCGCGGGAATCCCGTGTTTGTTTCGAGTCGAAACCGCCCCGGTCGAGGACCAATTCCCCGCAAAAGCGAGCGACGAATTAAAAGAGTTGTTCCGCGCTCGGGCGGCCGTGCAGCGCGGGGACCGCGATTGCTCCGAACAGGTCCAAACCATTCGTCGAATTCTCCTGGGCCAGCTCGCCGCCGCGGCTCAGAAACCTTTGGAGAGGTCCTCGGCGCATTTCGCCGGCGTGGCGGCTCGAGCGTGCCTCAGTAACAAGCAGTATGGACTCGCCAAAGAAATGTTGGAGCTGGGCTTCAAATTTTTTCCGGACGAACCCGAACTCGCGTATCTGGCCCGGCTGCTGGAACGGGAAGCAGGCGGCAGGGGCTAGGCTCCAACTTTCATGCCTTGTAGCCGCCGACGTCAGGGCGTGTTGCCCAGAGGGCGGAGCGCGTGCCGTCCCAGCCTGCAGCGCTCGCGACGGCAGCATAGCGTTGGAATATCCCAGGGACTCTCGAGTACACCACGCGCTGCGACCGGGGCCCGGTCGCGCTCCGTTGCATTATTATGGTTTGGGAAACACGCCCACAAGATGCACACTTCAACCCAGGAATACAACCGGCCCGGTCCGCGGACTTGAGACGAATCACAGAGAATCAAATGGGCTCTTGACTCCCAGGCCCGGCTTTTTCATCACGTGCGTGTAAATCTGGGTCGTGGACACGTCCACGTGCCCAAGCAGATCCTGGACGGTTCGAATGTCCGCTCCCGACTCGAGCAGGTGCGTGGCAAAGGAATGCCGCAGCGTGTGCGGCGTGACCCGCTTGTTGAGCCGCGCCTTCTTCATCGCCTGGCGAATCGCGTGCTGAAAGGTTGCATCCAGCACATGGTGGCGGCGTTCCAGGCCCGAATGCGGGTCACGAAGCAGATTCCGGGAGGGAAAACACCAAAACCATTCCCATGCCTTGCCTGCGCCCGGATATTTCCGCTCCAGTGCCTCCGGGAGCCACACTCCCGCGATGCCTGCCGCTCGATCCTCGTCATAGAGCCCGCGCAACCGATCGCGGTGGGCGCGCAGAGTCTCCACGAGCTTTGCAGGCAGGACCGTCATGCGATCCTTTTCCCCTTTGCCGAAGCGGACCGTAATCTGGCACCGTTCAAGATCCACATCTTTGATCCTCAGGCGCAACATTTCGGTCAGGCGCAGTCCCCCGCCATACATCACCTGGGCCATCAGCCGCGAGGTCCCTTCGAGCGCTTCAAAAAGCCGCTGACATTCCGAGCACGTCAGCACGGCGGGCATCCGCCTCCCGCGGCGCGAGACCTCGTAGCCGCCCAGGTCTCCCGCGTCCCGCCCCAGAGCCTCGCGAAACAGAAATACCAGCGAATTGAGCGCTTGACGTTGTGTCGCGGCCGAAACACGCCCTCGCACCGCAAGGTCGGAGAGAAATCCTTTAATATGCTCGCCGGTTGCCGGCGCCAGATCGGGGCTTCCTGTGTATTGGGCGAAGCGGCGCGCCCATTCGCGATACGTTTGCTCGGTCCGCCACGAATAATGTTGCAGCCGCAGCCGTTCGACCATCCTTCTTTCCCATAGCGTGCAGCCGGTGTCCGCCTGGCCGATTGATGGCACGCCATCCGGTTGGAGCGCCGAGCGGTGCTGGCCATTGACAAAAAACCAGTCCAATCCCTGCTCCCACCGGCCATCGGGCGGCGCGAGTTGTTGCCGATGCGCGTCGGAAAGAAAATTGCTTGCGCTCTGGCGCGTCACGCTCTGGGCCGTCAGCGTGCAGAACTCAAGGAAACGGCCAATGCCATTCTCGTAGGCTGCCTCAACACGACGCGGCAGGCCGGAACTGTGCAGTGTTTCGCGCCAATGGGCAAAAATGACCTCCGGCACGCCAGGCAGGAGCAGGGACTTCAGATTGACTGCGGCCGGCTGCGTGGCTTCTTGGGCCACCGAAGGATTTTGCATGCTTTTGTCTTTGCAACGCCTGCGCCAAAGTGCAAGGACAAATTTCAATAATCATCTCTTGACACTAAAGCCCGCCATTCGGAGGATTGGATCTAGATGTTTTTGTCTTTCAGACATTGACGATCATGGCCGGTTTGTCCCATTGGTACTGTTGGGCGAGACCACAAGCCTCATGAAGCGTTGCACCTACTGCGGACGAGAAGGCGAGGACGGCGCCCTCCACTGCTGGGAGTGCGGAACTCGCTTCGCCGATCCCCCAGCCGACAGAGACCGGCAAGGGCCGGAAGCAGCGGCGAGGGGCCTATTACCGGGCTTGAAGGCCTGGTCGCTCGTCGGCTTCGTCGCGTCGGTCGCGCTGCTGGCCGCGCTGAGCACGCGCCTGCCACACCGTGCCCGAAGCGGGACGGCGCCGCGGATCCTTGTCCTTGCCGCGTGGTACTCGAACGGACAGCAATTCGTCACCTTCCGCCCCGACCCGCCAACTGCGGAGGTCACCTGCGCAGGCCTCGTGCCTGCCTCGGTAGACGCCAATGCTCAGCCGCGAACAGTCCGCAGCTTCGGCGAAGTCTTCCCTATCCCCGGCGCACAAGAGACCAACTACAGCCTCTACTTTGTTGCGATGCCGGAGCGGACAGTACCGGTGCCCGGAAGTCCCCCGGTGGCCTACACCCCGGGAAGCTACACGATTGCCTATGCCCCAACGGAGGACGGCTGCCGGGTGCGAGCCGGGGTGGCTTTGGAGCGGAAGGGAATCGGAGAGTACTTCGGGCGGCTTCGCAGCAGCTGGGAGCACAAGAGCCCGGTAAGGCTGCTGACGAAGTCCTACCAGGACCCCGTCTTTGTGGTGTTCGGGCCCGCTACCAATGCCGTGCACGGGAAACCATGACTTGCGACAACCCTGAAACCATGTGCCGACTTGAATTATTTCTAGAATCACCGCCCAACGAGCGCGGTGGAGTGGACGCCGGGACGGCGTTATGTTTGCATATGTTGCGGTGTTGGCCGGCGCCACTCAGAAGCTGTGAAAAAATGCAAATTCGCCGTAACCATAGGCTGATTTTCCTCT
>CAYUPI010000006.1:0-191481 GCA_964446585.1 uncultured Verrucomicrobiota bacterium
TTGGGACGAGCTTTGGGTCAGCACTTAAGATGGTGGTGGTATCAAGATGCGCTCAACCTCAAACCCCAAAACCCAAATCCCAAAAAAATCCCAAGCTCTAACTCTCAAAGAGAGGCGCTCGTGAACATTTTGGAGTTTGGGATTTGAGATTTGTTTGGGATTTGGGTTTTGGAATTTGAGATTTTGATCGGCGCCTGGGTCTTACTTCGCCATCTCGTCAAACAGCGCCTTCAGGCGTTTTACCTCGACGGGATGCTGGTCGGCGACGTTATGCTGCTCGCCGGGATCGTTGAGCAGGTCAAACAACGCCATCGCTGCCGGAGCATCGCCTGACCGCAGGCCGGGATAATCGGCGGGTTGATATTGTTCGTGGGGCGCGAGGAGGGTGACACCATCCGGCGCGCGCGCATCAATCCAGCGTTCGCCCGGGCGCGAACTGTCCCGGCGATCATTGGCAGCAAGCACGTGCAATTTCCAACGCGCATCGCGCACCGTCGCCAGCTTCGCGCCCTGATGGCCGAGAATGACTTCATGCGGGCTTTTCGCATCCGACGTGAGCAGCGGCAAAATGTCTGCGCCATCAATCACCCGATCCGAGGGAGGCACGACGCCGGCAGCCTGCAAAGCCGTCGCAAACAGGTCCATCATGATGGCGGGTTCCGCGCTGACGTGGCCAGCGGGAATTTTTCCAGGCCAGCGAGCAATGAACGGCACGCGGTAACCGCCCTCCCAGCTTGTGCCTTTCATGCCGCGCAACCCGCCGCTGCTGCCGCCGAACCAGGGGCCATTGTCACTGGTGAAAACGACGAGCGTTTGTTCGTCCAGGCCCAACTCCTTGACCTTCGCAAGCACCTGGCCGACTGAAGCGTCGAGCTCGGCGATGACATCGCCATACAGACCGGCACTGCTTTTCTTATAGTACTTTTCCGACGCTGCGAGCGGCTTGTGGGGCATCGCGTGGGCGAAGTAAAAAAAGAACGGTTTGAATTTATTCCGGTCGATAAACTTCAACGCCCGCTCGGTGTAGCGCTGCGTGAGCGTGGCCTGCACCACCGGATATTCCACTACCTTATCATCCTCAAGGATCTGAACCGGCCGCATGTCGTTGCTGTAAAGAATGCCGAAGTATTCCTCGAAGCCCCGGTGCGTTGGATAAAATGCCGGCTTGGAATGGCCCAGGTGCCATTTGCCAACCATGCCGGTTGAATACCCGGCGCGCCGAAAGAGCTCCGCCAGCGTGACCTCCGAAACCGGCAGCCCCAACCTGTCGGAATCGGGGAGGGAATCCGGAGTCGGATTAGAGGTCAGACCGCAGCGGAAGGGATAGCGGCCGGTCATCAGCGAAGCGCGGGTCGGCGCGCAAAAAGGCGCGGGACAATTAAAGTGTGTCAGTCGCGCGCCTTCGGCCGCCATGCGATCGAGGTTTGGCGTCTTGAAACTTGGATGTCCGTAGCACGCTAGGTCGCCGTAACCGAGATCGTCAGCCAGAATAAAGATGACATTGGGCGGCCGAGCGGCTTCGACCCGCAACGGGGAGCTGGACAAGATCAGGATAGCCAGGCCTGCGAGAAAGAAGTTTCTCATTTCAGACATACCCTTACGCATTCATATCGCTCCAGCGTTTTGCCATGCGGCCAAAAATCCAGAGCGCGACCGCCGAGAGCAGGCCGATGACGGCGAATGGGATCCAGACCTTGGCATTTACGTGGTAAGTGTCCCAGAGCATGCGAGTCGCGCTCACGGCGTCCAGGCCGGTAACCTCTTGCAGTTTGGTCATCGCTTCCGTCCGCTTCACGCCGAGGGCCGCTTCGAGCATGGTCACATCGCCGTTCCAGGGATGAGCCTGGCCAAACGGTGTCTTCTCAGCCAGGTATTTCAGCGCGAGCACCGCTTTTTCACCGTAGTGACCATAAACGTAGCCGGCAATTTTTGATCCGGCATAGACACCCACTCCTACCGGAATGTTGACGTAGCCCAAATACAATCCTTTCTTGCCCGGCGGCGCGATCAGTCCGAGGTATTCGATCTTTTTCGGCCCGGTCATCATCTCGCCCAGCGAGAAAAACAGAATGCCAAAGACTAGCATATAGGCGCTGGTCGTCCACCCGGCCACGAGCACGCCGATGGTTGCCAGGAGGGTCCCACAGAACATGGCCTCGAGTGTGCGCATCCGGCGGGTCAGCCAGGCCACGCCAACTACACCGATGATGATGAACAGCGAATTGGCGCTGAGCAGCACCTGTTGCGGTATCATCGGACCGCGAGCGGTCTCCTGCACCAGCGCGTGATACATCGGAGTCGGCAGCCACTGCAGGCCCGCGGCCAAATTCCGGCTATCGACCCAATCGGCGATGAAGTTCGGCTGCAGGTCCCACAACTGATACATCATCAGCCAGAAGCCCGACAAAATGACGATAAACGCCAGCAGCCTCGGTTCAAGAATGTTGGTCAAGGTTCGCCACAGCACATGCCAGAATGATTCGGTCTTCGAGGAGCCCGAAGGAATGTCCTTGAAGGTGAGCAGCAGGACCAGGTTGAAAGAGGTGAAGAACGCGGAGGCCAGAAACAGATTCCGCCAGGCTTCCTTCGAGTTGACCGCGGCATGAAGAAATCCCGGCAATATCCCGCCCAGCGTAAGCAAAATGGACGGCAGGTAATGGCCGATAAAAGCCCCGACATTGACGATCCAATAAAATATTCCCCAGCCGACCGAGGAATTTTCCTTGGACAGATTCTGCGCCAGCGAGCCTTGCAGGCTCGGTTTGAAAAAGGCAGTGCCGGTGGCCAGCGTCATCACTGCTACGAAAAATCCCCAGTAATTGCTTAGCCAGGAAAGGTCACGCATGAAGGCGATCATCAAGTAGCCGCCCATCATCATGGAGATCGAGCCAGCAAGTGTGCGCTTGTAACCCAGCCGATCGGCAAAACCACCTGTGACGATTGGCAACAACGATTGGAAGGCCGCCCACCAGGCATAAATGCTTCCCTTATCCGCCGCCGTCAGATGCAGCCCCCCCGGATTATCCGCCTGCATGATGTAGATTGGAGCCATCACTCGCAGGTTGTAGTACGCCAGCCGCTCCCACATCTCGATGGTGTTGAGCGTCCAGAATACGCGGCCGAACACGCGGGTTTTAGCGGGCGCTGGGGGGGTGGCAGGCTCAGCCGTGCTTAGGGTTGCCATACAGGAACGAGCTTAATCTATCGCGGCTAAAACGGAAATCGAAAGTCCGCTCGAGTGCCAACCTTCAATGCCAGTTTACCGAGAGCTGCAGGACGGGTTTGCAAAGTAACCTCTTTGAGATATCCTTGGACTTGCACAACCCACTATGAAAAAAGAATCCTCTGCGAGAGGCCCGCGGATTTTGGGCGCAGCGCGATCCTTCACGCTCATTGAGTTGTTGGTCGTTATTGCGATCATTGCCATTCTGGCCGCGCTGCTTCTGCCCGCGCTGGCCAGTGCCAAAAACAAGGCGATTCGCATCCGATGTACCAGCAACCATCATCAGATCGCTCTGGGCTTCCACATGTACGCTTCTGATTCTGACGACAGGTTCCCCATCTATCCGGACTGGGGTGATTGGGGTGGAAAGACCGGGGTGATGCAGCTTCACGGCGGTCCGTACCCAATCGAGAAGCGCCCTCTCAACAAGTACGTGCCGGCGGTGGAGACTTTTCATTGTCCCGGAGACAAGGGCGATTCGCTTTGGAAATCGGAATTTCCGGCGAACATCCACAGTTGCTATGATGGCTGGGGTAATAGCTATCTCGCCGTGTGGATGGTCGAAACCTTGCGCATCAAACATGTCACCGGCAACTCCGACGCCAGGCCGGGAAGCCCCGAGGCGACACCCATGAAGCTCAGCCAGGTAGCGGTCCATCCCTCGAATAAGCTCATCGAAGGCGATTGGCTCTGGTGGGCCGACCGCGACAAAAACGACCCTTGGAGTCAATGGCACAATTATCGGGGCCAATACCGCATGAACGTGTTATGGGGCGATGGCCACACCGAGTTTTTCCAGTTCCCGAAGGAGACGTATCAATGGAATTACACCGGGCCGGCTCCTGACCCGAATTTCAAATGGTGGTAACGTCCTCGAAAGGTAATCCATTTGTTGCATTATTACTGTACGCACGCCGGCGGTTGTATTAAGACCTACCTTGGTTAGATCTACGGCAACAGCCGTGGTTGTGCAGTGACCCAGCGGTCAATTCCCGGCAATTCCCTTTCTTTAATGGCCGCCCGGAGCCGCATAGCTTCGGCGGATTCCTTCGCTTTGGTAGCGCCTTTAGGGCCTATTTTTTCGCGCACGTATTGCTCCAGCTCATCTGCGCGGGCTGCATCCGAGAACGCGCTCAGGATGGCGGGCACGTAAACATTCCGAACGAACTCTTCGGTGCGGCCCAGGAGCTCGTCCATGTGCTTTTGGGCAAACTGCCAGGCCAATTCAGGTTGCTCGCCCGCATGTGCGACTCCCGACACCAGCCAGATGGCTTCTTGCGGAACTGTCTCATCCGTCAGCGAAATAGGCAGCGTCAGCGCCGCCAGCGATGGATCCAGCGCCGCGGACATCGCTCCATAATATCGTCGCCGCTCCTCGGTGCCCTTGGCAGCCCGGGCCAAATCGTGGAGCTGATCGTAAGTGGCGCGATCGCTGTGACGGCCGACGATGGCCATGACACATGGTCGCAGCGTCGGAGCCAGGCTGTCAGGTTGCACAAGAAATTTTTGGAACCGTGCCCGCGCCCTGGCGATGACTTCCTTATCGCCAAAATTTCCGAGCAGGCTGAGGACGCTGTTACGCAATAGAGTGTCGGTCGCGCGCTCGTCGGGCCGGGCGTCCCAGCCCAGCCGCTCCAGTTGGGGGCGGACGAACTCAATCATGCGCTGCCGGAAAGCGTCGCGCCCGGGCTGGCTGCGTTGGAGCTGATCGATGAGTTCAAGGCGTCCGAGAATATCCTGCCAGATCGCGGTGGCTGTTTCGCCGCGAAGCGACACGACCATGTCCAGGTAGCTTGCGGCAGTAGCGCGTTGCGCGGCCACCATGGCCCAGGCATCGGCCAGCAGGTTCAGGCGATCCTCAGGCGACAGCGAGTTAATCCGCTGCTTCAGCTTATCAAAGAGTGTTGGTGAGTAGGAAACCCGATAATACCCGGCGTCACCGAAGTTGGCTTTGAACACCCCGTCGCAATTCGGGAAGGTCAATGTAGCCGATTTGCCCTCGAGCAGTTCCACGCGTCTGGATCCGGGCTGCGAAAGGTCCGCGAGCGCGACCGGCACCATCCATTGTAATGGCTTTGCGTCGGGGTCTTCCACGGTAAAGCGTTGCTGTTCCATGTGGACTACTGCTTTGCCCTCCTTGCATTCGCTGCTGACACTCACCACCGGCAGGCCAGGTTGCTCGGTCCACCCGGCCGAAAGTGCCCTCACCGGTTTGCCCGAAGCCTGCTCGAGCGCCGCCCAAAGATCTTCTGTGGTCGCGCTCGAATACCCATGTCGCTTCATGTAGAGCTGCATTCCCTTCTGAAAAGTTTCCTCACCCAGATAGTTTTCCAACATCCGGAGAAACGCCTGGCCCTTGCCATAAGTGATATTATCAAAGGCATCGTTGGCCTGACTTTCGTCCTGAACGGGCTGCAGAATCGGATGCGTCGAGCGAAGGCTGTCCTGCCGCATCACGCCCGACTTTCCGGCGCCGGCGCCCAGCCACAATTGCCACTCGGGGTTGAAATGATCGGTCGCCTTGGTTCCCATCCAGGAAGCAAATCCTTCGTTGAGCCAGAGATCATTCCACCAGGCCGCGGTCACCAGATCGCCGAACCATTGGTGGGCCATTTCATGCGCCATCACGTCGAAAACCCCCATCTTCGTTTCGAGCGAACTTGTTTTGGAATCAAACAACAGGATCGCCTCGTTGTAAACGATCCCGCCCCAGTTCTCCATGGCCCCGCCAAAGCCGCCCGGAACGGCGATCGAATCCAGTTTCGAAAGCGGGAATTTCACGCCGAAATAATGATTGTAGTAGCCGAGCAACTTTTTGACCGACTCCAATGCGTAACGTCCCTGCTCCTTTTTGCCCTCGGTCGCCAGGATGCGCAGCTTCACGCCTTCGAATGAATCCTCCAAAGCCTCCATTTCGCCCGATACCAGCACCACCAGGTAACTGGCCATCGGAGGGGTGGCGCCGAAGTGGACTTCCTTCAAGCCGCCGCCCAGGGATTTTTCATCTTTGATCGGCATGTTGGAGACCGCGGTGTGTTTCTCCGGAACGATGACCGTCGGTTCAAATTTCGCGCGGAAAACCGGCTCGTCCCAACAGGGAAACATCCGCCTCGCGTCCGTCGGCTCCATCTGCGTGCAGAGCATCAGCTTCTTGCCGGCATTGCCCGTGTAGCGAACATAAAACAGACCTTGCGCCTGCTCACGCAGATGGCCGGTGAATTCGGTAGTGAGTGTATACTTGCCGGGAGCGAGCACTTCTGGCAGCCGGAACGCGACCGTCTGCGCTTCGGCATTTGGCTTGGGTTCGAGCGAGATCGTTTTTGGCGCGGTGATGGCGGCCTTGGTGATTTCCATGGCCAGGGCGTTGAGCACAATTTCCTTCGCCGGCTTGAGTACTTCGACCTGGATTTGAACTTTGCCGGTCGTGATGAACTTCTCCAGATCGGGCTTTAGATGGATCGCGTAATGCCGTGGGACAATATCTTTGGGCAGTTTGCCCGGCGTGGATTCGAATTTGAAGAGGGATGCTGCGAAAGATTCGAGCACGCCCATCGCCAGGCAGAGAGAGGTCAGCGTGGAGAGTCGAGTTCGAGGAAACATCTCGTTACTGTGTTCAAATGCGCGGGGAGTGTAAATGAATTTCGAGATGGCACAGACCTCAGCGGTTACGCGACGCCGGATTTTCTCCAGATTTTGGGCACCGGATCGCCTTCTGATATTGGAAGAGTTGACGGCCTTGGGGAGCTTGCGGAAGGATTGAAGCCATGACCTTCCCGGGGCGCGAGAGCCGGAGCATGTCGGCACGTTGGCGACGACTTTTGGTCTGCCTGGCGCTTTTCTTTGGGGCTGCCTGTCTCCAAGCGGCATCGCCGCTGTTATCTTATATGCCGCGCGAGGAGGATTTCACGTTCTTGTGGTGGGCGAATGGGCCGCAGCATTATCTGGGCATGAAAGGACCGCCACCGGAGGCGGTACTCTGTCTGCAAAGTGGCCTGATCGGCCTGGCGCTCGACACCTCAAATCTTAAGCTGCTGCACGCGGGGAGATTTGCCAGGCCGCTGAGCCGACAAAGCACGCTAAGCCAGGGCAATGCCGCCGTGTTTGCGCTGCCGCCGCTTCCAATTGAATTGAACGTGCAGCAAGGTAATCGGAAGTTCACCTGCGTCGGGCGCGGGCCATTGCCGAACGATGACTTCTACTTTCCCGTGCGTTTCATCGAGAGCGGTCGATTTTTTCAACGCATCGCGGTCGAGGGTTTGGAGTTTGTCGATGCCAGCGGAGAACGGCTGCAGGAGAAAGGACGGCTTGAAGTCGCCCTCTGGCCCGATCGCGCGGTTTTGTCATTTGAGTTGGAGAAAGCTATTGCGGGCGAAGATAGTGAGATCGCCATCGCCGCACAGGAGCGACGCGCCTCGATTTCTTTAGCTTTTGGCCGGCCTGCGGTACTGGAGCTTTTTGGCCCGAACAATCCGCACGGACCCCGCATAGAAACCCAGAGCGGTTTACCAGCGAGCACCAGCGACGCAACTGGCTGCACCGTGCTCAAACTTCCGTCATCGCCCTGGAAAAACGCAAAAGGCACGTATTACCCGGAGGAGGAACTCGACCGGCTCGATCGTTGGCGTTTCACATTGTTCAATGACAGCGACCGCGAGGCTGCAGCGCCCCTCATGCTCACAGATGAACGGCCACCTGCGATCACGGGATTCACTCCAATCCTTTGCGACAAGGACGGCGTGCCTACCGGCATTCCGATCCAGATCTCGAAGAACTGGCACCGGCGCGACGACAAGGGCGACCTGCCACACCAGGGCCCTTGGTTTCACGGATGCACGTTCGTTCACTTGCCGCCGCACTCGCGGCGCGAGTTCACGCTGGCCATGACTCACGCGCGGTATGGCGGTGTGCCGGCGGCATCCCACGCGCAACTTTGCCTTATCGGCTGGGGGCACAATCAATTCTGGGAGCAGGCCGCGCTCGGCAGCTTTGGCGAAAGCATCTGCTACGAGCCTGGCCGAGTGCAGCGGCGCTGTTTGATCGACGATGTGCGCCCGCTGATGACTTTGCCCAACCCGGATGCGAAGCTATACGGCTGGGCCGGCAATTGTGGCGGCGGAGATTTTCTCGTCTGGATCGATCGCAGCGGGCAATACCGCGGTTTCCGTGGCACGCGCAATGATTACCGCGCTTACGGCCCCTGCCTTACGGATGTCGGTTATATGGAAGAAACACTGGGTGGCGAGATTGCGTCGTGCGTCAATGTTTCCATTGCACGCAGCGACGATTATCTGCGGGCCTTTCACCGAATCCGCTACGACATCCGGAAATCGGTCGAGTGGCAACGCCTCGCCTTTTACCAGTTAGGCTCCGATTTCTACAACGACACTCCTGCGCGACAAGTTGCCATCGGCAACGCTGGCGGCCTGCGCGAGGAATGGGAACCGATTCGCACGAAAGATAAATATGATCGAAGTGGCGTGGCATTGGCCGGCGCTCAGCCTTGGATCTCAATCCATGGCATCGATCGCGCCTCAGTCAACAAAGGTGGGGCGCTCGCGAGCCGCGGCCTGGTCGTGCGCTCCTGGAAGGCGTTGCTAGGCGGCAAGACCAGCGCGCAGCCGCACGCGTCGTTCTATGCGACTGAGTGGGGCAAGGGGAATTTCCGAACGGTAATCGAGCTGTCGCCGCCGCCAGAACTCACTCGTCTGAAGCCGGGAGATTTCGTTGAAGCAGAACTGGAATTGGTCGAGTTCCCAACAGAGCCGGGCGCCTATTACGGACCGAACGCAGCCTTTCGTGAAACTTTGGAGCAGGACGCGGACACGTGGCTCCTAGTACACCGGGAAGCAGCAGCAAATGCGCTGCAGGTCTCAGCACGAACCGGTCGCATGCAGCATCGCTATCCGATCTCGGTGTCGGTGAATCGAAAAGAGGCGGCGACCTGTATCCTCTCAGGCGGTCTGGGCTACGTACCCGTGAGCTTCATCGGACTGCGGGATTATCGCGGATTCGACCTTTGGATAGATGGGAGGCGGTTGGATCAGTCTGTGCACGGAAATGATTTTTGGCAGGCGGACTACGACGAGGTTCGACAACAATGGCGTCTCACCTTCAACGTACCTCGTGACGGCTGCGGCCCGAGCCGCGTGGAGCTACGGCGCACCAGGAATTAGTCTTGAGAAACGACTCTTACGTTGATCGAGTCGGGAACAAACTGAAGCGTAACGCGAGTTTGCGGCCCCAACCGGCGATTAACGCGGCTGCAACGAAGATCAGAAGTGAGTTTTCCAACAGCTTGTTGCAGATCAGCACCTCCCCCGCTCCGCACCCGCAATCGAATTTCACCATGCAAAATGGCAAGCCTTTCGCACCCGCCACCTCCAGCGCCCGCCTCAGCACCAGCAACGTAAACGGCACCAGCATCAACACCAGCACCACCGCCGTCCCCCGCACCGCCACCCCCGCCAGTAACAGCAGCCCGCAAAACGTCTCAAACCACGGCAATGCCGCCGCAATCGAGTTCAACACAAACGGGTTGCTCACCACCTCATATTGCCGCACCAGCTTCAGAAACTCCTCCGGGTGCAGCGCCTTGCTCAAACCCATGTAAACAAACAGCGCCCCCAACACCCAGCGCGCCACCGCCGCCACCACGTCCCCTGAGCACAGCTTTCCCTTTGCGACGCTCTCGCTCATTTGCTCACCCCAATCTGCCCGCTCTTGCGAACGCCGGTCTCAACCGGCAATCCCCGCGCCGTCCATTCGTTCCAACCCCCCGCATAGACAAAGAGCTTTCCTCCCGGAACCTGCGCCGAGTCCCGCAAGAACAGCGCCGCAAACTCGCTGTCCTCACATTCCCCACCTGCGCAATAGACCACCACCTGCTGAGCCAACTGGCAGACCGGCAGCACTGCCGAGAGATAGTTCTCCGGATGATAACGATCGAATTGCCAGGCGCCGGGGATGTGGCCCTTCTGGTAATGCTCGTCGTTGCGCGCATCGATAAACACGATGGCCCCCTGCTCGTAGCGCGGGTCGTGATACAGCTCCTGAACCTGCTTCGTATCGACCACTTGCAGCCCTTCCTGCCGCAGCCGCTCCAGGGTCGTCTCGGCGGCTGATGGTTTCGCCTGAGCCGCTCCTCCACCACCCTTGGTCGGGCTGGTCATCGGCGGGACGCCCGACGCAGGCCGAGTTGCACCGGGAAAATAGTCGCGGGCCAGCTTCAGACCCCGGGACGAGACCCCATTGGCCAAAAAAGCCACCGCAGCGCCTATCCCCGCAACCACCAGCGCCTCGAGCAAGACTTGTTTCACGAAGCCTCTCCCACCAGTCGTAGCGCCGGTGAATCTTAACAACTCGGCGCTGTCTCGCCGGAGGCTATTGCTGAGCAGGCGTCTTGGCCGCTGCGGCTGCCGGCGCCAAACCGCCCGGCTGACTCACCGGCAACTTGCGAGCCGGCAAAAGCGGGTTGATCGGCGTTGGCTGCGACGCCACCGGTATCGCCACCGGCTTGGCCATCTGCGTCACCGGCACCTTGATCACCGCAAACTTCGGATTGTCCGATTTGACACTAAACTCCGCCTTGGTCCCCTGCGCCAGCTCAAACCCCTGCGGGAAATTCAACGCCACCGTAAACGACTTGCCCGGGTTGGGCTCCGTCAGCGTCACCTCCACGTCCTTGGCGTCGATCACCGGCTCGGTCAGTTTCATCGGCTTGGCACCGTTGTTGTGAATCGCCAGCGATACCGTCTGTTTGTTGGCCAGCGGTCCGGCCGGCAGCATCACCTGCGGCGGGCTGACCACCACCGCCTGCTGCACATTGGCCCAGGCCGTCACCGAGAGCGTCGGCGCATTGGTCGAGGAAGTCTTCAGCGTAATCTGACCCTGTAGATTGGGCTGCTCGAAGGGCGGCAGAGCGGTGATGGTCACCTCAAAATCCTTGCCCAGCGTGTTGGTCTTCAACTCCGCCGTGAAGCTCTTATTGTTGCTCTCCGGAGCCGACAGCGTGATCGGCTCTTCCATGTTGTTGACGATGTGGACCTTGGTGGTGACGTTGCTCTGAGTATCGGCAGGAATGGTCATGACGGCAAACTGCGGCTGCACGTCGATGGGCTTCCAGATGGTGCCCTTGATTTGCAACCCGATCGAGGGCTGGCCCTTGTCGTTGCTGGTGACCGTGACAGTCTTGAGCACCTGGCCGCCGTAATTGGCACTGTTAAACTGGATGGGGATGGAGCCGGTCTTGCCCGGTTCGACCTGGCGGCTCCATTCGCCGGCGGTGGTGCAACCGCAGGAAGGCTGGACATTGGTCAGGATGAGCAACTCATCGCCGGTGTTGGTAAAGATAAAGGTGTATTTGACCGGCTCGCCGGACTTGACCTTGCCAAAATCATAGACCGGGGTGGCGAACTGGATCTTGGGTCCGATGGCGCCGATGGTAACGGGCGCGGCGGGAGCGGCCGCGGGCGCCGGAGGCGGAGCCTGCTGGGCGAAAAGGATTCCCGTGACTACGGCCAGGAATGAACATGCAAGAGTCGATTTTACGATCATCATTTTCATAACGGATGCTTCTTGTAATTAGCTTTTGCAGACCACGTGTCGGTATTCGAGGGTGACACTAGCACATCACAAGAGAAACCGACAATGGCCCACTGGGAGTATTGCCTCGGGAGAAGATTGCGGGTTAAACTGAGGTCCAATGGCAATTCTGGTTCACCGCCGTTCCGCATGCGGCATGTGGATTTCCTTGGTGCTAGGGCTGGTAGGGACGCAACTGATTGTGTCTGCAGGGGAGATTCCAGTTCCGGCCAGTTCCACAACCCCTTTGCTCACTAATGCTCAGCAAGTGCTGGTTCTTAGCCTGGAGGCGGCACGACAAACTTTCATGCCCGTTCGGCTCCAGGGGCTGGTCACCTACCCAGATGCCGCCGAGCACATCGTTTATGTGCAGGATTTCTCAGCGGGCATTCGCGTCGTCTATACCAACGCGGATTACCAGCCTGCTTCCGGCCAAATGGTGGTCGTCGAAGGAACTGCGGCCGGGGGGATGTTCGCGCCCTTCATTGATTGCGCCAGCGTGCGCATAATCGGCTCGGGGGCAATTCCCGAACCGTGCGAAGCGCCCGCGGCGCGAATGGTCGCCGGTGAATTCTTTGGGCAGTGGGTGCAAGTTGAGGGGGTGGTTCGCGATGTGGCCAAGGACTCGGAAGGAGCGCTGTTATTTGTTTCCTCCGGCGGTTTACGGTTTCATGCGGTGATTCAACCTTTTCCCGGAATGGCCCTGCCCGTGGATTGGCTGGACGCGCGCGTGGCACTGCGTGGCGTGTGCTGGACCGAAGTCGATGCGGAAAACAAGCCCACTGGCTTCACGCTCTACGTGCCGGGAACGAATTACCTCTTTGTTCTGCGTCCCGGCGAGCGTGATATTTTTAGCCAGCCTGCGTTGTCTATGACTCGTCATCCCGAGCTTCGCCGGCAATCGGATGCGCGCGTCAAGGTGGCAGGGACAGTCGCGTTTCATTCTCCGAGCGGGTATGTGTACCTTGCGGGGGAAGACAGCGCTGTTCGCGCGCGGTTGCTCGTCCCATTGGCCCGCGGAAAGCCTCAGGCGCGCTACATGGAACGGCCTCCCGTAACTCAGCTACGCCCGGGCGAGCGAATCGAATTGGTTGGCGCGCCGACAGCCTCAACTTTTGCGCCGCTGCTTCAGGATGCTGAATTTCGCCGCATCGGCGACAGCCCGCCGCCCGCGCCGACCCCAGTCAGTACGGGCGAAGTCTTCGAGGGCAAATTCGATGGCCGATTAGTGTCGCTCAAGGCGCGGCTGTTCGCCTCGGAGACCCGGCAAGCTGGGGTCCTCAAGCACCAAGTACTGGTCTTGCAGACCGGTGACACGATTTTCGAGGCGCTCTGGGAGTTCGCTGGCACGAACGCCCTGCCTGTGCCGCCCCGGAATTCCTATCTTCGCGCCGCTGGCATCTGCGCGCTGCAACTGGGTGAGTTAAATCAGATTCGCTCGTTTCGCTTGCTGTTGCGCGGACCCGCCGATCTGAGCTTGCTCGGACGTCCCCCCTGGTGGGAGCCATTGCCGGCCGGCAAAATTCTCACTGCCATTCTCGCGCTGGCGGGCGTGGCATTCGTGTGGATTTGGCTGTTGCGCAGGCAGGTCTCGCAACGCACTGCGGAACTCCAGGCAGAAATCGGAGAGCGTCAGCGCGCTCAGACTGAGCTTCACCACGCGCTGGCAGCGGAGCGCGAATTAAGCGAGCTGCGTACCCGATTCGTCTCGATGGTTTCGCACGAATTCCGCACGCCGCTGGGCGTGATTCTGTCCGCAGCCGAAAACCTCGACAGCTACTTCGAGCGGCTCAAACCTGAGCAGCGCCGCTCGCAGCTCGACAACGTCATCCAAGCGACTCGCCAGATGGCCAAAGTGATGGAAAATGTGCTTTTCATCGGACGGGCTGAAGCAGGAAAGCTCGAGTTCAAACCAGTTGCCCTGGATCTGGCCAGCTTCTGCACGAGTCTGGTCGGCCAGGTCCAGTCCTCGACGGAGAACAAATGCCCTATCCGTTTCCAGGCTGGGCCGCTGCCGGCCGCTAACGGTGACGAGAGTCTCCTGCGCCATATTCTGACGAACCTGCTGACGAATGCCGTAAAGTACTCAAAGAACGGAGCTGCCATCGATTTCAACCTTGGACGGCACGATGGTGAGGCTGTGTTCCGCGTGCAAGACCATGGCATCGGCATTGCCGCCGCCGACCAGAAGCAGCTTTTCACCGCTTTTCATCGAGGGCGTAATGCCGGTCAAGTCCCGGGCACCGGTCTGGGACTCGTCATCGTAAAGCGCTGCGTGGAAGTGCATCGCGGCCAGATCACATACGAAAGCGCGGAAGGCATCGGCTCAACGTTTACCGTTACACTGCCGCTTTTCTCTGGCTCTTAATCTTAATCATACTCTTACTCTGAACCACAAAGATTAGGATTAGGATTCAGATCAATACGAAGAGTGCATGAGCAAAATCCTGGTGATCGAAGACCACCGCCAAATGCGCGAGAATCTCGCGCTGATGCTGGAGATGGAAGGCTTCGCGGTTTCTCGCGCCGAGGATGGCCGGCGCGGTCTCGAGCTGGCGCGAAGCCATGCGCCCGACGTAATCTTGTGCGACGTCATGATGCCCGGCCTCGACGGTCACGGCGTGCTGCGGGCGCTGCGCTCCGATCCTGCCACCGCCACCATTCCCTTAATCTTTCTAACCGCGAAAGGGGAAAAGGTGGATCAACGCGCCGGCATGAACCTCGGGGCCGACGATTACCTGGTCAAACCGGTGGCGAAAGAGGAGATTCTCTCCGCGATCCGGGCCCGGTTGCAGCGCCAACAACAGCACGAACACAACACCCGGGCACAACTGAGCCAGGTAAAATTTTCGCCAGATTTTTCGTCCGCCGCGCCGCTGGAATCCCTCGGTCTTTCCCCTCGCGAAGCGCAGGTGCTGCTCTGGATTGCCCAGGGCAAGAACAACGAAGAGATTGGCCTCATCCTCGGCGCCTCGCGCAATACGATTAAAAAGCACGTCCTTCACGTGCTCGAAAAGCTCGGCGTCGAGACCCGCAACGCCGCCGCCATCCGCGCGATTGAGCTCCTCAGCGTGCCGAAGGCGCGGGAGGAAAAACGAAGATAAGCCAGTGAACTGTCGGTTCCTCGGGCGGACCTGTGAAACGGTGCCGGCATTGATAGGTTCATGAAAACTGCTATCCTTGCTCTGTGACTGCATCGGCGGCATTGGAAAAGCAGATTGAACACTATCGCCAAATGACGGGCGAGGAGCGCCTGGGCCTGGCGTTGGAGCTGCATGAACTGTCATGCGACGTGGCGCGGGAAGGAATTCGCCGGCAACACCCCGAAGCCGATGCCGCCGAAGTCGAACGCTTGCTTCATCGCCGTATCGAGCTTGCGCGCGCCCGATGAACGAGCGCGAGCTTCTCGTGGACTGTTTACGCCGTCTGAACCGGAGCGGCGTCACTTATTATCTTACCGGTTCGATGGCCAGTAATTACTGGGGGATCCCGCGCACGACGCACGATTTGGACTTCGTGATTCAAATGCCGCCGTCCGCTGTGTCCAAAATCGTCCAAGCTTTCAGCGTGGACTTTTACCTCGACGAAGCCACGGTCCGCGCGGCCTATCAGCCGCCGCATCAATTCAATGCCATTGATACTCGCTCTGCGTTGAAAGTCGATTTCTGGCTGCCGAAACCTGAACCGTTCGACCGTGAAATGCTCCGTCGCCGCGTAGGTGCTACCCTATTCGGCGAACCAGCGTGGATTTGCACGGCGGAGGATGTCATCCTGCACAAGCTCAACTGGAATCGCACTTCGCCATCGGACCGCCAGTTAGGTGACGCCTCGGGCGTGGTCGCCGTGCAAGCGGCTTCCCTGGATAAGGACTATCTGCGACGGTGGGCACTGGAACTGAAGCTAAAGGACGAATTGGAGCGGCTGCTGAGCGGGGAAACAAAACCGAAGCAAACCTGAGCAGAGCTTGAATCACCACCGAGCTTGGACGAATCAACCGGGCGCAAGGAGCCAAGCCTGAAACTGAGCCGGACGGGCTAAGGTTGCGGGAGCGTCACCTTCTCCCCGGACCACTTCTCGTACAGGCGCGCGGCGTCTTCGGGCGTCGTGAATTGTCGATAGACGGCTCGGGCTCGAAAACTGAACTCGCGTCCCACTTCATAACGGCGGCGGAAATAAACAAAATCCCAGGCTGGATTGCCCTTGCCGCCGCCTGAAGGCGACTGCGCGAAGCGCAGCTCACCCTCATCTTGCGTCCGCTCAAACATCAGAACAAACACATCTTTGCCAGACCTGCCGAAGTAAAATGGATAAATGTACTCCAAATCCGAGATGCCCTTTACAAGGTCCACCTTGAAGCCGTCATCCATCCCAGGATCCCACTGACTGCCCGCCGGCCGATGGTTCGCGCTCAGTCCGTGTTTCTCCGGCAGATGGCGAATCCACCGCGGTCGCGAGTCGCCGCCACCAGGACGGGAACGACCGATGAATTGAATGGCCATGTCCTCCGGCGCCTGGATATAGGATGCAAAAAAAATGCCAATGTAGCCGTGCTTGGCCCAGGCATTCGCCAAGGGCGTGCCGTAGTAGGTGAAATCGATCGCGTCTCCATGCGCTTCATAGACCAGGCGACTGCGCAACGGCCAGTTCTCAGTGCGCTCCTGCTGCAGTTTCGCCCGATTTTTTGAGAGTCGCGCCAGTTGCATCGGGGCGCGACGCGGCTCAAAAATGTTCCACACAAAGGAACCGGCATCCCCGCTAAAGATGTGCTCGAGATTCAATCCGGCGTACATAGGAACAAAAAGATTCTTGGCGTTGCCGGAACCCAGGCGCAGCTCAGCGACCCCGTTGTAGCCAGCCCGATGTTCTGCCCCATAAGCTTCGTTGTCCGCGACTACCAGATGGAGCTTATCGGTTTCCAAAGGAACGGTGTGTTCGTTTGTGGCATCGGCGCAAAACCCCGCAGTTAGGGATGTCAGGAGCACCATGCTGAAAGTGGCACCGGCCAAAGGCCATCCATAAGGTGGATTCGGTCTCAGGCAGTTAAGGAGTTCCATGGAAAACACTTCACTTGCGACTTGGCTCGTCCGGCCCGCCGCCAAATTGCTTCCAGTAGGCAGCCTTGAATGGGTTCACCTTGGGGCCAACGGCATTTTCGTTTTCCAACGCCGGCAAAATCTCTCTCCACCACTGCTCGTAGGCGGCGCGCATTCGAGTAACGACCTCGGGATGTTCGTCAATTACGTTCCGCGTTTCACTTGGGTCCGCTTTGATATCGTACAGCTCGGCGTTGTTCACCCAGTGAAACCGCGCGTTGCGAACCGCGCAGTTTTTGAATTTCGCTTCCTCCACTTTGCCCCTTTCCCAACGGCCAACATGCGTGAACAAGTAACGGTCGGGCCAATCCGCTGCCGGATCTTTGAGCAACGGCACGAGGCTGCGTCCGTCGAGTTTCAGGCCGTCAGGAAGTCTTGCTCCGACAATTTGTGCCAGCGTCGGAAAGATGTCGATGTGCGCGGTGAGCGCAGAGCAGTCGCGTCCACCCTTAAATCCCGCCGGCCAGCGCCAAAATGCGGGTACGCGCGTGCCACCTTCATACGGCGTTACTTTCTGGCCACGCATGCCGGCGTTGAAAATCTTCACGCCGGCCGTGCCGCCGTTATCGGTCATGAAAATGACCAGCGTCTCTCTGGCGATGCCCCACTCGTCAAGCTTGGCGAGCAGTCGGCCAAAATTATCGTCGATGTTCTCAATCATGCCATAGAACTTCGCCACGCTTGTGTCCACCTTACCCGTGTAGCGCGCCGCGTATTCTTCGGGACACTGCAGCGGAGCATGGGGCGCGTTGGGAGTGATGTAGGCGAAAAAAGGTGAGTTCGCCTTTCGCTTCGCATCCATCCATTTTAAAGCTTGGGCAAAAAACAAATCAGTGCAGTAACCCTGGGTTTTCTCGAACTTGCCATTGTGACGGAGCGCGGGATTGAAGTAGGTGTTTCCGGGGGCGTCGCCGCAACTGCCCCTGTAGGTTTGTCCGATGCCGCCGGCGCCGTGGATGAACACCTCATCGAACCCTCGTCGCCCCGGCTGGTAGGCATCCTCGTCCCCGAGATGCCACTTGCCGAAAATCCCTGTCGCATAACCGGCGGATTTCAGCACTTGCGCGATAGTCGTCGCTTTGAGGCTCATCCGCTCGCGCTCGAAAATGGTGTGGGTGACTCCGGAGCGAAACTCATGTCGGCCAGTCATCAGGGCGCAACGCGTCGGCGAACAGGTTGGGCTGACGTGGAAGTCGGCGAAGCGGAGGCTCTCTTTGGCAAAGGCGTCGATCTGCGGCGTATGGATGATCGGGTTGCCCGTCCAGCCCAGGTCGCCATAGCCCTGGTCGTCGGTCATGACGAGAACAATATTTGGCCGCGCAGGTGAAGCGGCTGCGACCGCTAGATGGAATGCCATTACGACCGTCAGCGAAGCTAACGTTTGGACTATTCTGGATTTCATGGCTATTGGTCCAGCTCGCTTCTGAATGGATTTGCGAATTGAATTTCCCGCAGCATAACGACCCCCTTTACCCTTGCCAACCTTGAGAGAACGCTGCATTCACAGGCTGTGCCGGGCCGAACCAAGTTTGTCTATGGTTTCATCATCGTTGCCTGCAGCGCTGTCACTGCTGGCTGCGCCGAACAGAGCCATGTTCCTTCCAGCATTGGTCTTAAGAAAGAAGCCGACATCGTCATCTACCAGGACGATAAATTTTACAGCGCCTTCCCTTCCGTTGTCCGGCGTCCGGACGGCGAGCTGCTGGTCGCCTTCCGGCGCGCCCCGGAGCGGCGGGCGTTTGGCGAGACGGGCACCAGTCACACCGATCCTAACAGTTATCTGGTGCTGGTCCGTTCGAGAGATAACGGCAAGATCTGGAGCCAGACGCCCGAACTCATCCATGCGCATCCGTTCGGCGGCTCGCAGGATCCCTGCATGGTTCAACTCCACGACCGCTCCATTCTTTGCTCGAGCTATGGCTGGGCTTTGCTCCAACCCGAGGCGGCGGGAAAACTCAAGGGCGCCTTTCGCCACGGAAATTTCGTTTTTCTGGGCGGTTACTTGTTGCGCTCGATGGATGATGGGCACTCGTGGCAGGGACCCATCCTGCCGCCGGCGGTCCCGGGGGAAAGCACGCTCGGCCTCTTTGGCCAGCCCGTGCCGGCCTACAATCGCGGCGCGATGTGCGATGGAAAAGATGAACGGCTTTACTGGGTCGTGGCCGCCAATAATTCTTTGTCGCCGCGCAAAACCGAGACCCATTTGCTGATCTCTTCCGACAAAGGCAACACGTGGCAATACTCATGTCCGGTCGCCCGTGACGAGAAAGTGACCTTCAACGAAACCTCGCTCTACCAAACGCCCAAAAGCGATCTGGTCGCGTTCATGCGCACTGCAGATTTTGACGATCATACGGCCGTGGCCCGATCAGTGGACGGCGGCAAGAGCTTTCAACCCTGGCAGGATGCCGGCTTTCAAGGACATCCCCATTACGCGCTGCGACTCCCGGATCGGCGCGTGTTGCTGGTCTATGGTTATCGGCACGCGCCCTTTGGCATACGCGCCCGCGTGCTGGACGCGGAATGCGCCAACATCGCGACGGCCAACGAAATCGTTCTGCGCGATGACGGGGGTAATGGGGATTTAGGTTATCCCTGGGCCACGATGCTGTCTCGCAACCGTGTGTTGGTCGTTTATTACTTCAACATCGGTAACGGCACGCGTCACATCGCCGGCACGATCCTTTCTTCAGGGCCCATGACCGAGTAGCCACCGACGTAACAGGCTGTGTGAAAACTCGGTGCAGAATTTGTAAGTCGTTGATAAACTCTTGTAAGTGGTTCATGCGACTTTTTGGCAAGCTGAATTTCGGAGTTTTCACACAGGCTAGTCAGTCGGCGCCGTTACCCGGCGTTGAGTTCCTCACCAGTCTTGTGCTGTCATCGGGTTCCACGAGCGGGGGGCTTGAGCCCGGCGTCGTACGGCACTTAGAGATGAATTCAGATCCGTGACGCTCAATGCCAATTTGTGGCTCACGGGTCGTGTCACGGGGAAATCGCTGGCCACAGTTGCCTTGACAGATGAAACGCTTATCCTAAGCGCCATGATCAATACTGTGGAAAAGCCACCCGTTGACCTGGAATTGAAACGCCGCATCCAGGAACTCATCGACCGCAAGGGTGGCGGGTACAACCAGGAAAACGTCGCGGACATCATCGAAAATGCGCTCAAACTGTTGACCGATGTAAAAGACACCGGCGATGTGAAGGTGATTCAGACCGCTCTGCGGGAACTCCGCTATGCTTTCCGGCTGTTTGCGCCCTATGCGAATACTCGCAAGATTACGATTTTCGGTTCCGCGCGGACTCAACCGACACGGATGGAATACCAGCAGGCCATGGAGTTCGGGCGCAAGATTTCCGAGGCCGGGTTCATGGTGATTACCGGAGCCGGCGCCGGGATAATGCAGGCGGGGCACGAGGGCGCCGGCCCGGAAAGAAGTTTCGGCGCCAATATCCGACTCCCCTGGGAGCAAAGTGCCAATCCGGTCATCCGTGAAGACAAGAAGCTGATCACCTTCAAATACTTTTTTACGCGGAAACTAATCTTTATCCGTCATTCAGATGCTCTGGCGCTGTTTCCCGGCGGTTTTGGCACCATGGACGAGGGGTATGAAGCGCTCACCTTGATGCAGACGGGCAAAAGCCAATTGATGCCGCTCGTCCTCATCGACCGGCCGGGTGGCACGTTCTGGAAGACCTGGGACAAACACGTGCGCGAACATCTCTTGCGAGACCAGTTGATCTCCCCGGAAGACCTGTACCTCTATCAAATCACAGACGACACGGACGAAGCCGTGAAGATGATTACTCGGTTCTACCGGAATTTCCACTCCAGTCGGTTCGTCAAAGACCTGTTCGTCATCCGCCTGAAGCATCGGCCGAGCGAGTCGGCAATTCAGGCCATGAACGAAGATTTTGCCGACATTATCGTCGGGCCGGAGATTCGAGCCATCGACCCGACGCTGGAGGAACTGGAAGATAATGACAACGTGAAGATGGCGCGGATTGGCTTCGGCTTCAACCGGCGCGATTATGGTCGGCTGCGCCAACTCATCGATGTGCTGAATGGATTGTAAGGGCGAAGCGCGAGTCTAAGTTACGCGCGCAAGCGGGCGAAGATAGTAGGCCCACAAAGCGGCCACCTCCCGCGCAATACAGTACGGTAACTGACGCAGCAGACGAGGTTCGTTAGCGGGCACAGTATAGACTTCCCAGCCATCGCGTTGAAACGCCAGTTTGATGCGCGGCAGGTGGTAAAAATGGCTGACCACCAATACGCGCGAAACGCGAAGCCGTGAGCAGATGGCTTCAGTATTGTGCGCGGTGGCTCGAGTGTTCAGTCCTGCTTCATCGACCAGAATGTCCTCCGCCTTGACGCCGAGCCGCAGCGCCATTCGTTTCATGGATTCAGTCTCATGGATCGCGCCTTCACCCGGTCCACCGGAGAATAGCAGCTTTCTGACCAGGTGCTCGTGATAAAGCTGACAGGCGGTTCGCACACGGTCGGCCAAGGCGTCCGAAGGGCGGCCGTCAGCGTACGCCTTCGCGCCCGGAACGACGGCCAGATCTGCGGGCCGACGATAATCGGTCTTGCCGAAGCAAAACATCTGCGCGACGGGAAGTACAAAGGCGCATGCGACGCACATGATCATGGTCCGCACCAAACCCCCGTTGCTGACTTCCCCTCGCGTGCCGGTCACGGACACTACCGAAATCAGAGCGAAAGCAGTTGCGATCAGCAGCGACAGGGGAATCGGCACTCCGGCATAGACCGCCTTTCTCGCCAAGAGCAAATAAAACTGCGCAGTGTTGGCCGACGCGGCGAAGCAAAGAAGGCCAGCGCAAACCACCGTCAGGCCTCGGCGCCACAACGAGCACGCCGGTCGAACTCCGAACGCGATCAGGCACACGGCTGAAACCATTAGGAAAGTCACCCTGACGGCGTCTGGCATTCCACGGAGATCAATCCACCACAGGTTGGCATCGAAACCAGGCACTCCGAGGCCGCCGGCGCAATTGAGCAGCGAGAAACCACCGAGAAAGAGGGCCAAACCGCGCGCAACGACTGCGCAAGCTTCTATGCAACTGCGGCGTGGCTGGCGATTTGGAGCTTGTGAGTTGGTGTTTCCCTGGAACTTGGAGCTTGGAACTTGGGGTCTTCCTCTCACCTCATCGCCCTTTCTGATCCAGATTCTGCTTCAATTGCTCGGGCGTAACTTCGCTTTGTACCCCGTCGGCCGGTACTTCGGCCTTGGCCGTCCACAGAATCGCGTTCAGCACCAGCTTGCGGAAATTGTCGTTGCCCCAGTTCTTGTGAAAGTGCGCGCCGGTCCAGCCGAACCCGCGCCCGCCATCGGCGCGTTCACAGGCCCAGGCCATGTGCTGCGGCTCACGGTTCTTGACCGCCTCGCGCACCGCCGGATTGCCCGAATGGGTGCCATCGGGCCGGCTCATCGTGCTCTCCGGAGGCACGGCCGTTAGAATCGGAGTTACGCCTTTCATACCCTCGCGGAACCGCATGTGAAAATACCACTCGTCATGGATCGCGAACGGCTTCACCCCGCGCGTGATTGGGTGGGTCGGCAACTGTTTGTATTCCGCAGTCCAGGTCGGGTTGACGGACCAATTGATCTCGAAGGCGCCGCCGATCCAATCCAGAAATTCCTTTTCGCCCTTCTCTTTGGTGGGCTCAACCGCGTAATGGATGCACACCAATCCGGCGCCTTTGTTCATCAGCTTGCCGATGGTTTTCAAGTGCTCATCCTGGAGCAGCGGGTGGCCGCCGCCGCCATCGCTATAAATCACAATGGTGGCCGCTCCAGCCAACGCCGCACCGGGGTCTGCCGGCCAGCCGTTGCTGTATATTTCCGACGTAATTCCGGGCACTTTGTCGAGGCAGGCTTTCAGCAGGAGGCAGCCTGCGCGATGCTCGTGCTCGCCCGGACCGTGGCTGGGACGGCCCGCCATGAACACCACCTTCCGCGCGTCCGTCGCGAGAACGCTTCCGGCGACCAGCATCAGCCCCAACCCGATACCAATTAGCTTTCGTTTCATTCTGTCGTTCATTTCTATTCCAGCGTTTTGAGCCGCAAATTGCGGAACTGGGCGGTCATCGGCTGGCCGGCGTGCAATTGAAGCGCCAGCACGCCGCTACTGGCGCGCTTGGAAGCGCAGTCGTCAACGACATCCACCATCTGCTTGCCGTTGATGAAGTGTTGCAAGTGGTTGCCCCGTGCGATGACGATGTAATCGTTCCAGTCGCCCCGCTTGATGAACTTGCTGAGCTCGTCGCTGGTCCCGAAAGAACCGACGACTTGCTTGTTGCAATCCTTGTCCCAAACGACTTTCTCTCCGCGCGCCGCCATGATGCCGCGAGTCATCCGTTCCTCGTAAAGAATGCCTGTATAAGTAGGCCCGGCCTCCATGTCTGCCTGGTAGCCGCCCACCACCCAATGAGCCGGGTCCAGGACTTTGCTGCGATATTGAATTCCGGAGTTGGCAAAACCCTGCTCGTTGTTTGCAGTCAGTCTGAACTGGCAGTGCAGCTCGAAATCGCCGACCTCGCCGTTGGTCCAGATCAGAAATGTGTTGCCTCTGGCCGGATTCTCCTTCGTGGTCTGGCCGGTAATAGCGCCGTCCTTGACCGACCAGAGCCGCGGGTCGCCAGTCCAGCCGGTGAGATCAATGCCGTTGAGGATCTTTTGAAAACCCGATTCTCTGGTTCGGTCATCCAGCAAGGTTTGGCCCGGCGAAGGCTCGCGTTCTTGTTCGGCAGCCGGTATCAGGACGGGCGCGCCGGCCATGACCGCGGCGACGACGAGATTCCAGAAGAATTTTAGTTTCATAAGTTCATTCAGCAGTGTTGAGGTTTCAGATTCATCGTCAAAAACTGGGCACGGGGGCGAACAATGCGGGATTCCATTCCGGGGCGGGACACCGCTTCACACCCAGCGTTTTGCGTAAAAACTTTAACCCTTTCGTGGCGATTTCGTCGCGCGTCGGTTCGATCCGCCGCCAGATCGCCGCCGCCCGCGCAATGACTTTCACATCAGTGGTAAACGATTCGATTACCACGTCGCCCTGATAACGAATCTGTTTCAATGCTTTGGCGATCGGCTTCCAATCGATATGATCGTTGCCCGGCGTGCCACGATCGCTGCCGCACGCGTGGAAATGGCCCAGCAGCTTGCCCGCTTTGCGAATCGCCGCCGCCTGATCCTTCTCCTCGATGTTCATGTGGAAGGTGTCGAGGTGCAATTTCAGCGCCGGGCTGCCGACGTCCTTGAGCATTTTCAACCCTTGGTTGCAGGTATTGATGAAATCCGTTTCAAAACGGTTGAGCGGTTCGAGGCATACTTGCCTGCCTTTCCTCTCGGCGGCACGGCAGAGCGTCTGAAGGTGCTGCACCACAATTTTCCATTGCTCTTTGTACTCGTCGGGCGGCACCGCGTCGGCGCGGCCCACGGCGGAATAAACCGGCCCGATGAGCCGTGGGCAGCCCAGCTCAACCATTTGGTCCAGCAACTTGAGCATGTAGTCCAGGCCGGTCTGCTGTTGCTCGGGCGTTCCGCGCAAATCGCGGTCCGGTCCCATGCAGGCGCAGACCGACCCGCAAACGAGCCCGTGCCTGGCCAGCTCTCGTCGCACGTGCGCGGGGTCGATGTGCGATGTGTCCTCGACCGGAATCTCGACGGTGTCGAAGCCCCAGCGTTTGAATTGCTTGAACAGTTTCGTGCTGTCGTTGATGAAGGGCGAAGTGAAGAGAAAGGTGTTGATGCCAATTCGCATAACGAAAACCGAGGCTAGTGGTTCAAGCCAATCTGTCAACCTCGCGATGGAGAGTGGCGACGGCGGGGGCGCATCTCACGTCGTCTCCCACGATATCGGCCACACTATACCTTCTCCCGTTTTGATGTATGGTATCTTTGTGATGAAGCCATCTGACAGATGTCGAACCAATATGCGGCTTTTGAAAACAACGATGTGGCGCGACTCACTCCGCTTCGTGCCGCTCCAGACGCTTCCGCGCCACGGCTTTTGCGAAAGGTAATACTATGTTTGTCATGGAAGAAATGCCGGAACTCAAGACCCGTTCCGGCCAAAAAGCTGAACTCCGCGTTGAACCCACGGACATTTCGTTTCATGATTTGGCCGGTGACAAGGTGCGGATTCAGGTAACGGTACGCAACGCAGGCGATGGTCGTTCGCTGCCAACAACAATGAGGCTCGAATCCGCCCCGCTGGGAGCGTTTGTCCCCTGGCAGCCCTTGACCCGACTGCACGTACCGGCATTGGAACCCGGCGAGTCGATTAAACTGAGCACCGAAGTATCGCGCCCGCGTCCAGCCCCGATTGGGGATTTCAATCGCATCCCGCCGAAGAGGCTCCTTACCACGGTGAACGCGCCAGATCAATCGTCACCTCAGTCTGGCTCCAGCTTACTGGCGATGCTCGGCAGGTTTCGTGGAAGACGAACGGATGGCCGTCCAACCGCGCCTTCGGTTGGAAAAACGTTGCTGGCGCCGGACCTTTGGGATCTGGTCGGGCAAGGTCAGGAGCATTGGGCGGGAAACATCAACGTCTTTGTCGGCAGTGCCCCTGTAGAACGACATCTTGCGAGGGCGCTGAGAGTTTATCCAGGGCGAATCAACCTCGCCATGTTCGTCGTGGGCAGCCCGAGGAAGCCTGACGCTTACTCGTTTCAACTCGTGGGGCTGGCTGAGGACTGGAAAGCCAGTTTGCACGATGCGACGAACGGTAGAAGCCTACTGGTCAATCCCGCGGAAGCAGCGATTGAAGAGGAGAAATGGCTGGAAGCGGCTGGAAATCTGTTGGTGATCCTGGCGGCGCGCCCACCGGAATACTGCCAAACAGGAAACCTGCAAGTGCATGTCACGCAGCGATCATGCCGAAAAACTGCTGTGGTTGAATTCGATCTGGATCCCACGGCACAAGGAGCAGGTTGTTTCTACGTGTGAACGCCAGCGGGGGCTTCACACTTGAACCCGGTCACTAACAGAGTTGGTCGACAGGGTGGTCTGGCCAGGGCGAGTTACAAAGTCGGCGTAAGGTACTGTAGGAGACGACGTCAGGAGGCTCTGATAAATAAGTTGCGCGACGAGCCAGTGTCTGGTCACCCGACAAATTCATCAGAGACTCCTGATGTCGTCTCCTACAGCCGATAAAGGGCGTTGCGCGGGTTACTTTGTCAGTTCACCGGGCACCACAGATCGCGATCGCGGCAATTGCTTTGATTCCTGGTCAGGCGGGCAATACTCTCGCGCCCATGAGAGCGGCAAGCCTGTTTTTGATCGGAGGAACTTTACTGGCCACTGAAGCGCGCGCGGACGTCCCCACGGCCAACTCATCTTACAAGGTTCGAGATTTCGGCGCGAAGGGCGATGGTACGACGCTGGATACTTCCGCCGCGCAAAAGGCCATCGATGCCTGCGCTGCTAGTGGCGGCGGGACCGTCTATTTTGGCCCCGGCACATACCTGAGCGGCAGCTTGCGTCTGAAGAGTGGCGTTTATCTCTACCTGGACGCCGGCGCCGCACTGAAGGGCAGCACGCAGGTTACCGATTACGAGAAATGCGAAGAGCTCGGTTTCCGTAACGATGCTGACTCCGAGACGTCCTTTTTCCACTTCTCCTTGATCTGGGCCGAGGACGCGGAACGCATCGGCGTTATTGGCGAAGGCACGATTGACTCCAACTACACCAAACGCCATGGCCCGAAAACGATCGCCTTCAAACGCTGCCGGTTCGTGGACATCAAAGGTCTGCGCCTGCTCAACGCGCCAAACTACAATATCAGTCTGCTGGGCACGGATTACGTAAACATCGACGGCGTCACCATCCTGAACGGGTTCGCCGACGGTATCGATCCCGATGCTTGCCGTAACGTGCGTATCTCCAATTGCCACATCGAGTCCCGCGACGACGCGATCGTGCCCAAGACCAGTTTCACGCTCGGTCAACGCCGCTCCTGCGAGAACATCACGGTGGCCAACTGTTTCCTCGCCAGCCGCGCCAACTGTTTCAAGCTCGGCACAGAAAGCGGCGGCGATTTCAAGCACATCACGGTTGCAAACTGCGTCATGAGCAATTTTGCGGGCGACACTCCGGACGCTAGTCACGCCACCAGTGGCATCTCGCTGGAATCGGTTGATGGCGCGAATGTCGAGGATGTTCTGATCTCGAATGTGAGCATGTACAACGCCTGTGCTCCGATTTTCATTCGGCTGGGCCGACGCTGCCGGGACAATGCTCCATCGGCGGGCAGCCTGAAAAGTATTAGCATCAGCCACGTGGTAGCGCTAAATGCGTCCTGGACCAGCTCTATCACTGGCGTTCCCGGCTTTTATCCCGATGGCATCACCCTGTCTGACATTCGGCTGGTGTACGCCAGCGCGGCGCTGCCGCTTGCCGGCAAGAACATGCCGGTGCCTGAGCAGGAAAAGGAGTATCCCACTGCTAACATGTTCGGACCGCTTCCGGCTTATGGTTTATACCTGCGCCACGTCAAGCACGTGACAATGTCCAACATCCAGTTGCTTTGCGCCGATAACTTCGTCCGCGTGCCCCTCACCAACAGAAAGCGCAACAACCATCCTTACTGGCAGGCATCCGGCGCGCCCGCCGGCTCACTGGCGTCCGAGAATCCCGGGACCTCTCTTGTTGCCGACGACGTTGAAGGACTCGACGTTGACGCCTTGTCGGCCCGGGCCGGCGCTCAAGGCGAGCCGGTGCTGCAGTTCACCAACGTCCGCGACGCTTTCCTGCTCTCCAGCCGCGCGCCCGCCAACACGGGTGTCTATCTCGACCTTAATGGAGCGCAAACGACCGGCATCGAGTTAATGGGAAATCAACTGCAGAGCGCCAAAACTCCCATCCGCCGCGCGCCGGAGGTAGCACGAAAAGCGGTCAGGTGTTTGCCGTAGGTAAGCGGCGGAGTGCGCCCGTCCCCGGGCGCAGCAACGTAGAAAGGGTCGCAACGCCGTGGAAATCTCAATCCGCAGCTCTTCACGGAAATTGCTGCGCCCGGGGACGGGTGCACTCCGGCACCACCCAAAGCGGGCGAATCTGATTGACAACGATCGCTAGCTTCTTAAGCTGGTGCCATAATCCCGGACTTCATCAACCAGCGATACCAGCTCTTATGACTCGCACAACCCGGCTAATCGAACTCCGTTTTGAGCCACCAGGGCCAGGAACGTGGGAGCAGGACCCCGTTCATTTCCCGCGCCCGTTGACGCGCTACTTCCAGGAGACCCATCCTCCCGCCTTCAAGAAGGGCACCAACGACTTCGCCCGGTTCTACGGCTTGCTGATTGACGGCCTTCTTTCGGGCTACGTCAACGGCTTCTGCTACAGACAGGTGCCGCCCGCTCCGGAGACCGAAATCCCCGAGCGCTTTAAGCGCGCTGAACAAGTCTTCGCCCAGAAGCTCTGGCGGGAGCAGCTTCGCGATTGGGACACGAATCAGAAACCAGCCTCCATTGCCAGGCACCGGGAGCTCCAAGCCATTAATCCGGACGCCCTCTCCGACGCGGAGCTGGCCGTCTATCTCAAACGCTGCGGTGACCACCATTCGGCCATGCTCGCCCAGCACATGCGCTTCACCGCCGGCGCGCTGCTTCCAACCGGCGACTTCCTCGCGCAAGTCGGCGACTGGACGAGCCTGCCGCAGTCCGAGTTGCTGGGCCTGATGCGCGGGTCCTCTGAGGTGTCCGCTGGCGGCTCTGACGAGATGGTCAGCTTGAAGAAGGCGTTCGCGCAGGACGCGAAGGCCCGCGAACTCCTCAACTCCAGCGGCGATCCTGCCCAGGTGCTGGCGAGCCTGCGTTCCCTCAAGGGCGAAGCAGGCACAGCCGTCTCCGGCTATCTCGACCTGATCGGCAACCGCCTCCTTGACGGCTTTGACATTGCGGAGCCAACGGCGCTCGAAGTGCCGGACGCGCTTCTCAGGGCCATTCGCATCGCCGTCTCCGGTGAAGCCCAGGCGGCCTCGGACGTGGATGCCCGCGTTGCTGATGTCCGCGCCAGGGTCCCCGCGGCACACCAGGCTGAGTTCGACGAATTGCTGGGCGAAGCACGTCTCACCTATCGCCTGCGCGACGAGCGTGGCGTCTATAGCGACATTTGGGCTTCGGGCATAATGCGTCGCGCCGCCCTTGCGGCGGGCCGGCGCGTCGCCGGCCGCGGCCTCATCGGCGCACCTGAGCACATGCTGGACGCCAGCCTTGACGAGATGTGCGCGCTGGTCACCGGCAGCGGTGGCCCATCGGCGGAGGAGCTCGCCCGGCGGGCGAAATATCGCACGACATACACTTCGAAAGATGCGCCGCCCTTGCTTGGCCCGCCGCCACCGCCTCGGCCCGACCCCAAAGGCCTGCCACCGGCCGTGGGCCGCGTCATGCGCGCGATCTCCATCACCATAGGCCAGGTCTTCGAAAGTTCTCAGGCGCAGAACGAGGAAAAAGTCCTCTTCGGGCTCGCCGCGAGCAAAGGTGTATATGAAGGGCCCGCCCGCCGCGTCTCCGGCCCCTCCGAATTCGGCCGAATCGCCAGGGGCGACGTGCTCGTCACCGCATCGACGACCGAGGCCTTCAACATCCTCCTCCCACTCCTTGGCGGGATCGTCACCGACAACGGCGGACTGCTTTCACATGCAGCGATCGTCTCGCGCGAGTACGGCATCCCGGGCGTTGTCGGGACTCGCGAGGCGACCGAACGCATCGCCGATGGCGTCCGCGTCCGCGTGGATGGGGACGCCGGCGAAGTGACGGTGCTCGCGTAGAAGTGAAAAAGGTCGTCCCATTCGCGAAAGCCCACGAGAAATCGCTCTATGGCTCCAAGGCGGTCGGGCTCGGCGACGCCGCGCGCCAGGGCCTGCCGGTTCCGCTGGGCGTGGCGCTATCTGGCGACCTGGTCGAGGCCGTCGCCTCGGGAGAGCACCGAGCCGTTGAAAAGCTGGCGAAAGCTGTCGCGGCCTTGACACCGCCGTTTGCCGTCCGGTCCTCCGCCGTTGACGAAGACAGCGCGGCGGCCAGCTTCGCCGGTCAGCACCTCACCCTGCTCAATGTCCATTCGGCGGCCGATGTCCCCGGCGCCGTCCGCGAAGTCTGGTGGTCAGCGAACTCGGACTCGGCAATTACATACCGACAAAAGGTTGGTCTGTTCACGCGACCAAGTGTCGGCGTCGTCGTCCAGACGCTCCTCAATCCCACCGCTGCCGGGGTCATGTTTACCGAAAACCCGGTCACCGGCGCCGATGAGCGGATGATCGAAGCGAGCTGGGGTCTTGGCGAGGCCGTGGTCGCCGGCCTTGTCGTTCCGGACAACTTCCGCCTCGGCCGCTCCGGCCAGGTGTTGCAACGCAGGCCCGGCCGCAAGCGCGTCGCGGTCCGCTCGCTCCCGAGCGGGGGCACCTTCGAGGAGCAAGTGGCGCCCGCGCAGATGAACCAGCTCTGCCTGGACGACACCCAGCTCGCCGCCCTGAGCGAGCTTGCTCTGCAGTGCGAGAAGGTTTACGGCCCGCGGCGCGACATCGAATGGGCGTTTCAAGAGGGAAAACTCTACCTCCTCCAGTGCCGCGCCGTTACCACCGGGAAGGCCCGCAGCGACGCGCCACCGCCCGGCCCGCCCCCGCTCGACCCCGTGGCTTCTCTCCAGCGCGTCGGGCTCTTCGCGGACATGGACCGGAGGCAGGCCGAGCAAATCGCCCGTCTGCTCAAGGTGCGCCCATTCACGAAAGGCGAGACCGTTATCATGGAAGGCTCGGGAGGAGCCGCGTTTTTTCTCATCGACTCCGGCGAGGCCATAGTGACGAGCAAAGGCGTCCAGGTTGCCACCCTCGGCCCGGGCGACTACTTCGGCGAGCTGGCCCTGATCGACGGCGGCCCTCGCTCGGCGACTGTGACCGCCGCGACCGACCTGGTTTGCTACGGGCTCACCTTCTGGGAATTCCGCCCGCTAATCGAAAGGAATGGCACCATCGCCTGGAAGCTCCTTCAGGCGCTGGCGAAGCGGCTGCGCGCCGCCGACCCCAAATAGGACCATGAGCGGCATCAAATCGTGTAGTCTGATGTTACTTCCGGTCGCGCTCCTTGGTTCACAAGCCCGCGCTCAGTCAACAGTTTACTGGAACGAGCTACACCAGCGGATTGACGGCTTTGGCGCATCATGTGCATGGACGGCGCAGAACCTGTCCGACAATCAGGCTGATATGTTTTTCTCCGTGACAAATGGCATTGGCCTTTCGCTTTGCAGGAATCGCATCGGGCCGGACGGTACGACGTGGGAACGAGTCACGATGCAGAAGGCCCAAGCGCGCGGCGCGAAGGTCTGGAGCGCCCCGTGGAGTCCCCCGGCCACATTCAAAGATTCTGGCACGGTGAACGGAGGTGGCTTTGTTTCGGTCAACAACCAGGCTTACGCCAATCAACTCGCCGCGTATGTGGCCAGTATGAAGAATACTTACGGCATCGACCTGTATGCTATTTCAATTCAAAACGAGCCGGACTACAACACTACAGCTTACGAATCGTGCCTTTGGAGTGGGCAACAACTTCACGATTTCATTCCATACCTTTACAATGCGCTGGCCAGCAAAGGCGTTTCTTCGACCAGGATCATGCTGCCCGAGAGCGCAAACTGGTCTTTCGGGCTCGCCGATGCCGCGATGACCGATGTGACCACCATGAACCAGGTGGGCATTTTGGGATCTCATGCCTATTTCAGCACCGCCTCCCCGGTGAATAGTTCCGGCAGGGCGCTTTGGGAAACCGAGGTGTCCACTTTTGACGCTTATGACGGAACCATGGACAACGGCATTTATTGGGCCCAGGTCATTCACAGCTACCTGACTGTGGGAGAAGTGAATGCCTGGCACTTTTGGTGGCTAATCTCCGGCAATTCCGACAACGAAGGACTCACCGACCAGACCGGCAATCCCGCCAAACGCATGTACGTGCTGGGCAATTTCAGCAAATTTGTCCGCCCCGGCTACAACCGCATCGGCGCGACCAGCGACGCCAGCGTGCTTGTCAGCGCCTACAAAGAGACTTCCTCCAGCAAATTCGCCATCGTTGCGATCAACACCGATTCGGCACCGGTCGCCGAGACCTTCAACCTCAATGCCTTCACGCCCGCCTCTGTTACACCGTGGATCACTTCCAGTTCGCAGTCCCTGAGTGTGCAGACGCCAGTCACGATCTCCGGCAACTCGTTCACTTACACGATGCCGGCTAGGAGCGTCGTCACTTTTGTTGGTCTACTTCTCTTGTTGACCATCGAACAAGACGGCAGCGGGGGATTGTTCCTCCGCTATACCGGCACGCCCGATGTCGCCTACCGCCTACAACGTGCCGGTAGCGTGACCGGCCCGTGGTTCGACCTCGCCACGAACACCGCGCCCCCATCTGGCTTTGTGGAGTATCATGAAATCAACCCGCCTGTGGGCGCAGGGTTCTACCGCACGCTGCAGCAGTGAGGGTATGTAGCCAGCTTCGTCGGCGATTCGCTGGCTCCACCGCCCGGCCCGCCCCCGCTCGACCCCGTGGCTTCTCCCCAGTGCGACGGGCTCACCTTCTGGGAGTTCCGCCCGCTAATCGAAAGGAATGGCACCATCGCCTGAAAACTTCTTCAGGCGCTGGCGAAGCGGTTGCGCATCGCTGACCGGAAATAACACGGGGGCTTTTAGCTTCGTCATTGAAAGGATCGGCAAGCCAGTCCGTCGGAAGGCCCGAATCATGTTGCTCCATGCCGGTCCACCGCAGACAGCAGGTGGCCTTGAAACCAGCCCGCCGATTGACTTGTGTATCAAATGTGATACAGTTCGAAATGATTGAAATCGGAGCGTCCTCTGGACGTAATCTTTTTCAGAACGGTAGCCGGCAACGAGCCAGCGCGGGAGTGGCTCAAGAGCCTGCCGAGGGAAGATCGGCACAGCATTGGGGAAGACCTCCTGACTGTGCAGTATGCGTGGCCGGTCGGCAAGCCCTTGGTGGACAACGTCAGCGAAGGCGTATGGGAGCTGCGCACAAGACTGTCGAACCGCATCGCTCGAGTGCTATTTATCGTCTCTGGAGAGCAAAGCGCTGTGCTCCACGGCTTCATCAAGAAAACGCGAAAGATTCCGGCACAAGAACTCCATTTGGCCCAGAGGCGCAAACGAGAATACGAGCAAAGCCATGATTAAGAACAAACATCGCGGTTCCAGCCTTCGTGATCTCCTGCGTGAAGATGGCGTCCTGGAGGCAGTTGAGGCCCGCGCCGTTAAAAGGGCCTTAGCTTTGCAACTGACCCGTTTAGCTGCGGAGCAATCGCTGACAAAATCCGAGATGGCAGTCCGCATGAAAACAAGTCGTGCTGCGGTGGACCGGCTACTGGACGCTTCCAATCCCGCGGTCACGCTTACCACTCTTGGCAATGCTGCAAGAGCGCTGGGCCGAAAAATCAAGATCGAGTTGGTCCCCGGCTGAATGGCGGGGCTAACGGCTGTTCGTTGGCCAGGACGCGGGTAAGCGTGGCTGAGCGAATTAGCGCGTGTGGCTCGCCACGCCCGTCCGGGGAGACTATTTCGGCGAGCCGTCCCTGATCGACTTGGCGAGAGACTCGAGGATCACCCGCAAATTATCCCAGGTCGTAAAAAGCGCGGCAGGGAATTTTTTACGTGTGGCTTCGACTTTGTCAGGTTCGCCGTCGAAGAAGACGATTGGAATCGCGCGACCCCATTTGGTGTACCAGATTGCGTCCGCAACTTCGCACCCATGCGACGGCAAGCGCCGCAGCGAAATGACCACGGCGTGCGGCGGATGCGCTTTGAGTTCCTTCAGTTCGGGAAGACCGGCTTTGATTTGCCATCCCGCGGCACGCAATTCGGTGGCCAAAATTTTCGCTTCTTTTTCGTTCCAGTGAACCAGCACAAGCCGCCCGGCTTTTGCATTCGCGCTCATAACAACAATCAAGTCTTGCGTGCCAACGCCTCTCTTGCCGCTTCGTAGATCTGTTTCAAAGGCACCTTGGACTGCTCAGCCAGCTTCCTGCACGATTCAAACTCAGGCGCGGCCTGGATTATCCTGCCATCCAGTTTGCCGAACTTAACCTGAACCTCACCAAAGGGCGTCTTCACGGTGGCGGACTCGCGCAGTAACTTGCGGCGCTCGGCCAAGTGGCGGCGGACACCGAAGGTGCTGGTTTCGCGCAGCATCAATTCGCAGAAGCGATCGGCCTCTGCCTCGGCGCAAAGTACGGTGAGCAGCGAACCCGGACGATTTTTCTTCATCTGGACCGGCGTGTAGAACACGTCCAATGCGCCCGCAGCCAGCGCCTGCTCGACGAAGTGACCCAGAATCTCCGGGTTCAGGTCATCCACGTTCGCCTCGAGGACGGCAACGGTGTCGGTCTGCCAATCGTGCGCGGCGGCGCCGGCCGTAGATTCACCTAGTATGGCGCGCAGGACGTTCGGTCGGGTTTCGTTGTCGCGTTGGCCGAGGCCGAAACCGATCTTGTCGGCAACCAAATTGCGCATCGGTCCAAAATTCTCGGCGAACTCGGCAAGCAGGGCGGCGCCGGTCGGCGTGACAAGTTCGTGCGGTTCGGCGCATTGCGAAACGCCAATGCCGCGCGCTCCCAGGATCGCCAACGTAGCCGGAGCGGGAATCGGGAACCGCCCGTGAGCACATTCAATCCACCCCGTGCCTTCGACGACCGGACTGGCCAGCACGTGCGGCTTGCCCAGCATTTCGAGCCCAATGCAGGCGCCTACGATGTCCACAATCGAGTCCACCGCGCCGACTTCGTGAAAATGCACCTGCTCGGCGGGCACGCCGTGGATTTTGCCCTCGGCGGCGGCGATGCGCTGGAACACGGCCACGGACTTCTCTTTCACCCAATCCGACAAACGACTGGCGGCAATGAGCTTTTTGATCTCAGAAAACGTGCGGCCGTGATCATGGTCATGTTCATCGTGCGACCCATGATCGTGCTCGTCCTCGTCCTCGTGTTGGTGATGATGGTGGTGGTGATGGTGATGATGCCCGTGAGAGTGACTATGACCGTGGCTCTCATCATGCTCGTGATCTTCGACATGAACATCGAATTTCACGCCCGAGATGCTCGCCTTCTGGCCGCGCGAAATGTGCAAGTGGTAATCGTGAAGCGGGAGTTTGGCCAACTCGCTCTCCAATCGGCGCCCATCGACGCCCAGATCAATAAGCGAACCGAGGAACATGTCGCCGCTAATGCCGCTGAAAATGTCGAGGTAGAGGGTCTTCATCGGTTATTGCCCCCGAGGGCGTTGATCTGGCTGGCGGCATAGCCGGCGCCAAAGCCGTTGTCAATATTGACGACCGTCACTCCACTCGCGCAACTGTTGAGCATGCTCAGGAGCGGCGCCAAGCCGCCGAAACTTGCGCCGTAACCGATGCTAGTAGGAACGGCGATGACCGGGTGCGAAACCAGGCCCGCCACGACGCTCGGCAAGGCCCCTTCCATTCCTGCAACGACAACGACCACATTGGCTTTCTGAATAGATTCCAATCGCCCCAGGAGGCGGTGCAAACCGGCTACACCCACATCCGTAATGCGCTCGACGCGGTTTCCCATGATCTCGGCCGTGACTGCGGCTTCCTCAGCGACGGGCAGGTCACTCGTGCCGGCGCAAACTACGGCGATCGCGCCGGGCCGTTTGGCCAACGGCTTGCGATCAATTGTGACGCACCGCGCCATTTCGTGGAAGCGGGCGTGCTTGATCTTGTTTCGCAAGACCCGCGCGTGGTCGGATGTCACGCGCGTGACGAGGATGCGCTTTTCTTTTTCAAGGAGTTTGAACGCGATTTGCAGAACCTGCTGCGGCGTTTTGCCGGCTCCGAAAATGACTTCCGGAAAACCTTTGCGCAGCGCGCGGTGCGTATCCACCTGGGCGAAGCCAAGGTCCGCCACCGGCGCGGCCTGGAACGCTCGCACGACCTCGTCGCGGCCGACGCCGCCCGCGCGAAATTGTTCGAGTAGTTCGATAGCTTCCTTCGTGGTCACGCGCGAAAGATGCCATACGAAAGGAACGAGTGTCGAGGGGCGAGTGTCCGGACTTCAATTCGACCCTCGACCCTCGACTCTCGACCCTCCTCACTTGCTAATGGTGGTGATGCCGGAAGAGGCGATGCCGATTCTGAAACAGGTACCACACGATAAAGATGTTCAGCGCCAGCACGATCAGCACCAGTACCGGGTGGCCGTGCCTAGTGGGGTCGCTGCCCTGCGCAATCAGCTCGTAGATCTCAATGGGAATGAAGAACGCAGATTCGCCAATCGCCAGCCAGCCGGCCCAGCTCACGCGGAAGATCAATCCAATGCCTTCGACGAGCGAAAACATGCTGTAGACCAAAGTGCCGGCGGCGGCCCATAACACTTTAGCTTCGGTGAGTTGGCCGATTTGCTTGGCCACGTCGGCCCAGAAACGACGCTCGGGGTTCAGGCGCAAATGATGGAGCAGATCCCGGTATTCCTGAGGTAGGTCATTATCCGACAAAGTATAGGCCACGATGGCCAGCGAGACGAAGAGCAGCCCTTTGAGGAGCTTGATGGCGATAATGACGTAGAGCGTTGGCGCCCGCTTTTTGACCGACTCTGTATCTGTACCCATTTTAAATCCGAGTTTCGAAGATCGAAACCCGAAAGCCTAATTACTCGCTTCGATCGCGTGTTTTCGGCTTGATTTCAAACTTCGACATTTCGATCGCGAATTTCGTTCGGATTTCGACATCGAAACTCCGAAATCAACGGATCTTTTCGATTAACAAGCCGGCCAGTTCGCTGATTTTGACCCGCTGTTGTTTCATACTGTCGCGCTCGCGGAGCGTCACGGTGTCCTTCAACTCCGGCCCTTGCTCGCCAAGTGTTTCAAAATCCACCGTCACCCCGAAGGGCGTGCCGGCTTCGTCCTGGCGCCGGTATCTTCGGCCTATCGCGCCGGCCTCGTCGTAAAAAACCGTCAAATGCGGCCGCAACAAGTCCCGGATTTCTTTGGCCTTCTGGACCAACTCCGGCTTGTTCTTGAGCAGCGGAAAGACGGCAACTTTGATTGGCGCGATCCGCGGATGGAATCGCATCACCACACGGGACTCGAGCTTGCCCTTCTCGTCCGGCGCCCGATCTTCGCCATAGGCGCTGCAAATCAGGGCCAGCGCCAGCCGATCCACGCCCGCGCTTGGCTCGATCACGTGCGGGACATAGTAACCTTTGGTGAATGCTTCGGCATCCTCGCGCGCCTGCTTCTCGGCTTTGTCCGTCACGTCGCCCATTTTGCTCAGATACTTTAGCCGTGACTCCCGGTAGCGTTCGAGCAATCCAGTCTTGCTGGCGTCGTCCAGCTTCGCCCAGGCAGCCTTTAATTCTTCGTCGAACACCGTCATCGGTTTGCCGGAGAAACGCTGATGCTGCGAGAGATCAAAATCGCTCCGGGCGGCTATGCCCTCCAATTCCTCGCCTGCGAGTTCCCCTTTTTCGTCGCGCTTGCTGAAGGGGAATTTGTACAGAATGTCCACGGTGGCCCTTGCGTAATGGGCCAACTCTTCCGGCTTCTGCCAATACTCAACCAGCGAACTTCTCGGCAGGCCGATGCTCTCGTAGTAGTTGATGCGTTCCTCGACCCAATACTTGTGCCACATTTGCCAGCCCCAGTTGGGCTGAGGGCTGCCCGCCTCCACTTCGTTTCGGCGCGGTCGCGCCGAAGCCGGAGGCGAAGGCGGAAGGGCTGAAGGTTGTGGGCCGCCCGGTGTAGCGACAATGCCGCAGATGGCTTCGATGGCTTCATCCGGCCGAATGAAAAATTCAAGCTCCATCTGCTCGAATTCGCGCGAGCGAAACGTGTAATTGCGCGGGTTGATTTCGTTGCGAAACGCTTTGCCGATTTGGCAAATGCCAAACGGAATTTTCTGCCGCGCAACTTCGAGCACGTTTTTGAACTGAGCGAAAATGGCCTGGGCGGTTTCCGGGCGGAGGTATGAGACATTGTCCTCGCTCTCGACCGGTCCCACATAGGTCTTGAGCATCAGGTTGAACGGGCGCGGTTCGGTCAAGAGGCTGCCATTTTCGGGATTGTAGCAAGTGGAACGTTCGACCTTTTCAGTACGCTCCCCCAGCAGCGTTGGATGTTCGACGCCGCGCTCATGGTAGAACTGGGAGGCGACCTTGCGGGCGCTTTCAGGCGGTTTTCCCGGCGGGAGCAGCACCGAGTAAGGGTCCGACGATTTCGTGTTGGCGTTTTCGTCAATGGCGCCCGAGTAAAAATAGGCGGTGCCGCTCTGCGGCTCGATTTGATCGGCGCGGAACCGTTTTTTCGTCAGCAAACAGTCCACCATCAGATCGCTGAAGGTGCTGGTATGCCCGCTGGCTTCCCAAATCCTTGGATGCATGATGATCGAGGCCTCGAGGCCGACGACATCATCGCGTTGTTGGGTCATTGCGCGCCACCATGTTTCCTTGATATTGCGCTTGAGTTCGGCGCCCAGCGGGCCGTAATCCCAAAAACCATTCAAACCACCGTAAATCTCCGAGGATTGGAAAATGAAACCGCGGCGTTTGCACAACGAAACGATTTTTTCCATCAACTCGGTGCTCTTGGGCTCGGCCATAAAGCCGGCAGTGTTCTGGAATGAACCGCCAGTGTCAAGGTGACCGCAGACGTTGTAGCCCGGGCAGTGACAGCGCCACTTGAGAACATTGTAGGAGGCGACGTGAGGAGGCGCTGACCGAAAAATCCAAACCCCAAAACCCAAAATCCAAAACTGATCAGAGCCCCATCCTGCCGGCTACGGGGCATCTCGGGTGTTCTTCAATCCTCGCTGCTCTCCGGACTCAGCAAATGAGAATTGCAGAAACCGTGTTGCTTAAGTCACTCCCGGCCGAAGCAAACAGCGGCGGTCTCAATTCTCGCAGATGGGTATAGCGACTCGGCCAAGGGAAGCAGTTCTGCTTTTGTCCAGGCGGCGAGAGTGGTTGGCGTCGTGGATTCAGATGTGCATGGTTCCGCGCGAGAGATGCCACGTGCCAACTCGGCGAGCATGGCTGTTTGTCTGCGGGCAAATTGCACGCTTGCACCTGAGCGAATCAGATCTTGGACATACTCCTCCGCGGACGCTTCCCGATAGCGCACCGGTTGGTCCAGCACGCGCTCGAGGATGGTGGCTGCCTGAGCCAAAGAGAGATCTCCTGCGCCGTGAACCCGGACGCTTTTGATGTCATCCCAACCTGGTTTCACTAACCAACGAAGAGCGACATCAGCGACGTCTGTGGCCGCAACCATAGGCAGCGCGACATGGCCGGACATAGGATAGGAGAAGAGGCCGCGCCCGAAAATCCGCTCCGCTTGCCGGAGGAGGTTTTCCATCAGCCAACCACAGCGTAGATGGCGGATGGCAGCCCCGGATTGGTTGAGGATGTTCTCCACAGAGTGCATATCGGAAATGGGGCCGGCATTGCGCGCTAGCCCTTTTCCGACGGCGGACATAGTGACGACTCGAGGAGTTCCTGCCTCTCGAATGGCCTCGCAGCCAGCCCGGGCGAATCGTTCGTAGTGGTGCTCAACCCCGGCGGCTAGCCAGCGTTCTGACGGCACGCACCAGAAGATCGCCTCCACGCCGTCCAACGCTTGACGTAAGACTGCCGCGTCGTCAGCCGATCCCTGGATGATCTCAACTTCTTCCCGAATCTCCGCCGGCAACCGCGAAGGCTCGCGCGCGATAATGCGCACGGAGAATTCCGGCGCAAGCAATTCACTGAGAACCCTTCGCCCAATCTGACCTCCAGGGGTCGTGACAAGAATTTTCATATTTTTCGCGCTTTCCAGTTTCACTTTTTGATCCACCGATCGTTCAGTTCGATCTACGACGAACCAACTGGTTGATTCGGGACATTTCTGCCGCCCTCTTCTCACTTTCAAAAAAGACAGATGCCGATGGCGAGCAGCCCGCATCCCCAAAGCAACAGGGAAATGGATGCTTCCCAAAGCTCTCCTCCTGCATCGCGCAAATGGTGAGAATGGTAGCCCTGCTCCGTCGTTCTGGTGACGCTGGGACCCGACAAACCTCGGTCCACCTCCTCGGAAAGATGGGGCGGCATTCGAATTGAAAGTGTTTTTGCGTTCATAGTGCGAAGAAGCTACACCATGGCACTGACAACCCTATGTCAGGAGACTTTGCCAAATCGCATTAGGCCGCCTTTCCTTTAGCCCTTGGCTCGGGAAACCCAATCAGGCCAGCAGGTAAGGCGGAGAGCGCCCGTCCTCGGGCGCAGCGACGCGGAAGGATCCCAACACCGCCGAGTCGGAATGCGCTCTGCCCCGGAACTCGCTGCGCCCGAGGACGGGCGCTCTCCGGGCCACCGTGCTCAGCTTTTACCGAGGCATTACGCCAGCAGGCGGTTTTCGAGTGGCAGCGAGCGTGCCGCGGGCTTTCGCGGCGTGTCATAGATCCCGGCGACCTGGCGGGCTTCCGTGGCGACGAGGTTTCTCAGTTTTTCAGGAGCGAGCACTTCCGCCCTCGACCCAAATGAAAAGATCCACTCGGCGAGCCATTCCAACGAGTAGGCCAGCAACGTCACAACTACACCGTCGCCATCCGTTTTCTCCTCGACGAGCCGGCAGGACCACTCACGGCGAACACGGTCTATCATCTCGGGCTTGAACCTGACCTGGCCGGCCTCGAACTTACCCTCGCGAGCAGCCGTATCGAGGTAGCGCTGGAGCGAAAAATCGCTATGGCCCACGAAAAGTTCGTTCACTGGCCGGAGTGTGTGGATTCGGTCGGTGCGAAAGTCGCGCACGTCACGTCGCAAGCGGCAATAAGCGATGAGATGCCAGTTGTCAGAATAATAGACAAGTCCCAGTGGCTCGACCTGGCGCCGGGTCAGCTCACGACGCTGCGCGCCCTGATAGTCCACGGCCAGCACACGCCGTTCCGCAAGCGCTCGCTGGATCGGAATCAAGGTGCCGCTCGACAGCCGCGGAACCGGGTTTGAGCCGGGAGAAACCACCAGGGTCGATCGTTCCAGACGGTCGAGATAATCCTGGCGGTCGCGAGACAGCACGGACCGGATCTTCATTACGGCGGACTCCATCTGCCGACGCAGTGAAGCGTCGGTGAGGTGTTCGACGAGCTTGCCGCCCATGAATAGAGCGCTCGCTTCCTCAGTCGTGAACATCACGGGCGGCAGATGGTATCCCTTCACCAGGCTGTACCCGACGCCGGCCTCGCCGATGATCGGGATGCCCGCTTCGCCTAGCGCGGCCAGGTCCCGATAAACTGTCCGAACGCTGATTTCGAAATGCGCGGCGATGTCCTCGGCGCGGACGACTCGCCGACTCTGCAGGCGCACGACCATCGCCATGAGGCGGTCCACTCGGTTCATAGGCCAGAAGATAGCACAGGCAGCAAAGTCTTCAGCACGTAACGAGCAGAATGAGGTATTGGCCAGCCACAGCCGGCAGCGCGCGGCCGTCCTCTGCGCTCCTGGCGATGGCGTCGCAGCGGCGCGGAGGCTGGCGCGGGACAGTCCGAGTTGGGACTGCCCCTGGTGCAAGGCCCCGGCTCTCGGCGCTGGCTTGCCAGAACTGAGAACCTTGACCACAATTGTACGCGGTTATGGCGTCCGGAGCACTCGACCAACAGCGGTCGGGCAAAGCCCAGGCAGGGAGTTCGATACTCCCGGCGGCCGACCACCTGGATTTCGTGGACAATCTGCGCTGGGTAATGATCGTCCTGGTGGTAAGCATGCACGCTGCGGTCACCTACAGTCACGTAGGCAGTTGGTATTTCATGGAGTACCCGGAGCCCGGCATCGGCACAAAGGCCTTCTTTGCTACGTACCAGTCCTTCCTTCAGGCATTCTTCATGGGATTGCTCTTCCTGATTGCCGGATATTTCGTGCCGGGAGCTTTCGACCGGAAGGGCTTTCGCAAATTTCTGCGCGACCGCGCAGTGCGCCTGGGAATACCGTCGCTGTTGTTTATGGTGCTAATCCAACCCATCACGGTCTATTGGCTGCTGCGGGATTTTGCCGACCACTCCCGGCCGTCGCTGTCCCAGGCCTTTTGGCCGTATCTAAGCAGCGGGCGATTTCTCGGCGGTTCCGGGCCGATGTGGTTCGCGGTGGCGCTGCTCGCTTTTTGCCTGGTGTACGGGATGGAGCGACTCGTGAGTCGTAGCCGCCGACGTCAGGAGGCGGAGACGGGAGTGATCCATGATACGGACTCTGTCTCCTCACTCCAGCGGCTACAGGGTGCCGACAGTCGTCAAACTCGTTCAGCAGATGCGCTGCCGAGCCATGGCCAGGTCCTCGCGCTCGCACTCGTGATGGGAATATGCACGTTCCTGGTCCGAATCGTTCAGCCGATCGGCACCAATGTTTTGAACATGCAGCTCTGCTTCTTCTCCCAATACATACTTTTATTCGTAGTCGGGGTCTGCGCCTGGCAGCGGAACTGGCTGTTGCGGATTCCGTACGTCTTCGGCATGCACTGGCTCAAGCTGGCTCTAAGCGTAGGCTGCGCAGGATGTCTGGCTATCGTTTTCGCAATCCTCAAAACCCATACTGAAGCAAGGGTAATGGGAGGCTTCACCTGGCAAAGCGCGGCCCTCAGCTTTTGGGAATCATTCTTCTGCGTTGGGGTTTGCCTTGGCCTCTTGGTCATGTTCCGCGAAAAGTTTAATCGGCAAGGAACCGTCGCTCGGTGGTTGAGCGACAATTGTTTTGCTGTCTATATGTTCCACCCTCCACTTCTAATCGCTGTCACCCTCTGCCTCCGCGAGTTCGAGGCGCCGAAGCCGGTGAAATTCTTGAGCGCGACCGTTCTCGGGGTTGCGGTCTCATACCTGGCCAGCAGTCTGGTGTTCAGGCGAATTCCCATCCTAAAGAGTGTCCTTTAGACGCGATAACCACGGTCTGGACTTCGGACTACTTCTGCAGGAGTTGCGCCCTTGTTCGCGGAGTGGCGCTGCCGGCGCCGCCCAGTCAGGTCATTTCCAGGTTTCCCGGTGAGGTTTGTGGTCGCTGTTCCAACGGCGGCGCGCCAACTCCGAAGGCTCATTCCACTTTGGCAGTCTGGCGTGCTCGACGTGAGCGTCACAGAAGAAGGCATTGGCGCCGCGGCTATGCCGGCCGGCCAGATGGTCGCCATCGTCCTCGTCACTCTCATTTATCACATATTTGTTCCCCTGGACGGAAGGGAAGATGTCGGCATCCTGCCCGATCCGCAGACCAGGATAATCGCCTGAGGCGATCATGTCGCAAGGGGCAACGACTTTGGTTTCAGACACAGGCACCCAGACGCCTCGGGTGCCGCCAATTCCCAGAGTCCCATGATCATCCGTCCCGCCCTGGTTGTATCCATAGCTCTGGTTGGCTTGCGGCACAGGGCTGTTGGTCCACCGATACTTCGGTTTGTTCGCTGGACAGAAAAAGACATCGCGATTCCCCTGGCAGTACACCAGTACTTTGCCATCCCAATAAGTTGTGACGCCATGGGTCGGATCGGTGCAAAGCGGGTATTTTTGAAAATCTCCTACGTACATATTCAAGCCCACGGCTATCTGGCGGAGATTGCTCTTGCACTGGGCGGATTTGGCCGCGTCTTTCGCCTTGGCCAGCGCCGGCAACAGAAGGGCGGCCAGGATGGCGATAACTGCGATTACCACCAGCAGTTCAATGAGAGTAAAAGCCGGCCCACAGCCAGCCCTCAGCCCGCGGTTTGGAGTTCTTTGGCGGCTTCGCATGTCCGACTCCTGAGTAAAAAGGCGGTCAACCCAACGTGGGCAAGCGTAGCCGGGCCTGGGAGGGTGTCAACCAATTATTACTGCCTTATCGGGTTGCGAGCCACTCTGTTCGCTCCCATACTCGCCCGGCTGCAAATAATGAGCTATGAGCGGGCCTGAAGAATCCGGCGCGGAGCTTGTACCAAGAAAGTCTCGAGCCGACCGGCGCTGGTTTCAACTTGGCTGCGCTTTAATTGGCGCGCTGTTCCTATTGCGCCTTGTTTATCTCGCCTCGGACACTATTGAGCTGACCAAGGACGAAGCTTACCAGTGGCTCTGGTCAAAACACCTCGCGCTTTCCTATTACAGCAAGCCTCTGGGAATCGCGCTTATCCAGTTTGCGGGAACCCGGCTCTGGGGTGACATCGCGTTCGGCGTGCGATTCTTTTCGCCGGTGTTTGCGGCAATTCTAAGCCTTGTCATGCTGCGCTTCATGGCGCGCGAAGTGGGGGCGCGCCAGGGCGTGCTGCTGTTGCTGATCGTTTCTTCCGCGCCGCTGCTAAGCATCGGCACCATCCTCATGACCATCGACCCGCCGCTGGTGCTCTTCTGGACGTTGGCAATGCTGGCTGGATGGCGCGCCGTCCAACCGGCTGGCACCACGAAACAATGGGCGCTGGCCGGCGCGTCGGCAGGCCTGGCCTTTCTGAGCAAATACAGCGCGCTCTATCTCATATTTTGCATGGCGCTCTTTTTCCAGTTATGGAAGCCGGCTCGGGTCCAGCTCCGAAAGCCCGGCCCTTATGTTGCCCTGCTGCTTCTGGCGCTCAGCACCCTGCCGGTCTTCATCTGGAATTCGCAACACAACTGGACGACCATTCGGCACGTCGCCGACAATGCAGGTATCGCCTCGGCCTGGAAACCGACGCTGCGGTTCTTTTGGGATTTTCTCTTCACCGAGGCGGCACTGCTGAACCCGGTTTTCTTTGTCGGCGCTTTGTGGGCCATGGCGGCATTTTGGAAGCGCCGTCAAGAAAATCCGCTTTGGCTCTACTTCTTCTGCCTGGGCGGCCCGGTGTTCCTCGGCCACCTAGCTTACTCGCTGCATTCGCGCATTTTGCCAAATTGGATTGCTCCGTCGGTGCTGCCGATGTTTTGCCTGATGGTGGCCTATTGGGACGCGAATTGGCGGGAAGGCGGCCGCTGGATCAAGGGATGGCTTTTGGGTGGATTGGTGCTCGGCCTCGTAGCTGTTGGGATTCTGCATGAGAGCGACGTTATTGGGAAAATAGTCGGCCATCCGTTGCCCGCTGAAATGGATCCGCTGAGGAGAGCGCGGGCATGGAAGGCAACTTCGGTCGTGGTCGAGCAGGCGCGCCAGATGCTTCTCGCTGAGGGCACGCCGGCATTCATCATTACGGACCACTACGGCCTGACCGGCGAATTCACATTTTACTCGCCAGAAGCCAGGGCAGCCATGCTCACACAACCGCTCGTTTACTATCGCATCTCCTCCAGGCCGGACAATCAGTTGTACTTTTGGCCGGAGTACCGTTACCGCAACGGCCGCAAAGGACAGAACGCGATCTACGTCACCGAGCAGGATCCCTACCGATTGGAGAGTGGGTGGTTCTGGAAATGGCTTGCCGGAAAGGAGCCGGGCTACGCCTGGACTTCAGCTCCTGTGGCTCCGCCGCCTTTGATGCTCCAGGAATTTGAGTCTGTCAAGGATCTCGGTGTGAAAGAGATAAAACTTGGCCAGCGCGTCTTCCGTCGCGTGCAGTTGTTCGAGTGCCGTAGTCTGCGGTGAATACACGATTCCCTCTCATTTCACCACCATCATTCCCAAACGCATCCGTCTCGGGTCCCGGAACTTGTAGGTGGCCTCAAAGTATTGAGGCTGGGCCTTGCTCAGAGCCGATCCCGACCATGTTTGCGCCCAATTGAGCAGGGTTTCCGGCGTCAATTCCCCGCGGCGGGCGTCCCACACGATCAGGCAATGCGGCTCTTCACACTTGAAAAGGCCGACCTGTGCCGGGGTGACGATAGTTGTCTTCGGCAGGCCCAACCGCAAGTTGCCGGCAAGCAGGACAGTGTCCGCGACGACGAATGAGTCTTCGGGGACCAGGTACCGAAGTTGGGCTGCTAAGGCGTCGTACGGCCGCATCAAGGGCTCTTCACGATGAAGCTTTGCGCCGAACAAAATCCGACCAGGGATGACGACAGCAACCGCCAGAGTCACGGTCAGGCCCAGCGCCAGGATTCTCCGCAGGCGCACCCGGTCAAGCCGGTCACGGACCAGCGCAATTAGCAGGACCGGTGTGCACATCAGGATGGGTTGAAACCATCTCTCGCGAAAGCCGGTGGCACGGAAACAGAGCACTAGAAGCACACTCACACCAACGATAATCAGCAGCGCCCTCAGCAGCAGTTTCTCGTAAACAGGTCCAGGCTGGAGCACTGCTTGCTGCCTTGGCGCCTTGAAGAAAACCGCCAGATAAACCAGCGTCAACGGCCCGACGAAAGAGACGATGGCGACAATTACGTTCCGAAGAGCGATTGAAACTGGTTTGAGCCATCCGGCGGATTCCGCGAGCTTGAGTTTCGAGGCGGCACCAAAGGCCAGTTGCGGATGAGCCAGGCTCCAGAGCCCGGTCGGGAGCAAAATCAGGACGCAGATCATCGCCGCGAGCCACATCCCCTTGTGCAGCACGGCCGGGCGGAAGTCGCGGAGTGAGCAGGCCGCCACCAAGAGGCCAAGGATCCAAAAGCCGAAATTGAATTTGGAAAGCACGCCCAGTCCGGCGCAAACGCCGAGCAGAACCCACCATAATAGCCGTTTGGTTTCATGGGAGCGCAGAAAGCAGAAGAGTGTTGCGGCCGCCAGGGTTGAGCTGAGCACAGAGTGAGTCAGATCCCTCTGGGATTCCCATGCGAACTGCGGGACGAACAACAGCGAAACCGCAGCGGCGACTCCGCAGAAATGACTACGCGTGATGAGACGCGCATTCCAGTAGGTGAGCACGTACGCTCCGAATAACAGCAGGTTCTTGAGCAGTGCCAGTGAGAAGATCCATTGGCCGAAAACGGAAAAGAACCCGATTTGAAGCCAGGTGTACAACGGCGGGTCGGGACCGTAACCCCAACTCAAGCGCTGCCCGAAAAGAACCTGCTCCGATTCATCCAAATCGACACTCGACGAAAGGAGTGTTCGGATCACGATGTGGAGACCGAAGTAGCAGAGAAAAGCCGCTAACAACTGACAGCGTGTTGGCCAAGCCTCAGTCCCGGAGTCTTGAGGCTCTTGCGCGGTGGTCAGAACTTGGACGGGCGGGGTTGCGCTGGCCATTGGTGCGCGCAATTATGCCGCGAGCCCCGAGAAGTTCAACGCCAGGGACTCAATGGTCTTCGTTCGGCTTCCGGGCGACGTCGGCGGCGGAGAGGAGCAGAACCGGATTGAGTCGTTCGTACTCCTGCTGAAAGCGTTCAAGTAAAGGCAAATCAACCAAATCCCTTTCGCGTCCGCTGGCGCGCTTGCTGGCAATGATGTCACGCAAGTTGGCGACGCGGAACCCCTCGACTTTCAGCGAGCGCGCTTTGGCCTCGGAAAAGCTGGCAATTCCGTCAGGCGCATACACCAGGTCCACGTCGAAAGGACCAGATTTGATCTGCACGAAATCCTTGCCCCCAACAATGCTCTGTTGCAGCTCTGCGGAGAGTTCGAAGCCAAGCTTCTGCAGGGCCCGAACGATGCGCCTTCCATTCTCCGCCGTGCGTGCTGGGAAAATGTCCACGTCCTGGGTCATGGCCGGGAAACCTAGCAGAATCGCGGCGCCGGTTTGAACCCCAGGTAGTCTGGCAGATGTGCGGAGCACCATGTGCGATATTGAGCCATCGTATCGAATGCGCGCCAGGGTTCGTCATCCAGGACCGGTTTATACATCCGGCAAAAGCCGTATTTGATACGCTGCTCTAGTGGCCGTCGCATCTGACGCCGGCACTGGTCGCGAAATTCCTGCCAGCCTCTGTCCTCAGCGGTCTCATTCATGCTCAGAGCATACCAGTGCCCCAGAGCGCTTCCAAGTTCAACTCTGGGGACACAGTCACTTGGCGACTGACAATGTCCCTCGAACACGCTCGCGGTAAGACTGCTCCAGCGCCTCCACCACGACCGCGGCAGTCCTGTCCCACGTCAACTGCTTCGCTAGCGCCCGGCCCTTGTCTGAAAACTCTCTACGAATCGCCGGATCAAGCAAGCTTTCCATGGCTTGAGAAATCTCCTTTGAATTCCTGGGGTCCTCCAGCAATAGCGCCTCGCCATTTTGCGTCAGCTCCGCCGCGCCCGTGTGACGGGCGTTGCTGATGATCGTCGCGCAGCCATGGGCCATCGCCTCCAGCGGCGCAATCGGCGAGGCATCTGAGAGCGTTGGCAGCACGAAAATGTCGGCCAACGCGTAATAATCGTTCACGTTGCTTACGCGGCCCGCCCAAAGAATCCGCTCGCCGACCCGTAGTCCTCGCGCACGTTCCTGGTACGCCGTCGCATCCCCTCCGCCCACGACAACCAGCCGTGGCGCCCGCTCCTGCAGGATTCCCATCGCTTCGACCAGCGCCTCTAGACCCTTTCGTCTGAATTCCGAACCAACGAATAGGGCCACGACTTCATCCTGGCCCAAACCAAGTTTGCGCCGCCACTCCGCCCGCGCCTGGGTTTCATTGGATCCCGGCAGATCAACGCCCGAGTGCGCGATGAAGAAGCACGCATCGGGGATTGGATAATGTAGCTGGACCTCACGTTTGACCATAGCGGAATCGGCTATCCAATACCGCCCGCGGGCCGGTCGGCTGTGAAGTTTTTCCAAAAGCAGATACGCCCAGATGCTCGGCCCGGTCAGCACCTTGAGCCAGGTGCGCAGCGGCTGCTTTCTATCCCCTCGGGCAGAGCCCCAGAGTCCTCCGACAAACGTGCCGACGTGAATGTTCATCACATCGAACCGTGTGACGCGCTCGTGCGAATAGACGACCTCGAATCCTCGGGTCATCCGGGATGTCCACCAGGAAAACCACCATTGATTGAAAAACCTGGGTTTCATTGAGAGTAACGGCACGCGATGCAGCGCCACTCCCGCCGGCTCATGGTCCCATTGCTGGGCGAACACATGCACCTCGTGCACCTTCGCCAGCCGGCGCGTCACCTCGACCGCGTAACGCTCGGCGCCGGCGGTGACGATGAACCGGCGGATGAGCACGGCGATTTTCATCCCAAATAATCGAACATCGTCCCGATGACTGCCGATTGCTCCTCCTCGCTCAGCGCCGGATAAATGGGAAGCCGAAGCAACCTGCCGCTCACGGATTCCGTGACGGGACAGTCCCCTACATTGAAGCCGAGCGAACGTCCGACCGGCGACAAATGCAGTGGCAGGTAGTGAAACGTCGTTCCGATTCCTCGTGAACGAAAAAAGGCAAGGGCGCGGCCGCGAGCCGGTTCATCCGCCATCAACACATAGAAAATGTGGTAATTGGACTCCACATCAGGTGGGATCGTTGACAGGGTCAGCAGCCCGCGCTGCGCCAGCGGCGTCAGCTCCGTCATGTACCGGCCATGAATGGCCTCCCGCCGCTGCTGAAGACCCTTCATTTTGGCCAGTTGGCTCCGCAGCAGCGCGCCGGCGAAATCAGGCGGCAAATAGCTGCTGCCAACTTCGACCCATGTGTATTTGTCCACCAACCCCTGCAGGAATTGTTTCCTGTTAGTGCCTTTCTCGCGGATCATCTCAGCACGAGACATGTATTCGTCGGAACGGGTGAAAAAAGCCCCGCCCTCTCCCGTTGAGAGATTCTTCGTCTCATGGAAGCTATAACACCCCATCACCCCGGTCGTTCCCGCAGGCTGGCCGCGATACGAGGCCCCCACTCCCTGGGCCGCGTCCTCCACAATCTCTATTCCACGCCCGCGAACGACTTGCACCAGCGCGCTTAAGTCAGGAGAAACCCCGGCGTAAACAACCGGAACTATCGCTCGCGTCTTTGGGCCGATCTTCCTGGCCACGTCCGCCGGGTCGAGCGTCAGTGTGTCCGCAACAACGTCCGCAAAGACGACCCGACCGCCCGCGCGTAGCACGCAATTCGCCGACGAAACGAAGGTGAAGCTGGGAACGATTACTTCGTCGCCCGGCTGGAGTCGCAACGCCAGCATGGCCAACTCCAGCGCATGGGTACAGGAGGGTGTCAGCAAAACATGAGGCACCCCCAACAACTCTGACAATTCTTTCGAGGCACGCCTTGTCTGCTCGCCATCCCCGACGATGGCGCGGCTCCGGAGAGATTCGACAAGTGCCTGCTCATCCTGGAGATCGTAGGCGGGACGATGGAAGGGAATTTTCATCGCGGCAGGCCCATGGTGTCGGGACGTCCGCTCAATTGCCAGCGCCAGATCGCCGACTGCGTCTGCCATCGTTGCCGCCAGCGGGTTGCAGCGCCCAGCGTCAACCCGGTCGCCAACCCGCTCATCAGCCAGTCCATCAGCAGTCGAAAACATAAGCCGGCATGCAAGACGCCGCGCGCGAGCCGGCCATAGTGTTTTTGAAAATAAATGTAGCGCGACCGCCAATACTCGATTCGGGCGGCCGACGGCATCTTCCCGACGCTTTGGCCTTGCGCATGCCAAACCTCGACCTGTGGCAAGTGAACCACTTTCCAGCCGCGCTGCCTGGCTCGGATGCAAAAGTCAGTTTCCTCGAAGAAGAAAAAATAACGCTCATCCAGTCCGCCCAGCTCCTGCCAGACTTTTCGGCGAACGAGCATAAAGGCGCCAATTACCGACTCAACCTCAACCGGTTCGCGAAACTGGTGTTCTTTCCCGGGAAACCGCCGCGGAAAAAGCCGTCGCAGCAATGATTTGTTCAGCAACTCGGTGGCCAGCGAGGGAGCATTGGCAATTGAATTCTGCGGCGAGCCATCGGAGTTCAACAATCGCGCGCCGGCGATACCGCACTCCGGGTGCTGGCGCATCCATTCCGCCGCCGCCGCCAGCGCGTCCGGCTCGAGTCGCGCATCTGAGTTGAGCAGGAGCAGGAATTCGCTATCCGCTTCTTTCGCCCCAAGATTGTTCGCGCGCGCAAATCCTAGATTCCGCCCCGCGCGCGCGAGGCTTACCGCGGGAAACTCCCGCTCGACCATGAGGGTCGTGTCATCGGTGGAGCCATTATCAACGACGACGATCCGCTTGGTCAAAGAATCGTGGCTTTCAATTGCCGAGCGCAATGCCTCGCGAAGCAGCGCGCAGCAGTTCCGGGTAACGATCACGATAAGCAGCTCCACGGGAGGCACGGGTGCACCAGGCGCTCAAGCTGCGTCAGCCGCCGCTTGCTTCGCGGCCCGCACTTTCGCGTGGCGCGTGAGCGAGTAGAAAGCGGTCATGCAGGCGATATAGTACCCCTGCCAACCATCCAGAAACCCGAGCCGCAAAAAATACGCCCGAATGAACCGCCAGCCGGGTCGGAAAGCGAGATCCAGCCACGTGGAGGACTTTTGCCGTAACAGCGCATCGCGCATGAAATCCGAGCTATAGGAGGCAATCTTGGCGATTTGGTCGTCGATCCCGATTGCGTTGTAGTGCCGCAGCGGGCTGCGCAGCTTGCCGACCGCTCCCGCCACGATGAGCTTGTCATGCGGATCGACTCCGCCCCATTCCGCTTGCCCTCGCCGCCACAAGCGCGTTCCTCGGTCCGGATACCAGTCGCCGTGGCGAATCCACCGACCGCAAAACTTCGTCAACCTTGGAAAACTGAAGGCTGCAAACGGCTCGAGCTTCTCGCGCGCGGCAAAAAGTGCCTCGATTTCCTGGCGCAGCTCCGGCGAAACCTCCTCGTCCGCATCCAGACCGAACATCCACTCCTGGGTAGCTTGCCGGGCCGCAAAATTCTTTTGAGCAATGTGCCCCCTCCAAGGCGCACGCATTACTTTCGCTCCCTTTCTCCGGGCAATTTCCTCCGTCCCGTCCCGCACCTCTTCATTGAGCACGATTACCGTCTCGTTCGTCCAACCGGCGACGCTCTCCAGGGCACGGCCAATTCGGCCGGCTTCGGCGGCGGAAATCATGCAAACGGAAATCGGCAAGGCAGTCATGGTGCTGCAGGAAAGTAAGCAGGTCAGCCCTGGAAAGCGATAGAAAATCGGGAGTCACCGGGCAGCAAAACATTGCTTTCTCAACGGTCGCCTCTTAGCGTCAGGAGGATGAAAGTCAGCGGATTCACGTTTCTGCGGAACGCGCAGCGGCTGGGATACTGCTTCGTCGAATCGATCCACTCGATCCTGCCAATCGTCGATGAATTCATCATTGCCCTCGGCCCGAGCGACGATGAAACCGAGGCGATGATTCTGCAAATCGGCGATCCCAAGATTCGGATCCTCCACACTCAGTGGAATGAGCGCATCCGGAATGATCTGAAAGTCAAAGGGTTCATTTATGGCCAGCAGAAATCCATCGCGCTGTTCAATTGCACCGGCGACTGGGCCTTCTATCTCGAAGGCGACGAGGTTGTTCACGAGGATGATTTGCCGAACATCCAGGAAGCAATGCGGCGGCACCTCGACAACCCCCAAGTCGAGGCCCTCTATTTTAACTATATCCATTTTCAGGGAAACAGGAACACCTACGTCTGGTGCCCGGGCACCTATCGCACGGCGCCGCGGATTTTGCGCAACACTATCCCGGCCTGGGCGCCCAAGGGGCTTTTCTTCATAGTGTTGGATACGCAAAAGAAAGGGCGTTACCCCAAAGCTGCCGCGGCGAATGCGCGCATTTTTCACTACGGCTTTGTTCGCAGCCCCGTGCAGATGGCGCTCAAACACGCGGCGGTTTACAAGTACTGGAGCAACACCCTGCCCGCCGATTACGACTATGCCGAAATCGATCCCTATGTCCTGCGGCTTTTTGCGGGGTCACATCCCGAGGTGATGGCTCAGTGGTTGCCGCCGGCCGAAGGACTGTTTCGCGCAAATCCAAATCACAAACTTACGGCGGACGAAATCCGGCATCGCATCATGAGCAAGATTGAGGATTGGACCGGAGCCGAATTCAGCCACAAACATTACACTCGCGTGGCCTGATCAGGCTGTCAGTTCCGGATCGCTACGTCCAGCGTGAAACGCCTACGGCCGGTTGCCGATTCTGGCAACGGCGAACTTTTCTCGCTCAATCCGGTCCTCAGGGCCATCCACGTGGTAAAGCGGTTTGTTGCCATAGAACGACGCCCACTGCGAAAAAGAGCTTAACGCCCCGAGAATGTAATCGCATTTCGCCAACGCATACATGTCTCCCACGGGAGAATTCGGCCCGAAGCCAACCTGTAATCCGGGAAATTCGCTCTCGTGCCGCGACTCGTCGCTAACCACCAGAAACGCCACTCTCGCACCTTGAAACTGCTCCGGCATCTCCCGCATCCATGCTGCATACCGCGCGGCGGGAAAATAATGCCTGCCGCCTCGCCACCATGCCTGGTCTCCGTGCCGGATGTGGACTCCGACTACAACGTCAGCCTTTTCGCGCAATCGTTCCACAGCGCGGGCACTGGCCTGTTCCAATTCCTCCGTGGGCCGGAAATAATCCCGAATAATGGGTGCGTGCCTCTCCACCCAGGTCGGCGCGCGGAAGGGCCACCCATACACGAAGACTATTCGCGCCTCGCTGATTTGGGCCTGGACTTCAGGGCTTTCGAGGGAAACAAGCATTACGTCCGGCGGCTCAGTCAAGGTAACGGCTCTCCGCCCGAATAGCCCCAGCCTCTCATTGAGCACACTCGCCATCGACACCGTGCGGTAGCAGACCCGCGTCTCGCGCAAAGCTTTTGCCACGCCAGGCACGACATCGATCCAGCTCCGCCGCTTTGGCCGGGGATACTGGCAGTAAATATCGCGGCGCGTTGTTTCGAATTGTTCGGCATAGGAATGAAAGGCGAAGTTAATGACCCGATGCCCCTGTTCCGCGGCCAGGGCAATAAAGTTCGCGAACAGTATCAGGCGGTTCCCCAGCCGGCCGCAGCGAAGGGCGATGAAAAACAGTTTAGGCTCGGTCGGAACAGAGCTGATGGACGATTTCTTGCTCCCCTCAAGGACGGGGCTTTCGCGGTTTGAAGGCATTGTTGCGATCATCATCCTGGCTCGCGCCCTTGCATCGGCAAGTTCGAGGACTATGCTTAGGCAGGTTCCTGCAAACCCAGTTTCGTTGCGGCCTGCGCCACGTCTTTGTCTCCCCGGCCGCTGAGATTCATGACGATCAATTCGTTCGGCCGCATCCGAGGGGCGAGTTGAATGACTTCAGCCACGGCGTGGGCGCTTTCGAGAGCCGGGATGATGCCCTCCAGAGAGGCCAGCTTCCGAAACGCGTCGAGCGCCTGTTCGTCGGTGGCGTAGGTGTACTCGACGCGCTTCTGGTCCCGCAGCCAGGCGTGCTCCGGGCCGACCGCGGCGTAGTCTAATCCGGCCGACACGCTATGCGTAAGCTGAATTTGGCCAAATTCGTCCTGCAGCAGATAGGAGCGCGTGCCTTGCAGCACGCCGAGCGACCCGCCTTGAAACCGTGCGGCGTGCTTGCCCGCCTGAATTCCTTCGCCGCCGGCTTCCACGCCTACCATCCGGACCGAGGCATCTGGTAGAAACGGATAAAACAATCCCATTGCATTCGAGCCCCCGCCGACGCAAGCGATCAGCATGTCGGGCAGGCGCGATTCCTTTTCTAGAATCTGCCGCCGGGCCTCGTCCCCAATGACACGCTGGAAATTACGCACCATCAAAGGATACGGATGCGCGCCATAAACGGTTCCCAGGATATAGTGAGTCGTGCGGACGTTGGTCACCCAGTCGCGCATGGCTTCATTAATGGCTTCCTTGAGCGTCTGCTGGCCGGCACGAACCCGCACCACTTCGGCTCCCATCATTCTCATCCGGAACACATTCAGCTCTTGTCGTTCGCAATCAACCGCGCCCATGTAAATGACGCACTGAAGTCCGAACATCGCCGCCACCGTGGCTGTGGCGACGCCATGCTGGCCCGCGCCCGTCTCGGCGATAATTCGCGTCTTGCCCATGCGCCGGGCGAGCAGGATCTGCCCGATGCAATTGTTGATCTTGTGCGCGCCCGTGTGGAGCAGATCCTCGCGCTTGAGGTAAATCTTCGCGCCGCCCAGTTTTCGCGTCAGACGTTCGGCGAAGTACAGCGGCGTCGGGCGTCCACAAAATTCCTTCAAGTAATACTCCAATTCACGCTGGAAGGCGGGATCCTGCCGGGCGCGGAGATATTCCTGCTCCAGTTCGTGCAAGGGATGCATCAATGTTTCGGGCACGAACCGTCCACCGTAAGGGCCGAAATGGCCCAGCGCATCCGGAAGATTTTCTGCGGCAGTAGCAATCATCGCGGCAAGGATACCCTACGCACCGCAGGTCGTCGAGGGCGGCGCTTGACGCCCTCTTCTCGTCACTCGACACTCGCCCCTCGACTCTATGGCGAAAATTGATCCCGAACCGACTCCAGTCGCGCAGAATTTCTCGATGCCGGCGGAATGGGAGCCTCATGAAGCGACATGGCTGGGCTGGCCGCACCATCCGACGGATTGGCCGGGCAAGCTCGACACCATCCGCTGGGTGTACGGCGAGATCGTGCGCAAAATTGCGCCGAGCGAAATCGTCCGCCTTCTGGTCAATAACCGAAGCGAGGAAAATCTTGCGCGCCGCTATTTGAGCGGCGCGGGCGCGGACGTGAGCCGAGTGGAGTTTATCCAGTATCGGACGAATCGCGGCTGGACGCGCGATAGCGGGCCCCTGTTTGTGAAGAAGAAAGGAGAAGGGAGAAAGAAGAAGGGGGAGACGGCGATCGTGCATTTCCATTTTAACGGCTGGGCCAAGTACGATGATTGGCAGCAGGACCGGCGGGTGCCGAACATGGCCGCCAAGCTCCTGCGCAAACGGTTGATCCACGCCCGGTGCCACGACCGCGACTTCGTCATCGAGGGCGGTGGCATTGAGGTCAACGGCCACGGCACGCTGCTGACGACGGAGGAATGTTACCTCGACCCGAAAGTCCAGGTGCGTAATCCCGGTCTGGGCCGCAGCAAGATCGAGAAGATGTTGAAGAACTATCTGGGGGTGACAAACGTTCGCTGGCTGGCAGCCGGGCCCGTGGGCGATGACACCCACGGCCACATCGATGATATCTGCCGCTTCGTAAATCCGCGCACGCTCGTCCTGATCCGGGAGAACAATCGAAAGGACGCCAATTACCGCCCGCTGGCAGAGAATTGGGAGCGGGTCAGCGACTTGCGGCTGGAAGACGGGACCCGGCCCGAGGTAGTGCCGCTGCCGATGCCGGCTCCGCTCTATTTCGAGGGGCAGCGGCTGCCAGCCAGCTATGCAAATTTCTACATCGCCAATTCCTCGGTCCTGGTACCAACGTTCAATGATCCGAACGACCGGATTGCGCTCGGCACGTTAGGCGAGCTGTTCAACGACCGGCCAGTCGTCGGCATTCATGCGGTGGACTTGGTGCTGGGCTTTGGGACGCTTCATTGTTTGACACAGCAGCAGCCGCGGTGAATCTTGTAGATGCGCTCTTTACTTCCGTGTGCGATTCTGCTGTAATGGAGTTAGAGAATCAATTCCTGCATCCGGGAATCACAAAACCGTGAGTGCGACGAAGGATAAGATAAAAGTCTTGATCGTGGACGACCATCCGGTGGTCCGAAAAGGCTTGCAGTCCTGCCTGTCACGTCAGGAGCGCCTCAAAATCGTGGGGGAAGCCGCCGATGGCAACGAGGCGCTGCAGCGCGTAAAGGCCCTGGCGCCGGACGTGGTGCTGCTCGACCTGGACTTGCCCGGGATTAGTGGCTTGGCGGTGGCGGAACACCTTCGCAAAGAGACGCCCAAAGTCAAAATCCTGGTGCTTTCGGTACACAGCCACCAGGAGTACATTTTCCGCATTATCAAAGCAGGCGCTCACGGGTATGTGTCCAAATCCGCGAGCCCCGATGAGTTGTTGGAAGCGATCGAATCCGTTTCCGAGGGCGAGGCCTTTTATGCGCCGCAGGTCGCTCAGGCCGCCCTGAATGAATTCGTCAGCAGCGGTGGAAAAAAGAATCCGTTTGTGCAGCTCACCAGCCGCGAGCGGGAGGTTTTGGCCCTAATTGCCGAAGGCCAAAGCAACAAAGCCGTGGCCCGCCATTTGGGCATCGGAGTGCGCACCATCGAGACGCACCGCGAGCGGATCATGGACAAGCTCAACATCCATACGGTTGCCGGCCTGACGCAATTCGCCATCCGCAATGGCGTGATCTCCCTCGAAGGTTCGAAGTCAGTCCCGGGCCAGTAACTGCCATCGGGAACAACTGCCGACCCAGGCGCGGGGTAGTCCCAAGACTCAGCACCCAGCTCCCAAATCCCCGGGGCGCACGGCAAGCGATCCGGCTGTCGGAGCTTGATGTTTATCCTGGAGTTTGGTCCTTGGAGCTTGGACCTTGTGCCCGATTCCGTATCCCGTCCGACGCTTCATCCGTATTCAATCGGGTTGTTTTCCCCGCCGCAGCGGTCATGATGGAATGACCGTCAATTGGAGCTGGCGAACCTACTATCATTGTGCGGGCGTTGAATGAAAACTAAAACCGCAACGGCTGTTCCCTGCGAATCAGATCTGGATCCCACGGCAGATTTTGCGGGTCTTCCGGGAGCGGCGAAGATGCGAACCCTGATCGTGGATGATCAATTGCTGGCGCGGGAATCGTTGCGCCGGATGCTCAAGGATGAGCCAGATATCGAGATCGTCGGCACTGCGGCCAGCGGGCGAGAAGCGGTGGACGCCATCCATTCACTGGCACCCGACCTTGTGTTTCTCGATGTGCGAATGCCGGATTTGGATGGGTTCGGCGTGCTGGCGCAGATCGCGCCGGCACGGAGGCCTGCCGTTATCTTCGTCACCGCCAATGACGATTTCGCATTGCGCGCCTTCGACGTCCATGCTGTGGATTACCTGGTCAAGCCCTGCCCAGTCGAGCGCTTTCAAACCGCCCTCCACCGGGCGCGTCGTCATCTCCTGCGCAATCGGGCCCGGGAGACTCAACGGCGTTTGACCGCCTTACTGGAGGACTTGAAAGCGCAACCGAAACTCGCGGAGCGCCTGCCGGTGAAGTCGGAAGGCCGGATCATCTTCCTGCGGCTGCCCGAGATCGATTGGGTCGAAGCGGCGGACAATTATGTCAAACTTCACACGGGCAACCAGGCCCATCTGTTGCGGGACACGATGACCTCGCTGGAACGAAAGCTGCCCGCTGAGCGCTTCCTGCGCATCAGCCGTTCCGCTATGGTCAACATCGAGCAAATCAAAGAACTGCATCCGATGTTTCACGGCGAATACGCCGTGATCCTGCGCAACGGGACGCGGTTGACGCTCACCCGTGGCTACCGCGCCCAGCTCCAGCGCCTCGGTCTGGCCTGAATCGAGCCCGCTCGCCGGGTTGCAATCCCGGGAAAACGGAGCGCGGCTGTGGCGAAGCCCAGCCGCAGCACGGCCCAATCTGGGGATCTCCGACGAATCGAAGGTGTAAAGCATTTTTGTGCACTGCGGCTGGGCTTCGCCACAGCCGCGCTCCCCTGACCGGTCGCCAACAGTGCAAGAAAAGCCTCGGCAAGCCGATCTTGTGGTTTAGTATCCGAGCGGAACGATGCACGTTCCGCCGCGCATTGTGAAATCGGCTGCCCCAATCATTTCCGACCAGTCCGTCGACCGCGTGCCGGCCCGCTGGCGCCGCAAAGTCGCGCGCATCCTTATTACCGATGACGAAATCGCGCGTCGCATCCGGCAAATGTCCCTCGACATCATGAGCGAATTCTCCGGTCGCGAAATGGTGGTGGTGTCCTTGCTCAATGGCACAGTCATGTTTCTGGCGGATTTGATCCGCAACCTGTCCCTCCCCTTGCGCCTGGATTTTATGGGCGTGTCGAGCTACGGCGCCGGCACCGAATCGGGCGAATTGGTCTTCACCAAGGAATTGCGGCTGGACGTGCGCCGACGTGACGTGCTGCTGGTGGATGATATCCTTGACACCGGAAAAACTCTCGAACGCGTTCTGGGGAAATTGCGCGTTCTGAAACCTCGCCGAATCCGGACGTGCGTCCTGCTCAACAAGGCAGCGCGACGCGTCGCCCCCGTCCAGGCGGACTTCGTCGGGTTCGAAATCCCAGATGTATTCGTGGTTGGCTATGGATTGGATTTCGCCGAGCGATACCGAAACCTGCCGTTTGTCGGCGTTTTGCATCCGCGCGTGTACAAGCAGAACCAGCCCAAGACACATTCTGCCCGGCCCACTCCCTGACTCGCCCTATGCAGGTGACTGTTTGTTTTCACTCATACTTCAAAGACCTGACGGGCTGCGCCCGAACGATTGAAGTTCTGCCTCCGGGCAGCACGCTGGGCGACCTTTACAAAAAGCTCACCCTGCGGTTCCCGAAACTTGAGGCGATGCAGAAATCCACGCTCATGGCAGTCGGACTGGATTATCAACGTCACAGTCACATTCTGAAGGAAGCGGACGAGGTGTCGCTCTTTCCGCCGGTGCAAGGGGGCTAAGGCCGATAGCCGATAGCGAGTAGTAGAGGACCGACTTCAGCGCTTAGCCATTTTCTCCCGGGCGGCTTCGAGGATCCGGCGCTCGCGCTCCGTCAAGCTCTGGATGCCCTGAGCGGAGATTTTGTCCAAAATTGGATCGACCTCGCGACTGAGGAATTCCTCGGGCGGCAGCTCTTCGGCTTCGGCTTTCCGGGCGCGCGCCCAATGGGCGGATTTCTCGAAAGGAACTTTGACCAGGCGCTGGAGTGGCCGGCGTTTGGTCCGGCGGAATCGCGGCCACTGCCAATGGATTACGTGGCGCACGAAAATAATTCCCGTCAGCATGCCACCCAGGTGGGCCGCATCGGCAATATGCGGTCCGTCGTTGGTTTGGCCAGCCCAGAGCATACCGAATAGTGCGATTATTCCTTCGAAGAGCAGCAGGAATTTCGCCCGCATATTCACCGGAATTACGAAAAACAGGAGCATCATGAGTGGCTGCTCCGGATAAAGCACTGCGAAGGCGGCGATCAACCCAAAGGCACCGGCCGACGCTCCGACCACCGGCATCTGCAGCAGCGCCGGACTGCCCAGAATCACTGCCAGCACTTTGTCAAAAGCAATTTGCAGCAGGCCGCCGACCACGCCGCTCGTCAGATAAAGCGTCAGAAAACTCCTGCGCCCGAGCGCGCTTTCCACCTCCCGGCCAAACACGTAGATCGCCCAGCAATTCAGCAGAAGATGCAGCCAACCCCCATGCATGAATTGAAAAGTCAGCAGTTCCCACGCATATCCATGGCTTAGTCCCACCACACTCAGGGCCAAATACCCAAACAATTTCGGTGAACGATCCACGACAAGGGACTGCAGGACAAAGGCGACTACGTTAGCAATCACCAACAGCAGCGTTAGAGACCATCTCGGCGCAAACGACCGGCGGCGCATGTATGGGCGGTCCTCTAGCATTTCAATCTGAACCTAGTCGCGGAGAGGGAATTTTTCAACGCGGAATCCCTCGCTTTTGCCCAGCATCAGGTACGTCTGCATTCCGGGCCGGAGCCCGGCGAGCCGGCGATGGCCGTCCGCGCCGCGGATCAGTAAAGCGGTGGAGAGCGCGTCGGTTTCCGTGGCGGAGGGTAGCACGACTGCGGCCAGCACTGCGTTTTCCGCCGGATGCCCGGTGCGTGGGTCAAGAATATGGCCGAGCGTTTTCCCCTCAGCCTGGAATGATCTGCCCCAGATGGCCGAGGCCGACATGGCCTGGTCTCTTAGACGAATTGGAGGAAACGCAGTAGGAGGTGCGCCGAGGGCCGACGGAGGCTCTTCCAGCGCCACGTGCCAAAACTCCGAATCGGGAGGATGGCCCAGAGCGTAAACGGTGCTAGTGCCGCCATGGAGCAAGGCGCTGACCACGCCCGCTTCGCGCAGCAGCTCAACAGCGCGTTCGATGGCGTAACCCTTGCCGATAGCTCCCAAATCGAGCATCACGCCCGGGCAACTAAACTGGACAGTCAACGTGCCCGCTTCGAGGCAGACCAGGTCCATGCCCACTTTCGAGCGCGCCGCGGCCACGTCTTCCGGGGCCGGCTTCCGGCCGCAGCCGCCCATGAAGCCCCAGCATCGGACCAGCGGGGAAATCGAGATATCAAAAGCGCCGCCGCTTTCCTGGTGTAATTGTTTTGCGTGCTCTAGCAGCGCGAAGAGCGCAGGGCTGACTCGCACCGGGACGTAAGCGGCGCGCGCGTTCAGGCGGGCGATTTCGCTGCCCGGCCGATACAGACTGAGCTGGTCTTCGAGCAGTTCGATTTCGGCGAGCGCTTCCTCGCCTGCGGCGCGCAAGGCAGAGGTATCAGGGCCATACAACACCAACTCGAACCGAGTGGCCATGGCCGAACAGGCCAAGCGAACGGACTGTTGGAGCGATGGAGTAATGGAATGATGAAGTGATGGGATTTGAAGAAATGGAGCGGGGGGAATGGTGCTGTCAGCACTCCGTTACTCCATTAATCCAGTGCTCCGGTTTTTCAGGAAAGTGGAAGCGTGCCGTAGGTGATGGGCACAATTTCCTGCCCGCCGGCGGCGGTCACCCTGCGCGTCTTCTCATCAAACAAACACGCAGTCTTGAGCCGCTCAGACATTTCGGCCAGAGAAATGACGGTCTGCACCCGCACGGCCAGATCAATGCCCGCATTGGGCTGTTTGTTGGCGCGAATGCAATCGAACCAGTTCTTTTCGTGGACGGCGAAGTCCTCGACAGGGCTAAGTCCTTCAAACGTTTCGGGGTCTATTTCGTCGGCGAACGGTTTCTCGGGGATCAGTGTTACCCTTTCTCCGGATGTGCCGATTTCCAGCGAAGCTTTGTGGCCGTAAATCGCGAAGCCCGGGCTCTTGGCGTTGACCGTGCTCGCGGCTACTACGAGGCTCAGCCCGCTTGGGAACTCGGCGATAAGTTCCAGGTGCTCGGGCACGTCCCGCTCCAATGCGCCTTCCATGTTTTTGTCCGGATGGACATTCTTTGTGCCAATGCAGACGACGCGGGAAGGGAACTCGGGTTTGCCCGTAGCCAGCATCAACGGGTGCAATCGGTGTGGAATAAGATCGCCCAGCAGGCCGGCGCAATAAGGATAATACTTTCGCCAGCGGAAATAATGTTCCGGATTAAACGGCGTGTCCTTTTTCACTGAGCCGAGCCATTGCTTCCAATCGAGAGTCTCAGGCTTGGCGTCTTCGTCGATTGGGATATTCCACTCGCCCTTGCGATCGTTGCGGCAATAATAGCCCTGTCCCCAGATTAATGGCCCAATCCTGCCGGCCTGGATCAGTTCGGCGGCTTTGTGCCAGCCAGCCGCGGAGCATCCCTGCGATCCGACCTGGAGAATCTTGCCGGTCTTTTTGACGGTATCGTGGACTTCGAAAGCCTCGCCCAGATAACGAGTCAACGGCTTCTCGACGTAAACATTTTTGCCACTGTTCAGCGCGTCGAGCGAGATGCGCGCGTGCATCGGGTCGTGCGTCGCGATCACCACTCCATCAATGTCCTTTCGCTCCAGCAAGTTCTGATAATGGTCGTAGCCCTTGCAGTCACCGCCGATTTCGTCCTTTGCTCGAGCCACGCGCTTGCTCCAAACATCGCAGACCGCCGCCAAAGCGACGTTGTTTTCCGCCGCGTGAGCTTTAATTTGCGCCACGTGCGCAGTATATCCCTGCGTGCCTACACCGATAAAACCGACTACGATCCGGTTATTGGCCCCTGCCACACCCGCCGACGGCGCCTGGTTCTGGCCATAGACCGGTGTCTTCAGCCATGAAGTCGTGGCGACGGCCGCGGCCGCTGTGGCGGTCCTTTTGATAAACTCCCGGCGCGGCACACCCGAAGCGGTTGGCATTTCATTCTGTTCCATAGCAAATCCTGGTTAATATCAAGTTATTATTGACGAAGCCTAACTCAAAGAAATTCGTGGTCAACCCCGCAAGCGCGGGAGGCGCACCAGCAGCAGATGGCCCAAGACCGACCAGGCGCCAGGGTCGTTGTGAGCTGCGCTAAACGGCGTTTGACGACCGATGGGATTACATTGGCTCATCGTCGCGGTCTCGTTCGGGTCGCACCGACGCGCGCGGTTCGGAGAAGGAGAGTTGGATGCGACTCCAAGCGGCGCGGTCGGCCTCGTTGCGAATGAGGGGGACAAATCCGAACCGCCGGTACAATTGGATTGCGGGCCGGCGCGCTGCCGAGGTCGTCACGTAAACCCTGCGGTGCCCGAGCTCGCGCAGCCTGCGGCAAATGGCCGTCATGAGAGGCTTGGAGAGGCCGCGCCCCTGGAATTCCGGGACGATGGCCACCCAGTGCACGCGGCCAATTCTTTCCCCTTCAAAGTCATCTTTGAACCAGGCTGTCCCCGTGCCGATCACGATCTGGCCGGGGTCGAGCAGATAACATTGGCATTGAGTAAGAATGCTAGCATCCAACCCGAACTGCTTCGCAAAAGTATCAGTTGTGAATCGATTACCGTGATCCGCCAGCAAATGGATCCTGAGCCAGTGCGCCTCGTCGCCGGGGCGATACCAGCGAAGCGCAAAATCGACAGGCGGAGAGAAATCGGGAATGTCCTTCAAGTTCTCGCGAATCATAATCAGTCGAAAGTTCGGTTCGGTGGCGCGATTCATGGTTCCCTATGGTGAAGTGTGATTCTTCCTCGCCCCCTCCACAAATTCCTTGTCTGCGCTTTCCGCTGCGATAGCTTGCCGCCGCATGAAAGTTGAATTTTACGGTCACGTTCGGCAGTACCACAACATCAAAGGAGAAATTGACGCGAACATCAAGGAGGTCCTGGAGAGCGGCCAATACGTGATGGGCCCGATGCTCAAGCGATTTGAAGGGGAGCTGGCCAAATATCACGGGACGAAATTTGCCGTCGGGCTCGGCAACGGCACCGATGCGATTTGGATGGCCTTGATGGCGCTCGGCGTCGGCCCCGGGGACGAAGTCATCACGCATCCGAACACGTTTTTCGCAACCGCCGAGGCGATCTGGATCGCGGGCGCCACGGCGGTCTTTGTCGATTGCGACTCGAACACTCGGTGCATCGACCCGGCCAAAATCGAGGCGGCGATCACGCCCAAGACCAAGGCAATCGTGCCTGTCCACCTTTACGGCCAATGCGCCGACATGAAAGCCATTCGCAAGATCGCCGATAAACACAAGCTCTATGTGATTGAAGACAACGCGCAGGGAATCGGCGCGCGGGGTGACGGTTTCAAAATCGCCGAGTTGAGCGATGCGGCCACGACGAGTTTCATCATTCAAAAGAACCTCGGCACGTTCGGGGACAGCGGCGCCCTGGTAACGAACAACGAAAAGCTCGACGCGGCCGTCCGCAAGCTCCGCAATCACGGTTCCAATCAGCGCAATGTGCACAGCTTCGGCTTTAACAGCCGCCTGGATGATCTCCATGCCGGGATTTTGAGCGCCAAGCTCAAATACATTGATTCGTGGAATGACTTGCGGCGCAAATGGGCCGCGCGCTACACCGCCGGCCTGAAAGGGGCCAAGAATTTCTCCCTGCCCTACGAGCGCAGCGGTGGCCGCCACGTGTATCATCTGTACATTATCGAAACCAGGAAAGCCCAACAGCGAGACGACCTGCTGAGATTCCTCAACGACAGCGGAATCGACGCCAAGACCCATTACTCGATTGCGATCCACCATCAGGCGGGCTACCCCTGGGGCAAGGGCGCCCGCGTCTCCGACTCGCTCGCCAACGCGGAGCAAAACGCCGCGACGTGTATCTCGCTTCCGATGTTTCCTGAGTTGACCGAGCAGGAAGTCGATTTTGTCGTGTCGAAGACGTTGGAATGGGACAAGGCGCAAATGTAAATCCGAAACCCGAATTCCGAAATCCGAAGGAATTTAAATGAGGCAATATTCGGTCGTCATCGTCGGCATGGGCAAACGCGGCATGCACCATGGCGCGGCGTTCAATGCCAACCCCAGATTCAAGGTCACGGGGATCTGCGACATCGATCAAAAACGGCTTGAGGAGGCAGCCGCCAAGCTGGGCCAGCCCAAGAAGAGCACCGATGCCGCCGCGCTGGCCTGGGAGCTGAAGCCCGACGTGTTCTGCTTTTGCACCTTGCCTAATCTCCGCTTGCCTTTCATCCAGATGGGAGTCGAATCCGGCGCGCGTCTGATCGCGTTTGAAAAGCCGATTGCGATGACCAGCGCCGACGGGATGCAGATCAAGCAGGCGCTCGACCGGAACGGAACGAAAGCGGTGGTGAGCCATCAACACCGCTATGGCGAGCATTACAAAAAAGTGAAAGAGATTGTGGCCAGCGGCGCGTTGGGCCGCGTGCACACTGTGTATGGGACCGCGACTGGATGGGCCGCGCACATGCTCAGCCACTTGATCGATTACACGTGCTGGTTCAACGATTATGCCGAGGCCGAGTGGGCTATGGCACAGGCCGCGGGCCGCGGCAAATTGGCGGACCTGCACACCTCGCCCGATTACATCGCCGGCGTAGTTCACTTCAAGAACGGAGTGCGGGGCATATACGATTGTGGCGCCGGCGCCCCGGATGTGCCGGAAGTGCCCTATTGGTGGCGCAAGTGCCGCATTGGGGCCCACGGCGCCGAAGGCTTTGCCGAAGTCATGACCGGCGGCGGCTGGCGCGCGCTTACAAAAAGCGGCGGCTACCAGTCCGGCCCGGGCGGCATGGACTATAACTACGATATGCCGCCCTACGTCCAACAGATGGCTGACTGGCTGGACGATAACGACAAGGTGCATCCCTGTTGCTTCGCCAACGCATACCAAGGGTTTCAAATCATGTCCGCGTTTTACCGATCAGTGGCTGAAGGAGGTCAAATTCCGTTGCCGTTAACGGAGGGCGCAGACGAGATTGCACTGCTCAAAAAGAAGCTTCCGGAACGGAAAGTGTCCCTGACACTGGCGGAGAACGCGAAAGAATATCCGTCATAAGTGGAAGTCATCATCCAGCCGACTGATGAAGCCGCCGCGGCGCTGGTGGCACGGGTTGTCAGCCACGATCTCCGGGCCAATCCGCACCTGGTTCTTGGGCTTGCGACCGGCAGGACCATGGAGCGCGTGTATCGCCAGCTCGTCCGCTTCCACAAAGATCAGAAGCTCGATTTTTCCCTTTGCCGAACGTTTAATCTGGATGAGTACGTCGGCTTGTTTCCTTCAGACCCGAATTCGTATCGGCATTACATGGAGCAACACCTGTTCCGCCAGGTGAATATCGAGCCGCGGAACACACATTTGCCCAATGGCCTGGCGACCGATCTCGACGAAGAATGCCGTCGTTACGAGGCCATGATTCAGCGCTTCGGCGGTATCGATCTCCAGTTGCTCGGCATCGGCCGGGCTGGTCACATCGGTTTCAACGAACCGTTGTCGGCACTGCGCTCCCGCACGCGCGTTAAGGCACTAACTCCAACTACGATCCAGCAAAACGCGCCTTTCTTTGGAGGCGAAGGCAACGTGCCGCGCCGGGCCATCACGATGGGAGTCGGCACGATCATCGAGGCGCGGCGCTGTGTGTTACTGGCCACGGGTAACTCCAAGGCTGACGTGATTGCGCAGGCGGTCGAGGGTCCCATCACCAGTATGGTGACCGCCTCGGCGCTTCAACTGCATCCTCGTTGCACCGTCGTGGTGGACGAAGCCGCCGCTGGAAAGCTCAAGGAACGGGATTATTACCGATGGATTTTCGACAATGAGCCGGAGTGGGAAGAGTATCGGTAGAAATTCCAAATCCCAATCTCCAAATCCCAATCTCCAAATCCCAAGAAAATCCCGACTGTCAAATCCCAATCTCCCTGCTTGCGACAAGAATCAGATTTTGGGATTCGGGTTTTGTTTGGAGCTTCGGTTTTGGGATTTAACTGGTCCATTACTCCATTTTCCCTACTGGCGGCATATATTTCACCAGCAGAGGAATGCTGCTTTCCGACCGGCCATCCAGCGTCAGATCGATCGAGTAAAGTCCGGGATTCTCGAACTTCAATTGCTGAATATTTAAGATAAAGTTGCGAGTGCCGAAGTGCATGTCATCGGGAAGCGCGAATTCGATTGGGATCACGGGTAGGTTGGGCATAATGGAGCGGCCGTCAGCATCGACAAAATTCATCCGCAGTTCGTGCTTGCCCTCGTCACCGCTGAAAAACGTCACCCGCAACGCGATCGAGCATTGCGGATGGACCGCTGGGAGCTGCTGGGTTTTGATGGTGTCGAATGCACCCAGCAGATTGAGCTTGCCGTTCTCGTCGGTCGCCGCGTCGCAAAGCACTGCTACCTGGATGTTCATTGGTTAGCTTTGAAGGCCGCAGCTTAGTCCAAGCTGGCAAAGACGCAATCAAATGACGCTGCTTGAATGCCGAATGACGAATGCCAAACGACGAAAGAATGACGAAGCCGGAAGCTCTAAACCCTCGTCGGCGCGGTCAGATTTTGAGATTTCGTCATTCGGATTTCTTTCGTCGTTTGGCATTCGTCATTCGTCATTCTTGGATCTCGCTTCCAGGAAAGCCTTCAGTTCCGCCGCTGCCTTCCCGCCAAAGCCCGGCACTTCGGCGATCTGCTCGACACTGGCGACGCGGATGCGCTGGACGGAGCCGAATCTTTTCAACAAGGCCGCTTTTCGGCGTTCGCCGATGTTTGGAAATTCATCGAGTATGCTTTCGGAAAGCTTGCGCAGGCGCAGTTGGGCGTTATAGGTGTTGGCCAGGCGATGTGACTCATCGCGGACCCGCTGTAGCAGCTTCAGCGCGCCGCTCTCCGGCGAGAGGCGCAAGGGCTCTTTTTCATTCGGCCGATGGATCTCTTCAAATTCCTTGGCTAATCCAATCACCGGGACGTGCCCCAGCCCCAACTTCTCCAATTCGGCGCATGCGGCGCTGAGCTGTCCCTTGCCGCCATCAATCAGGATAAGATCCGGCAGGCCGGACGCTCTGCTGCCAGGCGCTGCTCCCGCCGCCCGACGACTCCGCACATCAGCCGCCGCCGCGTCGGCCTTGACCGCGAGCCTGCCTTTTCTTTTCCAAGCCGAGCTCACGTCGTCCACCGTCTGCTGCAACTCCTGCGCTACCGCCTCTCCTTCCTCGCTTTTCCGGGCTCGATTCTCTTCCACCTCTTCAACTCTAGACTTTTGACCATGGACTTTGGACTCATTGAGCACGCGCGTGTATCTGCGCCTGACGACTTCAGCGATCGAGGCAAAATCATCCTGGCCCTCGACGGTTTTGATTTTGAAGCGGCGATAATTAGCGCGGTCCGGCCGGCCATTGCGGAAGCTGACCAGCGAAGCGACTTTGAACGTGCCGCTGATATTCGAGATATCGAAGCCTTCAATTCGCAGCGGTGGCGCAGGCAGGCCGAGCGCCTCGCCCAGCTCCGCCAAGTCCTTTTCAGGGTCAATCGCCAGCGGCAAGCTGTACGGAACGCGCTCGAAGTGGCTGGTTTTTGCGGTGGTGCGCCGCAAATTCGACAGCAGGTCGCGCAGCTCCGCGGCCCGTTCGTACTCCTGAGCGGAAGCGGCCTTCTTCATGTCTTCGGCCAATTGCTCCTGCATTTCCTCGCACTGGCCGGCCAGGAATTCACATGCGGCCTGCACCTGCTGCAGGTACTGCTCGCGCGTAACGTTGCCGATGCACGGGGCGGTGCAGTATTTCAGGTGCGCGTACAGGCAATGCCGGTAATCGCGCTCGTTGGGCGTCAGTGGCCGGCAGCCCCGTAAATGATATTGACGCCGCACCAGGGCCAGCGTGCTGCGCAGCGCTCCCGAGTTCGGGAACGGGCCGAAGTAGCGCGCGCCATCGTCCTGCTTGAGGCGAGTGAGGGTGAAGCGCGGTATTGGATCATTCAGGTTTACTTTGAGGAGAAGGAAGCGTTTGTCATCGCGGAAACTGACGTTATAGCGCGGGTGAAACTCCTTGATCAGCTTGCCTTCGAGGAGCAGCGCCTCAGGCTCGCTGCGCACCAGATGGAAATCGAAATCATGGATGCCCTCAACCAGCGCCTTGAATTTCAGGTCCCAACCCATTCGCCGCGAGGGTTGAAAATACTGGCTCACCCGCTTGCGCAGATCCCGGGCTTTGCCGACGTAAATCACCGTCCCGAAACGATCGCGCATCAGGTAAATCCCCGGTTTGTGCGGCAGCGCGTTGAGTTTTTTGCGGATGTTGTCGGCAACCGGCATGGCCACCGTAAGGTAACGGCAGTCCCTGCCTGCTCGCAAGCGGCGCCGAACACACTTGGGGCCCACCATCCCCCCAGGGCCGGACGTGCCCGAGGTGCCTACTGCTCCCGGTAAACAATCTCCCCGCCGATCACCGTCATCACACAATGCGCTCGGAGTATCTCCCTTTCCGGAATCTTCATGATGTCCGCTGAAAGAACGGTCGAGTCGGCGATCTTGCCCGGTTCGATGGAGCCCCGAAGCGTTTCCTCAAAGGCCGCGTAGGCCGGCCAGAGTGTCAGCATCTTCAGGGCTTGGGGACGCGACACTGCCTGCTCCGGATGCCAGCCTTCGCCGGCGAATCCTTTCTGGTCCTTCCGGGCGACCGCCGCATAAAACTCGATCATCGGCTCGCCACGCTCAACCGGCGCGTCCGATCCGCCCGGGACGATCGCGCCGGCCGCAATCAAGCTGTGCCAGGCGTAGGCGCCCGCCAGCCGCGGGAGTCCAAGCCGACTCGGAGCGAAATGCAGGTCGCCGATTGCGTGGGAAGGCTGCATCGAAGCGATCACCCTCAATTTGGCAAACCGCGGGATGTCTGCCGGGTGAATGATTTGCGCGTGTTCGACTCGCCAGCGCGGCTCGCGAACCTTTCTCTGCGGCGGTGGCACCGCCTCAAAGGCCCGCTCGTACTCGTCGAGGATGAATCGGTTCCCACGGTCGCCAATGGCATGAGTTTCCACCTGAACTCCCCGACGCAGCGCTTCCAGCAGCATCGGGCGTAACTCCGCAGCTTTGACAGTCAGGAACCCGGAACTATCGGGGGCGTCAGCGTAGGGTTCGAGCAGGGCCGCTCCGCGTGAACCCAGCGCGCCATCGGCGATGACTTTGATCGCGCGCAGATTATAGCGGTGATCGAAAGCGTCGAGTATCGGTCCCTCGTTCAGGAGTTCATCAGCACTCTTCCCGGGCCCATACACCGCCTGATAAATGCGCAGTTTGATTTTGCCCTGGCCGTAGAGCTTCTTGTAGAGAGCGACATCCTCGTAGCCGCCGCCAGCATCTTGAATTTGCGTCCAGCCAAGCTCGATGCTGCGTTTGACCCCGAGAAGAATTGCGCGCTCAGTATCTTCAGCCGTCCTGGGAGGAAGGTGCCGGTGAACCAGGCCCTGCGCCGCATCGAGCAACATCCCGCTCGGCTCTCCTCCTTCTTTGTTTTTCGAGATCTCTCCGCCAAAAGGATTCGGCGTGTTCTGGTCGATACCGGACAGCTTGAGAGCTGCGCTGTTCACCACCGAGGCGTGACCATCCGCTCGAGTCAGAATTACGGGGTTGTTCGAAGCGATCTGGTCCAGGTCCGATCGCGTGGGAAAGACCGGAGGCTTCCAGTGGGTTTCAATCCACCCACGTCCGGTAATCCAGTCACGAGATTTCGCTTGAGCAACCCGAGCCTTTACTCGGGCCAGGAACTCTTCGAGGCTGGCCGTTCCTTCCAGGTTCAAGGTCATCTCGCGAAACCCAACACCAGAAAGGTGGCAGTGCGAATCCGTCAGGCCCGGCACCATGGTCTGGCCGTGAAGATCGATCACTTGCGTATTCGGGCCAACCCACTTGGCTGCGCCCCGATTCGAGCCTACAAAAGCGATGCGACCAGCCTTAACCGCAACGGCTTCGGCCCTCGGACGCCGCTCGTTCACGGTGTAAATGTTCCCGTTCTTGAAAACTGCATCTGCCGTCTCGTCGGCAGCCTCGGTTGAAAACGCCGGCAGGAGAGCGACGAGTGCGATGATAATGGGGCTGCGGGAGTAGTTCATCACGACGGCCATAGTGTGGCAAGGCAATCGCTTCGTGTAAACCTCCCGAAAGGAAGATAGACCCCCAACAGTGGTGTGGTCTGGATTGGACCCTCACGCCGTCAGCTTCGCGTTGACTTTGCGGCACTGGCTCCAAATCCTTTCCCAGTGTCAGCAAACCGTTGGTTCGTGGCCCACACCCGGCCGCGGCGGGAGAAGAAAGTTGTCGAGTATTGCGCCCGCCACGCCATCGCCGCCACCTTGCCCTGCTACGATTCGGCCCATAAATACCGAGGCAAAACCGTCGTATTCCGGAAGCCCCTGTTCCCAGGTTACGTTTTTCTTGAACTGGACGACGGCCGGAAACAGGGTGTCCGCCAAAACGAACATGTGGCCGCACTGCTCGAGGTCTTCGACCAGGAAACGTTCCAGCGGCAGTTGAAAGAGATCCTGCTGGCGCTGGACGCGAAGCTTGGGGTTCGCCTCGCGCCCGCGATCGGGGACGGAATGCGCGTCCGGATTAAGGGGGGGCCTTTGCGAGGGATCGAAGGGTGGGTGGAGGAACGCCACGGCATGAGCACAGTCCTGCTGCGGCTGGACTTCATCAGCCAGGCCGCCGCCGTCAAGCTGGACGCCGACCTGCTGCAGCCAATCTAAGAATTGTCGTAGCGCGACATCACACACTCAGCAGAAATGCTGCGGCGTCAAATTATGGCGCCAGATTGGCGACTGTTTTCTCCAATGATTGCAGCCTTTGTTCCAGAGCCGTGTTTTGCTCTTTGAGGCGGGCGAGTTCGGCGTCCTTTGCCCTCACCAGGCCGTGCAGTTCCTGGATAGCGGCAATGGCGCTAATCACCGCTGGATGATCGTCCACTTGAAGGATTGGTTTGCCGTCGAGGTTTTCGCCGCTTTCGCCGACGGCTTCCGGAAAAACTTCGGCGAATTCCTGCGCGATGACATTGTAGTATCTCTTGTCCTGGATGGACGGGTGAGCGGCGCGATATTCGGCGGTGTAATGGAAGCTGACCGGGCGTACGCGGTCGATGGTTTCGAGCGCGTGCTGCAGAGGGTGCACACTTGTTTTGATGCGCGCGTCGGAATTTGCCAACCAGCTTCCGGCCACGGTCTTGGAGGCGTTGCCTTCCACCTCGAAGATGTTAGTGGCGGCTGCTCTACCCAGGCCCACCTTGCCGGCGGCGTCGATACGCAACCGCTCGGCTCCGGCAGTCGAGCAGGCGAGGATGTTAGTGGCTGGATTGAAAAGACCGGCGCGAGGGCTCGAAACAAAAGCGAGGCCGGGAAATGCGGCCGACGCGGCACTGGCATACACCGCGCCGACATTCAGGTTGCTCACAATGGTGGCATTGCCGCCAACGTAGAGCCGATTGGTAGTATAGAACCCGTAGCCGGTGGCTGATGCGACCACTCCATAAACGCCAACGGGCTCTCCAATAGTCGCTGCGCCGAATCCGTAAACGCCGATGCCGAGCGGTGCATCGGCTTCACCATAGACCCCAACCGGCACACCCGAAACAGCGGAACCGACACCGAAAACACCCGTGCCATTGGTTGAAGTTGACTCTCCGTAAACGCCGGTGGAGGTGCCGTTGGTTGCATAGGCGAAACCTTCAACACCGGTTCCGTTTGTCGAGGCGCTTTGGCCAAAGACCCCATATTGGAGCCCGCTCGTACCGGTGGCGGAACCGGTGAGTGCAGAAGCCCCATCCGCGCTCGAGGTGTTTTCGACGAACAGCCCGTCCACGCCAACACCGGTCCAGAATTGGCTGAAATGATTATGGTTATTGGCGGCCACCCAAGCCGGCAATGCATTGGATACCGTCAGCACCTGGCCGACTGCACCAATGGAGCGGCGGCTGAGCGTGTTGGCGGCCGATGCGAAAAGGAGGTCACCCACACTGTAGGAGGAGAGGCCGCTGCCGCCCTGAGTTGCGGCCAATGGGGTGCTCAGTCCGGTCAGCGACGTAATGTCCGCGTTCAGCCCGCTTGCGGCGGCGCCGAGGCTGGCCCGCGCGCCCGCGGCGGTGGTGGCCGCAGTGCCACCATTGGCCACCGCCAAACTGCCGGCGACATCCGTCCCGAGCGCGACCTGGCCGGGTGTCCAGTCTGTGCCGCCGAAGCGCAAGTGCTGTCCGGCCGTGGGCGCAGTCGCCAAAACGTTCACCCCGCGGATCCGCGCCACCGTGGTTGACGCGGCCGGACCGGTCACGTCGCCACTGAGCGTCACCGCGTTGGTTGCGGTAGCGGTCACATTGGTCAGGCCGGCACCGTTGCCGATGAAGGCCCCGATAAAACGATTGTTCACGTTGGTCATCGAACTGACTCCGTTGAACGTGTTGGAACCCGCAAAAGTTTGATTGGCGCTGAGCAACGCCACGTTCGCTGAGAGCCGCGCATCCGCCAAGGTCCCAGCCGCAATGTTGGCCGCGCTGAGCGCCGTCAGGCCCGTGCCGTTGCCGCTGAAGGTGCCGGCGAAATGGTTGTTCGCGTTCGTCATCGCGCTAACACCGTTGAACGTGTTGGAAGCCGCGAAGGTCTGGTTGGCGCTGAGCAACGCAACGTTTGCCGAAAGCCGCGCGTCGGCCAATGTACCGGAAACATCTGTGCCGAGCGCCACCAATGACGGGCTCCAATCCGTCCCGCTGAAACGCAGATGCTGGCCGGCGGCGGGCGCAGTAGCCAGCACATTGACGCCGCGAATCCGCGCGACAGTGTTGGCGCCCGCCGGACCAGTCGCGTCACCCGCGAGCGTCACTGGATTCGTTGCAGTGGCCGTGATGTTGGTCAGGCCCGCGCCGTTGCCGAAGAACGCGCCGGCAAATCGGTTGTTCGCGTTTGTGAGCGTGCTAACGCCCGCGAACGTGTTGGAGCCGGTGAACGTTTGATTGCTAGTAAGCAGCGGAACCGCTGTCGGATTGATCGATAGCACGCCGACGTTGGTAATCGGTCCACCGCTGAGGCCAAGGCCAGTCCCCACTGACGTGACGCTGCCGCCGGACGTGAGGTCTGTGGCCCAGGTCAACACACCGTTGCTCATCTTGAGCACCTGGCCGTCTAACCCCGGGCCAGGTTGGAGACTGCTCGGAGTCACAGCGCCGTCGATGACATTGGCAGCGGCAATCGCGTATGGGGCCGAAGCGATGCGGACGCGCGGGACCAGCGGAGTGAATCCGACGGCGCCGCCATTGGTTCGCACCGCAATGTCCAACCAGCGATTGACTCCCAGGAACGGTTGGTTCCCGAAGTCTAGCGACGTTATGAACAACCCGTTGGTCACCCCCACCGCGGTATTGGTTAATGGGCCGGCGATGGCGACACCGCTGACTTGCACTTTGTAAATCGTAAACTGGATGTCGTAGAAGCCATTGGCCGGGCTGCTGTTGACCGCCAGACGACCCTGGTAGGTGAAGATCGTGCTCTGGGCAGGCGCGCGATGCGTCCAACCAAACGTCAGGCCCACGAGTAGAAGACAAGTGCGTTTGTGCATAACAGGTCCTTTTCGGCAGATGGTTTTTGAGAAGGGAACAACTATACAACTTTCGGGATTGATTCCGTGTGCTGACCTCACGCCTTATAGCTCAAAGGCCTTCATTCGACAAGGTGAATTGACCCGGCGGGCCGCGAATCGAGTCGAGGGCGTCAACCGACTCTTGCCACGTGGATTAGCTGCTGGAACGCCGAAGCCACTGGCTTGCAAAGAATTAGAAAACAGGGCGTGGTCGGAATCGAAGTCGATTCGATGTAACCGGTGCGGCTCGACCATCGTCTCAACAAGAGAAGAACGTAGAAGTGGGTCGCAGATTTATCGTGCGGCCGTTGGCCAGGAAACAAACCAAACAATAGACGACAAATGAAAATCAATAAAGTCAGTGTTATGACAGGGCTGGTGCTCGGTGGCCTGATGGCTTGCAGCAGCATGGCTGTGGCCCAGGACCAAAAGCCCGGCGGTGGAAAAGGACGCGGGCCGTCGGTCGAACAGCGCATGGAAAGATTGACGGAAGAGCTCAAGCTGACCGACGAGCAAAAGCCAAAAGTGAAAGCTGTGCTCGAGGCGTCGGCCAAGAAGCGTCAGGAAATCTTCAGTGACAGCAGCGTGCCGCGAGAAGAGCGCCGCGAGAAAATGATGGGGATCATGCAAGAGGAAAACAAGAAGCTGAAAGAGATCCTCACCGCCGACCAATATGCCAAGTACGAGAAACTCCAGGCGGAAATGCGCCAGGGAGGCAAAAAGAAACAGGAAGGCGAACCCAAGAAGAACTAATCAGGTTCCAAGTAAGTTTTGTGCAGGGGCGGCCTCTGGCCGCCCCTCTTTTTTGTCTTCGACCACCGCAAGCTGCCACTGCATTCCACCTTCGCTTCTCCCAATTCTTAGTTCAGGCGAATTGGCTTTGACTGGCCATAGTGCTTGAATATTCTTCGCGACTCTCGATCCGGCGATCCGAGCTTATGGCGAAACTGACGGTGAACGATTTGAACGTGCGCGGCAAACGCGTTTTGATGCGCGTCGATTACAACGTGCCGCTCGATGAAAAGGACGGGCAAATGGCCATCACGGACGCCACCCGCATCGTCGAGACGCTGCCGACGCTGCGGTTGTTGATCGAGCGGGGGGCAAAAGTGATCCTCGCGGCGCATTTGGGCCGGCCCAAAGGCAAACGTGAAGCTTCGATGTCGCTCCGACCGGTGGCCGCCAAACTGGCGGACCTGCTGGGGCGGCCAGTGGCCTTCGTGGACGATTGCATCGGTGAGAAGGTGGAAAAGACCGTGGGGCTGCTGCAGCCCGGCGACGTGCTCGTGCTGGAGAATACACGCTTTTACTCGGAAGAAGAGGCCAATAATGCCTCCTTTGCCGAGGAATTGTCACGGGTGGCGGACGTTTACGTCAATGACGCGTTCGGCGCGGCCCATCGCGCCCATGCTTCCACTGAAGGAGTGGCTCGAGCGGTGACCAAACGCGGAGGCCAGTGCGCGGCCGGCCTGTTGATGGAACGCGAGCTGAAGTTTCTCGGGGATGAACTCGAGCATCCTGCGCGTCCGTTTGTCGTGATTCTGGGCGGGGCAAAAGTTTCGGACAAAATCCAGGTGATCGATCGGTTGCTGGAAAAGGCCGACGCCGTTCTCATCGGCGGGGCCATGGCGTACACCTTTCGCATGGCCCAGGGTTGCCGAACCGGAAAATCGCTGGTCGAACCGGACAAAACCGACGTGGCCAAAGCCGCGCTGGCCAAAGCCAAAGACCGCGGTGTGAACTTTCTCCTGCCGATAGACGATGTCGTGGCCACGCCGGTCCAGACGGAAAATTTGGACAAGAAAGGAAAGTCGGTCCTTAATTACCAGAACGTGCGAGTTAACCGCGAGTTGAATTGCCCCGAGGATGCCGCCGGGCTGGATATCGGGCCGGCGACGGTCGAAGCTTACGCGGCGGAGATCGCTCAGGCCAAAACGATCTTGTGGAACGGCCCGATGGGTCTGTTCGAGGATAAACGGTTTGCCGAAGGAACCAACGCGATTGCGCGCGCGGTCGCCGAAGCGACTCAAACCCTCGGCGCCAAAAGCATCATCGGCGGCGGCGACAGCGTCAAAGCGTTGAATAAGGCTGGGCTCGGCAATCAGGTCAGCTTTATGAGCACGGGCGGCGGCGCGAGCCTGGAATTTCTGGAGGGCAAAGAACTGCCCGGCGTTGCCGCATTGAGTGATAAGTTCTAGCCTCACCTTTTCTCGCAATGAACAAAGACCGCAAGCTGATAGTGGCCGGCAACTGGAAGATGAACAAGACCGTCGCCGAGGCGCTGGCCCTGGTGAGCGACCTGAAGCTGGAGCTGGCCAACGTCAAAGAGGTGGACATGGTTGTCTGCCCTCCCTTTACCGCGCTGAGCGAAGTGTCGAAATCGATTCTGGATTCCAATCTGCGCCTGGGGGCGCAGAACCTCAGCGAACACAACATGGGTCCGTTCACCGGCGAAATCACGGTCCTGATGCTGAAAGAATTTTCCGTGCGCTACGTGATCGTCGGTCATTCGGAGCGGCGGCAGCACCAACAGGAATCGGACGCGTTAATCGCCAAAAAGGCGCTGGCGGCGCACGGGGCGGCGCTCAAACCGATCGTGTGCGTGGGCGAGACCCTGGCGGAGCGCGAGTGTGGCCAAACGGAGAAGGTGCTCGATACACAAGTGCGCGGCAGTCTGACCGGCGTGACGAAGGAACAAATGGTCGAGACCATTATCGCTTACGAGCCGGTTTGGGCCATCGGAACCGGCCGGACGGCCACTACCGCCCAGGCGCAGGATGCGCACGCGTTCATCCGAGGCTTGCTGTCGCGGATGTTCGACGATACAGTGGCCCGGCGCGTGCGGATCCAGTACGGAGGAAGCGTCAAGCCTTCGAATGCGCGCGAGCTCATGAGCCAGCCCGATGTGGACGGCGCGCTGGTGGGCGGCGCTTCGCTTGAACCGCGCAGTTTTGCTGATATAATCAGGAATTCGATTTAGGGACAAAAATAGAGAGCTTTTATGATGGGATTTTTCATCGCGCTGTTGACCCTGGTGATGGTGCTGGACTGTCTGATCCTGATCTTTCTGGTGCTGATTCAGCTTCCGAAAAAGGATGCGGGCGCGGGCCTGGCTTTCGGGGCGACGGCCACCGATGCTTTGTTCGGCGCCGGTTCGGGCACAGTTCTTACCAAGATCACCAAGTATGCCGCTGGCGGCTTTTTCGTCCTCGCCCTGGTGTTGTCTGTCATGCAGAGCAACTATCACCGTCAAGCGGGCAGCGAATTCCAAAAGAACCTCGAAAAGGCGGGTGCGGCAGCGCCGACCAGCCGGCCGTCGAGCACACCGGCCAGCGTGCCGACGCCGGTAACGAATCTCACCCCGGCCGCCGCTCCAACCAACTTTCCGACCGTTCAAGCGGCGGAATTGACCAATGTTCCCGCCGCGGCAGTCACTCCGGCTCCGGCCCCGGCTTCAACCAACGCGACCCCCTCTCCAGCCCCGCCGAAGTAGGCCGGCGCTCAACACGCCGGTGCGCGGAGCCTTGACGCGTCTGTTTCAGGCGCGCAAGTTGTCTTTAGAAACACAGCTCGAGGCTCAAGAGTTTATGCCGATCTACGAATACGCCTGCCCGAAGTGCCGGGTCATTTTCAATTTCCTGTCTCAGCGCATTAATCCCGCCCGGCTGCCGACCTGTCCGAAGTGCGGCAACAAAAAGATGGTCAAGCAGGTCAGCCGCTTCGCCTTGTCGCGCGGTTTGAAAGAGCCGGCGGCAAAAACCGAAGGCGAAGAGAGCGGACCACCGATGCCGGATTTTGACGATCCGCGGGCAGAACGCGCCATGATGGAGCTGGAACGGGACATGGAGCACCTGGATGAAAACAATCCCAAGCACATGGCCCACATGATGCGCAAAATGAAAGATCTGATGCCGGCCGGTTCGGTGCCCAAGGAACTCGACGTGGCTATCAAACGGCTGGAAGCGGGGGAGGACCCGGAGAAAATCGAGGAAGACATGGGCGACGTGCTGGGCGATTTCATGGGAGGCGAAGAGGGCGGCGGACCAGGCGGCGGCGGTTATGCGCACGATGGCGGGCTATACGATTACTAAGGTCCAATCCAAGCTCGGTGAGTTGTCGTACTAACTTTCGGCCCGGCCCCTAATGCAATTCGCCAGAACGAGTTGTTGCTCCTCGTAGGAAGCTACTCGCAAAATTGGGGTATCGCCCAAGCCTCTCAGGGCCGAGGATTAGGAAGGAGAGAATTATTTTCGGCGACAAATCTGATCAAACGCGCTCTGGAGCAGCCACACCAGCTAAACCAGCGTGGGCAAGCAAAACGTCCAGGTTTTCCAGGCAAAGCCGTGACCAGGATTCGTAATTGGACGCGTCCTGCTGAGCTTCACCAGCGAGGATGAACTCTGGGCTAACGATTCCGCTTCGCCGACCCGCGACTGATTCGTTGATCACCCGGACAATGTGCACGACCCCAAAATGGACGTAACCGACTTCTGTGGTGTCATCATTGATCACCGCAACCGTCGCCTCACTTACCTGGTCTATTGCAACCTCCTCCCTCAATTCCCGCTGCATGCCCTCTCGATAACCTAAATCCTTGGAAAAAAGACCGTGATCTTCCTCCGAGATGTGGCCCCCAATTCCAATGGAGTATAGCCCGTGCAACCTTTTTTCTTCGCCGCCCCGACCTCGTCGATATCGTAAGAGCCGGTCGTTGCAGAAAATGAGAACGTAAGGAATGAGCTGTTTGAAACGTCTGTCTTGTTCAGCCTGAGCCCTGTTCAGGTAAACCAGGTTCGCAGACGAGGTTAAGACGGGTAAGTATTTCCCTGTTTCCAAGCTCAGGCCCTGGAACATCCCCAAGTCCTCCAAAAGCTTTCGCCTAAAGCAAAGTACTCGTTCTTCTGCTGCCATAGTTCAATCGCCTATTGTAATTGCTCCAGATGATGATCATGGAGGCCTTCTTGAGCGAGCAAAAGATGTTAGCCGCTTGTTTACACGTTATTGACACCTGCCTGGAATGGTCCTGCGGTTACTACGTCAACCCGCGGAGCCTTCAGCAACGGCAGAAAAAGCGCCGCCCCCGAGGCCCTCTCGGTTGAAGGCCCGGCTCGATGAGTGGCCTGCGAGTCCCGTGCGCATTTGCGGAAATCTTGTTGAGATGGTCGATAGGCAGACCCAGTAGTCCATTCCCCAAAAACGATTAGCAATTCCTGTCCTCATCCTAACCTCCTGCACCGCGCGGTGCGAGCAGAAAAGCGGGGGCTGGTAAGACTCGCCCTTTTTGATAGGGTTTGGTGTGGCTCACATTCATGAAAAAATTGATTTCACCGTTGCGATATTCGTCGTTCATCAGGAGAAGGTCCTTGTTGTTCATCATCGGAAGCTCGGTCAATGGTTGCCGCTTGGAGGACATGTCGAATTAGATGAGGACCCGGAACAAGCGGCCCTTCGCGAAGCGAAAGAGGAGAGCGGGTTGGAGGTCGAGTTGGTGGGCCAACGCCCGCCGACGACCGGAGACGGGACGCGCGCACTAATTGCTCCCCGATACCTGGACATTCATCGAATTACCGACACGCACGAGCACATCGGAATGATTTATTGGGCCCGGCCGACCAGCGGAACCATGACGCTGGCAGAGAGCGAGCATCAAGACATCCGCTGGTGTTCGGCAGTAGAATTAGATCTCTTACGACCAGCCATGTCCGCGGCAGTCAAGTGGTATTGCCGGCAGGCGATACAGGAGAGCAAATCGTCCTGAGTTTTGTCGCCAATGTCCCCGCGGCAACTTAAGAACGGGTACTTCATCCTCGAAGGGCTCAACTCCTTCGCGACGACTTATTATCTTTACTACCTGTACTTCTTCATGCAGTCGGCCTACGGGTTCGGCAACCAGGCGAACCTGGAACTCGCAGCCTTGAACGGCGCGCTCTACATGATCGGCTCGTTCTGGGGCGGAAAATTCGCGCAGCGGGTTGGCTATTTCGCCGCACTCAAGTTGGGGTTCGTGGTCATGATGGCGGGACTGGCCGCGGGGCTGCGCGTGAATTTCTCTGGTGGGCAGATTCTCGTCATGGCCGTAATGGTCATCGGGATGTGCTTCACCTGGCCAACGCTCGAAGCGCTGATCAGCGAAGACGAAACCCCGGCCGGAGTACAGCACATGGTTGGCATCTACAACGCCGTTTGGGCCGGCACCGGCGCCCTGGCCTACTTCACGGGCGGGGCAATGCTGGAGCATCTCGGGCTCAATAGCCTGTTTTATGTGCCGATGGGCGTGCAACTGATCCAGCTTGGTCTGACGATTTGGCTCGAACGGAGAGCGATGCTCGGTGGGGTCAACGGTGGAGTGCGCCCGTCCTCGGGCGCAGCATGGTCGTCCAGCACGGCGACGCTGGCTTCCTCGAAAAAAACTTCCATTGCGTGGCAGGCTGCGCCCGAGGACGTGCGCACTCCGCCCGCGGAATTGAATCCGCGGCCGATCGCGCGCGCCAGAACGTTTCTGCGGATGGCCTGGCTGGCGAATCCGTTCGCCTATGTTGCGATCAACACATTGATCGCGGTCATTCCCGGAGTAGCTGTGAAGTTAGGCTTGTCAACGATGCTCGCGGGCTTTTGCTGCTCGGTGTGGTGCTTCGCAAGATTGGGAGCATTCTTCGGTTTGTGGTACTGGAGCGGCTGGCACTATCGATTTCGCTGGCTGCTGGGGGCTTACTTGTCAGTAGTGTCGATGTTTACCGTCATCGTTCTGGCGCCCAATCTGGTGGCACTGGTCCTGGCACAGATCGTCTTCGGCTGCGCAGTGGGGCTGATCTACTACTCCTCGCTGTTCTACTCGATGGACTTGAGTGACACCAAAGGCGAGCACGGCGGCATCCATGAAGCGGCGATAGGCCTCGGCAACTTCGCCGGTCCGGCTGTGGGCGCTGCATCTTTCCACTTCCTGCCCAACTACGCCAACAGCGGCGTGGTTGCCGTGAGCCTGCTGCTGCTCTTTGGCTTGGGAGGATTGGCGGTGATTTGGCGGAGGAGGCGAGCCTGACGAAGGATAGTCGCTGCGGCAGTCTTCCCGGATCAGTTACGAAAGACCCGCGCGGCAATCGCTGTTCCCGCCAAAGCAAACATCGTGGCCGCCAAAATCAGGACACGCGCCGCCCACGACGCCGCTTGGACGGCAGAGGCTGCCAGACGAATACGCAAGTCCGCCCACGCATCCACCACGACCGACCGCCGGAACGTGAGCACTCGACCTTGGTCGGGAATGCTTGCCTTTGGAGCGGTCGGGTTGCTGACGGCGGCATCCTGCTGCTGAATCAGACGCTCGGCCAGCTTCATGAAAGCGGCGTTTTCATCTGCTGTGTTGCGATCGATGATGTCCTTGGCGTCCTGTTGGGAATAGTTGATCTCTATGCCGCCGCGCCGATAGTTCAGCGCCAGGTTATGCACGGTGCGATAGAGCCAGCGCCTGGGCTCGCGAACCTCATCGAACTGTGCGTGTAGTTTCATGAATGCTTCCTGGACCATGTCCTCGGCAACGCCCGCGTCGCCGGTTAACCTAAGGGCATAAGCCAACAGCGGAGATTCCAGGGCTGCGAACAGCTCCTCGATCGTGTCGCATTCGGACGGCTCGGCGCTGGTTGGCTCGGGTTCCATCACGGCCTTGCTGGTTGGCTGCTCACTGTTCACCCTCGCTCATCGCGCCCTCCCCGCGTTTTGACCGCAAGAGGACATCGTCTGCTATCTTATATGACACCGGACCTCACAGTTTCTTAGACGAAAGATATAACCCCGTTGTCCACAAAAGGTTGTAGGAGAACACTGGTCAAAAGCTCCAACATCCAAGCACCAAGCTCCAGAGAAGATCCAAACATCAAACTCCAAGCTCCAAGCGCCAGAGAAGATGCAAGCCGCAAGCTTCAAAGGCGTCATAGTCTCAACGATGGTTTGAAACTTGGTGCTTGGCGCTTCTCTGGATCTTGGTGCTTGGATGTTGGAACTTTCGATTGATAATGCGACCAATGAATGCAGGCTCACAAATAGCCCTTCTAACCCTCGCGCTGAGCCTTAACCCCGCCCTCGCTCAACCCAACACGAATCAGGCGCGTCCTCGGCTTCAGCTCCCACCGGGTGTGACCGCGTTGCGGGACCTGGAATATGGACGTGTCGGCGAGAGGCCGCTGCGTTTGGATCTTTATCTGCCGGAGGATACCACCAAACCCCGACCCCTAATCATATGGATTCATGGCGGTGCGTGGCTTGCCGGCAGCAAGGATGGCGGCAGCCCGGCATTGCAGTTCACCGGCAACGGATATGCAGTGGCTCACGTTGGCTACCGGCTCAGCGGGGAAGCAAAGTTTCCGGCGCAGATCAATGACTGCAAAGGCGCCGTTCGCTGGCTGCGGGCAAGTGTCAGGAAGTACCAACTGGACCCGGACAGATTCGTCGCGTGGGGTTCCTCAGCCGGTGGTCATCTGGCGGCTTTGGTCGGCACCAGCGGCGGCGTCAAGGAGCTCGAAGGCGCGGTGAATGATCTGAAAGAATCGAGCCGAGTGCAGGCGGTGATCGACTGGTTCGGTCCGACGGATCTATTGCGCATGAACGAAACCGAAAGCGATCGCCGGCATGATGCGCCGAATTCTGCCGAATCGAAACTCATCGGCGGACCGCTTCTCGAGAACAAAGACAAGGCGGCCAAAGCAAGCCCCACCACGTATGTCTCGAAGGACAACCCGCCTTTCCTGATTATGCACGGCGACCGCGACCTGGAGGTTCCGATTCGGCAGAGCGAAATCCTGGCAGAAGCGCTGAAAAAAGCCGGCGTGGACGTAACCTTCATCCCGATGAAAGGAGCCGGGCACGGCTTCGGCGGGCCACAGGCAACCGAGCCTGTGCGAGAATTCCTCAAGAGTTGTTTCAAATAGCGGTGATGGCGCGCTCGCGCTTATCCTCCCTCGATGACCAAGAACCGGCTGGAAGCCTTCAGCGATGGCGTGCTGGCCATCATCATCACCATCATGGTGCTGGAACTAAGAGCCCCGCAGGGGGTCGAGATCGGCGCGCTGAAGCCGTTGCTGCCGGTCTTTCTGAGCTACGTGCTGAGTTTCCTCTATCTCGGCATCTATTGGAACAACCACCATCACCTGCTGCACACCGTACACCACGTCAGCGGCGGCATTCTGTGGGCCAATCTGTACCTTTTGTTCTGGCTGTCGCTGTTTCCCTTCGCCACCGCCTGGATCGGCGAGAATCACATCGCGCCCACGCCAACCGCCGTTTACGGTTTCATACTGCTGATGGCCGCCATGGCCTACTACATCCTGCAACGCGCGATCATTGCCAAACAGGGCCGCGCCTCTCTGCTCGCGGCGGCGATTGGCTCGGATTGGAAAGGCAAAATCTCGCCGGTGCTGTACTTGGCGGCAATTCCGCTCTCGTTTGTGCATCCATGGATTGGCCACGGACTTTACGTATTCGTCGCGCTGCTCTGGCTGATTCCTGACCGGCGCATCGAGCGCGCGCTGGCCAACCGAGAGGCGTGACTGCTCGTTCAACTCACCGTGCGTTTGGTTTGGAGAAGCGCGTCGCCTTGCGTCGCATGGCAGCTTCTCTTAGACTACGGACAATCGAGGGAATGCCCGATGGCAATGTGAATGATTGATTCTGCGGGCCGTGTGCCCCCATAGCTCAAATGGATAGAGCAGCGGTTTCCTAAACCGTTGATCCCCGTTCAATTCGGGGTGGGGGTACCAGCCGAAGCCACGCTGGCGACAAAGAGGAACTTAACCGGAAAAATTCCATGGAACCGCTCATCAACGCTAATCTCCGCTGATGAAACTCAGGTCCAGAAATTGTCTCCCCGGATTAGCGTGAATTAACGAACATGAGCGGTTTCGCTCCACCGAACAGATTTCGCCCGGCCCTGTTTCGCGCTGGACAACCGGCGTGGGAGTGCTTAAGTAACAGGCAAGCTCCCAAGTGAGATTGCTATGAATACGAACGAATATCTTTTCCCTAATCGCCTCACCCGACGCGACTTCCTGAAATGGACCGGAGCGGCGGCGGCCGGCCTGGCGGTGCCCGGCGAGAGCCAGGCGGCGGAATCCAAATCGCCCACGCGGATCGGCGGCGGCGGCGACACGTACGAGCTGGTCGAGGAATGGGGACAACTCCCCGCCGGCATGAAGTACGGCTTCGGCTGCGGGATCGTCGTCGATTCAAAGGATCGCGTTTATGTCACGTCGCGTTCGACCAGTCCTTCCGTTGCGGTCTTCGATCGGCACGGCACGCTCCTGGAAACCTGGAGCAGCGACTTTGCCGAACGGGTAGGTTACACACCTGAGCAGGTCAAGGACACCGCCCACTGCATTTACTGGAGCAGAGAGGGAAAGGACGAGTTTCTTTATTTCACGGAGAACGTTAGCACGAACAAAGAGGGTCCGAAGCTGGGCAAACGCGTCTATAAGACCGATCTCCACGGCAAAATCCTCTACGTCATCGGAAACGTGGATAAAGAAGGTTCGACCTCGCAGAAGTTTGTATGGACCAACCCGACGGACGTGGCAGTCGCCGCCAACGGGGACATCTATGTCGTGGATGGCTATGGCAGCCAGCGCGTCAGCCGGTTCGACCGGAATTTCAAGCACATCAAAACCATCGGCGAACGCACTGACAAAAAGGCGGTCGGCCCTAACGCGCCACCCGGGACGTTCAACACCTGCCACGGGGTTTGGATCAATACGCTCCGGAGCGAACCCGAAGTGTTCATTGCCGATCGCCACAACGATCGCATCGAAGTCTATTCTCTCGAGCTGGACTACAAGCGCACCCTGGCCGGTGATGTGCGCAATCCCTGCTGTTTCTACCAGCACAAGGATAGGCTCTACGTGCCGGACCTGGCCGCGCGGGTCACCATCCTCGATCCCGACGGCAAGCTGGTTGCCCATTTGGGAGATGGCCGGGAAGCGGATGGCAAAACCAACAAACCTGACAACGCCAAAAACCCGGCGTTGTTCGCCGCGCCCCACGCCATGTGCGTGGATTCGCGTGGGGATTTCTACGTCGTGGAATGGGTGGATTTCGGTCGGGCGCGGAAGTTCCGACATGTCGCAGCGTGAGTCCAGGCAACGATTTCTCAGTCGCGGGACACTGGAGCGGCGAGTTCGACGAGCGCGGACTCCAGCAATGGGCGGAGGACCTGCGCCGCCGGCTCCGCGCGCCGCAGGTTTCGCTCGGGCTGGCATTCATGTCCCCGAGGTTTTTCCCGCACGCAAAGGCCTGCCTCGAACTGCTGCGGGTCCATGCCCGGGTGCCGCTGCTGGCGGGTTGCTCCAGCCTGGGCTTGATTGCCGGCGCGGAAGAGGTGGAGGAAAAGGCCGGACTGACACTCGGGCTCTACTCATTGCCGGGAGTGGAGTTAAAAGCCTTTCATTTTGCACAGGAACAGGTTGAAGAAGCAATCGGACCGGGCTATTGGCGGCTGGAGACGGGAATTGAGCCGGAGCAAACCAACGGTTGGCTGGTTTTCATTGATCCGTTCCATCTGGACAGCGAGTCGTGGATTCGGACCTGGAACGAAGCCTACGCGCCGCTGCCGGTGCTCGGCGGGCTGGCCAGCGGCGAGATGAGCGAGCAGCGAACACAGCTTTATCTCAATGGGGATGTGTTCGAGGCGGGAGGCATTGCGATTTCCGTCGGTGGCGAGGTCAAACTGGCCGGCGTGATTTCCCAGGGCTGCACGCCCATCGGCGAAACCTGGACGCTGACCAAAGTGGAGCAGAATATTATCCAGGAAATTGGCAACCGGCCGGCCTACCAGGTGCTGGCGGAGACGTTCAACCAGCTGTCTACCGAGGACCAAAGAAACGCACGCGGCAATTTGTTCATCGGTCTTGTCGTGAACGAGTACCTGGAGGAATTTCACCGCGGCGATTTTTTGATTCGCAACCTGCTGGGCGCTGATGCGCGCTCCGGCTGCATCGCCGTCGGGGCTTTGCCTCGCTCGGGGCAAACCGTCCAGTTCCAGCGCCGCTCGGCCGCCGCCGCCACGGAGGATATGACGGAGCTGCTGGGCCGCGCCCGGCAAGGCATCGAAGCGGCAACGGTTTTCGGCGGCTGCCTCTGCTGTTGCAACGGGCGCGGGCGGAACCTTTTTGGCCGGCCGAACCACGACGCGCAGATGGTCCAGCAGCGGCTGGGGCCTTTTGGACTGACGGGCTTCTTTTGCAACGGCGAAATCGGGCCGATCGGCGACAAAAACTTTCTTCACGGTTACACTGCTTCGCTGGCGCTGTTCGTGAAAAAGTAGCCCGGAAATAATTCGCTGCCCATGAAGGCTTTGGTTCCCAGCTGAAGGAGAACTCCACACTGTTCCCAGGGAGCATGGCGACCATAAACCGGAACCCCTCAGAACCAGGCATCGCCTTGCCGATTCACCGCCCGACCGACGATTCTCCAGCGCGGGGAATCCGGGTGTTAACCCTGGCCGTGACTCGGTCGCTCCGGTCGCCTCAAGGCCGGCTCGGGCTGCTGCTGGTGGCCGTCTGCTGGCCCTTGAATTGGACACTGCCTGGAATGCGCACCGCCTATCTGTTTTTCCCACTTTGGCTGGGTTATGTGCTCGTCCTGGATGCTCTTGTCCTGGCCCGCACGGGTGCCTCGCTTTACTCGCGTTCGCGGCGTGACTTCGTGCTGCTATTTTTCGCATCCGCGCCGGTGTGGTGGCTGTTCGAGCTGATTAATGCGCGGACCGGGAATTGGGAGTACCTGGGCAGCGATACCCTCTCCCAATTTGAGTATTATTTGCTTTGCACCCTCTCCTTTTCGACGGTCATGCCCGCGGTATGCGAGACCGCCGAACTGGCGCGGACATTTGGCTGGACGGAACGGTTCGGCTCCGGCCCACGCGTGCGCCCGACGCCGATACTTAACTTCGGTCTGCTGCTGATCGGACTTGGCATGCTGGGAATGACGCTCGCGTGGCCGAAATACTGCTATCCGATGGTCTGGACATCCCTGGCGTTGATTCTGGAGCCGTTAAACAGTTGGCTGGGACGCCGCAACTTACTCGAATTTCTCCAGCAGGGTGACTGGAGGCCGCTGATTTCGCTCTCGCTCGGCGCGCTCATTTGCGGGTTCTTTTGGGAAATGTGGAATTACTATTCGTATCCGAAGTGGATCTACCACACGCCCGGTACCCAATTTCTGCACATTTTCGAAATGCCGTTGCTCGGTTACGCCGGCTATATTCCCTTCGCGTTCGAACTTTTTGGCCTGAAGAATTTTCTCTGGCAGCGCTCGCCGATCCTCAGAATTTGACGCGAATGACGGCTTTAGGACCGGAGGAGCGTCTAAGGCTAGCCCTTGGCAATCAGCTGCGGGCTATTGATAAAGTAGCCGCCGAATCACCAGGTAGTGTGAAAACGCGGAGCAGCATTTGTAAGTCGTTAATAAACTTTTTTAAGTGGTTGATGCGACTTATTGGCAAGCTGAATCTCGGAGTTTTCACACAGTCCGTCACGTCGGAGGCCAAGAAGTATGTAAAGGCTCGCCTCACTCAATTTCAGGCTTCCGCGACTCGTACTTACCGACAGGCTCCTCGGCTGCTTATTTCGCCGCACGCAGCTCTAGCCGGGCGACGTAGGCACCGTCCACGGCATCCACAAACGGCAGCAACTCGCGCTCTTGTTCCAGCTTGCAGCCGGGCTGCCCACGCAGAAACTCGCTCACGACATCCCGGTTCTCCTCCGGCTCGAGGCTGCACGTGCTATAGACCAATGTCCCGCCCAGTCTCAACTGCGCTGCCGCCTGCCGCAGCAAGTCCAACTGAAGCTGCCTCAGCCGCTGGATTTCCTCCGGCTCAATTCGCCAGCGCAAGTCCACACGGCGGCGCAGCACACCTGTGTTCGAACAGGGTGTGTCCAGGATGATTTTATCGAAGCGAGGGCGGTTGGTCGCGGCGGCTGAGATAGACGAAATTATTTCTGCGGAGGTGACACCGAGGCGGGCGCAGTTTTCCTGGATGAGATTCCTGCGCTCGGGCGAGATGTCGTGCGCGACGAGCCGGCCTTCGTTGCGCATGAGCTGCGCGATATAGCTGAGTTTGCCCCCCGGCGCGGCGCACAAATCGAGCACGCTCTCGCCCGGCCTGGGGTCCAGCGCGCGCACTGCAAGGAGGGTGCTGGGATCCTGCACATAGAAAAAGCCCTGCTGAAAACTCGGAAGCGCCTGCAAAGGCGGATGCGACTTGAGCTCGAACACCAGGTTTTCCTCGAGCCAATCTCGGCACACGAAATCATACTCGACGTCCTCCTCGCGCCACTGAGCCAGGAGTTTGCCGGGGTCTGTCTTCAAGCAGTTGACGCGGGCAAACAGCTTTGGCGAGGTGTTGTTCCATTGCATCAACGTCGCCGCGGTTTCGTTGCCCCAGCGCATTTGCCATCGCGCCACTAGCCAATCAGGGTGAGAAAAGCCCAGATGCGGCTGCTCAATTTTCAGTTGCTCCAGCAGGCGCTTCGTGGCGTCGAACTCGCGCAAATAACCGCGCAACACGGCATTCACGAACCCGACCTGCGCCCCAAACCCGGAATCCCTGGCCAACTGAACCGTTTCAAAGACGGCCGCATGGTTGGGGATGCGTTCGAGCCAGAAGATTTGGTACAATCCCAACCGCAAAAGGTTCTGAAGCCCGGACTTTTGCCGGCGCTGGCCGGCTTTTCGTTCTAGCAGCCAATCCAGCGTGGCGCGCCAGCGAACAACGCCATAGACCAATTCCTGGCACAAGCGGCGGTCGGACGGCTTGAGCCGCGCGCGGTTTAAGGCCGCTTCAAGGGTATCCTCGACGAATTCTCCCCTACCGCTTTTTCCCGGCAGCTCCAGGCAAGGCATCTCGCCTTGCGGAATCCGCGGCCCGGCCGCGCGCTCAGGCTGCCTGGAAATGGCGTGTGTGAACCGCATCCCGTCAAGGACTCTCGCCGCAATTTCTCTTGGTTTTTGGCCGCTCACGGTTTTTAATAAACCTGTCCTCGCCGGGGAAGCGAGCAAGAAGACACGATATGAAAGAAGAGTTCGAAAAAATGGCCTCCGCCGGTAAATTGGAGCGCCAATATATCGAAGCGCTGGTGCATCTTACTGAGAGCGGTTTTTGCATGCATCGCAGCTGGGGTTTTGGGCGCATCAAGACGGTGGACACCGTATTTGCAAGATTCACGATCGATTTTCCCAACAAGTCCGGCCATACCATGGATTTGGCGTTTGCAGCCCAATCGCTCAAGCCCATTGCCAAGGAGCACATTCTCGCGCGAAAAGCTGCGGACCTGGACACCCTGCGCCAGATGGCGGCTACCAATCATCTGGAGTTGGTCAAACTGGTGCTCAACAGCTTCGGCGGCAAAGCCACGGTGGAACAGGTCCATGACTTGCTGGTGCCGGATGTCATCCGCGATGATTGGAAAAAGTGGTGGGAGGCGGCCAAGCGCGAGTTGAAGAAGGACGGGCATTTTCAAGTCCCTCTGAAGAAGACCGAGCCGATCATCTATCAGGTAAAGGAAGTCTCGCTACAAGAGCGATTGCTTGAGGAGTTCCGCGCGGCCAAGGGCCTCAAAGCGCGCGTCGCCGTGGCGGGTGAAGTGCTCAAGAACGCTCATGACCTTTCCGATAACCAGGCCGCGGCCACTGAGATCATCACGGCGCTCAATGCGGAGATCCCCAGCTACCAGCGAACCCAGCCTGCCGTCGCACTCGAGGCGATTTTCGCACGCGATGACGTTCGGGAAATGGCCGGCCTGCTGCCCAGCGACGGACAGCTCGAGGCGCAGACGATTTGGCTCCAGGAATTGAAGCTGGGCCTGCTGATGGAGGCGCTGCCCGCCGTCAAACATCGCCGGGCCCTGGAATCGTTCAAGGCCGCCAATCCCGAGCATTGGCCGGAGGCCTTGCGTAATTCCCTGAACTCGATTTCAGCCAAACTCGCCCGCGAATTTGCCGGTTTGCTCATTCAGGAAGGAAAAATCGAACAGCTAAAAGAAAGTCTGGCGCGGCTCATCAGCCAGCACACTGCCAGCAGCGAGCTGCTGCTGTGGCTGGCCAAAGATCGAAACGACTCCTTTGCCGACGTGCTTGGGCCGGAGGTCTTCCGCGCCATGCTCACCGCCATGGAGCGCGATCAATTCCACGAGCGCCGCTCCAATCGGCTGCGCGATTTTGTCCTCGACGATCAGGATTTGCTGGTCGAATTGATTGGCTCGGCCGACCTGGAAGTCATCAAGGATCTGACGCGGGCGCTTCAGCTTTCACCCTCTTTCGATGACATGGACAAGCGGTCTCTCCTGGCGCGGATTGTCAAGAGTTACCCGGCCATTCAATCGCTCATCTCCGGCGAGCAAACCCAGAAGGAATCACATCTGGTCGTTTCCTGGGAAAGCCTGGAGCGGCGCAAACAAGAATACCGCGAACTGGTGGAAAAGAAGATTCCCGCGAACTCGAAGGAAATCGCCGTGGCGCGCAGTTACGGCGATTTGCGCGAGAATCACGAATATAAAGCCGCCAAGGAAATGCAAAAGCTGCTCATGCGCCGCAAGGGAGAACTGGAGCTGCAATTGGTCCGGGCTCGGGGCACGGATTTCTCCAGCCCGCGCACTGACGTGGTCAGCATTGGCACGCGGGTCAACGCGATCGACCTGGCCACCAATCAAGCCGAACATTTCACCGTGTTGGGCGCTTGGGACTCGGACCCGGAAAAGGGCATCGTGAGTTATCTCTCCCCCATCGCGCAATCGTTGCTCAACCGCAAAGTCGGCGACGAAGTCGAGTTCGAAGTGCACACCGTGCGGCACCGGCACCGCATTGAATCGATTGTGCCGTTCAAAACCGCCTGACTCCGGAGTCAGGACTCGCTGCGAGAGTAACCTCGGCCCTTCAGCGCCCCTGCGCCACCGCCGATGCGGCTGCGACCGGCGCGGCAGGAGCGGGGGCCGCGGTTAATTCCAGCGGCACTACCTCGTATCGCTCCGGGTTCTCGAGCTTAACCACCAGTTGGACGTTTCCCATGCTCTCTCTTTGGACATGCTCGAAAACAGCTTGTGGAGTTCGAAAATCGTAGGCCGACTCTGGGCTCGAAGTCCAAACACTACCGTAACGGAAGAAGAGCTGGCTCTGCGTGTTCTGCAACAAAATCTTCATGGCACACTTTCTCGGGTCCACACTTGAGCCGGTCGTTGCCAGCCGGCACTTGGGTTCCCGACTACTCTTCGATCATAGCTCCAACAATCGCGTTGGCAACTCCGCGCAAGGAAGAATAATTACGGATAGAAGGGTCGGGCCATTTTCGGACATCACTGATTTCGGATTTCGGATTTCGGGCTTCGGGTTTCGAGTTCGGGATTGCCCTTGCCTGCCGGCGGCCTTTTCCCTACAGCTATATCCACCGTCTTAACCAATCTTGAATCCATGCTTTTAGCCGGCAAAGTGGGAGTTGTGTGTGGCGTGGCCAATAAACGCTCGATCGCCTGGGCCATTGCCCAAGCCTGGCACAAAGCGGGCGCCACACTCGCTTTCACGTACCAGGGCGAGCGACTCAAAGAAAACGTCGAGGAACTGGCCGGCACTTTTGGCGGGGATACCATGATTTTGCCGTGCGATGTGGCCAGCGACGACGACATCGCCAATGTGTTCAAGAGCGTCGGCGAAAAATTCGGCAAGCTGCACCTGCTGCTGCATTCGGTCGCCTATGCGCCGCGAGAGGCGCTCGAAGGCGAATTCGTCAACACCAGCCGCGAAGCGTTTCGGATAGCGCAGGATGTTAGCGCCTATTCGCTCGTCGCGCTCGCGCGGGCGGCTGCCGCCCTTATGAGCGGAGGCGGTAGCATCGTCGCGATGAGCTATTACGGCGCGGAAAAAGTCGTGCCGCATTACAACGTGATGGGCGTGGCCAAAGCGTCTCTCGAGGCTTGCACCCGCTACCTGGCCTACGACCTCGGCCCGAAGAATATCCGCGTCAACTGCATCAGCGCCGGACCAGTCAATACACTGGCCGCTCGCGGGATTGCCGGCTTCACCGACATGCTCAAACATTATGGTGCCCACGCGCCGCTCAAACGCAATGTCTTGCCGGAAGAACTGGGCGCCACCGGCCTCTTCCTGGCCAGCGATGGGGCGGCAGCCATCACCGGCCAGGCCCTTTATGTCGATTGCGGCTACCAGATTATGGGCATGTAGAAAATCCAGTCTTAATCATAATCTTTCTCTTAATCTTAATCTTAATCTCCTGAGCTCAGTGTTTGCTGATCTTTCACTTCCCGTTTGCGCTTCAGATTAAGACCGTTCACTCATGCTCCCACGCAAGCCGGCTCTCGCCTTCGTTTTCGTCACACTCGTCCTCGATATCCTGGGCATTGGCCTGATCATTCCGATTCTGCCCCGGCTCATCGAAGAACTGTGCGGCGGCAATGTATCGGCCGCCTCGCGCGTGTTTGGCTCGCTGGCGGCGCTCTATTCCCTCATGCAATTTGTCTTCGCGCCGGTGCTGGGAAGTCTGTCCGATCGGTTTGGAAGGCGCGCCGTGATCCTCAGCTCTCTATTCGGTTCGGGCCTGGATTATCTGGTGCTGGCGTTCGCGCCGACGCTGCCCTGGTTTTTTCTCGGCCGAATTATCGCCGGCATTACCGGCGCGAACATCGCCGCCTCGAGCGCCTACATTGCCGATGTCAGCCCGCCGGAGAAACGGGCTGGGAACTTTGGACTCATCGGCGCCGCGTTCGGCCTGGGCTTCATTGCGGGGCCCGCCTTGGGCGGCCTGCTCGGCCATTTTGGATTACGCGTGCCGTTCCTGGTGGCCGCCGGGTTGACGCTTTTGAACTGGCTTTATGGCCTCTTCGTCTTGCCTGAATCATTGCCGCGAGAAAACCGTCGCGCCTTTTCCTGGGCACGCTCAAACCCGGTCGGATCGCTCCTGGCCCTGAAGCGCTATCCGGTGGTGCTGGGGCTCACCGGTACTTTTTTTCTTATCAACCTCGCCCACCAAACGTTGCCCAGCACCTGGGTCCTTTACACTGGCTATCGGTATCATTGGAGCAGCGCCCAGGTCGGCCTTTCGCTGGCCATCGTCGGATTGATGGCGGCGATCGTGCAGGGCGGGCTGGCGCGGCGCATCGTGCCGGCCCTGGGCGAACGCCGCTCGATCATAATCGGACTGACCAACGCCACCATTGTCATGACAGCCTACGGCCTCGCGACCCGCGGCTGGATGATTTATGTCATCCTTGCTGTTGGCTCGCTGGGCGCGATCGCCATGCCGGCCATTCAGGGATTGATCTCGCGAAGCGTGCCGCTCAATGAGCAGGGCGGCGTACAGGGTTCTCTGGCCAGCCTGGGCAGCGTGGCGGGCATTATCGGTCCTCCGCTGGCCACGGGGTTGTTCGGTTATTTTATCAGTCCGCGAGCTCCAGTGCATGTGCCGGGCGTTGCCTTTTTCTGGGGATCGACGCTGATCTTCTGTTCGCTGTTGCTGGCCCTCCGGTCCTTTCGCAAGCAACCTGCGGAGACGTCAGCAGTGGGTGCGCCAAATACCGGGCTTGAAGCGAGCCAGCACATCAATCCGGCTTGAAGGCATCCTCCGTGACATTAACAGAATGAGGAAAACAGCATGACCCGATGTGGAGTCCGGCGTCGCTTTTTCGGTGGAACGGCATGGTAAATTGAAGGCATGAAAGAAAATCAAACTCTGCAACTGCTTCCCGCCGAGCGGGAAATGATGCGCGCCTCTCGCGACAAGAACGCCGATTACGACGGGGTCTTCTTCGTCGCCGTCAAAACCACCGGCATCTTTTGCCGGCCATCGTGTCCCTCGCGCCCAAACCCGGGCAATGTGGAATTCTTCGGCTCGATCAAGGACTGCCTCTCCGCCGGATATCGGCCATGCAAACGGTGTCGTCCGCTGGAAACCAATGGCGCACCGCCGCCCTGGGCGGCCAAATTGATCGAACTGGTCGAAGCATCTCCCGATGCGCGGCTCAAAGCCGGCGATTTGCGGGAGCTGGGTGTCACGCCAGAACGGGCGCGACGCTGGTTTAGACAGCATTACGGGATGAGTTTCTCCGGCTGGTGCCGGGGCCATCGCCTGGCGGGCGCACTGAACCGAATCCGGAACGGCGCCCCGCTGGATGATGTGATCTTCGACAGCGGTTTCGAATCGCACAGCGGCTTTCGCGAAGCGTTCAGCAGGACGTTCGGCGACGCGCCTGGCCGCGCCCGGCGGGCGGGTAGTCAGATCGTTATGGCAATGATGGAGAGCCCTCTGGGGCCGTTGCTGGCCGGGGCAAGCGACGACGGTATCTGCCTGCTCGAATATACCGACCGGCGAATGCTGGAGACAAACCTGGAGACGATGCGCCGGCGATTTGGGTGCGCGATCGTGCCCGGCGAACACAAATGGTTGACGCAGCTCCGGAAGGAGCTTGCGGAATACTTCACTAGTGGGCGGCGCGATTTCACCGTGCCGCTGGCGTCGCGCGGGACGCCCTTCCAGGAAAAGGTCTGGCGCGAGTTGAGGCTGATTCGGCACGGTGAGACCATCTCCTATGACGAGCTGGCGAGGCGTATCGGCCAACCCACGGCCCAGCGCGCTGTCGCGCGCGCCAACGGTATGAACCGAATCTGCATCTTGATTCCCTGCCATCGCGTCATCGGTAAAGACGGCAGCCTGACCGGCTACGGTGGCGGCCTGTGGCGGAAGCGGCTGCTCCTGGAGTTAGAAACGAAATCACCGCGCCTCGCCGCAAAACGGCGCCAATTGACGTGCGCAGGTGTGCCGAATTTGGCGTAACAATTCTCCTTGAAGAACAAGGACAAGGGCGGAGCGCGGAATTTATTCCGCAGCAATGGCCGAAATCCTACGCTGCTGCGGGATTAATTCCGCGCTCCTGCTTGTGCTCCTGCCTTCACCGAAACAACGCCTGAGTCAGGCAAAAGTTCTCTAAACACAAAGGACCGCTCGTGGTATCTTGCCGACCATGAACCGAGTGGACCGCCTCATGGCGATTGTAGTGCACCTGCAAGGCCGGCGCGTTGTGCGGGCTGAGGACATTGCAGAGCATTTCGGCATTAGCGTTCGCACGGTGTATCGCGACATCGCCGCTCTCGGCGAAGCGGGCATCCCGATCCTGTCCGAGGCGGGAATCGGTTACGGTCTGGCCAAAGGCTATCACTTGCCGCCGGTGATGTTCACTTCCGAGGAAGCCAGCGCGCTTTTTATTGGTGCAACCCTGGTGGATCATTTCACTGACGCTTCGCTGCGGAAGCAAATGGAGTCTGCGCTGCTGAAGATCCGTTCCGTGCTGCCTCGGGACCGGCAGGATTTTCTCGACCGACTGGAACGTTCCACCGCGGTGGTTGCGCGAGGGTTCACAGCAATTCCCACTCCGTCCAGCGAATCATTAATTCCTATCCAGTCCGCGCTGGCACAACGGCGGGTTTTGGCTCTCGACTACCTGGGCGCCCAGCGCCGCGAACTGACGAAGCGGCTGGTCGAACCACTGGGCCTGGTTCATTACTCTGACAACTGGCATCTTATCGCCTACTGCAGGCTGCGCCGGGATGTCCGCGACTTTCGCACTGACCGGATTCGCAAGATTCAGTTGCAAAACGAAGTCTTTTCGGGTCATGCCGACTTTTCCCTGAAGCGATACCTCGAAACGGCAGCGCAGGAAGGCAAGTTCCAGTCGGCCCGGGTGAAATTCCACCCGGGGATCATCGAGCGAATCCGGCGCGACTGGTTCGGCAGGCTGGCCCAGGAACAGCAGCAGGGTGACGGAATCGTGGTCACTTTGCTGGGCTATTCGTTGGAATGGATAGCGGAGGGCATTCTATCGTATGGTTCCAGCGCTGAGGTTCTCGCCCCCGCGAAGCTTAAGGAACGGGTTGCCGCCGAGGCGGCCAAGGTGGCTGCCAAATACGCTGTGGCTCGTCGAGCTGCCTGGAGTGTGCAAACTGAAAGGACTTCAAGTCTCCTGACATAGGGTTGTCACTGGCATGGTTTAGGCTCAGGCGCTATGAACGCTAAACCCCATTCTATTGAAGTCCTGCCGGCAGTCATTGGAAGGGCGCGAAGTCGCCGACTGCCGGTGCTTGCAAATCACACGATTCCCGTTGCCTGGGCTCCGCCTGTGCTCTTCGAAGTCGAGCCGCCTCGGAGCCAGCCAGGTCTTCGGCTCGCATCGCTTTCGTTGAATGTTTCGGCGTGCGATCCATGGGAAACCCTGGGCTTCGCGACGCTCTGGCTTTGCGGCCTCATCGGCGTCGGCCTCTGCTTCCTCGGGATTGCGCGCTTCTGAAGGCGCTATTACATTGGGTCATCCAGGCATTAACCAGGAAGGAGCGATCTGGGCAGAAGCTTACGCCGTTCCTGTGGTTGGCCTGAGACAATTCCGGATCACGAAGCGAGTCACAAAACCAAGTAAATTTATGACAACAACCGATGCACCCACTGCTGCTCCGGCGGCAGGTCAGCCGACCAAATCGTTCACCCGATACATTCCCGTCGTGACGCGAATCCTGATGGGATTGATGTTCTTCGTCTTCGGCCTTAATGGGTTTCTGCATTTCATCCCGGAACCGAAGACCCCAATGCCCGAAGGCGCCGGCGCCTTCGCCGGCGCGTTGATGAAGACGGGCTACATGATGCCGCTGGTCACGGGAATGCAATTGCTCGTCGGCGTGCTGCTCCTCCTAAATCGCTTTGTCCCGCTGGCGCTGGCCCTGATCGCGCCAATCATTGTCGGCATTATCACGTTCCATCTATTCCTGGCACCAGCCACAATCGGGCCGGGGATTCTGGCTTTGGTACTGGAGGTCTATCTGGCGTGGGCGTATCGCAAAGTGTTCCGACCGATGCTGGCCATGCGAGTCACTCCTGGAAACCAGTGAGCGAAACGCCAGTCGCGTTCTCAGGGAAGACTAATTTGCGGCTTGTCAACGTATTGGATCCCGCCTATCCACTTTGACGACTCAGTGCACAACGTCTCAGCCGTGCCACCTCAGGATGATCGCGATGAGCTGGTTGGCGGGCGCGCTCAATGGTTCGTGACGACTCACTGGAGTGTGGTGCTGGCCGCCGGCCAGCCTCACGCGCCGGGGTCCGTTCGCGCCTTGGAAGATCTGTGCCGCACCTATTGGTATCCGGTGTTTGGCTTCATCCGACGTCAGGGATACTCGTTGCACGACGCCCAGGACCTGACGCAAGGGTTCTTTGCGCATTTCCTCGAAAAGGACCTCGTGGGCCTGGCGGATCGTCAGAAAGGCAAATTCCGCTCATTCCTCCTGGCCGCCCTTAATCATTTCCTCGGCGACCAGCGCGACCGTGCAACTGCTCTCAAGCGCGGCGGCAGCAAGATCATTATTTCTTTGGAGGAACAAATCGCCGAAGGCGGGTGGGCGCTCGAGCCGGCAACTCATCTTTCGCCTGAGAAGGAGTATGAAAAGCTTTGGGCGGTGACCGTTCTGAGGCAGGCCCTGAATCGTTTGCGGCAAGAGAACGAGCAGGCGGGCCGAGGTCAGACCTTCGAGGCATTAAAGGCCTTTCTGGAGGGCGAGGCCAGGTCTGGCGATTACGCCACGGCGGCTGCGAAGTTGGGAATATCAGCAAACAACGTGGCTGTCGCGGTGCATCGCCTGCGCCAAAGATACCGCGAACTGGCGCGGGCTGAAATCGCCAACACCGTTGCCAGCGCGGAGGAGATCGACGAAGAGTTGCGCCATTTGTTTGCTGTGCTGGCATAGACACATCGCCCGCTGTAATCTGCGACTGGATTTTCCCAAGTATCAATTGCGAGCGATGGCCTCCACGTGCACCTGCCACAAATGCGGCGCCAGCTTCTCCGGTGAGGCGCTGGGGGGATTGTGTCCAAACTGTGTGGGCCGGTTGGCGTTTCTGTTGGAACCGAGCGCCGACCTGACTGGGGAACCACGGCAGTCGCGCGCGTCGGGAACTCTTCTCCGCCACTTTGGCGATTACGAATTACTCGGCGAGATAGCGCGAGGCGGCATGGGCGTGGTTTACAAGGCCCGGCAGGTTAGCCTGAATCGGACGGTGGCAGTTAAGACCATTCTTGCGGGCAATCTGGCCAGCGCTGCGGAAGTGGCGCGATTTCGCGCCGAGGCTGAAGCCGCGGCCAACCTGCGCCACCCCAACATCGTCGCCATCCACGAAGTCGGCGAGCAGGATAGCCATCACTATTTCTCGATGGAGTACGTCGCGGGCCAGAACCTGGCGCAGTTAAGCCCCGGGTCGGGCGGCCGCAACGCAATCTGGTTCCGGCGGGTGGCTGCCTGGATTAAGACCATTGCCGAGGCCGTTCAGTACGCGCATGAGCAAGGAACCCTGCATCGCGACCTCAAGCCATCCAATGTCCTGATTGACGAGCTGGATCAACCGCATGTCACCGATTTTGGCCTGGCCAAGCAATTGAAGCAGGACTCAGATCTGACTATTACCGGCCAGGTTTTGGGCACGCCGGGTTTCATGTCGCCCGAACAGGCAAGCGGCAAACGCGGGCTGGTCGAGCCGCAAAGCGATGTCTATTCGCTCGGGGCCATCCTCTATTTTCTGCTAACGGGCCAGCCGCCGCATACGGGTGAATCGGTTCCGGAAACGCTGGCCCAGGTGCTGGACTCGGAACCGGTAGCCCCGCGCACGTCCAATCGGAACATACCGCGGGATTTGGAGACCATCTGCCTGAAATGCCTGGAAAAGGCGCCGGCCCGGCGCTACGCCTCGGCCCGGGAGCTGGCTCTGGATTTGGAACGATTCATGAATTACGAGCCCATCCTGGCGCGGCCCATTTCCAAGCTCGAGCGGTTCGGGCGACGCTGTCGTCGGCATCCCCTGGTGACAGCTCTTATTTCGCTCCTGCTTGTGTTGCTGGTGGGTTGGGTCCTGGTGCTCTACCGCCTGGCGCAGGACAAAGAGGCGCGAACTTCCCGGATGTGGGCAGTAGATCCCAACACCTTGACGATGCGCATCGTCGGGCCGGTCCAGGCCGCGGCGGTGGACCCTAAGTCCGGCGATTACTGGACCGCAGTGCCGAAAGCTACCCTAATGAACCCCGCCGGCGTTTTGATCCGGGACGGCTCATCGGATCTGGCAAAACAGGGCATTTCGCTCGGCGGCACGAATAATTACATACCCGGAAGCATTGATTTCGATGCCAGCAGGCGGGTGGTCTGGATTGGCGCGCAAGGAGGTCACAGCAACGATCCGATCTGGCAGATGGACGGTGACAATTACCGGGTCAAAGATCCCATCGGCTGCGGCGGTGTCCACGGCGAGCCCAGCGCGGTAAATCCCGCCACCGGACGATATTATCATCTGGTCAGCGGCTCGGTCCAACAACGCATCGATCCGGTTAGGCTAGCCTTGACGAAAACGGCATTCGGCCCGGTGGTCGGAGTCAATGCGGCCGCCAATCTGCTTTACGCAGTGGATCCGGACGGCAACCTGCAAATCGTTGACGGCGCGCCTGACCCGGAAACGATTTTGAATACTGTAAAACTCCCCTTCCCATGCCGCCTGGGTCGGATCGGTGTAGATGGAACGCACAACCGAATTTACATCCCTGACAGTTTCTCAAGGCTAATTCTGATCTTGGATGGTCGTTCGGGTGAGTCGTTGGGTGAACTCCGGCTCGATGGCCGCTGGTCACACCTCAAGGGGACAAAAGAGGTCATTTGTGATCCGGAGCAGGAACGGATTTTCGCGCTGGCTGCGGACAAAGATTATCGCCTGGCATGGCTTTTTGTCATTCGGGGCAGGCAGCAGCGCGCCATAAAGATTCCCGGGCGCATTGGTGACCTGGTCTGGAACACGAGATACCATCAAATTTACGTTTGGTCCGGTGGGCTGGATCACTGACTCCGCCTTTGGGCCACCGGCAGCGTCCTTCCAGTTCAATCTCCCCTCCTTGCGTCGGCTTAGTTCCCGCCGAGAAAGCACCCCGTGCCGCCTCCAATCTGACGATCTCTGAAAAAAGTCTGTAATAGCCGCCGACGGTTTCCCCAGTAAGAGGTGAATGAGACATATTACTGCTGAACACCCTGCATGCATGCCTCGAAGATTTCCAACGCAAGCGGTGCCCGGGCAGCAAATTCAAAAACCTCCTAATAAAATGAAAATCCAGAAGCATATCCTCTTCGCCGGGCTGGCACTTTTGACCGGCATCACCACTGCCCGGTCCCAAGGCACCGCCTTTACCTACCAAGGCCGTCTAAATGACGGGGGCCACCCCGCCAATGGCACTTATGACCTGACCTTTGCCTTGTTCAATGTCAGCAGTAACGGCGCGGCATTTGCCGGACCCATGACCAATGGCGCAACGTCTGTCAGTAATGGGCAATTCTCTGTGACGCTCGATTTTGGTTCCGGCGTTTTCAATGGCGCAAACTATTGGCTGGAAATTGGCGTTCAAACGAATGGCGGCAACGCTTTTACAACGCTAGTGCCGCGACAGCCGTTGCTGCCGGTGCCTTATGCCATGATGGCCAGTAGCGCGAGCAATCTGCTGGGGAGTCTGCCGGCATCGCAGCTCTCTCCGGGCACAGCGAGCATCAATATCACCGGCAACGCCGCCACCGCGAGCTCGGCTGCAACCGTCGGTGGCGTCACAGCCCCGAACGTGGCCAGCGGCGTCAACGCAGCCCTGGCCGCAACCAGCGCAAATACTCCCAGCACTATTTTGGCTCGCGACGCAAACGGCGCCCTTTCCGCGGGAAGCGTCACGCTCAGCAGCAACCTGTTTCTGCCAGGGCCGAACGCAACGATCTACAGCGGCGGTGACAGCCTGCTGCGCTCTGATACCAGCGACAATTTCTTTGCCGGTCCTGGAGCAGGCAATTTGACCGCCACTGGGTTCGGCAACACCGCCAACGGCTACCAGGCGCTCGCGCTGGCCACCAGCGGTGGCCACAACGTGGCGAATGGCTACGAAGCACTACACGACCTCACAACCGGTGACGGCAACACCGCCATTGGTTACCAGGCAGCTCAAGCCACTATCAGCGGTCAAGGTAACATCGCCATAGGTCTGGATGCCCTTCTAAACAACACCAGCGGTAATTTCAATATCGCCATCGGCAACCACGCGGGATTCAACATTGGATTTGGATCACCTCCCGGCAGCAACAATATTCACATCGGTAACATGGGATTGCCCACAGACACCAACCTCATCCGCATCGGCGATGGACAGGCCCAGGCGTTCATCGCGGGTGTCCTCAACGGCAATGGCTCCGGATTGACCAATTTGAGTCCGGCCAAAATAGGGGCGGGCACAGCAGGTATCAACATCACCGGCAATGCGGCCACAGCCACGATGGCAAATGGTTTCTCAGGCGGGCTTTCCGGCGATGTGACCGGAACGCAGGGAGCGACGGTCGTTTCAGCTGTCGGCGGCGCAACTGCCGCGAACGTGGCCAGTGGCGTAAATGCAGCCCTGGCGGCGACCAGCGCGAATACGCCAAGTACCATCGCAGCTCGGGACGCAAATGGTGCTCTCTCTGCCGGGAGCCTCACACTCAACAGCAACCTATATCTGCCGGGGCCAATCTCCACGATTTACAGCGGCAATGACAGCCTGATGCGCTCTGATACAGGCGACAATTTTTTTGCCGGCCCAGGAGCGGGCAATTTAGCCACCACTGGCTTCGGCAATACCGCCAACGGCTACCAGGCGCTCGCGCTGGCTGCCAGCGGCGGCCACAACGTGGCGAATGGCTACGAAGCACTGCATGACGTCACAAACGGTGACGGCAACACCGCCATTGGTTACCAGGCAGCTCAATCCACGATCAGCGGTCTAGGCAATACCGCCATAGGTCTGGATGCCCTTCTCAACAACACCAGTGGGAACTACAATATCGCGATCGGCAACCACTCTGGATTCTACATCGGATTTGGATCACCCCCCGGCAGCAACAACATTCACATCGGCAACATGGGGTTGCCCACGGATACCAACATCATTCGCATCGGCGATGGACAGACCCAGGCGTTCATTGCGGGCGTTATCAACGGCAACGGCGCGGGATTGACCAACCTGAATGCGGGTCAATTGACCGGTGGCACGGTGCCGTTGTCTCAATTGCCTGCTGCATTGGTAACGAACAACGCGACAGGCATAACCTTGAACGGCAATTTCAGTGGAAATGGGGCGGGATTGACGAATGTTGCTTCAGCGACTATCGGGAATTACGTCCACTCTTACTCTACCAGCACGCAGGTGGTTGCTTCCGCGAACACCTTTCAAAATATCACCAACCAGATTGACGTGCAGATTAACGGCTGGGTGCATTCGTCAGATGGAGTCTCACTTACCAATAAACAGACCGGCTTGTACTTGATTCATTATCATGCTGAGGTCACCACGAGCTCAGGGACCCCCACAACGGTTTCTCTTAGGGCGGCCGCGAACGGAGTGGAGATCGAAGATAGCCAGGCCTGTGCAGTGGCAAATCAAGCCAATCAGCCGATGTCGTGTTCCAAGAGTTTCATCGCCAACGTTAACACGGGTGACGTAATAACGTTTCAACTAGCCGGTCCTAGCACCACGGACAAAATAGTTTCCAATAACGGCTTGGGAACCACACGACCGAGTTTTTCCTGCAACATTGTTCGAATTCAATAACGGGGGGCCGAAATGAAATCTCTTGTTTTCTCTTTAGCCGCTAGCATTGCGTTCTCAACCTTCGCGCAACAATATTCCATCGGTTGGTACACAATCGCCGGCGGCGGCGGCACGAGCAGCAACGCCCAGTACTCCGTACTCGGCACCATCGGTCAGGCCGATGCTGGCACGATGAGCGGTGGAAGTTTTTCCGTGACGGACGGATTTTGGAGTCTGATTTCTGTTGACCAAACCCCAAACGTACCGCCCTTGACCATCACGCATGTGGGCAATAATGTCACCGTCTCCTGGCCCAATACCGGCAGTTACACTTTGCAGCAAAACAGCAACATCGCCATCTCCAGTGGATGGAGGGCGAGCAGCTTCACTATCATCACCACCAACGGCACCAACAGCGTCGCCATTTCGCCGCCGACCGGGAACCTGTTCTTTCGCCTGACCAACCCGTAGGGACTTTGCCATTATCAGGTGTTGGCGCGTGAACGAATTACCTGACCTGCCTGCCTTCCGGCACAAATGTCTTGTGCAGTGTCTTTCCACGAACGGCATGCGGTTGGGTTCATCCGAGCAAGCCAGTGAAGAAGCGCTACCTCGTTTTTGACCTTGCAACCCGACTGGAAATGGACAATGTTTCCGCCTCGCAAAGGTTCCGAAAAGACCCTGCAGATCAGTGATTTTCAGCGGTCTTCCAGCGAGGGTCGCGCGGTTAGCTCAGTGGTAGAGCACTTCCTTGACACGGAAGGGGTCAGAGGTTCGAACCCTCTATCGCGCACCATGTTTCTGACTGTGAAGACGAAGGTTCCTCTGACGACGATTTTTGTCATGGCGCTGCTGGGCGCGTCCAGCGCTGCGCGTGCCGAGTTTGTGGCCTCGCTTTTCAGCGGCATGGCGTTAACCGAGAATAATGATTTGCGCCTGAAACAGAACAGCGGCACGGACCTGACGTTTCATGGCGTTTCCTATGACGGCAAAGACTTTCAGTCGCCTATCTACTATGGCGCACGACTGACTTACTTTCTTTCCGAAAAATCTCACTGGGGTTTCGGGCTTGAGTTTTTTCACGCCAAGCTCTATCTGAATACCGACGAAACGGTTCGTGTAACTGGCACTCGCGACGGCGCGCGGGTCGATGACCACGAACGAGTGGGCGACACCATCGAGGCGTTCAATATGTCCCACGGCTTTAATTTTCTAACGGCCGACGCGATGTACCGCTGGTTCCTGGGTCAACGCGGGCAGGATTTTCTGGGGCGCTTCCAGCCTTACGTCGGGGCGGGAATTGGAGCGGTCATTCCCCATGTGGAGTCAACTATTGGGGGAGTTCATTTTGAGCAATACCAATGGCACGGCCCGGGGGTCCAATTCTTCACGGGATTGAACTTTGACCTGGCCCGGCACTGGTCACTCTTTGTCGAATATAAAATGTCCTACACCGACCTCGACCATCTCAGCATCCCCGGCGGCTCGATCGACCTTACACCGTGGACCCACCACCTGGTGACGGGCCTTTCATTTCGCTTCTGAACTTCTACCAACTCCGGCTCAACCTGATGCCATAGTACCCGTCCGCCGCTTCGGCTTGAACATGCCAGCCTTTGTAAGGGCGCGTGAAGATATAGCTGCTGACAATGCCGATAGCTGCGCCAGCCAGCACATCATGCGGATAATGCTCGCGGGCCTCGACTCGACTGTAAGCGACGAATGACGCGACCCCGTATGCGGGCACGCCATACTCCCAACCATAACGCTTGCGGATAAACTCGGCTGCGGAGAAGGAAATCGACGTGTGTGCCGATGGAAAAGATTGAGTGCCACCATTGGGCCGTCTTTCGTCAACGGTGGATTTGAGGCCGTAGGTCACACCGAGCGTGAGCGCGGCTGATTCTCCGAACTGCAAGGCGCCCTCGCCGTCGCAGTGAGCAAGCGTGAAGCCGGCTGCTGTTCCAGGCAGCACGTACTGCAAAATGTCGCCTGCGGATGCAATAATATCCTCTGCACCCGCGTTGATGCCAATGGCGAGGAACAGCACAAGTCCAACGAACCAACCGGCGGCAAGCCGAACAGAAATCGGCAATGGCGCGGCCAGTCGAAGAAGGAAAGGCAGCAACGATCTTTTCATTCTGCCCGCGCCGGTAATCCAGACAGGAGATCGGGTGCGTGTAAAGAACTAACCGAAACTCTACGTTAAGGAGCGGCGGCGAACTTCAGTCCCTCCATGTGCGAGCCGTCCGGTTTCACCACTCGTACGCAGAATTCCCAGCCGAGATTGTTCTGGGTCACCTTCAGCCGCAACTCATTCCAGCCGGCGTTCAAGTTGACGTTGGCCTTGTCCGAACCGGGTTGCAGCGGGCGAGCGACGTTATGCGCGTGAACCATCTCGCCGTTGAGCCAAACTTTAACGCCGTCATCGCTGCCGAGTTCGAGTAGAGCCGCCTGCTTGCTCTCGGAGTAAATCCGTGTACGCGCGTAAGCGACGCATTGTTCACCGCCCAAGTGCTTGAGCAGATCCATCACGCCCGGGCGAGAGGGATCTGCGCCTGCAGGCAAAGGACGCCAATTCACATCGGTTGTTTCCTTGCTCGGAGCGCCAGCCTCAGACGGACTCGCGGGCGGGCTTGCCGCGCCTTGCGCTGAACCGTCCTCCGGCGCGAAAGCAATGTCAAACAAAGCTGCGTAATCCTTCCCGGCTTGCCGATAAGGACCGGCGACCATCCACGAGGTGATGAACTCGACTCTCGAATGGACCTGTTTGAGCACCGCCTCCGCAGCCTGGTGCGTGGCAGCGTCCGTGGCCAAGGCGAGGACTTTTTTGAGCGCCGCCGTCACCGAAGCATCCGCGCCAGGCAAGGTCGGAGCGATCTTGATCACGGCCCGGGCCGCCTCGGCCTGCACTCCTGCCTCGTCGAGGAGCGCTGCGCTCAGCGCTAGCGCTTCCGAGTCTGCTATCTCGGCCAGGCCGGCCAGAACCATCCGTTTCTGGGCAGCCGAAGGGTTGCCGGTCAGCAACTCTTTCAGGGGCACGAGCCGGGCAGCATTGGATAACCTGGCGCCTTCCTCCTGACTCGTCAGCCGGACGCAAGCGGCTGTGGCCAGTGCGCGTAGATTTTCTTCCGGCGCGGTCCTGGCGATTTTCAAAACGTCGGGCAACAACTCGGCGTCGTGCGTGTCACAAAGCGCGTGCATCGCCGCCTGCCGAATGCCGGGGTCGGAGTCGGCACTGGCATTTCTCAAAGCCAACCGAGTCCTGGCATCGCTCAAGCCGCTGCACACTGGCAATAAAGAAATCCGCACAGGGGCCGGACTGTCTTCGAGGGCTCCCACCAGCGGTGCGAGGTCCACGTGTCGGTTCATGGACTGAAGGCGCTGCAAAACGGCGCTGAGAGCCTCGACAGCCTCGGAGCGCGCCGTTTCGTTCTTGCCATCAACCACCAGATGAACCAGCGCCACCACATCGCGTTCATCAGCCAGCGTTGCCAGGGCCCGAAGCGCAGCCTGTCGGACCGAATCGGAATCCTCGCGCGCCAATTGGAGGAGTTTCGGCACCGCCGCTGAATCCGCTCGTTCGCCCAAGGCCCGAGCCAGTTCGGCCTGGACTTTCGGGCCGGTCACGGCCAGCCGCGCGAGCATCGCTGCAGTCGGTATGCCAAGAAGCAGCTCGACCAGGGCCTGCCGGGCCACTGCTTGCTCCTCGGCATCTCCGGATGCGGCGGCTTCCGCCAACAACAGGACGATCGAATCATCCCCCAATCGACCGAGCGCCCGGAGCGCGGCCACCCGCACCGCCCCTCGGCTGTTTCGGGCCAGCGCCGCAATCGCCGGGGCCGCGGCGTAATCGCGGCGCTGCACAAGCCCTTCGATCAAACTAATCTGAACCTGGGGCGATACCCTTGGCAGCAGATTTAGGAATGTTCGCTCCGCGCCAGGAAACTCGGCTCCCGGCACCAACTGCAGCGCTGCAGTGCGTTTAGGGCCAGCGGCGCCGGTCAGCGACTCGGTAAACAGGGCCTGGGCCTCGGGACCGGCGGCACGGAGCAATCCCGCGTGGGCAGCGATCCGGACGGGCTCGTTCGTTTCGGCTGCATAAATTCGCCTGAATAACGCTCGTGCTTCGGAGGTTTTGCCGCCTGTTAGCCAACGATTGGCACTCCGCAGCAAGGCATCTACGCAAGAGTCGTGGCCCGGACTTGAGGAGGTACGTTGGGCGATTTCCAGCGCCTGGACGGCGGCCGGAGTAGCGATTTCACCGAGAGCGTAAGCGGCGGCGGCTTTGGTCTCATCCCCGCGTGCGGCAGCCGCCTCCTGCTGCGCTGACAATAGCTTCGCCAGGGGCGGCACGGATTGCGCTTCGCGGCGGACCGCAAGCGAATCGATGATCCCGACCCGCGTCAGACCCGAGGTCGTATCCAGGGCGTGGACCAGGGCGGCGCCGGCTTGCGGTGACGACAATGATTCGAGCGCATAGCGTGCGGAATGGGACAGTTGTTCATCGGCAAGCAAAGTGGCCAACCCCGGAATGCAAGCCTCCGTCCCAATGCGCTTAAGCTGCGCGCAGGCGGCGTCCTTTTCCTGGGGAGTCGCTCCGGACTGCAAAACGCGGATCAACTGCGGTTCATCTGTGCCGGCCGCGCCCGCTTCGGCAGACTCGCCGCGCCCACTCACCAGCACGAGAGCGACCGCCAGTCCGAGTATTCCAGACTTCATAGCTCCTTCAAACCCGCCACGGCGGACGTTTCGCAATCGACAGCATCCGGTTGGCTTCGTCGTCGTTGATGAACTGTTCGGCTTTGGAATCCCATTTCAACGCGCGGCGCAATTGTTTGGCGACGCCGCCCAAGAGCAGTGCGCTGGCGGCGCGATGAGCCACGCTCACATTGCAGATGGTGGGCTGCCGCGTGCGCACACAGTGCAGGAAATTGCCCGAATGACTGTCGCTGCGGTAAAGGTGCGTCTCGTTGGGCCGCAGCGGTTCGCGGACAATGTCCGGAGGGTCGGACACCAGCGCTGAGCGATCCACGGCGATGCGGCCATTCGTTCCCACAAAACACCCGCCGCCCTCGCCGCCCACCGGCTCGCCTGGATAACCCTCCCCAAAAACGACAACGCCGCTCGCATAGGTGTAGCAGGAGCGGTCGCCCTTCATGAAAATTTCCACTGGCCCGGTTTCGTCCGCATCCGCGGCCCATTGCACGATGTCGTAATGATGCTGGCCCCAATTGAGCTCGCCGATATCAAACGGGTGCGGTCCCACGTTTCCGTTGAATGGGATCATCGGTGCCGGGCCAAGGAACAAATCGTAATCAAAACCCTCCGGCACCGGGCGCCCCGCGCCGAAGCGCGGCGGCCAGAAAATCGCTCCGCCGTCACGATAAGCATAGATGGCTTTGAGATTTCCGATCCGCCCGCTGCGCACGAATTCGCAAGCCATGCGAAATTTGCCGCCGTATTCGCTGCGCTGCTGCGTGCCTGCCTGATACACGCGCGCGTAACGGCGAACGGCTTCGTACACCGCCCGGCTTTCCTGGACGGTGCAGGCGGTCGGTTTTTCGCAATAAATATCCTTCCCGGCCGTCGCGGCCATAACCGCCATCGTGGCATGCCAGTGGGCCGGAGTGGCAATCAAGACCGCGTCGATGTCCGGCCGCGCCAGCACCTCGCGAAAATCGCGATACGCCTGGCAAGCTCGGTAATTGCCTGGCCCAAAGACTTCTGCATAACGCTCGTTCACGCGGCGGGCGGCCCTCTCGCGCCGCTCACGCCATACATCGCACACGGCCAGTACTTGAACGTCGTTGCGGCCCGCATATCCACCCGCCACATAAGTCCAGGCCCCGCCGAGTAAATGACCGCCGCCCTGTCCGCCGACGCCGATGAAACCCATCGTGATGCGCTCGCTGGGCGAGACTGCTCCCGCTCGTCCCAGAGCGGAAGCAGGAATGAGCGCAGGCGCCGCCGCTGCCGTGCCCAGCGCGGTGCCGACACGGCCCAGGAAGCGGCGACGCGTAATTGTTCGAGTCATATCGTCGTTGCTCGGCAGGCTAAGCACTATCCACGCAGCAGACAACCACGAATCGACGCGAACCAACACGAATTTCCTGCGCTGGCTGCCCGCACAGCCCGAACTTGAACCAGTCGCCCTCAGGGTCAGTCCCACTTCTACCACGAGCACCGCTCATGTCCCCGTTCCATTGGGTCTATTGGTGTGCATTAGTGGTTCAACTTCAGAGTGGCGGACCCGTCCCTAACGACCAGAAATCTTGTAACGCACTGTCACATATTCGGATTTCGGACTTCGGGCTTCTTCTCGCCGCGCTGACGCGCTGTCGCACGCGCCGCGCTCCGCGCTTGTCGCAGCGGGGCGGGTCGGCCTTCGGATTTCCTTCGCCTTTCGGGCTTCTTTCGGCCCTCGGATTTCGCCCTTCGGATTTTTTCTGCTGCCCTCACCCTCTGTCCCATTGGATCACCTGTACGGTCGCGCCCGCGGGCAGATGGGTTTCAGGCGGCACATCAACCAGCCCATTGGCAGCGGCCAACGAGCTCAGCACGTGCGACGCCTGCAGGCCAGCCGAGAAAACCTTCCCGGACCCATCCAGTCTCACACGCATGAAATGCCGGCGCGCGCCCGGGTTGGCCAGAGGCTCTGCCAGCACGCCGGGATGTCGCGGCGGGGAAACGTCCACCGCGCCCTGCCAGCGCAACAGCGCCGGACGAGCCAGCAGCACGAAAGTCACCAGCGCAGAAACCGGATTGCCGGGTAAGCCGAACAGAAATTTTCCGCGACAACGCCCGAACACAAACGGCCGGCCGGGCTTAATCGACACGCGCCAGAATTGCAATTCACCGCCGATCGCCTCGAATGCGCTCTTGATAAAATCCATCTCCCCGACGGAAACACCACCGGACGTCACTACCGCGTCGCACTCGCGCAGAACGGCTTCAAACGCGCCCCGCACGGTCTCCGGTGCGTCTGCCACCAGCGGAAAGATTTTAGGAACGCAGCCGCTGCGCCCCAGCAGCGCAGCCAGGCCCAGGCGATTGCTTTCGTAGATCTGGCCCGGCCCAAGGCTTTGGCCGGGCTCGCGCAATTCCGAACCCGTAGCCAGCAGCCCCACAACGGGCTGCCTTCCCACCTTGAGTTCGGCGCGGCCCGTCGCGGCCAGCAGACAAATGTGGCCGACCGTCAACACCTGGCCGGCTTCTGCGACCGTCTCCCCTTGCTTTATGTCTCCTCCTCGAACCCGGACATTCTCCCCCGGTTTGACCGCGTCGAGGATGAAAATCTCCTGTGGTTTATCAGTCTCAACCCGCGTGTCCTCCTGCATCACGACGGCATCGGCGCCTCGAGGCAACGGCGATCCGGTGAACAAGCGCACACAACTTCCGGACACCACTTCGCCGCTGAAGGTTTCTCCCGCGGCGACTCTTCCCGCCGGCCTCAAGCGTACCGGCCCGGCCGGGCTCGCCGAACTCACGTCCGCTGCCCGAACGGCATAACCATCCATTGCTGAATTGTCGAACGGGGGCAAGTCAACCGCCGAGACAACAGTTTCGTTCAGCACTCGTCCGTGCGCGCGGTCGAGCGGGACGACTTCGGTCACGGGCGGCGGCATGGCCGCTAATATGAGTGCCAGGGCTTCTTCAAACTCGAGCATGAAGCCAAAGTGCTCAGCTTTGAGACACGTTGCAAAATGAATTCCGCCAATTTTGTCACGAATTATTTGCTTGCGAACCCTATGATTTATGCTTAAATAGCGTGTGTTAGAACTAAAGAATGGCTGTTACAGAACTGCATGAATAAGCTTCAACCCGCGGGGGTGTCTTGAGTCGCCCCTTCCCGTCACGTTCTTCTTCTCCCTCCGGTCCGTTCGTTAAGGTAAATGGGAAAATCCGTGCCCGCGAGGTCCGGGTTATTGGGCTGGATGGCAAACAACTTGGTGTTCTAGGGCTGGGCGAGGCCCTGAATTTAGCGCGGGCCAACGGCGTCGATCTCGTCGAGGTCGCTCCGAATGCGACGCCACCTGTCTGCCGCATCGTCGATTTCGGCAAGTTCCGTTACGAGCAGGCCAAGCGCGAGAAGGAATCCAAGAAACATCAGCACGCCAATAAGGTCAAAGAGATCCAATTAAGTCCCAAGATCGATCCCCACGACCTGGGCGTAAAAATCCAGCACGCGGTCGAATTCCTGTGCGAGGACATGAAGGTCAAGGTCAACCTGAAGTTCCGCGGCCGTGAAATGGCCCACACCGAGTTCGGCTACGAAGTCGTGAACAAGTTTCTCGAGGAAATCGCCCCTTATGGCCACCCGGACTTCCAGCCCAAACTGGCCGGGCGCAATATCAACGTGATGGTCAGCCCGCTGCCCCGGAGCAAACGAGCCAGGAATCCCCACGAAGCCATGAGCACCGCGCCACCGGCCACTCAGGCTCGGCCTGAAGCCAATCATCAGCCTCGGCCCGTCGAGAACGAATCGCCGGAGGCCCCCGCACCGGCAAAGCCCAAATCCAGCGCTTTCGTCAATAACCCCTTCGCTCAACTCGAAGCCAAAACGTAGCCGCCGGCGAATGTCTGAGACGCGGGGATCTCTCAGGCTGCTTGAAGTTTTTCCTTTCGGGGCACAAAGCGGATCTCAACGCGCTTATTCACCGCTTCGGCGATGCGCCTTAGCATGGTAAGCGAATGTCCCGTGTAATCTGAGTCCTCCAGTCTGCTGATGACAGACTCGGTTGTTCCGATCAGCTTGGCGAGCCGCGCCTGTGTTAAACCTGCTTGCTCTCTTAACTCGTAGATTCTTCGCGCGAGGTCGTCCTCAGCCCTTGCTGCTTCAAGTTGTGCAATCCGCTCCGGCTTGCCCTGGTAATACCGCCGATGCAGAATTTCAACTGCGTCGGAGGTCGCTCTGCTCTTCTTTGGCATACTCAACTCTCCTCGTAAGTGTGAGACTTAGGGTCCTTTTCAAATTTTCGTTTTCGTTCGATTGCCTTCTAAATCTCTTTCGCCGGAACTTCTGCCTCTTTTACCAGCCCGTGCGAAACGACTGCCGCAGTTCGCCCATGGAAAAAATACGGCATTCGATAATTCACATGCTGCAATCCGATGCGGAGCTCATAAATTCCATCCCGCAGAAAATCCGCTTCCGGCCGCCGGAGCTCGTGGCCCATCTCCCTCAGGCGTTCGATCCTGACCGTGCACTTGTCCAGCGCCTTCGGCTGCAACGAATCGAGCCATTCGAGTATCGGCACGAAACCGTCCTCTTCTTTGTAGAAGACCACGTTTGTCTTCGGCACCTGTGCGCTTTCTCAATAGGTCAATCTTCGCAAAATTGCGAAGTTTGTCAAGGTCTTTCTTTCCTTGAGCGTCCGTTCGCCTGCTTTTCCCAATAAATCCGAGTTCCTCTGGCGGCTTTATTCAATTTTGACGAGCTTATCCACTACCACCAAATTCCTTTACCAAAGCCGGAAACTTGCAGTCGTCGCAGACCGCATTCGAGTGCTCGCAAAAATCGCGCACAATCTGGATCAGCCCTTGTTGTACTGCGGCGATGGCCAGGAGGCGGGGCGAGGCGCTGCCCAGAAGCCTTTGGCGAGCGAGTCGCAGCAGCGAGTTGTCTTCCGCCGGCGGCCAGGCGAAGTAACGGTGTTCTACCGCGCGCTGCGCGGCCTCGTTTTTGCCTTCCACCGCTCGAATCCAAAGCCAGGGCAGGACCACGTTCACCGCCAAGTCCGTCACGCGCCCGCCACCGAGCAACGGCTGAGCTTTTTTGAATCGCGCCGACCGGAATGTCCAGTGCCAGGACCAAAAGTCATCAAGGCCGACTTGCAAAACATCGAGCAAAGAGCTGGCCACTTCTTTATCAGGCACAGCGCGAGCGCACCATTTTGCCAGCTTCGCCGCGAGGTCGCCTTCGACCGACCAGCGGGAGGCCAGCGCCAGCCGCCGTTGAGGATGATTGGCGGGGCGCAGACCGTGAAAGCGCCAGAGCGCCTTCGGCAAAAGGCAATCCGAGAACCCGTCGCGTTCGCGCCACCACGCATCCCAAACGCGGCGGAGGTAGCCGTCAGAACTGATTTGGGAGTGTGACAGTTCGAGCGGCAAAAGACCGCTGATCCCGAGCAAGCGCGCCTGCAGTGGCAGTGCGTCGGCGGATTCGTTCGACCAGCGCGGGCGCAACTCGGCCAGGCATTGCATCGGCCACACGTTATGCTTGTAGCCCAGTGCGCGAAAGAGTCCCTCCCAGAGCGCCTGCTCCCAGCCAGCCTGGCGCGCGCGCGCCTGAAACTGGGCCGCCTTGCTCTGCAGCCGGACCTGGGCGGCCTGGCGCAACAGCTCCTGGATTTGCGACTCGGTCAGTTCGCGCAAGGGCGCGCAGCATTTGCCGCGAAGGTTCTCAGGCCAGGATTGCGCCGCCTCGCTGCCCAGCCATAAGCTCAATTCGCCCAACGGCGCATCCAGAACGCCGCGAAGCGCCATGGTGGGCGGCCCGCCCGCCGCTGGCCGATCGCTCTCCCAAATCACGTGCAGGATGACATTCTTAAAGGCGGGGTTGCGGTCATGGCCATGCGCCCGCCAGCCGCTTGCCCGCAGGTCCACCTCTACGTCCCCGTTGCGCGGCGACTCCTCGCCCATTTGGATCACCGCGCCGCGAAAATCAGGCCCGCCCTCAACATTGGAAAAGCCCGGATGCAGCACCCGCACGGCTTGACCGTCCAGGGTCTGAAGCTGCTCGCGCTGCAGCCTCTGGTGAAGCCAGATGGCCTGGAGCAGTCGTTCGGGGGGCGAGTCGTCCTGATCGCGCAATCGCGGCACGACGCCGCAACGCACGCGCCATTCGCTGTAAAAACTGGCTGCGACAGGACCCACGCTGCTCTCGCTTGTGCTCCCCAGCACTCACAAAGTCAAGGTGGAATTACAAACGACTTCGGAGCAAAACGAAATAGGCCAGGAGCACGAGCGCCAGCGCACAGGGCAACCAGCTCACGCCTCGGAACTTTCCGCTGAATAATTTAATCAGTGGGTAACTGATAAAGCCCAGAGCCAATCCATCGGCGATCGAGTAAGAGAGCGGAATCCCGATTATTATCAGAAACGCCGGGACCGATTCGGTGAAATCCGACCAATCGATCTTGCTGACGTTTTGCGTCATGAGCGCTCCGACGATCACCAGCGCGGGAGCAGTGATCGGCGGATAGCTGGCGACCATGGCGATTAAGGGTGTGAAAAACAAGGCCAGGAGAAACAGAGCCGCCACGACCAACCCGGTCAACCCGGTGCGCCCGCCTTGTTCTACGCCCGCGGCGCTTTCGATGAAACTGGTCACGGTGCTGGTCCCCAGCGCTGCGCCCGCCACCGTGCCCACGGCATCGGACACCATCGCCTGTCGGGAGCGCGGCAAGCGGTTCTGCACCATGAAACCCGCCTGTTCGCACACGCCCACCAGCGTGCCGATGGCGTCGAACACCAGCATGAAAAGGAAAACGAAAACGAAAGGCAGCATCTTGGGCGAAAGCGCATGAAGCAAATCCAGCTTGAACAAGGTCGGTGCAAGGGAGGGTGGAGCGGCCACGATTGCGTGGGCGAACTGGAACCGATTCGCCAGCATGGAATCACGGACCGCCGACGAAGCGGTGATGGCAGGCGGCATCTGTGGCAGAATCAGTTTAAGACTCACTGCGAGGAACGTCGCCGCCGCCATGCCCCAGAGGATGGAACCCCGAACCTTCCTCGCCTGCAGCACGGCGGTCACCAGGAGTCCGACAAAAAACACGATGAGGTCGGGCGAACCAAAGTGCGCGTTGAGTTTCACCGCCGTGCCCGGGTCTTTCAGGATCAATCCGGTGTTTTGCAGACCGATGAACGCGATGAACAGGCCGATGCCGGTCGCGATGCCGTTCTTGAGGCTTGGGCTGATCGAGTTGAAAATCAGCTCGCGCAAGCCAATCACCGACAGAATCAAAAACAGAACACCGGAGATGAACACGGTGCCCAGGGCGACCTGCCATGAATTAGCAAAGCCGGCGCTGGCGGCGGCAGGAATGGCCGAGAACACAAAGAAAAAATTCTCGCCCATACCGGGTGCTTGCGCGATTGGGTACCGCGCGTACAGGGCCATGATGGCGGTGGCCAACGCCGCGGCCAGGCAGGTCGCAGTAGTGACAGCGCCGAAATCCATTCCCGTTTCCTTGCCGAATATTTTGCCCGACAACACCGCCGGTTGGACGACAATGATATAGGCCATTGTCAGGAAAGTCGTCACGCCCGCCACGACCTCGGTTCGCGTTTGGGTGTGGTTCTCGGACAGACGGAACAGCCGCTCAAGCTTTGTCATCGGTGATTGACAAGCTAGCTTGGTGCGGTTCGGCCGTTCAACCTTTATGTATTTGGCATGAAAACATGCACGCAGCTCCAATCAAACCGGCGCGATTTTCTTGGAGCAACAGTTCTGGGCGCCGCAGGCCTGGCCCTTGCGAACATCGTCCCGGGTCGCGTGCTGGGCCGGGATGGCGGCGTGGCCGCTACGGCGCCATCCCTTTATTTTTTTGGACTTGGGCGCGCCTGAAGTGACTAGTTGCCGACCTTGCCACTCAACCCGGCTTTGTGAAGGGCTTCGAAGAGCTCATTGTCGTTGAAATCACCTGTGACCTCGAAGGATTTCGCGCCCTTCTCGGCCGTATGGCTCTTGGCCCCCGGAACCGTCTTGATGGCCTCATCCAGGGCCTTCACGCACTTGGTGCAACAAAGATGCACGCCACTGATCTGGAGCGATGACACCTTCTTGCCTTGAGCGCCGGTTTTGTTGCTGAGGTTGATCTTACCGTCACCGCTTTTCCCGAAGTACCCGGCAGCCACCAGAGCGTCGGCAGCCTTTTGCATCGTCGCTGCATTCGCCCCGCTCAACACCACCGTACCCGCATCCTTGTCCACCGTCGCCGTCGCCCCCTGGACTTCACCCACGGCTTTTTCGACACCGGTAACGCAGCTCTTACAACAGAGATGAACTCCGCTGATCTTGCCGGACACCTCGCCGCCCTGAACGGACAGTCCGAGAGCGCACCCAACCAACACTGACGCGAATGACAATTTCATAATTTTTGGTTTGTAGAATATACCCAACGAGTCGTTGCTTCATGGTCTCGGCGGTAAGCTGCCTGACGCCTTGGGGGTGTCAAGCCCGGGAACCTGATTGACCGCCTCATGGGCTAGTGAGGATACTCAAACTCCGATGGGCAACCGCAAGATCTGCACGCAGCTCCGCACCGCGCTCTTGCCGCGCCCCCGAGGGACCACACCGGCAGATATCGTGAAGACTGACGACGAGTTTCGAATTCCACTGCGTGTGGACCCGCTCAATCACCATTTCTGCCGTTGGTGTGGCCGCTAAAGGCAGAAGATGGTCACTTGTCATGAAAACAATGCATTCCCGATTAAACCGGCGTGAGTTTCTCAAGGAGACAATTATCGGCGGCTTGGGCCTGACCGTTCCACTAATCGTCCCTGGCCCTGTGTTGGGCCGGGATGGGGGTGTAGCGCCGAGCGAGCGAATCGTTTTTGCCGGCATTGGCCTGGGTCCGCGCGGCCAGTATGACCTGAGCGTCATGCTGCCGGAAAAGGACGTGCAATTTGTCGCGATTTGCGACGTGCAACGTCGCCGCCGCGAGCAGGTGAAGCAGATGGCCGATGACCGCTATGGCAACAAGGACTGCGCCACGTATCGAGATTTGCGGGAACTGCTGGCCCGGCCCGATATCGATGCCGTCTTAATCGCGACCGGAGATCATTGGCACGCGATGGGATCGTTGCTCGCAGCAAAGGCGGGAAAGGATGTCTATAGCGAGAAGCCCTGCGGTCTGACGATTGCCGAAATTCAGTCGCTGGCGGACGGAATCCATCGTTACGGCCGGATTTATCAGGCGGGCACCCAGCGCCGAAGCGTTAACAATTTTCAGTACGCTGTGCACCTGGCGCACAGCGGCAAGCTGGGACGCCTCCACACGCTACACGCGTCGGTTTACGTTCCGAAAAAGAACTACGATTGGCTGCCGGGCGAACCGGAGCCCGAGCGCGACGAATGCGATTGGGACCTTTGGCTCGGGCCCGCTCCCTGGCGTCCTTACAACCGCAAGTACGTCAGCGGCGGCTGGCGGGGACATCACGACTTCGAGGCGGCAGGCAATTTCCCCGATTGGGGCGCGCATACGGTCGATCTGTGCCAGTGGGCCAACCAGTCTGATCACACCATGCCGCTCGAGTACGAAGCCACACCGACCTCGATAGTCGCCCGTTACGCCAACGGAGTGAATTTGATCTGCGATTTTCTCCCCACTCCATTTGGCGATCGCGCTCCGCAATATCGGACCTCGACGGGCACCTGCCCGGTCCGCTTCGAGGGGGACAAGGGATGGGTTGAGACGGGTGACAACGGGGAGATCGCGCTCTCGCCCAACCTGGCAAAAACGCTGCGCCGCGAGTTCGCGGGCACTGGCCTCAGTTCCGCTGGGCACGGCCGGAATTTCTTCGATTGCGTAAAATCCCGGTCCAAGCCGGTCTGCAACCAGGACATCATGCGCCGTTCGCATATTGCTTGTTTTGCGGCACAGCTCTCCTGGCAGCTCGGACGCAAGCTGACGCTCGATCCGGTGAAAGAAGAATTCGTGGGGGACGAGGAAGCGAACCGGATGCACCGCCGCGCCACGCGGGAGCCGTGGAGTTTTGTGTTGTGAAACAGCGAAGTCCGAGACCCATTTGCAAGATTCCCGCGGTGGGTGCTTTCCGGGTCCCGTTCCCCCTCACCCCGACCCTCTCCCTCGGGGAGAGGGAGAATTATTTCCCGCGCTCTGCGAGAACCGGGATCTCTCGACGTGACCTACTGCGGGACCCGGTCCGCCCTCTCCCCGAGGGAGAGGGTCGGGGTGAGGGGGAAGAGAGCGTGCGAAAAAATGAAACTGATGAATTTTACAAGCGCAACCGGAGCCTAATTCTTGGATTGGTCTTCCTTGCCCTCCTCCTTTTCGTTGCGTCCAACGCTCCGGCCGCCGATGCCACCGAAAAAACCCGAAAGCTGATGGCGGTGTTGCAGTCCGATAGTCCGTTGTATGAAAAGGCCCGTGCCTGCCAGCAACTCGGCGAGGTCGGAACGTCCGAAGCCGTGCCTGCCTTGGGGGTTCTGCTTGCAGACCCGCACCTCAGCGCCTATGCGCGCTCCGGGCTGGAGGGTATCTCCGACCCAAGCGCCACCGCCGCGCTCCGCGAAGCGGCACAGAAGCTCAATGGACCTCCTCTGGCGGGCGTCGTCAATTCGCTCGGTGTGTTGCGCGATCCCCAGGCCGTTCCGCTGCTCAGGCAATTGGCCACCGACCCTGCCTCCGGGGTGGTGACCGAGGCGCTGCTGGCGCTGGGAAACATTTCTACAGCGGAATCGATCCGAGTCCTGGAGCAGGCGCTCGCGAGCGGACCGGACGTGTCCTGCAATGAAGCGGCCCCGGCCTGCCTGCTGGCGGCGGACAGGCTGCGGCTCCGTGGCGACTTGGGTCAGGCAGTTGTTCTCTATGACTTGATTTGCAAGGCCAAAGTTCCCATATCCTGTCGCGTGGGGGCCACTCGCGGCGCCATTCTCGCCCGGAAGGACGAAGGTGTGCCATTCCTGGTTGAGCAACTGAGATCCGAGGAACCCGCGATCCGCAATGCCGCGCTGCTGACTGTGCGCGAAATTCCCGACGACACTCTCGCAACAGCTTTGAACGCGGAGCTACCGCGCACGGCGCCTGAGCGGCAAGGGCCATTGCTTCTGGCGATCGGTGATTGTCACAACGCGCAGTCAATCTCGGCCGTCCTGACCCTGGCTGATGGGTCCAATCCCGAGCTTCGCAAAACCGCCGTCGCGGTTTTGAGCAAGCTCGGACCCAACGCCGCCCCGTCACTGCTCGGTGCGCTGAAGCAAACGAGGAGTCCCGAGGAGAAGGCGATTGTGCGAGATGGTCTGCGTGCGATGCCGGGCACTGCGGTTGATGATCTTTTGTTACAGGCCCTGACCGCGGCAACGGGGCCCGATCTTCGCATCGAGCTGATTCGGCTTCTGGACAGCCGCGGAGTGGTGAAAGCAACCGGAGCGATTGTGAAGCTGGGGTCCTCGCCGGACGAAGGGGTCAGCGTCGCAGCGCTCTCCGCGCTGAAATCGCTCGCCAGTTCCCAGGAACTGCCCGCGCTGAAGGCTCTGGTCAAGTCGAGCCAGGATAACGTCGTCAGGGCCGCGGCTGAGAACGCGCTTGCCGGCGTTTGCAGCCGAGGCGGCGCGGGACCATCTGATGGGGTACTGAGCGAGCTGAGGCGCGCCAAGAAGTCTAGCGAACGCAACTGCTGGATTCGAGTGCTGGCCCAAGTGGGCTACGCTCCCGCCTTGCCCGTCATTGAGTCGGCGGCGAAAGACAAAGACCCTGTGGTGGCTGAGAACGCGCTCGAGCAACTGGGTCGATGGCCCGACCCGTCGCCCATGGAAACCCTCCTGAACGCGATGGACTCGGGCGCGAGTTCAGCCCTGCGCCAGCGCGCCCTGGACTCGGTGCTCGATTTGGCGGCGATAGCAGCCGACGAATCGCAACGGCCGGACGCGATGATCGCCGGCTGGCTCCAGCGCGCCAACGCTTCCGCATCGACTGTGCACGAGAAAAGGCGAATCCTCGGCATCCTGGGACGGTTGAAAGTGATCGAGAGTTTCCGTTTGATTGCGCCTTACCTGGATAATCCCGACCTGCGAACCGAAGCTGCCGCAGGGATAATTCAAATTGCTTCGGCCCTGGCGGAGGACGAGCACGCTGGCGAGGTGAAGGCCGCAATAGAGAAAATCGCCGTGGAAGCGGGAAACGCGGACCTCCGTGAGCGGGCCAGTCTGGCGGCACAGAAGATCCCAGTTCGGGTTCCCGCGACTGTTGCGCCTGCGACGGCAGTCACCCTCAAAGTAGCGGCCGTGCAGTTCCAATCGAGTTTCGACGTAGCCGATAACAGGTCCCGCATGATAAAAGCGCTCGAGTCGCTTTCCGAAGCCGGTGTGAACGTCGCGGCCTTCCCCGAGTGCGCGCTGACAGGTTACAACAAAGACACGATGGCTGCTTCCGGCGACGAGGTCGCCCTGGCCGAGGAGCAGATTCGCGCCGTGTGCGGCCAGCGCAAAATCGCGGCGGTTTTCGGAAGCATCTACCGCGTCAATGGGCGCACCTACGATACCGCGGTGGTCATCAACTCGCGCGGCGAGTTGGTCGAACGCTACGGCAAGTTGCAACTCGCGGGTGAGAAATGGGCTACACCTGGCAATCACATTGCCTTTTTTGAGTTGGAGGGAGTGTCCTCGACCGTCATCGTTTGCCACGACGAACGCTATCCTGAATTCGTGCGTCTGCCGGCGATGATGGGCGCGCGCGTAATCTATTATGTGAGCTCGGAAAGCGGTATGGAGCAGGAATCGAAACTAGCCGGTTACCGGGCGCAAATGATGGCGCGCGCGGTAGAGAACGGGATGTTCGTCGTCGCCGCCAACACGCCCGCAAACGCTGCTGACAAATCAGGCTCTCATGGGCAAAGCCGGATTATCAAAAGCGACGGAAACATTCTGCGGGAAGCCTCTTTCTACGAAGAGGTGGTTCTCACAGAAACGCTGACGATTGAACCCAAAAAACTGCAAGCGCCGCTCAAAGGAATCATGGCCGACTGGTGGCGTGAAGGGATGGACTTCATGATGAAAAACCGCGGCCGGAAATTGGAGTAGGGCTGGCGTGTAAAAGTCGAAAGCTCGGGAGTTTTGACTCCGCTAATTTCGGGACCACTTCAAATTCCCACCAGCGAAAGCGCTGGGTGCCGCTGGAACCCTCTGTAGAACGTTGGTTTCGTCCGAAATGAAGCGAGTCACCCTTAAAACGGGAGCAGCGCCGGACTTCATTGCGGCCCGGGCGTAAAGTGGGCAGTGGACGCCGGGCGGATCGATGGCAACCACCGTGTGCCCACGCACTGCGCAGGTGTAGGATTTGCCCACGACCTGCTCAACCACTGTGGTTGTGGGGTTTGGGAACAGCAGCTTAACACGGGCGCCCGCCGCTACCGGGCCGACTTCCGCGAAGCGCCCCGAAAAAGTCAGCCGACGAGACGAATTATTCACTGTGCACCGGACAGAATTGGTCGGCACGTAATCGGGCGTCCGCACCCGAAGAAAGTCGCAGTCCCGTTTGATGCGGATCTCCACGTGGCCCTCGTAAGGCAGATAACTGTAGAGATCGGCTTTCCGTGCGGCACGATTGAGTAGGAGGTTGACGACAAGGCCTTCGCCAGATTCATCCAGAACGCTGTCCCACGCGCAAAAGATGCTGCGGGTGGCGTTGCCGGTGCAGCAATGCTGGATGCCGCGCCCGGTGGGATGCCAATCGTTGACGCCCGGCCAACCGGCGAACGCGCCCACACTGCGCTCGGTGGTTCGGTCGCTCGACTCATTAGGCTGCACCCGCTGATGAGGCCGCGTCATCGCCCAGGCTTCGAGTTGTGCGGCTTTCTCCGAGGAAAGCTGGCATTCCACAAAGTGATTGCGAAGCCAGCGGTCAGCGTCATCCCACCGGTCGTCCACACCGGACTCAGACAACATCAGGGCCAGGTCAAGCATGTCCGAGATCGCGCAGCCTTCGCTATTCGAACTCTGATTTACGAACTCCGGGAAAAACCCAAGCGCCGGGGCTGAACCTGCCTGGGGGCTCATGGCCCAGTTATACGACCGCTTTACAAATTGGACCAACTCGGAGTCTTTTGTGAGCAAACCGCATTGCAGGAACGTTTTGAGATAGAGAGCATGCATGTGGAAATGCACGCGTGTATCGGTCGGCTTGTCGTGGTAGCCGAGAAACTTGCCGCTGGCCCATTCGAAATAGTCGCAATGATGAACTACATAATTGATGTGTTTGCGCGTTGTCTCGAGGGCGGCGGGCCAATCGAAGCAGCGGCTGGCCATCAGCAGGAGTTCATCTTTCCACGGGTTCTGGCTCCAAAGCCCGGCGCTAAACGGCGTGCCCTCGTTTCGCCAGTAGCCGTAATTGGTCCCCGGCGGGCAGTAGAGTGTGTCGATCCAGCCCTGGAGCGTTTGCTGCACGAGGTCCTTCCACATTGGGTTGTGGTCCCGCAAGTGCCGTAACATGAAACCCTCCAATACCCGCGCCGAAGCGCCGTTCCGGCACAAGATCCGACCTTTCGGATCACTGAGATAAGCGTGTTCGAGGATGCGGCGTTCGAGGTCGAGATTCAGTTCACTCCCCGAAACCAGGCGGTTGAGCACTTGTGGTCCGATAAACTTGCCCAGGCAATCGTCGCTGCCCGCTTCGTGCCGCAGCACCGGCGGGTTCTGGTTCCAGCTCACGACGAAATAGAGCGAGTAATCCTGAGCCGGATCCACCGGCCGGGTCAGCGCGTTAAGCGAAAGTCGGGCCATCTCGGCCAGGTCGAGCGTCGCTGGCACGTTGTCGGTGTAACTCTGGCCAGTGTACGCTCGGATATCATTTGTCAGGGGAGGTGTCAGCGGAGCTGTGCCGGCGAGAACCAGACGATCAGCGCCCGTCAAGCACGCCAGAAGCCAGAGAACAAGAATTAAAGGCAGCCACCTGCCAGCGGTGCAGGAACCAGAACTCATGGCCTGACTCTAAGTCCACAGACCGGAGCGCAAAAGTCCAAAGCTCTGAGCCTTGCATTCCATCAGTCCCAATCCCTTAGCCAAGCCGATTCTTCTCGTTCTGCACGGAATACTTGCGCAGGTAGAATTGGTGCATCAGGTAGGCATCGAAGCGGCTGATGCTCTTGGCGCCGCCGAGAAACTCGGCCTCAATGAAGGCCTTGCAGGCTTTCTCGAGGATCTGGCACACGACGAACGCCTCGTCGAGATCACGCCCAAGGCAAACGGCGCCGTGGTTGGCCATCAACGCGGCCATGCGCCCGCGCAATGCTTTGACCGTCGTTCGCACAATCTTGCGCGTGCTTGGCAAAGCATAATCGGCGACGCGAACGCTCGGCCCGATAATCTGCGTCATGTCGTCCAGGATCGGCGGCACTTCGCGCCGGGCCGCCGCCACGGTGGACGCATTCATTTGATGCGTGTGGATGACGGCATGGATCTCTGAGCGTGTGCGGTAAATCTCGGCGTGCAGCTTGCCCTCGGAGGAAGGCAGCAGTGGACCCTCGTGCTCGTAGGTTTGGAAGTTGACCTGGACGATGTCCTCCGGCGTGATGTCCTCGTACGCGCGCCCGCTGGGTGTAATCAACATATGTTCCGGACCGGCGCGGACACTGACGTTGCCCCAGGTGCGCGCCACCAGGCCCTCGGCCAACAGGCGCCGGCCAGCGCTGACTACCGCCTGTCGCATTGCCGTCAGATCGTTCATCGGAGGTTCAAGAAGCGCTGCTGGTTGGCGAGCCGATAGGCCTGCTCCAGCCCGCGATAGACTCCGCGGTAGGCGGTGAACCGTTCGTCAAACATTCGCTTGAGCTCAGGATTGGGTTGGAAAGTCCGGCGCACACGGATCCATTCGCTCAGAGCGTTGAATCCTGCAAGCCGGCCCCTGCCGACGAGCGCGCAGGCCGCCGCGCCGAAGGTCCCGGAGAATGCCGGCCGTTCCACTGCTGCAATGGCGCGTCCGGTGATGTCGGCGATGCCTTGCAGCCAGGGATCATTGACCGCGCCGCCGCCTGTGGCGCGCAGAATCGCCGGCTGGAACCCAAAGTCAGAGCCGAACTGATCCAAAATCCAACGGAGGTTGAACCCGATCCCCTCCAGTAGCGCGCGCAGGAAATGGGCCCGGCTATGTTCGAAGCCGACGTTAAACACCGTTCCGCGCGCTGTTGTGGTGGTCATCGGACAGCGCTCTCCCATCAGCCAGGGCGTGAACACCAGGTGGTCCGAGCCCGGCGGCACTCGGGCGATTTCCTCGTTGATGAGCCGCTGGGGATCCGCATTCGCGGGAATTGCGCGCTCGGCGGGATAGAAGCGGTCGAGGAACCAGTTTAAATGAGCGCCCGCCGATTCGGTGATCCCGACCACCAGATGCATCGCCGGATCAGCACTCTGCAGGCAGACCGCCCCGTGACGATGTTTAGACGGCCGCTGCGTGGTGACACCGGCCCAAGCCGAACTGCCGAGGTAGATGTGCGCTGCCCCTTCGCTGGTTGAGCCCGAGCCGAGCGCCGCGCTCTGTGTGTCGTCGCAGCCCCCGAAGACCTCCACCTTGGTCGAGAGCTCCAGCTCCCGCGCTGCTTGCGGCGTCAGGGTGCCCACGCGGTCAATCGAGCGGACGAGCGGCGGAAGTTTCCGGAGGTCGAAACCGGCGGCCCGAAACAAGGGCCGGTCCCAATCCTTTCGCCGCAGGTTGAAGCCGTACGAAGACGCCCCCGACCACTCGAACACGCGCCGGCCCGTGGCGCGGAACTTCAGGTAGCTATTGACATCAAGCACGTGTTCCATCGCGTCGTACACCGCCGGCCGATGTTGCCTGAGCCATTTGAGTTTCGGCGTTACATCCTTGCCGCTGAGCTCGATGCCAACGAGCGCCCGGAAAATTCGGCGTCCGCCAAACCAACGCATGATGGCTGCCGCCTGCTCCTCCGCACGCCCGTCCACCCAGGCAATGTTGGCATGCAAAACCTGGCCGGAAGCATCGACCGGAATGATGCCCATGGCCTGCGTCGAAAAGGCCATCCCGATGACTGTATCCCGGTTGATCCCGCCTTCCTGGAGCACGTGCCGTGTATTCGCGACAGTCGCTTTCCAGTAGTCAGCTGGGTCCTGCTCGAACCAACCTGGCTGTGGTGAGGTCGAGGAATACGTGGTGATCCGCGAGGCCAGAATTTCGCCTCGTGTATTGACCAACGCCGTCTTCAGGCCACTGGTGCCGACGTCATGAGCGATGACATGTTCCATGCCGCGCTATCCGGCCACACCTTCCACCTGGCGAAACACGCGCTCGAAACCGGCCAGCGCTTCGTCGATGACCGCATCGGTGTCCGCCGCGCTGGTGTACATCCGGCTGCCCGCCAGGGTCACAATTCCTTCGGCTAAGTAGGCCGCTCCCATCTCCTCCATCATGTGCTTGCGCGCCTGGAGCTCCTGGAGCGTCCTGGGAATACTCCATGGCCGAGAGAAATTGATCTTCACGAACAGCGCGCCGGCGGTTTCCAGGTGGCAAATCGAGCCCTGGTTGTAAGCGACGAAAGGCAGGCAGTAGCGGACGATCAAAGCTTGCAGACCGCGCGTCAACCGATCGCCGGCAGCGCCTGCCTTGGCGCAAGCTCCCCGGCGCTCGATCTCCAGCAAGGTGTGGTAGCCCGCCGCGCAACTGAGCGGATTGGCCGCCAGTGTGCCGCCGACCAATGCGCGCTTCTGACCACCCTGAAGTCCAGCCGCCAGGCAATTCATTAAATCCCGGCGACCCCCCAGTCCGCCCGCGCCGGGATAACCGCCCGCTACGACCTTCCCGAAAACAGTTAGATCGGGCCGGACACCGTAATAACCTTGCGCGCCTGACAACCCGAGCCTGAAGGCCGTGACCACTTCGTCGAAAATCAGGAGCGCGCCGTAGTGGTCGCATAACTCCCGGGCGCCCTGGTTGTAAGCGAAGTCCACGGGACGCGTTCCACTCTCGGGACCGACCGGCTCAAGGATCACTGCCGCGGTGCCGCCCCTCAGCCGATTGGACCGAAGCTTGCGCTCGAGTGCATCCAAATCATTGGGCCATACTTCCTGGGTGTGAGCGCGGCAGGCGCGGGGGATGCCGTGGGCTTCGTAGCCACCGGTGCCGGGAATGCGGAGCGCATAGACCATTTGGTCGCTCCACCCATGGTAGGCGCCTCCTACCTTAATGATCTTCTTCCGGCCGGTGGCGAGCCGCGCCACTCGCAAGCCAGCCATAACCGCCTCTGTTCCGCTACCGAGCATGCGAAACATCTCGACCGACGGGATGTGCCGTGAGATCAACTCGGCCAGCTTCAATTCATACTCATGAAATAACCCGGTCACCGGTCCGCACTCGTCGAGCAACGCCCGAACTTGCTGCTGGACGATCGCGTCATTGCTGCCCAATACCGTCGGCCCGCCCGCCTGCAGAAAATCCATGTAACGATTGCCGTCGCGGTCGTAGAGATAAGCGCCTTCCGCGCGGTCTATCACGAGCGGAAAGGGGTAATTGAACGCGAGGTTGTGCTGCACGCCGCCGGGAATAACTTGTTGGGCGCGTTCGATGATCGCTTTCGACTTCGCGCAGCGTCGCTCGAAATGCTGCAAATAAGCCTCCATCGCCGGGCGTCGCACCGGCCGGATTGGCTGCTCTATTAACGCGTCCAGATCGCGGTAGATGGCGGCCACATCCGGGTAGGCGCTGATTCCCGACTCAAGGGCGGGTTTGGCTCGGGTGTTATCGGACAAAGTCGGGGGAATGGCTTCTTGCGTACTGGCCACAGCAGGACGGTGGCCAACGCAAAGCGAGCAGGCAAGCTGGAAGTGGAGCGGTTTTCGCTTGCGGCCGCGGTGTCACTCAAGAGGCGCAATGGGAAGAACCGGTCGAAATTCTTCGCGTTTACCGACATTCATCACCAAACCAAAGGTTTGGCTCATACGAGCCCAGGCCAATGGCCTGCGTTCAATGTGCCGATGACATGTAAGCGCTGAAGGTGCGTTTCATCATCTTGCCGGAGTGCTCACGATTGCGCGGGCCGCGACGCCATAGATAACCGACGCTCGCATGCCGGTGAGTCACTCAGAATCGTCGCTCCATCGCGAGGAAGAAGACACAGTTCGGTGCGGCGGCCTGTCCGTGGCTGTAGGAGACGACGTGAGGGCGTGTTGCTCAAACGCCGGAGCGCGGCTGTCCCTAGCCACGGCGACGGTCGAACGGACTGTTTCTCTCGAATCTCGGCACAACTGTTGGACGGAGAGTCGCCCTTTTATTGCGGTTTTGCGTTTGGGCAACACGCCCGTGAGGAGTCTCAGATCGATCGGGTGGCGGACGGACGCGGTGTTTATCACAATCCTTTGATCAGAGACTCCTCAAAACGTCTCCTGCCGTACCCTTGGACTTCTCGCTTGCCAGGCCGACTTTCGCGGGGACAATGCCGCACCATGAAGGATGAATTAATGGAAAAACGGGCAAAGTGGGTCGCCGTGTGCCTGGCCCTCGTTCTGCCTCTGTTCTCGCAGCAAGTTTTAGGCGCCGAGCCAACCGCAGACACGAACGCCGCCTGGTTTGTCGAACACTATACCAAATATGAGCACCGCATCCCGATGCGGGATGGCGCGCATCTCTACACGCGAGTTTATGTGCCCAAGGACGACTCCCAGGCGTGGCCCATCCTCCTGACGCGCACGCCGTATTCGCTCAAACCGTATGGCGTAGACAATTACACAGACCCAAGCGGTTCCTTTCGAACGCTGGCGAAAGATCGGTTCATTCTCGTGACTCAAGACGTGCGCGGACGCTACGGTTCCGAAGGCGAATACGTTCATGTCCGGCCCTTCAATCCCCATAAAGGGCCGAAGGACACGGACGAAAACTCGGACACTTTCGATACCATCGATTGGCTGGTGAAAAATGTCCCCAATAACAACGGCAGGGTCGGGATGTTGGGAATTTCCTACCCGGGCTTCTACACGTCCATGGGCATGATCGATTCGCATCCCGCGCTGAAAGCCGCGTCGCCCCAGGCGCCCATTTCGGATTGGTTCATGGGGGACGACCTCCATCACAACGGCGCATTATTTCTTTCGCAGAACTTCTCTTTCTTTTATGGCTTCGCTCAGCGGCGCGAAGACCCCTTGCATGAAGACACGCGGCCGTTCAACTTCAAGACACCCGACGGCTACGATTTCTTCTTGCGCATGGGGCCACTGGCCAACTCCGACAAGCTCCTGCTCAAGGGCCGGGCGCCGGAGTGGACCGAGTTCCTGACGCATCCCACCTATGACGCCTTTTGGCAGGCGCGCAATATCCGGCCGCATCTCAAAAATGTCCGCTGCGCAGTGATGACGGTCGGCGGTTGGTACGACGCCGAGGATTTCTTCGGCGCGCTCGAGACCTATCAGTGGACCGAGCGGCTGAATCCCGCCACTACCAATATGATCGTCATTGGTCCGTGGTCGCATGGCGGCTGGTCACGTGGGGCCGGCGATAAATTGGGCGATATCGACTTCCACTCCAAGACCTCTGAGTTTTATCAAGAAAAGCTCGAACTGCCGTTCTTCCGTCACTTCCTGAAAGGCGACACGAATTACACCGTCACGAAGGCGCACGTGTTCGAGACCGGCACAGCTCAATGGCGTCGCCTGTCGTCCTGGCCGCCGAAGCAAGCCACCCCGCGCACGCTCTATTTCCACGCCAGCGGCGCGCTGGATTTCAACGCGCCAACTGACGGCGACGGGTCTCATGACGAATACTTGAGCGACCCGGCCAAACCCGTGCCCTACACTTTGGAACCCTCGACCGGCTACCCGCGTTCTTACCCGGTCCACGATCAGCGGTTTGCCGCGTCGCGGCCCGACGTGCTGGTGTATGAGACCGAGCCGTTGGCGGACGACCTTACCCTCGCCGGACCGCTTAAAGCGACCCTTCACGTTTCGACCACCGGCACCGACGCGGACTGGGTGGTAAAGCTGGTGGATGTTTTTCCTGGCGACTTTCCCGATCCGAGCCCGAATCCGACTAGTGTCCGAATGGGAGGCTATCAACAACTGGTGCGCGGGGACGTTTTCCGCGGAAAGTTCCGAAACAGCTTCGAGAAACCCGAGCCGTTCGAGCCGGGCAAACTTACGAAGGTCGAATTCACATTGCCGGACGTGTTCCACGCGTTCCGCCGCGGTCATCGTGTTATGGTGCAGGTTCAGAGCTCCTGGTTCCCGCTGGTGGACCGCAACCCGCAGACCTTCGTGAACATCCCGACCGCCAAGCCGGAAGACTATCGGAAGGCAACCCACCGGGTCTATCGCGGAGGCAAATTCGCTTCTTCGCTCCTGGTGCCGGTGCTGCCCGCGGACGCGCAGTGAAACGCGCTACAGGCTTCCAGGTCGAGAACTGGCTCGGTGCCATCCAGTTGGCGCGCCATGCCTATCCCGAAGCCGAAGCCCTGTTGTTGGCGGGCCCCAATCATCTTCTCGCCCCCACCGCCGCGCTCTCCCCAAACGAACAGCGCATCGCCCTGGGGCATATTGTCAAACTTTACCGGGACTGGGGTAAGCCCGAACTAGTCTCATGAATCAGAAATAACTTGCATAACAAAATTCGGAATTCATGCCTGCTGCAGCCCAAAAACATTGCCAACCCGACAACCAAATTATTTAAGGAATCAATGACTCAGGAGACTAGCGGCCACCTGGGATAAAAAACTCAAAGACCTTGCGGGGGCTCAGACAACTCGAAGATAACATCGTCGGCGTTCTCGAAGCTCAACGGAAAGTGGAAAGCGTCAGCCTATGGATTGACCCTTTCATGGATTCACCCTTTCAACGAAAACGCTTCATCCTCACAAACGTGCCATCGCGGCGTCGAGTGGAGTGACGTTGTCGAGCATCATTTCGGCTCTTGTGGCTGCCTCGATAAATGAAAGCTGAGCAACGACAGCAGCGCGATCAAACTCAAGCTTACCAACAAATATGCGGGCCCGTAAGCTGCGCGGCTAAATGCCCCGCTGTTGAAGAGTGCGTACAGGTCTGTGACCGTGCGGCCGGATTGAAACACGTGGGCAAGCCGGTCCCCGCTAATGCCGGGTGTATTGAATTGTAGCAGCAGCATTACCAAGGCTGAAACGCTTAAAGCGACGAGCAAACCGCTAATGAACCGCTGATTCGTATATTTAGTTCTCATAATATTTTATGTCACGCGCCGCGATGCCCAACGTCGCTGCTCAGTGGCGCGCCGCGAATGACAGCTGAATGCAGACAGACGCGTAATCGGCGCGTCCACTGAAGCAGCCGGGTTAGCGTTCGTGATCATGTCACAAATATCATTGTAAAGTAAATGTACCATCCACCCATCGAGCAGAATCCGATGCCCAGTCCGGATACGGCGGCGGCCATGAAACCGTGGCGCCGCGTCGCAAGGTGAACCCCGCATGCAATCACTAAAACCCCGACAACAACGCCCAGCCACCCTTCCGGACAACTCCTGTCATGCGGAATCGCGAGCGTGTACATACCTCGCCATACTGCAAGCTGATAAACCGACGCGCGTGCGACGTACCACCCGGCAACCGCGGATCCTACAAATAGCGCAGTCCAAGGGAATGACCGAAGGAGGCGCGAGAGCGAGACGCCACGCACAGTCGCTGGATTGGATGTTGAAGCAATACCCATGCGCAACTCTCGCCAACCTGAAGCAGTGTATCGGCCATGCCCGCCTCCACGACTGTCGAAGTGGCCAAGGCGTGTTCGGGCGGGCATGGCCGATACACTGCGGTTGAACTGAACCGCTGAGTCCACGAGCCAGGATTATAGGGGAAAGTAACGGAGCGAGCAACTGCCGCAACCGCTGGCGGGTTGCTGGTGGGATCGCGGCGCGGTCGTGTCGGACGTGCCACCTGGAGGAACGCGGTGAGCGGATGGACCCGACGTGCCCGCCAAGCGCATACTTTGGAACTTAGCAGCCAGTCCGGATAATACGCGTCCGCAGCCGGTTGGAGCGCGTACGCCAGCGGCAGGGCGGCGGGTATTGGGGAGGTTCAGCCGGTTCATGACGAGTCCAGGGCCGCCGGCTGGGTTGGCCCGATGATCTCAACCAGAAGCAGTTGCTCACTCCCACAAAACGGACAGACGGGGGGAGGCGGCGCAAAGGGCGCCGGGATTCTTCCTTGAATGCTCGCTTGCGCTTCAGAAATTAAACTTGAGGCTTTCAATTCGATTGAGCGTCTAATTTTTATTGGCCCAACCGCCGGCAGCAGGATTACACTGCCGTTTGCCCAGCAGCCATGAACGATAGTCTGATGATCGAAGTCGCCAATTTAACCAAGCGCTACGCTGGCGTCGTCGCGCTCTCGGATATTTCCTTCAGCGTGGCGCGCGGTGAAGTGGTTGGCTTGCTCGGTCCCAACGGCGCGGGGAAAAGCACCACGATGCGCATTCTGGCTGGCTACCTGCCCGCCAGTTCCGGCACGGTCCGCATCGCCGGCCGGGACGTTTTCCGGCAATCCAAGGAAGTGCGTCGGCGCATCGGCTACATGCCCGAAAACAATCCCCTCCACCACGACCTGCGCGTGCGCGAATACTTGAAATTTCGCGCGCGACTCAAAGGACTGCGGCGCAAAAGCTCGCGCGAGCGTGTGGACGTGGTGATGGAGCAATGCGGCCTGACCCATGTCAGCCGGCGGATCATCGGCCAGCTTTCGAAGGGCTATCGGCAGCGCGTCGGCCTGGCCGATGCGCTGGTGCACGAGCCGGAGCTCATCATCCTGGACGAGCCGACCATCGGCCTGGATCCGAACCAAATCCGGTCCGTGCGCCAACTCATCAAGAGCCTTTCTCCGGCGCATACAGTCCTGATTTCGACCCACATTCTGCCCGAAGCCGAGATGACGTGTAATCGGATGGTGATCATGTACGAAGGTAAGATCCTGGCGGCGGACACACCGGAGAACCTGCAGCGGCTCATGAGTAGCAACAGCCAGGTCATCGCCGAAATTGCCGCCTCGAAGGCCGATCTGCAGGAGTGCTGGGCGCAACTGCCTGAGATCGAACAGTTCGATATTTCGCCCTGCGAGGGCAATTACTTTCGATGCGCCCTGACGCCGCGCGACGGGCTGGATTTGCGCCCGCAGATTTTCGAACTGGCGCGCGCCCACGGGTGGCCCCTGCGCGAACTGACGCGCAATCACCATTCGCTCGAAGACATTTTTGTGCAGGTGACCAGGCCCGCCGAGGAGGACGAAGGCTGATGCAGGCTTATTGGACCCTGGTCCGACGGGAACTCTCGGGCTACTTCTATTCGATGACGGGTTACGTCATCATCGCGGCGGCGATGTTTCTCCTGGGCCTCAGCTTCGTCGATCTGCTCAAACAATTGCGGCAGCAGCCGACGCCCATGCCGGTGACCGAGTTGTTCTTTGTGACCTGGTTCTTCTGGCTGATCCTCCTGCTGACCGCGCCCGTCGTGACCATGCGCCTGTTCGCCCTCGAGAAATTCTCAGGCACGTTTGAGACATTGATGACGACACCGGTAAGCGATCGCCAGGTGGTCCTGGCGAAATTCAGCGCGGCGATGACGTTTTACGTCCTCCTGTGGCTGCCGCTGATGGGCTGTGTGCTGGTGGTTCGGTTTTACACCAATGAGCCGGCGGTGTTGGATGTCGGTATCATGAGCAGTACGTTCCTAGGCATTTTGTTGCTCGGCGGCCTGTTTATTTCGCTCGGCTGTTGCGCCTCGGCTTTGACGCGCAGTCAGGTCACCGCGGCTATGATTAGCCTGGTGTTGAGCGCCAGCCTTTTTCTTCTAGCCGTGCTGGCCGATCAGACCCCCGCGCAAGCCACCTGGCAATCGCAGGCGCTGTCCTGCTTCGCGCTCTTCGACCTGATGCACGATTACTCCCGCGGCCAGGTGGACACGCGGCTGGCAGTGTTCTGCGTGTCGGCGACATTGTTTTTCCTGTTCCTGACGCTGCGGATCGTCGAAAGCCGGCGCTGGAAATAAAATGACCAGCGACCCACAGTCACAACGCAGTTTCTCTCCCTGGCGCAAGTGGACCATCGGCCTGAACGTCGTCCTGATCATTGTGGCCGTGCTGGCCGTCGTCGCCATGGTCAACTATTTGAGCCGGGATTACTTCCTGCGCTGGCAGGTCAGCGCCCGAACCAAAATCGAGCTGACGCCGCGCACGTTGAGCCTGCTGCATTCGATTACCAACCGCGTGCGTGTGATTCTCTACTACGACAGGAAGGAGCCGCTCTACAGCACGGTGGCGGACGTGCTGAACCAATACACTTTGGTAAACCCGAAGATCTCCGTGCAGACCGTCGATTATCTCCGTGACCCCACCGCCGCGCAGAAAATCAAGACCGATTACAAACTGGCTTCCGCGACCGAGAAGGATTTGGTCCTCTTCGAGTGCGAAAGCCGCGTGGTCCCGATCGACGGCAAGGCGCTGACGCGCATTATCTACGAACAAGTGCCCGGCGAAAAGGAGCGCGAGTTCCGCCGCAAACCAACCGAATTCGAAGGCGAAACCCGGTTCAGCGCCGCCCTGCTGGCGGTCACCAGCCCCAAGCCGCTCCTGGCTTGTTTCCTCCAGGATCACCACGAACACCCGCCGGACAGCGGCGGCGATTTCGGTTATCTCAAATTTATCAACGTCCTGAATCAGAATTATGTCGCCGTCCAGTCCCTGTCGCTGCTGGGCACGAACACCGTGCCGCCGGATTGTAGCCTGTTAATCATCGCAGGCCCCACCGACGCAATCAGCGAGCCGGAACTGGAGAAGCTCGACCATTATCTCGCGCAGGGTGGCCGGATGCTGGTCTTGTTCCGAGCGAATTCCATCAGCAAGGAAACCGGTCAGGAGATCACCGGCTTGCAAAAAATCCTCGCCAAGTGGGGCGTCGATGTTGGCACTCAGGTGATTGAAGATCCGGACCATTTCGTCAGCTCTCGCCGCGACATGGTAGTTACCTCCTTCAACCAAAAGCATTCGCTGGTCAATCCGCTGCTTGGGTCGGGCCTTTACCTGACCATGCCGCGGACCGTTGCCAGGTTGAAATCAGCAGCGCCTCCGGCCGACGCGCCGCGCGTCGAAGAACTGGCTCTCACCGGGCCACGCGCGCAGGCCGGCCATGCCGGCCGCCCACAAGCCTTTCCGCTAATCGTGGCGGTCGAGAAAGGGGCCATCCAAGGCGTGCTCACTGAACGCGGCGCCACGCGCATTGTCGTGGCCGGCGACTCCTTTTTCCTCGCCAACGCCTGGATCGATTCTGCCGGCAATCGCGATTTCGCCGGCTATGCTATCAATTGGCTGCTCAATCGGGCGCAGTTGCTCGAAGGCATCGGCCCGCGGCCGGTGCGAGAATACAAGATCGTGATGAGCAACACCCAGTTACAGCGGGCGCAATGGTTGTTGCTGGCCGCGCTGCCTGGCGGCGTCCTGATGCTCGGCGGCATCGTGCGCCTGCGCCGCCGCAAGTAAGCCGATGAACCCCCGTCAAACGTGGCTCTGGCTCTTTTTGGCCGCGGCGCTATTCGGTTTGGTGTTGATTCAAAACCAATTTTTCCACAGGCATCAAACTGGGCCTGCCAAAGTCCTTCCGAGCCTGAAACCGTCCGCGGTGACCAGCGTCCAGGTTGCGCTGGCCGGCCCGGTGGACCTCCGCGCCGAACGCACCGCCACCGGCTGGACCTTGACGAAACCGCTATCGTATCCGGCGCAAAGGGCCAGCATCCAATCGCTTCTGGCCCGACTGGAGCGGCTGACAGCGGCGACGACTATCCGCGCCGACGAACTGAAAAATCGGCCCAAGGCCGATGAAGAGTTTGGCTTTGCCAATCCGCAGTCCTCCATTCTTATCGAGCAGCAGGACCAAGAGCGCATCCGGTTGTTGCTCGGCGCCAGGACTGCGCCGGGTGACCAGTTCTTCCTTCAGGTCGTCGGGGCGGAAAACGTCTATGTAATCGATGCGGCCTTGTTGAAGCTTGTGCCGCGCACTGCCAACGACTGGCGCGACACGACGCTACTGGACGTCAAACAGATGGTGTTCGACCGTATCACGGTGACGAATGGAACCCGGATATTCGAAATGCAGCGCGATCCCACGAACTCTGTATGGCGCATGGTCCGGCCGTTCCCCGCCCGCGCCGACGGCGCGAAGATCGAACAGGCGCTGGAAAAACTGCAAGAGCTCCGGGTCACTCAGTTTGTTTCCGACGACCCGAAAGCGGACTTGGAAGCTCTCAGTCTTCAACCTGCGGATCTCGAACTGTCTTTCAGCCGGGGCGACAACACCGTCGCGCTGTTGCAGTTCGGTAAGACCAACACTGATGGCAAGATTTATGTCCGTCGCGCCGGTCAGAACGCGATTGTCACTGCCGCCAATGAGCTGGTCGACCCCTGGCGCGCGCCCGCCAACGACTTCCGCGATCTTCACTTGCTGGCCTTGACGCGGCCTGTGGACATGATTGAAATCCGCGACGGGGACAACTTTTCGGTTCAGTGCCAACCTGACAACTCCTGGCGCATTGTGCCGCAGGACTTTGCCGCTGACTCCACGTCTGTTAAAGAGCTAATCGCGGTCTTAAGTGGGTTGCGCCTTGAGTTCATCCAGGGTGTCGTAACCGAATCCGGTCTGACCAATTACGGATTGGCGCCGCCCTCGCGCCAGTACATCTTCCGTGCCAGGGCGGATTCCGCGGCCGGCGCAAGCAATAGCGTCCTCGCCGAGTTGCAATTCGGCACCAACCAGCAGGGCAATGTCTATGTGCGCCGCACAGATGAAAGCTCGGTGTACGGCATCGGCACCAATGACTTCCGGCGGTTGCCCGCCGCCGCCTGGCAATTTCGAGAGCGCCGCCTGTGGAATTTCAGCGACGACGACATTGCGGGTGCGACGATCCAAAGGGGCGGCAAGACCTGTCAAATCATCCGCAAGGAACGATACCACTGGTCAATCGCGCCGGGCTCGCAAGGTCTGATCAAGAACGAACTTGCGTTGGAAGAAACCATCCGCGGCCTGGCCCAGGTGGCAGCGGCCGCATGGTTGGCGCGAGGGGAGCAGAATCGGGCGCGCTATGGCTTTCGAGAGGACAGCCTTCACGTCACTCTCGAATTGAAAAACGGCGACAAAGCCAGGGTGGAATTTGGCGGTGAGACGCCGGCGAGTTTTGCCTACGCGGCTGTCACGCTCGAAAAGCAGCTTTGGATTTTTGAATTTCCCTGGCCATTGTTCCGCGATTTGTTGAGCTCACTGCCCGTGCCTTGAAGACCAATCGCCACCGCGGCCGGTTCTGGAGGATCTGCCGGATCTACTTCCGCCGATTTCGGATCGGCATGTGGTTTATCATCCTGGCCCTCCTCAGCGCGGTGATTTACGTCAATCAGGTCGGTTTGCCCAATTTCGTCCAGCGACCGCTGCTGGAAAAATTGCGCGCGCGCGGGTTGGACCTGCAATTTTCGCGCCTCCGGTTGCGGTGGTATCAAGGCATCGTTGCCGAAAACGTCAAGTTCTGGCGGACTGACGAGCCGCTCAGCCCGGAACTGACCCTGGCTGAAGTCGGGCTGTCGCTCAATCCCAGGGCATTGGCTAAACTGCAGTTCCAGGTCGATTCGCTCACGTTGCACAAAGGCCGCCTCATCTGGCCACTGGGCGAAACCAATGGCCGGCCCCGCCAACTGACTCTGGACAACATTCAAACCCGCCTCCGTCTCTTGCCCGACGATCAATGGTTGTTGGACGATTTCTCTGCCGCGTTCGCCGGGGCGAAGATCCAACTGTCCGGCATGGTCACTAATGCCTCGGCGGTCCGGCAGTGGAAATTCCTTACCGCCCAGGAAACTTTGCCGGCTGGAACGCTGCAAAACCGGCTGCGGCAACTGGCCGATACCCTCGAAGCCATCCGCTTTTCCGCGCCGCCGGCACTTTCCCTCGATGTGCGGGGAGATGCCCTCGATCTGCAGAGCTTCAAGATTCACTTCCATCTGAACGCGCCCTATGCCGAAACGCCCTGGGGCACGGCCAGCCAGGCTCGCTTTACGGCGCGTTTCCTCCCCGCAGCGAAGAACCAACCCATGCGTGCCGAACTTAATCTTTCGGCCAGCGGCGCCGCGACGCCTTGGGCCGCCACGACCAATCTCCAGCTCTCGGTCCATCTCGCTGCGGTCGAAAAGCAGACGAACCTCGTGAACGCGGAATTGGCCCTGTCTGCCGACAAGATCGAAACCCGCTGGGGCAGCGGCACCAACGCCCACGCCACTGCCTCCTGGACTCATGCGCTCACGAATCCTGTCCCGCTCTTCGGCCAGGGCCGGCTGCGGTGCGAGCGCGCGGAGACGGAATTGGCCGGCGGGGCGACCGCCGGGACCTTGGAACTCAACACCGGCCTGGCGGAGGCCGGTGCCCTTCTCCCGATCGACCCCTCCTGGGCCTGGTGGACCAATCTTCAACCATTTGCGCTGGACTGGGAATGTCGTGTAACAAGTCTCCACACGCCAAAACTTCAAGCCGAGGCCATCACCGGAGGCGGTCGCTGGCGCGCGCCGGAGTTGACGCTCACGAATCTTCATGCCGACCTTTACGAGGCACGGGTCAATGCCAACGCAGAACTGGACGTAGCCACGCGCGCACTGCGCGCCCGACTCGATTCGGACGTTGATCCTCACCGCATCGAGTCGCTGCTCACCGAAGGGGCCAAGGGCTGGCTAGCACAGTTTTCCTGGAAAAACCCGCCGCAACTTAGGGCTGACGTGGCACTTGTTTTGCCCGCGTGGACCAATCGTCAACCTGATTGGCGGGCCGAGGTGCAGCCGAGCCTGGCCCTGGAAGGCGAGTTCAAGATCACCCTCGGCGGCGCCTACCGCCAAGTGCGCGTCGACACCGCTCAATCTCATTTCAGTTACTCGAACATGGTCTGGCGCCTGCCGGATTTGACGGTGACCGCGCCCGAAGGCCACCTGACCGCCACTCATCAGGCGGACGATCGCACCAAGGATTTCTATTGGCGCATCCAGAGCGAGATGGATACCGCCATTCTGCGGCCTTTCCTCGACACCAACCAGCAGCGCGCCTTGGACCTGCTTCAAACGAGCGAACCGCCCGTCGTGAGCGGCGAGCTCCGGGGCCGCTGGCACGAACCTGACAAGGTCACTTTCAAGGGCCAGGTCGCGCTGACGAACTTCACCATCCGGGGTGAAACGCTCAGCGGCTTTCAGTCCCTGGTCGAGTACAGCAACAAATTCCTCTTGCTGACCGGCGCGCAAGCCCAGCGCGGCGCGCAGCGCCTGAGCGCGGCCAGCTTGGGCGTGGATATTTCCGCCGAAAAAATTTATTTGGCGGACGGCTTCAGCACGGCGGAGCCACAAGTTGTCGCACGCGCGATCGGCCCGAAAGTCGGTCAGGCCCTGGAGCCCTACCGATTTGTTGAGCCCCCCACAGCCCGCGTTCATGGCATCATCCCCATCCGCGATGAGTCCATGGCCGATCTGATTTTCGACATCGACGGCGGCCCGTTTCATTGGTGGAAGTTCAACCTCGGGCACGTGGCCGGTCGCGTGCACTGGAAAGGCGAGCATCTCTCGCTCAAGGGCGTCCGCGCCGATTTTTACGGGGGCAAGCTGACCGGTTCGGCCGCGTTCGATTTCAGGCCGCGATCCGGCGCGGATTACCTGTTTGATCTCACTGTCACCAACACCGTTCTCAAGTCGCTCATGGCCGATGTTTTCACTCGCACAAACCAGCTCGAGGGCCTGCTCAGCGGCCAGCTCGTGGTCAACCAGGCCAACACGGCCGACTGGCGGAGCTGCCAGGGCGGTGGTGACGTAAGACTCAAAGATGGTTTGATTTGGGACATTCCCATCTTCGGCGTTTTTTCTCCCGTCCTCAATGCAGTAATGCCCGGCCTGGGCAGCAGCCGGGCCAGCGCAGCCACTGGCATGTTCGTGATACAAAACGGCGTCATCCGCTCCGATGACCTGGAAATACGTTCTCCGGCGATGCGCCTCGAGTATCGCGGGTCAGTGGATCTGCAAGCCCAGGTTAATGCGCGCGTCGACGCCGAATTGTTGCGCGACGTATGGCTGCTCGGGCCCATTTTCAGCACCGTTCTCTGGCCCGTGACCAAAGTCTTTGAGTACAAAGTCACCGGCTCATTGGAACTACCGAAAACCGAGCCGGTTTATCTCATTCCCAAGCTGGTCTTGATGCCATTTCATCCGTTCCGTGCGCTGAAAGACCTCTTGCCCGAGGACTCCGGCCCAGTCCGTACCAATGCGCCGCCGGCGACAACGCCATGAGCGCATGTCTCTCAATCGATCTTGTGTTCGGGCTGCGGGCCAGCTACCACTCGATCGTGCGCCGCTTACTCTTCTGGTTGGCCATATCTGGCCTGTTGGCCGTGCTGGCGACTGTTCCGGCGGAGGCAGCGACCACGCGGATGTTGAAAGTGCTCCCACACTTTTTGGACACCAACGGCGTCCATACCCTCAGCCCGAGCCTATACGAACGCGATGCCTACCAGGCCCACTTGCGACAGCATCCGGAGCTGCGCACCGGCATTCGGTTCGACGTGCACTGGAAGGCCACCAGCCCGGCCTTCGAGCCGCGCAAGCTCCGGCTTGAACTGCGCGGCATCGCCAAAGGCGATGTGCCCAGGCAAACAGTTCTGGAACAGGCCGTGGAATCAACCGGCTGGTTCGGCCGCTGGACGACGCTCGTACTAAGCGGTGAACAATATCGGGATTTCGGCGAGTTGACAGCCTGGCGCGCGACGATTTGGGAAGGAAACGAACTGCTGGGAGAGCAAAAATCGTTTCTTTGGTAAATGCCTGAGTGGCCAGTTCAGGCGCGCTTCTCTTGCGTCCGCAAAGCTTGTTCGTAACACTCGAGGGCTTCGCCAAAGCGTTCCATTCGATTAAAGAGGCCGCCCTTGTAGAGATACGCGAGCGTCAGCGACTCGTCGGCAGCAATCGCACGGTCATAGCATTCAATCGCTTCCGGCAACTTCCGCAGCCTTTCCAGCGCCACTGCTTTCTTCATCAGCGCATCGGTATGAGTCGGCTCGAGCGCCAGCGCCTGGTCGAAACACTCGAGCGCCTCTTCGGCCTGGTCCAGATTGAGCAACGATTGGCCTTTGCCCAGCAGCAGCGCCAGCCGCTCGCCCTCTGGCGATGCGCTTGAACCAGTGCCGGTCGTGGTCACAGTGTTCGAATCCGTTTGAATGGCCGCACCTTGCGAATGGTTGCTTGTCGCCGGCGGCCGGTTCAAGGGCGCGCGCGAGGCTTGCTCCAACTCATGAATGCGCTTTTCAATTCGATCCAGCACGTCCAGCAACCGCGAACTCGATTGCTCCGGCGAACCGGCTCCGAGCAGCGGTGTTTCGCCGGCCGCGAGCGTTACTCGTGATAAGCCTGGCCCGAGCGCTCGGCCGGACGGCAGACTGGCCGAGAGCTCCGCCAGGCGGCCGACGGTGCGCCACTGGTAAGCCATGAGCGCCGCCGCCAGCAATCCAACCACGGCGAACGCCACCGAGATGATTAGCATCAGGCGATTGGAACTTCGCACCGCATCCAGATCCCGCGAGCGCTCAGCGGCAAACGATTGTTCCAGCACCTGCAAGCGGCTGGCCACTGCCTGGGCGTTGAGTCCAGCCGCAGCATCGGCTGCCTTCCGGTTTTCCTCGATAGCGAGCTGCAGCCCGTGCAGTTGTTCCTGCAGTTGCAAATAGGAGCGCAGAAGTTCGAGTGAATTCGTGTTGGCGGCCGGGGCGTTGGTCGCCGGCATCTCCCCTTCCACGGCGAGAGCACGCCAGTCTGGTACGGCGAGCCCGAGACAGGCCAGTAAAACGAAAGCGCGGAACTTTCCCGCAGCGTTCGGTGACCGAGACTCTGTGGTGCGCATACTGGTCTGAGACCGGAGCCTAGGCAGACTGGATTAACGTGTCAAGGAAACTCTTTTCTCTTCGCGGCCTCGCGCGGTTGACATCACTGAGGCAGCTTCCTAAGTTGCCGCCCATGTCTCGGCTGCCGTTTGAACTGCTGCTGGCGCTGCGGTATCTGCGGCCAAAAAGGACGTTTGTCTCCTTCATCACGTTGATCTCTGTTCTGGGTGTTACTTTGGGAGTAGCGGTGCTCATTATTGTCATCAGTGTCATGAGCGGGTTCGACAAACAGTTGCGCGATAAAATCCTCGGCTTCAATCCTCACCTGCGGATCGTGGCAGCGAGAGCGACGATCCGCGATTACCCGCGGCTGATGAGCCGCGTGGCGGCGAACTCGAGTGTCAAAGGCATTGCCCCTTATGTTCTCGAACAGGTGTTGGTGGAAACTGAGCCGCGTACTGGCCAGTCGCAGGTGGCTGCACCATGGGTGCGCGGCCTGCTGCCGGAAATGGAGACCAATATCAGCATCCTGCCCCGAAGTATTGCGGCCGGAAAATTCGACGTCAGCGATCAGGGTCTGGTCGTCGGTTCGGAGTTCGCACGCAATCTGGATCTCGAAGTCGGGGATCGGTTGATGGTTTATTCCCCCCGCGACCTGAGGAAATGGCGAGAGAGCGTCGGGAAAGAGAACGCGCGTCTGCCGGCACCGCCGGAATATGAGATCAGGGGCATCTTTGACGTGGGTTATTATGAATACAACCTGTCTTTCATGGTCACCGCGCTGTCCGATGCGCAAGAGCTCTACGATTTATCGAACAGCGTCCACGGTTTGATGGTAATGCTGCATGATCCGTACACCGCGCCAGTGGCCGCCAAAGAACTGGCCCGTTCGCTCGGTTCGGATTATCGCATTACTACCTGGATGCAGGAAAACGCGAGCATGCTGAATGCGCTCGTTGTCGAGAAGAACGTGATGTTCTATCTGTTGTTTTTTATCATGATCGTGGCGGCTCTGTGCATCTTGAGCGCCCTCATCACGTTTGTGGTTCAAAAGACACGGGAAATCGGCATGCTCAAGGCGCTGGGAGCGACCGATCTGCAAGTTAGTCTCCTGTTTCTCAGCCAGGGCGCGCTGGTGGGTGCCGTGGGGGATTTGGCCGGCTATGGCTTGGGGATGCTGGCGCTTACCTACCGGAATGAATTTCTTCATTTCATGAACCGAATGACCGGCTTCGAGCTTTTCCCGGCTTCCATTTACGGATTTACGGAACTGCCGGCGCTGATCATTTCGCGTGACATCCTGTTAATCTGCGGCAGCGCGTGGCTGGTGTGCATTTTGGGCGGCGTGATCCCGGCCTGGCGCGCGGGCCGGCTGAGACCCGTGGAAGCGTTGCGATATGAATGACCTGCTGCTCCAGGCTAAGGGCGTCCACAAAACCTACTTCCTGGGCCAACGCTCGCTCGAGGTCCTGCGCGGGGTGGATGTGGAACTGCGCCGGGGCGATTTCCTGGCGTTGCGCGGCGCTTCCGGCGCGGGCAAGAGCACGCTGTTGCACCTGCTGGGCGGCCTGGATGCGCCCAACCAGGGCGAAATCCGCCTGGGGGGCCGGAACCTGGCCGGTCTGGCGCGGCGCGAGCTGGCGCGGCTGCGCAACGAAGAGGTCGGTTTCATTTTTCAAGCCTATTACCTTTTGCCGGAACTGGACGCGCTCGAGAATGTCTGCCTGCCGGCCCGGATGGCGCGGCGGCCCGCCGCTCGAGCCGAAGCCCGCGGACGCGACCTGCTGGCGCGCGTTGGCCTCAAGGAGCGGATGGAGCACAAGCCTTACGAACTTTCCGGCGGCGAACAACAGCGCGTCGCCATTGCCCGGGCACTGATCAACGAACCCGACCTGGTCCTGGCCGACGAACCAACCGGCAATCTTGATTCCCACACTGGCCAGGAAATCATCGAATTGCTTTGCGGCTTGCGCGCCGAAAACCAAACCACGCTGATCATGGCCACGCACGACTCAAAGCTTGCTGCTCGCGCTCCGAAAATTGTGGACCTGGTCGATGGAGCCATTAGCGGCGAGGTCAATTCGGATTAATTTTCAAGGAAATGAGCTGTGACTATTGGGAACAACGTTATGAAACCGGCGACATGCCCTGGGAAAAAGGCGCGCCGTCGCCTGGCCTGGTAGATTTCCTGGCGGCGCACCCGGACCTGTTGCGGGGCACAGTGTGCGTTCCGGGTTGCGGCACGGGCCACGACGTTCGGGCCTGGGCCGGCGCGGGCTTCGACGTCTTTGGATACGATCTGGCCCCCAGTGCCATACGCATGGCGCAGGAGCGCAACCAGGCTGCGGGACTGACTGCGCACCTTCAAATTACTGATTTTCTTAGCGCGCCGCCACCATTGCTTTTCGACTGGGTTTTCGAGCACACGCTCTTCTGCGCGATCCAGCCGATCCAGCGCGATGAGTATGTCCGCGCTGTATTGCGATGGCTGAAACCCCGCGCCCAGTATCTGGCGGTGAATTACCTGATCCCCGACCAGGATGGCCCTCCGTTCGGCACGACCCGAAAAGAATTGTGCCAGCGCTTCTCGCCACATTTCGACTTGTTGGAGGAATGGGTACCGCGGTCGTATCCCAATCGGACTGGATTGGAGTTAATGCTCTGGTGGAGGAGAAAGACCGAATGAGGAATGACGTATAACATGCGAAAGGGCTGGCAGGGGGCGCTCCTGCGGCGTCGGTGGCAATGGCGGCACTGCATGCTGGAGGTAGCCTGCACAAGTTGACTCAGGAAACGGATTGTTAAACGAACTCGTCCGCCCTACCACCCGACGTTTGTGAGCCACCGGGCGACGTCGTTTCCAGTCCACGAGTCTGTCAGGTGCGATGCATTTCCGAATTCGATCAACTCATGTGAACGTTTCCATTCGTCCAGTTCGACGGTCTGGTCATGCGGAAAGACCGGGGCGAGCCGCCGGTAATTGTCCTTGAGGAGCTGCCGGCACTGGAAGTCGGCAATTCCCATGCTGGCGTCTAAAAGCAAGCTGACCAGTGGTTTGGCCCACTGCGCCAGACCCCAATCCAGGTTTTTCCCTTTGATGTAGCTTAAGTTTGTTCCTGTGCCGAATGACAGGAGGTAAATCTCGCCGAGTTTTGGGGCGGGCTCGGTATTGCGCGGGTCCTGGGTCTGGGCCACAGCCGCCATGCTCGGATTGTTGGCGACCACGCCGCCGTCGATGTACGAGCCGTGCGCAGGGAAGTAGGTCGGCGCGGCGCTCGTGTCCAACGCCACTTCAACGACAAATTCATCTCCATCCGAATCCTCACCCGGAAAGTTGTGAAAGAATTTCGGATTCCACGTTCGCTTTGTTTCGTCCCTGTCGGCGTTGTCCAGGTTGAAAGACGGAATCAGCACCCGCTTTTTCAAATCCTTCAGCCGCTTGTCCTGGAAAACTTTTTTCAGGCTCTTCTCCAGGTTCTTCTGGTCGTAATCGGCGCCGAAAATCCTGCCGAGGTTGAAAATGTCATCGAGCAAAGAATCAGCAAAGATTTTTTCGGCGTTTTCCTGATACAGAGAAATCAGTTCGTCCAACGATTTGCCCGCGGCGAGGCCGAGGGCGATGATGCCGCCGGTCGATGTGCCGGCGAGCAAATCGGCGCGGCTGGTGAGCTGGGGCACCCGGCCCTCGAGGCGCTTCAGCAGGGCCAGGCTGACGAGGCCGCAAATGCCGCCGCCGTCGAATGAGAGTATGCGATACATGCGATGCGACTATCGAGCCGGCGTTAGAGGTATGCACCTTTCCGCAAGCATGGTGGTCAAAACAAGTGCTTGAACTTGAGCCCCAGCCGGATTCCGGCGGCGGCGATGCGCCGCTGGGCGAGCGAGCGGGCATTGTCCTCGTAGTTTGAGTTGAGCTCAGGCACGTCCACTGCAGTGATGTTTTGCTGGTACTTGGCATGCTTGAGGTTTCCATCCAGATAAGCGAAGGCGCCGGCGTAGTTGAAGCTCTCCTCGGCCCAGGATTGATACGTTTTGTGGTGCTTCAACTCCTTCAGTTTTGCCTTTGTGAGCAATGGGTTGGTTTCAATCGTGTCTGCGATGTGATCGATGAAGGTGTAGCTCTCACCGGTCCCCAACAGTTCATCCCAGAAGGAATGCAGCTTGACGGGCGATGAGTGCGGCTTGATGGCCACCACGTTGCCACCGGAATCGCCGTTCGGTCCGGGAAATTCCGGCGAAAACCACGTCGCGCAATGCAGCGGCTGATGGATGTCGCCAAGCAGATGCAGATACCAGCACAGGGCAATGGCGCGATTCGTGATGTCGCCAGACGCGGATTTCAACTCAGCCTCCATGGTGGCGAGTCGTTCCACCGCGTTGGTGACGCCTGGTTGATAAGCGGCCGGGTCGAATGCGGCGCGATCGGCCGGGAGGATGTAAGGCAAATCGATGAAGTGCCAATCGGGATGGTGATAGCGGGTGATGCGCTCGGGCTTGGGAGGTCGGCCGGGCAGGGCTGGACGGACCAGATCCGGCCAAGTGGCGGCGCGCAGAAAAACCCACTCATCATGATCGACGCCGGCGGCCAGTTCCGCCTCGAGCAATTCGGCGTAATGCGGGTGATGCCGGAGCAGTTGCGCGGCCGCTGTGCGCTTGGCCGGAGACATCGCGCGCCAGGCCAGCTCGGCCACGATCATGTGCCCCGTGCTGTTCCAGGCGCGCACGTGGCCGGCAAATAGACACACTGCCACCGCAAGGATCCGATTAATGAACCAAGAGATCTTCACAAAGCGATCCTCAACGTGAGCTGCAAGAGGACCGTACGGCACGAACCGGAAATCCGCACGTTATTTTTGACCAGACGCCAATTCCCCCAAGCGGCATTAGCTTGCTGGTTGTTCGCGTTTTATTCGGAAGACGAATTTGTTCGCAGTCAGAAGGAGCGCAGGTTAAGATACTGCCATGCCTGAGCGGGTGGAAGAAATTCAGAGCAGGGTGTCGGTCGCCGCTATGCCGGCCCTGGTTGTTTCGGGTGTATTCGCGGAAGTGGACCAGGAGGCGGTGCGAAATTCGCATCAAGCCGCGCGGGCGGTGTACCAGAACATCGCCGCGAACATCGCTCGGATCATGCAAGGGCAGGCCGGCTCGACCCGGAAACTGCTGGCGGCGCTGGCCAGCGGTGGCCACGTGTTATTGGAAGATTTTCCCGGCACGGGCAAGACCACGCTGGCCAAAGCTCTTGCCCGCTCGATTGACGCACAATTCAAACGAATCCAGTTCACGCCCGATCTGCTGCCCTCCGATATCCTGGGTGTCTCGGTTTTCAGCCAGCTCGATCAGCAGTTCCATTTTCACGAAGGCCCCATCTTTACGAACGTCCTTTTGGCCGATGAAATCAACCGCGCCTCACCCCGCACGCAATCGGCGCTGCTGGAGGCGATGGGCGAAAGTCAGGTCAGCGTGGATGGCGAACGGCGCGATTTATCCGGATTGTTCTTCGTCATCGCCACTCAAAACCCGGTCGAGTTCCGCGGCACGTATCCCCTACCGGAGGCGCAAATGGACCGCTTTGCGATGCAGTTTGCGCTAGGTTACGTGCCGCCGGACAATGAGGTTGCCATCCTCACAGCTCAGGAACACAACCACCCGCTGGTCGAGCTCAAATCCTGCGCTTCCATGGCGGACGTGCTGGCGCTGCGGCGCGCCGTCGAGGAAGTGCGCTTCAGCGACGAATTGAAACGGTATGTCGTGGAATTGGTCGGGGCGACACGCGCGGCCCCGGGAGTGCAGTTGGGTGCCAGCCCCCGAGCTTCTCTCGCCCTGATGAAGGCTGCCCAGGCGCTCGCATTATTTGACGGACTCGATTTCGTAACGCCGGAGCAAATCCAGGAACTGGCGGCGCCGGTGATCGCACATCGGCTCGTGATGGAACCTCAGGCGCGCTTTTCGGGTCAAACGGCGCAATCGGTCGTCGAAGAAGTAGTAAAGAAAACGAAGGTGCCTGCCTGAAGATTTTGGATCTTGCGTTTTGGATTTTGGATTGTTGATTTCACGTCGTCGTGAATCTTTTGCTGCGTCCGTTGTACCGCGCCTACCGGCTCGGGTCCGGGATTCGGCACTGGTGTCAGTTGCGTTTTACGCCGGCGGGGTTGGCCGTTTTGTGCGCACTGGTGGCTACAAGCGTCCTTGGGCCGGACACGGATAACAATGTGGCGTATCAGGCCCTGGCACTGCTGATGGGTTTGCTGGTCGTAGCCGCGGCGTTCGTCTGGACTTTCCGTTCCTCCTTTTCCGCCCTGCGATTGCTGCCGCGCTTCGGCACCGTCGGTTGTCCGCTCACCTACACAGTGGTGCTTAGGAATTTGACGGCCAGGAACCAGGCTGGGTTGACGTTGATGGAAGAGCTCGCCGATTCGCGGCCCTCGTTTCGAGAATGGGCGACGGCCCAGGCTGCCGAGCGCAAGCGCCACCGGTCATTCCGCTTCAGCGCGCGCCCGTGGGCGAACCCTTTCCGGGAGCTGGCCGTCAAGGATGCGGCCGTGCCCACCGCCACCCCCCAGGAGGAAGTCGAGGTCCGGCTGCAGCTCACACCCGTGCGCCGAGGTGCGCTGCGATTCAAAGGCGTACGGTTGGCGCGGCCTGATCCCCTCGGGCTGCTGCGGGCCTTTACGAAAATGCCGATGCCACAGACGACGCTGATACTTCCCCGGCGTTATAGGCTTCCTCCTTTGAGCTTTCCCGGCACACTCAAATATCAGGACGGCGGAGTCGCCCTGGCGTCGAACGTGGGCCAAAGCGAGGAATTCGTGGCGCTGCGCGATTACCGTCACGGAGATCCTCTGCGGCACATTCATTGGCGCACCTGGGCCAAAGCCGGCAAACCGGTGGTGAAAGAATTCGAAGACGAATTCTTTGTGCGTCATGCATTGGTACTGGACACTTTTACCGCCGACCCGCACAGCGAAGTTTTCGAGGAAGCCGTATCGGTGGCGGCATCGTTCGCCTGCGCCATTCAGACCCAGGAATCGTTGCTCGACCTGTTGTTCGTCGGCCCCCAGTCCTACAAGTTTACTGCGGGGCGCGGTCTGGCGCACACGGAGCAGATGTTGGAGATTCTGGCCTCGGTGAGACCCTGTGGCGACCAGCCGTTCGGGGCGCTGGAACATTTGGTCCTCAACCATATCACCGCGGTCAGCGGCTGCCTTTGCGTCCTGATGGCGTGGGACCAGGAGCGGCGGGCCTTCGTGGAAAAAATCAAACGGCTGAATATTCCGGTGATGGTCCTGGTGATTGTCGAGCCCGGCGGTCCCACGCTCGAACCCGGCCCGATGAGCGAAGACCCGGCGAAGTTCCGGGTATTGCAACTGGGCCGGATTGAGCAGGACCTGGCAAACCTGATTTGAACTAATCCGGATGAAGACACCTCCACTCCTGTTGGGAGCAAGCCTGTTGTTTTGGGGCTGGGAGACAGGCTTCGTCCTGCCGGGCCTTCTCCTGGCGGTGGTGCTGGAGAGTTCGAGATGGGTCCAGATCCGCTGGGAAATCTCGGAAGAGGAATTCAGCCGCATTTGGATCTTTTGCACGCTGCTCTTCCTGGGAACCGCCATCTACGCCTTTACCGCCAATGAAGGACCAGCGGACTTCCGCGGCCTACTGCAAAATCCAAACTATTTCACCCAACACAATGCCGGGACGGCCAGCGCCCGGACGGCGGCAGCGCTGATTCGCTGGCTGCCGATGATTTTTTTCTTTTTCATCGCCGCCCAGGTATTCAGTTCGAGCCAGGGCATTCCGTTGGAGACGATCTCCCTGATCATGCGGCTGCGGTGGAAGCGCGCCCAGAAGCAGGGTCTGCCCCGGCCGCCCATGCGCGTCGTCGATATTTCGTACGCCTACTTCGGACTGTGCCTGCTGGCCGCCTGCAGCCACAGCCGCGAAGATAACCTGTTTTTCTGGGGATTAGGCGGACTGCTCGCCTGGGGCCTGTGGTCACAGCGCGCGCGACGATTCAGCGCCTTGACCTGGGCAACAGCGCTCGCCGCGGCGGTCCTGCTCGGCTATGGAGGTCAGCGCGGCCTCGGTCAGTTGCAGCGCTATCTGGACGGCCTCAACAGCCAATGGCTGGCCAGCTTCACCCGTCGGGGCGGCTCCGAGGGCGATAAGAGCAAAACTTCTCTGGGTCAAATCGGCCGGATCAAAACCTCGGGCAAGATTGTGATTCGTCTTGAGCCAAGGGAGGGCACTGCGCCGCCGGGCCTGCTGCGTGAAGCCAGTTACCGCACTTACAAAGCGCAAACCTGGTATGCGGGAAATCAGAGGAACGATTTCGAGAACATCCAACCCTCGCTAATAACCAAAGACACGTGGGTGTTGGTGCAGGGCAAGACCAACGCCGCGTCAGTCAAAATCGCTGCCTATCTCGATCGGCGCCGCGAGGGCCTTCACGTAGGGCTGCTGCCGCTAGCCGAGGGCAGCGGGCGCCTGGAAAAATGCTCCGCCTACAATCTTTATCAAAACAAAACGGGCGCGGTGCTGGCTGAAGGACCCGGCCTTGTGATGCTGGAGGACTGGTATGGACCTGGAAAAACCATCGATTCCCCACCGGACGACCGTGAAGACAAGCAGGTATCACCCGCGGAGACGCGCGTGCTTTCGAGCGTAACCAATGAACTGCAACTGGCAGGCAAGAGTCGTCAGGAAATATTGCGAACGCTGGAGAGGTTCTTCGCAACAGAGTTTTCTTATAGCACCTGGCAAGCACCTCCGCGTTCTGCAACTGCGAACGAAACCCCGCTGGCCCGTTTCCTGACTGAGACGCGCAGCGGTCACTGTGAGTACTTTGCAACGGCCACGGTGCTGCTGCTGCGCAAGCTCGATATCCCCGCCCGCTACGCGGTTGGCTATGTCGTTCACGAGGCGTCCGGAAAGAGTTTTGTTGTTCGCCAGCGGGATGCCCATGCCTGGTCCCTTGTATGGAATGACGAACAGGGAACCTGGGAGAATTTTGATACCACGCCGGCCTCCTGGCTCAATGCGGAAGCGTCTCGAGCATCCGCTTTCCAATTCCTCTCGGACGCATGGTCGCGAGTAGTCTTCGAGTTCGCCAAATTGCGCTACGGCCAATACCGGCTCCGGCAGTATTTCCTTTGGGCGTTGGTGCCAGTTCTCGGCGTGCTGCTTTTCCAGATCCTGCTGCGCAGCCGGCGCCGGCGCCGAAACGGCCGCGACGGATCAGCGGCCAGCCGCCCGACCTGGCCGGGGTTGGACTCAGAATTCTATCAATTGGAATCCCGGCTGGCGGCGCGCGGCATCCGGCGCCAGCCGAGCGAACCGCTGTCGGCCTGGCTGGCGCGGGCTGCCAGTGAACCTGCCGTGCTGGGCGAACGCCAATCGCTCGAGAACCTGTTGCTATTGCACTACCGTTATCGTTTCGATCCGCGCGGCCTCAGACCGGCCGAGCGCGAGGCTCTGCGCAGCCGGAGCAATTCCTGCCTTGGTGGCCTATCGCGGGCAGGGAAGACTCGGGTCAGGGCTTAAACGGCAACTCGACCACTCGCGCCCGGCTCTCACCCGCCGCCGATTTCAGGATCAACTCATTCCCCACAGAGCCAGCTTCCTGGCGCAGTTCGGCCAGGGCGATATTGCCCTTCATCACCTGTGAAAAAGCGGCACTGGTCACGTGCCCCGCCTCCCGGCCGGCTTGAAATAGCTTGTCTCCCTTGACCGGCAGCTTCTCCAAATCATCGACGAGGCGCAAACCGCGCAGTTCCTTGTTGACGTGGCCCAACGTATGAATTCGGTTCAACACTTCCTGTCCGATATAGCAGCCCTTGGTGTAACTCACCGCACGGCCTTCGATGCCGCACTCCTGTGGAAACTTGGTTTCATCCATATCCGCGCCGAACCGCGGCACGCCCGCTTCAATGCGTGCCGTCTCGAACGCCTGCCAGCCCACGGGACGACCGCCGACGGCGCAAACGCAACCGTTAAGCCGTTCCGCCAGATTGCGCAGCCCCGGGGTCGGCACGAACAGCTCGAAGCCGGCCGTCCCCAGCCGAGGCTGGTTCATCAGGTAAACTTCACCCAGCTTCGCGTGATCTAATTTGACGAAAGCGAATGCTCGTCCGGGGAGCTCGTGAATCAGTCCCAGCGCCGTCATCGCCGCGGAGGCTTTCGGTCCTTGAACGCTGAGCAATCCGTAAAGCGGCGCGACATCCGTGACCTGCACGTCATCCGCCACAATGAATTTCTCGAGGCGCTGGGAAACCCTCTCAGTCAGAGCGGGCTCGAAATCCAGCAACAGCTCGGCCTCCAGGCAATATACATTTAGATCGCTTTGCATCTTGCCCTTGGCCGTGACGAGCGCCGCATAACACCCCTCCCCCGCCTGCAAACACTGGATGTCGTTCGTCACCTGCCCGTGAAGAAACCGCGCGCGGTCGGCCCCCGTCACGCAAAGCCGGCTGCGGAAACTGAAATCCAGAAGGCCGGCGGTCTCGCGCAGCGCGGCATGTTCCGCCCGCGCGGCCCCATAACTGCCCACCACCTGGACGCCGCCAACTTCGGCGAACTGCGCGTTGAGAGCGCGATGAAATTCAGCTAGTACCAGTGGCTCCATGGCCACCTTGAACCGGACGGACGCTGGCGCTTATTTCAAGTGCCAGCGGATCGTGTACCGCCAATTCGACTCCGGCTTATACACCTGGGATCCTTTTTCGTTGACGGTAAAATCACCCGTGCTCTTGTTGTCCGTTTCTTCGCCGCACGCATCCTCGTCCACGTCGTCCAATTGCATCTTGAACGTGCACTTCTGCCCGGCCTGCGCCTTGGGCAACTCCAGCGCCACCGGGATGGTGACCTGGTTTTTGTCATAGCCCTTGTTCGCCACGTAATAACGTTTTTTCGCATCGCCGAGGGTGGCTTCAAAACAGATGTACCACGTCGCGCTTTGCGGTGTGTCGGCCATCTCAATTTCGTCGATCACCAGCGTGCCACCGCCGGCGGCGGCAGCCGGGGCGCCAGCCTTCGCGCGCCGGTACACATCAACGCTCGGTTTTTCCTGGCGGTCGGCGTCAAAATTCGACGCAACAATCCACACGTCCTTCTCCGTATCGATCACATACACGACCTGGCGTTCCTCATCCACGTCCTGCAGATCCGCCGAGGACTGGCCGCCGCGCACATGGAAAAAGCGGGCGGAGTTAAACGGTCCTAGTTTCTTCAGCTGCACGTCGCCCTCGGCATAGAGCGCGACCTGGTCGTCGGCGCCAAGGACCTGGAAAACGAATTTGTCTTTCTTAATTTCGAGCGTCTGGGAATAGCTCTGCCCCTGGTCATTGACCTTCCTGGTGGTCCACTTTCCCGTCGGGACTGGCGCGTCGTCGGCGAACAGTACCGCCGCGGCCAACGCCGTGGCGAAAAACGAAAAGCTGAACAGTATTCGATTCATATGCTGGATGAGTGTTATGATGTTGCCCCGACGATCTTCTTTTCGCCGCACGCACGCAAGCCATTTGTGGGACAACGCAACATCGTGGATTGCTGCCCAGGCCAGCTTTGCTCGCCGTCCGCGCCGCCGATTTCAGGCCGACGGCCTTCTGCTCTCCAGCGCCTCAGGATTTTCCGGGTCGGCTTGCTCCGCCGGCACCGTCCACACGACCTCAAGTGGCTCGCGACTGGACAGTGTTTCCTGCACGCTCATGATGCTGGCGCCGCATTCGCCCAACCGACGCACGACTTCCATCAGGGCGGTTTCCGGCACTCCAAATTGCCCGCGGTAATTATCGCTCAATACAAACAACACGCGCTCCTGGCTATCCAGCCCAACAGCGACAAGGTTGACGTCGATGCCTTCTAGCGCAGATTCCCGCGTCCCGAGAAAGGCCACCCCATGGTTGAAGCGCGCCAACTGTCCCTGATTGAGAAACCCGAGGCTGCCTCTTTCTGTAAAGAAAATTCCTTTGAACGCCGGGTCGTCCATGTCTTCGGACTCACCCAGGCGGACAAACCAGCAGTGGCTCGGACCGAACCTGCCCTCGGTGGAATTCCCGAACCGCTCGGCGAGGTTGCCGTAAGCCAGACGATTGAACCAATCATTTGGCGACGCGGGCTGAGCCAAGATTTTGCTTAACCACAAATTCGGCAAAGGCCGGCTCGTTTCTGCTCGCTTGGGGGCGGGTTGGTCCGCCTCCGGTATTGGCCCACTCGCGAGTGGAGTAGGCGTCGGTGTGGATTCGAGCGATTCCAGACCAACTTTGCTGGCTCCGGTCAAATGCGCTGGTTTGGCGGGCGGCGGCGTGGGCGACGCTGGCTGCGGTTTGGCCTGCGATATCGGGCTCGAGCGGTCAGGTTGCAATTGAGGCTCGCCCGAAGGGTGAGGCGAGGGAGCGGCCTTCGCCTGCCGGTTAACAACCGGATGGCCGAACACGGCCGTTAGTTCCGCTGGATTAAGCCGCAGAAGATTCAGCAGCTGACTCAAATCGATGGTTTTTGGCCGGCCCTCCTCCTCCGGGAGGGCGACGATGTGATCGGGGCTCTGGGCGAGGTATTGTTCTCCGCCATCGGAGGTCCTTTGCTTGAACACCAGGTTTGGCGGGATGAGTTTCACTATAATTTCATTGCGCATCAGACCGCAGCGCTGCTGGTCCTGCAACAGCTCCAGCGACTGATTATCCAAGCGCTGCCGCTGGTTATGCGGCACGCCGGCGACCATTACTGGAAACTGGATGTCAAACCCGGTCGGCGAAGCTGCATTCTGGAAAATCACGACCTCCAGGCCGGCGCCAACGAGCCCGGTCGGGACATAGCGCTCGTTGAGCGCCTTCTCCAGCAAAGCGGTGTCGTTCCGACCGTTTTCGAAACTAAACAGCTCACCGTCGAGTTCGACCCAATCATGCAGAGCGCCTGTCGCCACTTTGCGCGGTTTGCGCATCAGTCCCTGCTGACTGAGGCTATTGAACCCGGCGACAGTCAGCCCGATGGTCGCGGCCGTGTCGCGGCCCTGACAGCAGTCAATATGGACCTGACCCCGCTTATCGACCTCGACGCGAAAGCGCGGTCCCGCCGCGACCGGCTGCGGCGCTGCCTCCCGAACGGCCGAGCGGGGCTGCGCGTGGGCCTTTTGACGGGACAATTCCTGCGTCTCTCGTTCCAGGTGGAGCCACTCATTGAATAATCGCTCGAGTTTCGCGGCTCCGGCCGGGTCGCTGACCGCGATGGTTTCGCCGGCAATATTGAGATGATCGAAGGCAATTTCCAGTCCGGCCGGCTCACCCGGAAGTTTCCCGCGGGCCGTCCATTTGTAATGATCCAACTGGCTCCAGTTCTTTAACGGCAGCAGCTCGATGGTTTCCTCGCCCAGGCTGAGCGTGAAAACCTCCAGCGTGCTGTCTCGGCCGCTGGCGGACGAAAAGGTAAGGCGCTTGCGAACTCTGAGCTCGGACGGTTTGTCCGCGGCAGAGGTACTCGCGGACGGCGTCTCCGGCCGGCCTGACCGGTCGCCCGAGGATGTCGGGTTCGTCCAGTCCATGTTTCTTTCCACTTTCTACGTTCTGCTTTCTGCTTTCTCCCCTGCCCTTTATCGCCGCCTTTTCGCCATGCCGAAGAAGTAGCCGCCGCGCAAGCGCACACCGGTGACACGCCGGGCTCTCCCTTCAGGCTGGCCCGGCTTGCCGGCTTCGAATAAGGCCGTGTAGCGGTAATCAAAGTTCTCTAGCTTCACCCGCGGGACTTTTTGGCTGATAAACCGCTCGATGGCCTGCACGTGCCGCGCATCTTCGGCGACCATCAGCGTGAACGCGTCGCCTTTGGCCTCCATGCGCCCGGTACGGCCGATCCGGTGAATGTAATCCTCGGGATGCTGCGGCACATCATAGTTGATGACGTGGCTGACGTCGGCAATGTCCAGCCCGCGGGCGGCGATGTCGGTGGCCACGAGCACTTCGAAGCGGCCATCGCGAAAGCCGCGCAGGGCCTGCTCGCGTTCGCGCTGAGTGCGGTTCGAGTGGAGGACGGCCACGGCGTGATTATACCGCTTGAGCAGGTGGGCGACGCGGTCGGCGCCGTGTTTGGTGCGGCAAAAGACGATGACGGAGTCGTAGTTGACGCGTTTGAGCAGCTCGAGCAAGAGGTCGGTCTTCTGCGCGTCGGCGACGGGATAAATTACATGTTTGACGGTTTCGGCCGGGGTGCGGCGCGTGCCAATCTCGACAGTTTGCGGGTGCGTCATCGCCCAGTGGATCAGCGACTCAATCTCGGGCGGAATCGTGGCGGAAAACAAAGAGGTATGCCGCTCGCGCGGGCATTTCTGGACGATGCGCCGCACGTCGGGAAGGAAGCCCATGTCGAGCATGCGATCGGCTTCGTCCAGCACCAGGAACTGAACGTGGTCGAGCCGGCAGCAGCCCTGCTGCATGAGGTCGAGCAAGCGGCCCGGGGTGGCTACCAGCACGTCCAATCCGCTGCGCAAGGCGTCTTTTTGTTGGCCGTAACCGACGCCGCCGAACACGACCGCCACGCGCAGATTCGTAAACCGGGCGAAATCGCGCAAAGCAGTCTCGACCTGGGCGGCGAGTTCGCGCGTCGGTTCGAGGACCAGCACCCGGGGTTGGGGCCGGTGCTGGCCGAGTTGTGAGAGGATCGGCAGGGCGAAAGCGGCGGTTTTGCCGGTGCCGGTCTGGGCGCTGCCGATGACATCCTGGCCGGCCATAATGAGCGGGATGGTGCGCAATTGGATGGGCGTCGGCTCGACGTAGCCCATCGCCTTGACGCCTTCGAGCACGGCCGAAGAAAGGCCAAAATTGCTAAAAGCCATGGATCAGTGCGGGTGCACTACGGAAACTTCGGTTGGATGATTTGCCGCCTCGGGCGCGGCAGGCTCCGCAGTGGCAGGCTCCCCTGGCGGCATTCCTTCGGCGGGCTGCAGAGGCTCTTTTTGGCCCTCTTCAGGCAGGGACGCAGGAGTCGGCGGGTCTGCCTGTGGCTCGGTTGGCAGGACCGACTCTACGCCGACGGAGTCGGCGGCAGGCCCGGACGCAGCCTCCGGTGCTGAACCAGTCTCCAGAGCCTCGACGGGCGGAACCTCTGACGCGGCTACGGTAGATTGCTCCGGCGCCTTCGGTTGGGGCTTAGGGGGTCTGGGGACAGGTTTCTTGGCTGTCTCAAGTGTTCCGTTGGCGAATTCGATGACGTGACCCTGGTGAACAAGCCAATGGAGGTCAGCAATGACCGCTGTCTGCTCGGCAGTCGGTTGGGGCGGTTCGGCTGCCTGTTCAGACTGGGCGGGCGGGGAAGTCGGAGGAGGGGCCAAGGTTTCGATGAGCTGCCGGCGGCTGCACTTCGAGTTCGCATTGATGTAATCGACAATGCACTTCACACCGTCGGAAACGGGCGTGGCTTCCGTATCCAGATAATGCGGACGTGCCACCGAAACGTGGGTAATGGTTTTGTTGACTTTGAAAAACTGGAGGCCGTGGGACGCGAACTGCTGGCTCAAGACCGTTGCGATCTGAAGTGGAAACCGGCGCTGATCTTCCCAAACCTGACGAATCAAGCGCAGCAACTGCGGACTGCGCAGTGCGCGGGCGCCAGAGCCGCTCATGGTGTGTGTTTCGACCGGCTTGATGATGTTTTCCTTGTGGACCTCGCGAAAATGCTTCTCCACGGCTTCCATGCTGCTCAATCGGTGCGGCTCGGGCAGGTTCAGGCAAAGGTATTCGGTCGTGAAACTTTGTTCTTCGGTCCACTTCTTCACTACCTCCTCGTCGCGCACAATTCGAACGCGTGACTTGTACACCTCGAACGGCATTCGGGAAAAGCGCTCGGCGTGCAGTTTGCGCAGTTGGTTCTGGTAGTCGTGGTGGTTGGGCGGGCCGAGGATTTTTCCGCTCATACCGCACTGGGCGACGAAGGTGTATTTGCCTTTCGGCGGCTCGATGGCGGTGCGTTCGGCCTGGTAAAACGTGGTGAAGAATTTTTTCAGGACATGGGCGATCGCTTCGTCTTCGGAAAGCCAGAGTGACTCGTCCAAGGCGCACACGAAGAGCGGCTGCACCAATTGACCCGCGGCGTTCTTTTCGACGCCGAACGTGACCGCATGCCGCTCCGGTTTCTGCAGAATCATCTGCGCAATCCCGAAGAGCGGATAGGCCCGGCCGGTCATCTTGATCTGGCGCGCAAGCGATTCGACGCCCTTGTCGTCGGGTAGTAAAGAGACGTTGATTTCCGGCAGCGGCGGAGGGGGTTCACGACGCTCGGGCCGTTCGGGTCGTCCGTGCCCCGGGCGCTGCTCACGGTCCTCGCGTGGCGCGCCACGCCCCGGTGTGCGCCGGTCACCAGTGGGCGCTCGTTCCTGGCTTCCCTCAACCCGCGGCCTGCGAGGTCGCTCGGTCCGCGGACCTGAGTCCTCCCGACGCCGTCCGCCGGCCGCGTCGCGAGGCGGTCGTGAACGGCCCGGCCGCCGCTCGTCGCGCCGCTCGCCGCGCTGCTCCTCCCGGCCGTCGTACTGGGCATATTGTTTGGCAGAAGAAGGTTGCTGTGCCCAGGCAGGCAGGAACAGCTTCTCAAGATCAAACTCGCTTTCAGGTGCGGCACTCATTCTATCGTCCGCGGCGCAATACGTGTTACGCCGCGTCTAGACCGTTGCTGGGAGCATGGAACGGGTCAGGCAGGATTGCAAGCGCGGCGTGCGGCGAAGTGTAGCCCCTTCTCAGTCTCGATCGGGCGCTGCCTGGACGGCCCACACGGGGTATTCCGCCTTTGGTCCCTTCATCGCGTGCCACAAAATTTGGTTGAGCACATCCTCCGGACAGCGGTCCGCCGCCTGGAGCGGCAACCGGGCCGAGGCTCTCGCATTTTTTCGCAGCAACGAGTCGGAGATCTTTTTTGGCTCGGGATTCATCTCATCGAGAGGAACGTTGTTCGGGACTGCGGTGAATTGGGTGAGGTTTGGTTGTGTCGTGAAGCAATCGAACATAGGGGTGGCGGTGGCGTCGAAGATGTTCATCGGCGGCAAACCAAGGATTAACTCGATAGTTCGGAGCAGGCTGGTGTGGTTGTATTGAGTGCTGACAACCGCGCCGCGCCGCGTGTAGGGACTCACGACGTACGCGGTCGTGCGATAACCACTCACATGGTCCCAGCCCGCCTGGGGATCGTCCTCGATAACCAGGATGCACGTCTCTCGCCAGAACCGGCTGTGACTGACGGCTTCGACAATTTGGCCCAGCGCAAGATCATTGTCCGCCACCTGGGCCGCCGGTGTCGGCGAGTTCGCCTTCGTGCCGCTGGTGTGATCGTCGGGCAGGCACATGATTGCCAGATTCGGAAAGTCGCCCGATTGCTCGAATGCCTTCAATTCTTTGATGAACTGCGCGGCGCGAAATTGATCGGGAATGTTCATTGCCCAACCAACGGTGTTCGTGGCGAGGTAAGGCCGGAGCGATTCGATCGCCGGCCGGCTGTGGATTTCCAGCTCGCCGGTTTGCCGCGTAAAATCATGGTAGAAGTCCAAAAACTTCGGTTCTCTGGTCCGCGAGCGATCCTTCCAATGCACCTCCGTAATAGCGAACTCGCCATAGTCCCGCAGCGATTTGCCATGGGCAATAGCGTTGTCCCAAATGAAGCCGGCCGGGGAATAGGCCAGCGCATCGACTTCGTTATCCCCCATGCCGTCGGGGTAGCTGCGCGGATAGCCGGCGAACGAGCGTTCCATGTAATCGGTTGTGAGGGCGCTGTCAGTCCATTGATGGCCGTCGGAACTTTGGATACCGGAGCAGTAAGTGTTGTCTAGCAGCACAAACTCGCGGCAGATTTTGTGCTGATTGGGCGTGACCCGCTCGCCAAAGACACAAAGCGATGGGTCGCCGTTGCCCTCAGGCAGGTCGCCCAGCACCTGGTCGTAGGTGCGGTTCTCTTTGATGATATAAAGGACATGTTTGAACACGCTCGGTTCGCCGACGCGCTCCGGCACCGGCTGCGGCGGCCGGCCGGGCCGGGGCGGCAGAGCCGCCTGTTGAAGCAATGGATAACGAAGGTTGTCCAGCGCCACGTGAGTCATCGCCGCCAATTCCCTCGCGGAAGGAACTTTCATCAGGCTCAAAGAGCCGTGGTATTGATGCGAGTTGAATTCGGTTCGACCATCCGACGCGCGCGAACGGCCCGGGCTGAGTCCTTTGATGTTGGCCACGTAAAGGGCATCGCGCCTGGCGTCGTGGGCAATGGCGCCAGGAAACCAGCCAACCGGTATCAGGGCGAGTAGCTTGGATTTTCCCGGCTGAAAATCAAATACTGCCACGGCGTTTTGCGAAGCGTTGCAAACAAAGAGTCGCTTTCCGGCTCGATCGAAGGCCAGCGCATCGGGTTGGGCTCCGAACAAATCGGCCGGGTTTTGCCGGGCGCCGACTGTCTCGACGATACGGTCGTCGCGAGTATCCAAAATTGTCAGCGAGTCGCTGCCGGCGTTGGCGACAACCAGCCAGCGTCGGTTGGGTGACAGGGCCATCGCGGAAGCGTGAAGGCCCGTCACGAGTTCGGAGCGGGGAGTGCGGAGTGGGGAATCTTTTGGTTCCACGATGATGATCGACACAGAGCCTTCGCAGGCGATGTGGCGAATGGGGTCAACACGAACGCGCGTGCCGCGACCGGCGGGTCCGGTCAGTGAGTCCGCGTCCGGCCTTCGCCCGCCCCAATTACTCACATAGGCCTTTGCTCCCGCCAGCACGACATCGTAGGGCGCGAAGCCCACGTCCCAGAGCCGAAGCACTTGGCCCGTCGTTGCGTCCAACTCCGCCAGGCGGTTGGAGAGATTCAGAACGACGTACAAGCGTTTGCCATCGGTCGACACGGCCAGGCCGGCCGGGATATCGGCCTTTCGGTCGCGCGTACCCGCCAGCGGCAGCGGCAGGCTGGACAAGGCGGTAGCCTTTCCGGAGTTCTCGACGCCAAAAACTTTGATATCGCCTTCGACATTGGCGAGATAGATGCGCGAGCCATCGGGAGAAAAAACCAGTCCGGTATAGCTTGGCTGCGCCTTCTCATCGAGTTTCAGAATCTGGTCCGAAACCGGCCCGGAGGATGATTCCTCTCTTCTGCTCGGCGGCAGCGGCACGCGTTGCCTGATGTCTCCCGAAACAGGACTCACGATGAACAACTCGTGCGTTTTGCCGGCGGTCGCCAGCAATGTGCCATCGGGGCTCAGCGCCAGTGCCTGTGGACGCAGTCCGGGCAACTCGACCAGTCGGCCAGCCGGCGTCAGGACTTGATTTACAGGTGTGTTGAAGCGGTTCTTGCCCGGGCGACCGACGGTTTCGATGGTAGAGAAAGCCGGCGTTCGGGCGGGCTGCGTGCGGCAACCTGCGCCGAAGACGGTAAGTAGAGCAATACTTGTCAAACTGGACTGCAGGAGCAGGTTGTTCTTCTGTTGCACGAAATCAGTAAAACCATTCGTCGTCTCGAATGGAATATCTATCTCGACTCGAATATCCACTTCCCGAATCGAGTCCAACGGTGTAACCTAAGGCGTATCTGAGTAGCACGGCATTGGGCGCTATGAACCTGAGGGTTTCATTCGGTCTGCTTTGTGGGCTGGCAGCAGTGGCGGCAACAACCGCCAGCCTCGCAGCACAGGAGGCAAGCAAGCCCTCGCCAGGTTTTCCGCCCGGAGAGCCAGTGGTCGAGAGCCACCAGGTGTCCTCAACCAACCTTTCGGCGCCGGCCAGCGCCGCTGTGAGTACACATCCATCCGGAGTTCCGCCGGAAGCCAATCAAAAGGTTGCTGCAGGACCGATGCCGCCCGGTGCTTACGTTTCACCCTGGCTAATCGATATCGTCAAACTGGTCCAGGCGGGGATCGACCAGGGAGTCATGCTAACCTTCATCGACTCAGCCGGCACCTTCAACCTGGACGCCGACCAAATCATTTACCTGCGCGACTTGAAGGTTTCGGCAGATGTAATCACTGCCATGATGCAGCACGATTCCGAGATCGTCTCCGGCCTGCGGTCGTCAGGTGGAGCTATATCCGGTTCCCACCCCGGGCTCCACTTAACTTTTGTCCAGGGTGATTCTCCAGGTGCGGATGCCGCGACGCAGGCGCACAGTGCAGCTTTATCTGAATCCACCGCGACAACAGCAGAGGCAGAACCCGTACCCGGGCAACTCACGCCCCTGGTATGGCGCGAGCCGCCACAGCAATCCCAGGTGCTCCCGACGAGGGCGCTAGTCTCGCCAGTCCGGCTGCCCTATGCGGTGCCATTGACTGATCCTATTATCATGATCCAGGGCGAGGGCAGGAGCCCCAACCTGGTGGTAATCGAATTATTCCCTTAGCTTAGCTTCGCTTTGTGCATTCACATGCACGATCTTCGCGGGCGGGAAACCATTGAACCACGTCGCAGAGGCGCTGCTGTAAGCCCCGATGTTTTGGGAATAGACCAGGTCTTCGATCTCCAGTTCCGGCAACTCTTCCGAAAGCGAAATTGTGTCGAGCGCATCGCAAGTCTGGCCGAACACGGCGCAAATTTCGGTTCTTCCTTTTCTGAAGGCCTTCAAGTGATATTGGCAGTGATCGAAAATGATCCCGCTGAACGTGTGATAAACGCTGTCGTCAATATAGTAACAGCGCTTCCCGTCGCGGATGGCCTTGCCGATGATGCGGGCCACGGCCGTTGCCGCAGTCGCGATGAGAAACCGCCCCGGCTCGGCCAGAATCTGGATTTCTTTGGGAAATAACCGCTCGATCTCGACATTGATCTTCCGGGCCAGGGCGCTGAACGGCTTGACGTGCTCGTTATACGGCGCGGGAAAGCCACCACCGATATCTAGGATCTTGATTTCATGACCGCGGGATTTGGCCTCGCGTAACACGGCCGCCGCCATCTCGAGCGCCTGGACGAAATTCTCGAAATTGGTGCACTGGCTGCCGACATGGAAGCTGATGCCCTCAACCACCAGTCCCATCTGGAACGCAGCGACTATGAGGTCAACCGCCTCGCCCGCATCACAGCCGAATTTTGAGGAGAGCTCGACCATCGAGCCGGTGTTGGGGACCCGCAGGCGCAACACCAGGCCGGCATGCGGCGCAAATTGTTTAATCTTCTGCAACTCGGCCACGTTGTCGTAACTGACCAGGGGTTTATACCGATCCAACGCCTGGAGAGTTTCCTTTGGCTTGGTGGGGTTGGCGTAGATGATTTTGTCCCATATAAAATCCTGCTGTTCCTTCGGAGGCAGGTGTTTGATGTTTTCGTAAACCAGCATGAACTCCGGCAGTGATGCGACATCGAAACTCGCTCCAGCGCGGTAAAGAGTCCGCACGATGGCCGGCTCGGCGTTGGCTTTGACCGCGTAGTAAGCCTGCACTTTGGGCAGATGCCGCTGGAACGCCGCATAGTTTTGCCGGATGACATTGTGGTCGATCACGACCACCGGTGTGCCGTGCCGGCGGGCAGTGCGTTCGAGTTGCTTGGCAGTCATGCCGGAGCGTGCTTCCGGGCCTGGCGGGATGCGGCCGACCGGCGCTAGTCGAAAACGGGCTCTCGGCCGTCGATGAGCTTCACATTGTTGTGGGCGAAATATTCTTTCGTCAGCGCTTTCATCATCGCCTCGCGGTGATCGTAGAGGCGGCGGAGCTTGCGCGGCTTGTGCTTCGCCAGCGCGTAGTGGGTCAGGATCGGCATGGCAATCGTCGAGTCGGTGTAGCACACGATTGCGTCCGGGAGCTTCGTCGGGTCCACTTTGCCCCAGCTCACGGCTTCACTCGGCGTCGCCCCTGACAGCCCGCCGGTATCGGGCCGCGCGTCGGTGACCTGCAGGAAGAAATCCTGGCCGTATTCTTTGATCCGCAGGACTTCCTGGATTTGGGGCTCGGTCTGGAGCATGAAATTCTTTGGGCTGCCGCCACCCCAAAGCACGACCCCGCTGCGGCCGCCGCTCCGTTTCGCGGCGAGCACGTACGCGGTCGTCTCGTTCACATCGATGGCGGGATTCAAGCGCAGTTTGTTCCCGCGCAGCTCGACCCCCGCCACGTTCATGCCGATGGTCGAGTCGCCCGGCGACGACGTATAGCACGGCACGCCCGCGCGGTAAGCTGCCGCAAGTACTGAGACATCCCGTAGCTTGTTGTTCCGTTCCCATTCAGCGCTATACCGGCCCAGCAAATAGTGAAGTTCGCCTGTACCCATCTCTTTCTGGAATTCAGGACTCATGAGTATTTGCCGAAGCAGCTCATCGGTGGTCATGAGGCCGTCGCTGTAGGGAATCAGCACGTCGTAGATCCGCACCAGGTCATTGTCGCGCAAGTCGGTGTCATCGAACTTGAAGCTGCCGGCGTGCACCGGAAAATCGAGCGCGAAGTGCATGTCGTGGTACAGATTCGCGCCAGTAGAAACGATCCAATCAATGAAACCGGCCTTGATCAACGGAATGATGCACGAACAGCCCAGGCCCGCGGGCGTCAGCGCGCCGGAGATGCTCATGCCGATGGTCACGTCAGGGTCGAGCATTTTCTCGGCAAAAAGTTGGCAGCCTTCTTTTAGACGAGCGGAATTATAAGCGAGAAAAGTTTCATCCACGACCTCCGTCAGTTTTTCCCGCCCCGTCAGATTTTTGGGCATGATTCGTTTACCCGAAAGATATTGTTTCTTGTTTGGGCACCGTTTTTCCTTCAGCCAATCGGGCATGTCGGAGACGTCTTCGCGGGAGCGAACGCGCATTCTTTCGGTTCTAGCCATAAGTAGTGGTGTGGTGATTCTTATCGCGCGCTCACGATACGAATGTGTGAGAGGTTGCCAATCACTAAATTGCTTCCGTAGTGAAGCGCGGGGCGCTGGCGCGTTTCGCATTAAGCCGTCTGCGAAATAGAAATTGCGCAATCGATTTCCGATTCAAACCACTTCGACCGGGCATTTGGGCAACGCCTCGATGAAGGAGCGGCCGTAGTTCTTTGTAAGAACGCGGTTGTCCAGAACCACGATAATACCGGTGTCGGTTTTGGTGCGGATAAGGCGGCCGACTCCTTGGCGGAATTTGAGGATGGCCTCAGGCAAGGAGAATTCGCGGAAAGAATCGCCTCCACGGGCTTCAATGGCTTCGATGCGGGCTTCAATGAGCGGATGGTCCGGCACGGCGAACGGCAGACGCGTGATGATGACGTTGGAGAGCGATTCGCCCGGAACGTCCACGCCTTGCCAGAAACTGTCGGTTCCGAAAAGGACGGAGTTCACGTCGTCCTTGAATTTTTCAAGCATGAGAGAACGCGGGGTGCCTGTTCCCTGGACGAAGCAGGCGAGACCCAGTTCGTCGAAGAAGTGCTGCATAAGCTCGCCGAGTTCGAGCATGAGCTTGAAATTGGTGAAGAGGACGAACGCTTTGCCGTGGGTTTGCCTGATGAAATGCTCGATCCAATGGAGTAGGGCATCGCGGTAACCGTCTTCGCGTGGATCGGGCATTTTGCGAACAACAAACAGTTTCATTTGACGCTCGAAATCGAAGGGCGTGCCGACCTGGAGCATGGTGGCGGATTCGGCGCCGACGCGGCAGGCGAAGTAGTCCAGTGCGGAAGGCGGAGTGCGCAGTGCGGAGTGCGCGGCAGCGGCGGCATCCTGAGACCGGGGACTTTGGACCTTGGACTTTGGGCTTTGGACTGCTGTCGCCAAAGTAGCGCTCGTCATGATTACGGAGGTGTCACTGCGGAACAACCGGCGGCGGAGATAATCGGCCACGTCGATCGGAGCGGCGTTTAAGGAAATAATGCGCTGGGTCTTGCCGGTGCGCTCGACCCAATAGACGTGGCCGTCCGCGTCCTGGCTCAAAAACAAAGCGATTTCATCCCGCAACTCCCCCAATCGGCGATTGCACTCAAGCAATTCCAGGCCGATCTCGTTATCCTCACTCATTTTGATCAAATTGCTCACGGCTTCGCGCAAACGTTGGATGGACAGGGTGACATTGTCCGGCACAAGCGAGGGACGACGAATTCGAATTTCCGTCCAATCGCGGCGGCGTGCCAGCGCTGTTTCGCCGCTGCCGAAGCTGATTTTGCGGGCTGCTTTCTGGAGTTCGTCGCAAGCATCTTCGACGCGCGCAAAGAACTCGTCCGACTGCTTGAGCAAATCGGAGACTTGTTTGACCGCCGGGCCCTGGCGCAACGTCGCCAGCAAGCCCTTTTGGGTCCGGCTATTCCACAACCGCTGCGAATTGTAGCGCACCTGGCTGCTGGACACGCTCAAGCCGATACGTTTGGAAGCAACGTGTTCCATCTGGTGCGCCTCATCGAAAATCACGAAATCATTGCGGAACAGGATTCCACCTTTGACGTCCTCTTCCAGTGCGCCCAAAAGAGTAAAAAAAAGGGTATGGTTCAGCACCAGCAAGTCCGCGGACAGAATCCGATTGCGGGCGCGCTGAAAAAAGCAGACCTGATTGGTTTTGGCGAACTCGGATTGGAAGCCGCACATCTTCGGAGAGCACAAGCCGCGCTCGGAGCAGACCAGCGCCCAGACTTTCGAGTCCGGTTCGACATCGAAGTCCGACAGGCTGCCATCAGTCGTTTTTTTCGACCATTCGAAGATGCGTTCCAGTTCGACCTCCTCGGAGGAATTAAAGAGGTTTGCGGCTTGCTGTCTCGCTTTCTGCAAGCGGCGGGTGCAGAGGTAATTGGCGCGGCCCTTGAGCATCGTGAAGGTGAACTTGACCGGCAGGATACGCTCGAGCATCGGCAGATCTTTTTCCGTGAGCTGCTCCTGGAGGTTGATCGTATGGGTCGAGATGATCGCTTTTTTCTTGTGCGCGACCGCATACAAAATCGCCGGCACGAGGTAAGCGAGGCTTTTGCCGACGCCAGTTCCGGCTTCAACGGCGAGGTGCCCGCGGCTTTCCAGGGCGCGCGCGACGGCCATGGCCATCTGCTGTTGTTGGGGGCGAAACTCGAAATTGGGTGAACGCGATAAGATCCCTTTTGGTGAAAAGATCTCTTCAACTTGTTTGACAAGGTCCACGCCCGCGCCGGCGGGCTGGTGGTCGATGGCGCTGATCATCGCAATACAATTAGATTAACCATGAAAGCCAGCGGAGCAAAAGAAATTGCAGCTTGCTTGCGGCTTGAACTTAAGGAATCCTTAATTCATGAAAGAGCTGGATATAATGACCGTGACCAGGGTGGGCCAGGGCACCCTGCCAAAGTGGTGGAGGGAGTCTTCTGGCCTGGCAAATGGCGGTGTGGTCGAGGTGCGGCCCATGCGTGATGGCCGCAATAGCATCGTTCTGACTCCCAAACCGGTCAGGCGCCGCGGCGCGGTGGGCCTGCTCAAACAATTTGCACGGTGTCCAACACCAATAAAAGTCCCCTTTCGAACTCGACTGCCTTTTAAATGAGTTTTTTGCTCGACACGGACCTGGTTTCCTTGCTGGAGCGGAAGCAGGTGCCGGCCAAACTGGCATCATGGGTTCAGGCCCATGAAACGGAAATATTCCTGAGCGTCGTGTCCTTCGCTGAATTGCAGTTTGGTTTGAATCACGCCCCCGCCAGGCACAAACCCGCGCTTGCTGTCTGGTTGGAGCAGACTCGACGCAGCTTCGCCGGCGCTACCGAGCCGCTCACTGAGCCAATTCTGGTCCGCTGGAAGCAATTGCTCCTGGAACTAAAGAGCAAGAACCGCACCATGACCTGCGAGGATTCATTAATAGCCGCGACTGCTTTGTTTCACGGACACGTGGTCGCCACCCACAGCAAAAGACACTTTGAGCCTGCCGGCGTTCAGGTTTTGGACCCGCTGGCCTAATCCCCACGACGGTACGAAGCGGCCTCAGGTGGTCCTGCGGTTTGCGATTTCTTGTTCGGCCTGGTTCTTCACGATTTTGTCCGCCGGCAAAACGCCACGCCAGTTCGTGTTCGGATAGATGACCGACCGGCGTCCAATGATGCTGCCCGGGTTGAGGACGGCGTTGCAACCGATATCGCAGTGGTCGCCGAGCAAAGCGCCGAATTTGCGCAGATCGGTGTCGAATCGCTGGCCGCTGAATACGACGATAATGTTGCCTGGAGTAAGCTTGAAGTTGGAGATCTTGACGCCTGCGCCCAGGTGCGCCCGAAAGCCAAGGATCGAATCACCGACATAATTGAAATGGGGCGCGACGGCGTGGTTGAACAGGAGAGCGTTCTTAATCTCGCAGGAATTTCCAACGACGCAATCGTCGCCGACAATGACATTTTCGCGGAGATAGGCATTGTGGCGAATCTGGCAATTGCGGCCAATGATGGCCGGGCCTTTGATCATCGCGCCATCCTCGACCAGCGTGCCTTCGCCAATAAATACTTTCTCACCGATATAGGCCACGCCATCGCAGCGATTGTGCAGGCCCGGCTCGAGATGCGTCTGGAGGTATCCCTCGATTTTCGTCAGCGCTTCCCAAGCGTATGTACACCCGTCAAAAACGGCCGCGTGCGCGGTCTGGCTGAAATCGAACAAATCCGCCGGTTTGAGCATGAAGGCAAACTAAAGCAACCGACGTGACGGTTAAAGTCACAAAACTCGGAAGGAAGGCGATCTGCCTTGTAGCCCCGAGCTTGCTGCTGCTGTATCCTACATCGAACGATGAAAGACTCATACATCGCCGCGAAAGAGCGCTGGGCTCAGAAAATGGCCGGCAAGGCCAGACCCGCCGTGCGCTCGACTGAGCGACTTCCTCCTGGACAGCGGGAGGTCCATAGCTTTCCAGTGCTCGACCTGGGCCTGAGGCCGGAGATCCCATTGGATAAATGGGAATTGAAAATCCTTGGCCAGGTGGAAAATCCGGTCACTCTGAATTGGCAGCAGTTACTGGCCTTGCCGCAGTTTAAGGATGTCAGCGACTTCCACTGTGTCACCACCTGGAGCCAGTTTGACATGGAATGGGAAGGGGTTGCATTCTTTACGATCGCCGACCTAGTCAAGCCGAACCCATCTGTCACACACGTCTTCTTCAAGAGCTACGATGGTTACTCAACGAACAACGCGCTGGATGTGTGCCTGGATGACGACGTGTTGATTGCGCACAAATGGAATGGCAAGCCGCTGCCGGTCGAGCATGGCGGCCCGGCCCGCGTCATCATTCCCAAGCGCTACGCCTGGAAAGGCGCCAAGTTCATCCGCGAAATTACTTTTCTGGAGCAGGACCTGCCGGGCTTTTGGGAAACGCGCGGCTACTCCAACACCGCCGATCCATGGACAGAAGACCGCTTTGCCGTCAGAAATCAACCTCCGCCGGGATTTCCCTAAGTCAGGATCTCCACTTCTCCCAATCTTGTGGACGGAGGGCTGGTTGCGCCCTACACTAGCGGCTGCATGGCTTTGTTCCAACACCAACTATTTACCATCGACCTCAACAAAGTCATCACCGTCCATCAAAATGAGGACGAAGCCGCCATTACCATCCGAACCGACGACCAGCGCAAGATCGAGGTCGCCACTGATTCACCGGAGGCAGCCACCGAACTTCTCAACGACTTTGCCGACCAATGGGAAAAAGCCGTCGCTCCCCTGCTCCGCCACGGCAAGCATGTCTTTCTCATCTCCGCCATCTACAGCATTCAGGCGGAGGATGAAGAGGTCTATATTTACTTTCGCGACCACAGTGTCAGTTTCGCATTACCAGACTCGCAGCAAGCGCTGACCTTTTTGGCCGAATTGACTCGCCGCTGGGAGCAAGCGATCGGATAGTCTAAGGGTGCTCTGGCCGAGCGAGACAGGAGAATTGGTGCGCAAGTCATAACGCGCTTCGACCGCTCACCAACGAGCCCACGGCATGCGAACGGTCTATTTCGATTACAACGCCACCACGCCCCTGGATCCTCAGGTGCGGGAGGTGATGCTCCCATATCTGGGTGAGATTTGGGGTAACCCTTCAAGCGTCCATCACGTGGGCCGAGGGGCTCGCGCCGTGCTGGATGAAACGCGCGAGCGCGCCGCTCGGATCTTAGGGAGCCGACCGAGTGAAATCGTGTTCACGAGCGGCGGCACAGAAAGCGCCAACCTGGGCATTTTCGGCGCTGCCCGGTTGCTCAAACCCAAGGGGAAACACCTGATCACATCTGCGACGGAGCACCACGCAGTGCTCCATTGCTGCGAGTACTTGGCGAACAAGGAAGGCTTCGAACTGACGGTCTTGCCGGTGGATCGGCAGGGAATCGTCTCGGTTGAATCTTTGGAAAAGGCACTGCGCCCGGATACCATTCTTGTCTCTATCATGGCCGCCAACAACGAGATCGGCACGGTTCAGCCGGTCGCGGAGTTGGGGGCAATCTGCCGCAAGCACGGCGTGTTGTTTCATACCGACGCCGTCCACTGGTTTGGAAAAGAACCATTCCAGAATATTCACCAGTTCAATGCAGATTTGGTCTCCATCTGCTCGCACAAGATTTACGGTCCAAAAGGCGCCGGCGCGCTATTTGTGAAATCTCCACTACTGCCTGACCCGATGTTAATGGGCGGCGGCCATGAGAACGAGCGCCGTGCCGGGACCGAGAATCTGACGGCGATCGTCGGTTTTGTGGAGGCGCTGGAGCGGTTCGTGCGACAGCCGGTATTTGCGTTAGAAAAGTTGCAGCCATTGACGAATCGTCTGCTGGAATTCATTGAGCGGCTTGAGGGCGTCCAGTTCGTCGGCTCCCGTGAGCGCCGTTTGTCTAACACCGTCTCTTTCCTCGTACGCGGGTCGGACAGCATCACACTGCTGGCTGGGCTGGACTTGGAAGGAATTTGCGCATCGAGCGGCTCTGCCTGTTCGGCCGGATCGCTCACACCGTCTCATGTGATCAGTGCGCTGGGTGTTGAGCCAGCACTGGCCAATTCCCTCGTGCGCTTCTCGCTAGGGCGTGAATCCTCGCTGGAGGAAGTCGAGTATGTTGAGCAGGTGTTGCCCGAAGTCATCCGGCGCTCACAACTCGCCCAATAACCCGCTAACGGAATGTTAATGAACTTTCAGCAGAGCGAATAACTGCGGCTTTTCGTTCTTTTTGGCTCGCTTTCTACAACGAGATCAACTCTCGTGGCGGCGTAAGCCTTTGGCACGACCTTGACATGCTGGGTTGTTTGCCTTATTCACGGCCCTTAATACGGATACTATTTCATAGATCAAACAAAGATATATTAACCACGCCATGAACCTGAGCATTGCGAAGGAGCAGATCATTAACGGACTGCAAGCCGTTCAGAATGTGGTCAGCACGCGCACGACGCTGCCGATTCTTTCCAATGTGCTGCTGCGTGCGGAAGATAACAGGCTGGAGCTAACTGCGACTGATCTGGATGTAACCGTTTCCTGTGGCGTCGAGGCCAAAGTTAATAAGCAAGGCGCTTCCACTGTGCCTGTCAAAAGGCTGTTCGGCATTGTGCGTGAACTAGGCAGTTCCGAGCTTGATATGGAAGTGGATGAGAAACATGTCTGCAGCATTCGCTCTGGTCCATCGTTTTATAGAATTAACGGCTTGGGCGCAGATGAATTCCCGCCGTTGCCTAAATTCAAAGAAGAAAAGAAAGTGGCGCTGTCGCAGGAAACGGTCAAAGGAATGATGAAGAAAACTTCCTTTGCGATTTCGACGGATGAATCACGCTACGTTCTGAACGGCATTTATTTCAGTTTGAAGGACCACAAAATGACCATGGTAGCGACAGATGGCCGCCGCCTGGCGCTGGTGGACGAGGAAGCCGATATTTCCGAATCCAGCCAGGGCGAGTTCATCGTCCCGTCCAAAGCGGTCAACGAGCTAAACCGGTTGCTCCAGGATAAGGGCGACGTGGAAGTGAGATTCGCGGAGAACCAGGCCTCGTTTACGCTCAGTGATGAAAAGGGGTCCTCGGTTCTGATTATTAGCAAGTTGATCGAGGGTAATTATCCCAATTACCGCCAGGTGATCCCGTCGCAAACCAAAGAGCGGATTACGCTGGTGCGCGAGGAGTTGTTGCACGCCTTGCGCCGCGCGGAAATCATGACGAGTGAAAAATCCAACTCGGTTAAGCTGAGCTTCGGGAAAAACAAACTCGAGATCACGGCCAACTCCCCCGAGGTGGGCGAAGCCAAGGAATCGCTGGCCATCAATTATAAAGGGCCCGAGCTGGCGATCGCGTTCAATCCGAAGTACTTAATTGACCCGCTCAACGCAGTGCCCAACGACGAGGTGTTCATCGAATTGATTGATGAACTCAGTCCGGGAGTGCTCAAAATCAACGGGCCATTTCTCTACGTGGTGATGCCGATGCGGCTGACTTAGGAAAGTTTCTCAGATTGGCGACTGAGGCAGTGCTATGCCCAGTCCGGCTGGAGAAGAAAGCGGCAAGCGCTTAACAGAGTCCGTAGATCGGCCTGCCACTGACCGCTCCGGAAATAATAGAAAGCGCGCTCGGAGGGTTGGCTCACGGCGGCTTCTGATACCCAGCCCGCAGATTCACTTCCCCCCTGGCGCCTCACTCCCTGTCGGAAGTGGCTAGTGCCTAAGAAAGCGGTCAGCACAAGTAAGGCGATGATGGCGGCCACGCGAGGCCGGCTTTGTCCGCAGGTCCGGCAATGGGCTGACGAGGGTTGGTCTTTCATACGTCGGTACAAATCAGCGAGCGTTCATTTTGTTCAACGGTTCGACCCCCAAATTCCGTCGGGAAAAAATCGCTCTGCTGGAGATCTTCCTTCCTTGAAACTTAATCGGGTAGCGGCCGGCCTTTGGTTTCCGGCGCCAGCCAAATCAACACCAGGCCGGCTGCATAGATCAGTGTAATTGTCGCGCCGGCTCTGGCGTAACTACCGCCGTAAGCGGAGACCAACTGACCTTGGGCGAGCGCCCCGGCCGCTGCGAGGATGCGGCCGAAATTATAGCACAGACCCTGGCCCGTCGCGCGCACACGTGTAGGGAACAACTCGGGAAGATAGAGCGGCAACCATCCGTAAAATGCTGCCGTGACCGCGCCAGTCAGGGTCACCAGCCAAAGGAAAACTGCGCCGTACTCGCTCACCAAACGGAACAAGCATCCGCAAATGGCCAGGGAAAGCAGGCACAAGGCGAAGTAACAGGGACGCCGCCCCACGCGACCCGCCGCCATTGCCCCCAGAATCGACCCGAAAATCGCCCCCGCTCCGGAAAGCATGCCGGTGATTGCTTTGGCAACGTGCACTTTCCCGCCTGTCAACTGGTCCGCCCAGAGCGGCAGCCACTGTACTGAACCCCAGGTCCCAATCAGCGCGACGGAGGCAAAGGCGATGGCGAGTAAGGTTGGCTTCCGCAGTTGCCCCGAGAAAATCTCTCGGACCGGCCTGGCGGCCCCGCCTTCGATTGCTTTCTTCCATCGCTCCGATTCCGGGACCAACCATTGAATGCCAAAGGCCAGCAGCGCCGGAGCCGCGCCCGCAATCATCACCCAGCGCCACGACTCCAGGGTGATTTTGAAAGAAACACCCAATAGGGCAATCAGAACGAACCCCACATTGGACGCCGCCCCGATAAGACCCGCCAAGAGGGGCCGCTTCTCGCGCGGCCATGCTTCCATCACCAACGCGACGCCTAGCGACCATTCGCCGCCCATGCCGAAGGCCGCGACAAACCGCAGCGCGCCGAGATGCCATGGCTGCTGCGCGAAAAAGCACAAACCCGTAAAGATCGAATACGTCAGAATACTCAGTGTCATCGCGCGCACTCGGCCGAGCCGGTCTCCAATCCAGCCGAATACGACCCCGCCGCAAGCCGCTCCCACCAAAAACAAAGCGGTAATCCGGCCCATCCAGGCTCCGACGAACTGGTCCGGTGCTTCGGTTGCCGCTGCCGGCAGCATCGTTTGCAACGCCGGCCGCGCCACCAAAGGAAAAATACCCATCTCCAACCCATCGAACATCCAGCCCAGAAATGCCGCCGCCAGGACCAGCCATTGCCCGCGTGTGACTGAGGATAGAGCAAGCTTGGGGACTGTCTCGTCGCTCGGGCGCACGCGGCAGACTGTTTCTCATCCGCCAAACGTCAAGGTTATTTATCGACTGCGTTGCAGAGCGCGAAGCGCAGGAGTTACGCCTGAAGACAGGATCACGGCGGTCACCGAGCCAGACGAACATAACCCCTCCACGGAAAACGAGCTGAAACATGCTGCGGTCGGCGCTGCGGCTCCCTGATTTGCCGCAGCGGAGCTCAATTTCCGATGGAGGGGAACTTGCGGGCTTGGTAGGCCTCGTAGTCAGGCACCAACCGCTCATACTTGCCCGTCATAAGTGGGGACGAGATAATGAAATCCGCGGTCGCCCGGTTGCAGGCGATCGGAATGTTCCAGACCACAGCCAGCCGGAGCAGCGCTTTGACGTCCGGGTCATGCGGCTGCGGTTCGAGCGGGTCCCAGAAGAAGATCATGAAATCAACTTCCCCTTCAGAGACTTTGCCGCCGATTTGCTGGTCGCCGCCCAGCGGCCCGCTCTTCAGTTTCGTGACTTCCAGGTTCAACTCTTGCTCGAGGATGGCGCCGGTCGTGCCGGTGGCGTAAAGCTGGTGTTCGGCCAGCACATTTCGATTAAACCTCGCCCATTCAACCAGGTCCCGCTTCTTATTGTCGTGCGCCACCAACGCGACTTGCTTGCGTTGTGCCATTGCGATGCGTTTGTCAGCCATACTCCCGCTAGCATAGCACTCCCGCGGTTGGGCAGCTATCCGAGGCGGATTGAGCGAAAACAAACTGCCGATCCCAGTGTATCACGATCACCATGTTAACTGGCATGAAAGCAGTGTCCATGATTCCGCCACCCAACCTCCTTGGTCTTTCACTGGGACTCTTATTCGTTCCCGAAAATCGAAATGTGCGCTTTCTCAACCGCGGTCTGGATTGCAGCTCTGAAGTATGGGGTCCGTTTTCATTTGAGCGCCATACCATGATCATAGAGATGGATACCGCCGACCTCCCGGCCCGTGTCGAGTGCCAGACAATTCACCGAGTAACGCTCGCGGTCCGGGAATGTTGCGAGCCTGGCATTGACTTCGGCGATTTGTTTGCCGAGAGGCTTTAATTGCTCTTTGGCCTGATTCTCGGCCTGCTTCCAGGAAGCGGCTTCCTGCGCTAGGCGTCTGGAGTGGTGCTGACGGCTGCCTTTCTGCTGGTCGGCGATCGCTTTGATATGCCGCTCGGCCTCCGCGACTTGGGAATCGATTGCGTGGTGCTGGGCTTCCAGGGCCGTTAGTTGCCTTCTCAGGCCAAGAAACTCTGACTGTTCGCCACGGGGGGGATTTTCGAGAATGATTTTTCTCTCGCCGATTCTGCCGGTGTGCGCGGCGGATGTTGTTTCCCCGGTTCCTTCGCCCTCCACCTGCGCATTCACGACCCAGCCCCAGGAATTTGTCCCCACAATGGCTCCGGTGATGTGGATCCACGCTCGAAGAGGTCGGTCGCCGGCACGGTTGGTCCACCAATGGAACAAGGGGCTCAGATCAACCGAATTCTGGTTGATCAGCCGTTTGGGACTCTTGAGCGGCGTGCCCGCCAGAGTCGAAAAAACTATTGCCCATAAAGTGCCGGTCAACAGAGCCGCTCCGTCCATGCGCCATCGTTCCTGAGTCACGGTTCTAATTTGCTGGTTTGTGGCTTCAAAGAGTCGCAATGGATTCCGCGCGCGATTGGCATTGACCGGACGTACAATCTCTTTCTACGCTCTGGCCGTCAAACCCAATACAAACAGGACAAATATTATGAATACAATCGTTCCTCTCATCAGTTCCGGCGTAGCTGGTCCGTTAGGCGTGCTGCACCTGCCGCGGCTTTGGCTCAAACTTTCGCTCGAATCATGCGGCAAACTCGCGCCGGGCTACCCGGGGGCGGGAAAAGGTTACGACCAAATGGTCATCGACGGCCTCGGCCTGAACCGCGACGCCGTTATTTCGTTTGTTAAACAAAGCAAGCCTACCTATCCGCAGTTCGAAGCCTGGGTCAAAAAGAACGGCACGAAGCTGGACAAGGCTTCCGTCGAAAAACTCAATGCCGCCATCCGCGGGTATAACCACGACGACGACACGCGCAAGGCGATCCTCGGCGCCAACGCGTTACCGGATGACGGCGGTTGCCCCAAGGACGCGGTGAATCTCAACAATCTGGACGACTGGAAGGAGTTTCACCAGGCAGTCCTCAGGTAAGCGGCTAGGGTTGCTGCGACGCTCTCGCGCTCGGCGATCAGCCTGATGGCGGGCGCTCGCGTTTTGGCAATGGACGACCCAGGTCACAAACGGTGGCTTCCGGCGGTGTTACTCCTGGGCGTCGTGTACCTTGCCGCTGGTACCGTATTCGGTGCGCTCGCCGGGTCGTCTGCGTCCAATCCGATGCGAGTGACCTGGAGACTGGCCGCGTGGGTGATCAGCGCCGCTGCGTTCGCGTGCCACATTGCCTGCGAGCACTTCCGGCTGCACAACTCGCCCGTCGTTACGGCTCTGCGCGTATCACTGGCGGCTGCCCTGGGGGCCTTCGGGCTGGCAGTCGCGGCAGGGGTTCATGCTGTTCATGCCCAGACAACATCGAGCCACCAACGCCGACTCGCTATGGCGCTCATCATTTGGCCGATTCTGACTGCAGTGCCGGCATTTGTGGTGGCGCTCGCTGCAGCTTTCGGGCTCGCCCGAGTGCGGAAGGCGAGTTAGCCGACTAGCGTCGTGGCTTGTGGACGGACGCGGCACAAAGAATTGCGTCGGCCCAGCATGCAGTTGCCACCAACTGGCGGCGACGGCCAGTCTTGGCCGGCGAGAATTCCTCAAATCGGTCGGCCTGAGCGCCGCCGCGCTCGCCTTCCACTCCTGGCCGGCGATGGCCGGGCCTTTCACACGCGCCGACTTCGAGAAACTTGTTCCCGCCGACAAGAAGCTGCGCCCCGAATGGCTCAAGTCCCTCACTGAGCGCGGCCAGGCTGCCGTATATCGCGGTTCGGAACTCGAAAAGATCGGAATGCCCATCGGCGGCATTTGCGCCGGCCAGATTTATCTCGGGGGCGACGGCAAACTGTGGCACTGGGACATTTTCAACCGCCGGATTGCCACTGGCGCCGAGCATTATGCCAAGCCGCTGCGACCATCGTCGCCGCTGGACCAGGGTTTCGCTCTGCGGATCAAGAGCGGCAACAAAGTCCAAGAGCGGCCGCTGGATCGAGCGCATTGGCGCGATGTCTCGTTCCGCGGCGAATGCCCGATAGGTGTCGTTGAATACCGCGATGCCGATTCGCCAGTGAGCGTCCGCCTCGAAGCATTTTCCCCATTTGTGCCGTTGGACACGGAAGCTTCGTCGCTGCCGGCTACAATCATGCAATTCACTGTGACGAACCACAGTCGCGGCGTCGTGGAGGCCGAACTGGCCGGCTGGCTGGAGAACGCCGTCTGCCTTTACAGCGCGCAACTGCGTGACGGCCTTCGACGCAACCGCGTAGTTCGGCGCGCAGGCGCGCTCATACTCGAATGCAGGGCCGAGGAAGCACCAGCTGGGGAGCCGTCCCAGCGCCCGGACATCCTGTTCGAGGATTTCGAGCATGAGACATACGGCGACTGGGCCGTGACCGGGGTAGCTTTCGGCAGCGGCCCGGTCGAAATGGCGAAGATCCCCAGCTACCAGGGCGACGTGGGCGGCAAAGGCCGGCGCGTTGTGAATACCCACGCTTCCGCTCCGGCAAACACGGTTGAAGCCAGAGATGCCGCTATTGGCACGCTCACCAGCCCGCCTTTTGTCATCGAGCGGAACTACATCACCTTCCTGATCGGCGGCGGCGCACACAAGGACACGACCTGCATGAATCTGCTAGTCGAGGAGCGAGTGGTCCGAACCGCCACCGGCGAAAACGACAACCATATGAAGCCGATGAGCTGGGATGTTCGTCGTTGGGCGGGAAAGCCGGCTCGGCTGCAGATAGTTGAGAATGAATCCGGGGGCTGGGGAAACATCGGCGTGGACAATATTGTTTTCAGCGACCGCCCGGGTATGCCGCTCGGGCCCCTGGCGCAACAGGAGGACTTCGGCAGCATGGTGCTGGCGCTGCTTGAGGCACGACCGCGTGATCACGGCGCTGCAGCTTTGATGGGTGAGGCCAAGCGGTCGAGCAAAACCTCAACCAGACCGTTCGACCAAGAGTTGGTTGGTTTGCTCACACGCAAGTTCAAACTCGCTCCCGGCGCCGTAACCCAGGCGACCTTTGTCCTCGCTTGGCATATGCCCAATTTGCATCTGAGCCGCTTGCCGCCGGGAAGATTCTACGCAAGGCGCTTCGATTCCGCTCATGCAGTGGCCGCGTATGTGGCCAGGAACGTTGCACGTCTCACCAGCCAAACAAGATTGTGGCACGACACTTGGTACGATTCGACGCTCCCCTACTGGTTCCTCGACAGGACGTTTCTCAACACCTCGATCCTGGCGACCTCTACCTGCCATCGGTTCGGCAATGGTCGGTTCTACGCCTGGGAAGGCGTTGGTTGTTGCGAAGGGACCTGCGGTCACGTCTGGCAGTACGCGCACGCTGTGGCACGGCTGTTTCCCGAACTGGAGCGACAGACTCGCGAAAAGGTGGATCTGGGCCTGGCGTTGCAGCCCGACGGCGCGATCCATTTCCGGGGCGAGTTCAACGATATCCCGGCCATTGATGCCCAGGCTGGAACGATCCTGCGCGCGCTGCGCGAACACCAGATGTCCGCCGACGACGCCTTTCTCAGGCGCACCTGGCCGCGAATTAAAAAAGCGATGGATTGGCTCATTGCCAAGGGTGGCAATGGCGACGGCCTAATCGAAGGCAACCAACACAACACGCTGGACACCGATTGGTTCGGCCCGGTCGCATGGCTGAGTGGATTGTATCTGGCGGCGCTGCGGGCCGCAGAAGCCATGGCGCTGGAAATGGGCGACACGGCGTACGCCGAAAAGTGCAGGTCCATTTTTCAGGCCGGCCAGAAAAATTTCGTGAACCAGCTTTATGCGGACGGCTATTTCCGGAACCGGCCTGACCCTCAGCATCTGGACGCAATCAACTCAGGCAGCGGCTGCGAAATTGATCAGGTGTTCGGCCAAAGCTGGGCGTTCCAGGTCGGCCTGCCACGCGTGTTGCCGCAGGAGCAGACGGTCTCGGCCTTGAAATCACTCTGGCGCTACAATTTCACGCCCGACGTGGGGCCTTATCGTGAAGCTTACAAAGCGGGCCGTTGGTATGCCATGCCAGGCGAAGCCGGGTTGCTCATGTGCACCTTCCCGCGCTCGGATTGGGATTACGCGCAGGCCAAGGGCAAAGGCCCGGAGTGGGCGGCAGGCTATTTCAACGAATGCATGAACGGTTTCGAGTATCAGGTGGCCGGTCATATGATTTGGGAAGGGCTCGTCACGGAAGGACTGGCCTTGGCGCGGGCGGTACATGACCGGTATCACGCTTCGCGGCGCAATCCCTGGAATGAAGTCGAGTGCGGCGACCATTACGCGCGGAGCATGGCCAGCTATGGCGTCTTCCTCGCCGCGTGCGGCTTCAGCTATCACGGGCCGAGGAAGCACATCGGCTTCGCGCCGCGCCTAACACCTCAGAATTTCAAGGCGCCGTTCACGGCCGCGGAAGGCTGGGGCTCATTCTCTCAGAAGCTGCAAGGGGGATCGTTCGAGGCGGAAATTTACCTGGCGTGGGGCAAGCTGCGCCTGAGGACGATCACACTGGTCCTGCTCGAAAGCGCGCCCGCGTCTTCGGTCCGTGTCCGCTTGAACACGCGCGTCGTCAAGGCTTCACACGAAATCTCAGGCAACCAACTCCGGATCATTCTCCTTTCGGAAACAAAAATCGCGGCCGGCCAGACCCTCCAAATCCGGGTCGCGTGACTCGGCCTGATTCATGGCGCGGCGTCGCGCAACTGTTTGACAGTCCTGGCCAAGTCTGTGGCTGAAGTCAGCCGCCGGGTGGCTATCGTGGGGTCCTCGCCTGTCAGATCCCGGTCGAGCCAGATCCTGGCGATACCCAACTCGCGCGCCGGAACTAGATCGTGAAACCAACTGCATGCCACATGAATCCAATTCGCTGGAGCAACCCCCGAAAGCTGAGAAAACTGCCGAAAATGGCTCAAGGAAGGTTTGTAGTCGGCGATGCGCTCAGCGGTAATGACCATATCGAAAGGCTGGCGGAACCGACGATTTGTTTGCTCGAAAAGATCGTCGTCGCAGTTGGTCAGCACGCCCAGCTTATAGCCCGCCGAGCGCAACTCGGACAGGGCCGGTTCCACGTCGGCGAATACTGGAAGAGCGGCCCATGACTGCGGCAGCGTCCGCGCCTGGGCTTCGGAGAGAGGGACGCGTACTTTTCGCGCGGCCCGGAGCAGAGACGTTGTGAGCACATCTTTGTAGGACCGGTACGGGCGCTCAGCTTCGACCTGGCGCTCGAAATCGTGGTAGGCGTGCAGTAATTCCTTCGTCCTCTCTCCCACCAGCGGTCCCATAATCCTCGAAAAGCCCGTGTGCCAGTCAACGAGCGTGCCGTAACAATCGAAGGTGATCCAAGGAGATCCCATCGAGTCGAAAGCTGGACTATGGCCGAGGGCGGCCGCCGCCGCAAGACACATGACATGCACCATTAATGCAGATAACTTGAGTCCGCAGTTCCACTCGCCTAGAGTGCTCGCCAATGAGCACACCTTTGAGTGAACAAGTGCAGGCGGCAGCGGGCTGGATAGGAAAGCTGCGGGCCGAAATTGGCAAAGTCATCGTAGGCCAGGAGCAATTGGTGGACCGGCTGCTGGTTGGCCTGCTGGCCAATGGCCACGTTCTGCTGGAGGGCGTGCCGGGGCTGGCGAAAACCATGTCAGTCCGAACATTGGCAGCGGCCATCCACGCGACATTTCACAGAATTCAGTTCACGCCGGACCTGTTGCCCGCCGACATCGTTGGAACGCTGATCTACAGTCCGCAAGACGGCAAATATCACGCCACCAAGGGTCCCGTTTTTGCTAACTTTGTGTTGGCCGATGAAATCAATCGCGCGCCGGCGAAGGTGCAATCAGCGCTGCTGGAGACAATGCAGGAGCGACAGGTGACCCTTGGCGGCGAGACGATGCCGCTGCCCTCGCCGTTCCTCGTCTTGGCAACGGAAAATCCCATCGACCAGGAAGGCACTTATCCGCTACCGGAAGCGCAGGTGGACCGGTTCATGTTCAAGGTCCTGCTGGACTACCCTTCGTTCGACGAGGAGCGCAAAATTCTGGACCGGATGGCCTTTACTTCGCCGGAAACGCGGGTCGCGCCCGTGATCCCGTTAGAGGAGATCCAGCACACACGCAAGCTGGTGGACCAAATTCACGTGGACGACAAGGTGCGCGAGTACGTCGTGCACCTGGTTTTCGCGACGCGGACACCGGAGAAGTACAAGCTCGAGGTGAAGCATTTCATCCAGTTCGGCGCCTCGCCGCGCGCGACCATCTACCTGACACTCGCCGCCAAAGCCTGGGCGCTGCTCGAGGGCCGCGAGTATGTCACGCCCGAAGACGTCAAGAGCATCGGGCCGGATGTGTTGCGTCATCGGCTGATTTTAACCTACGAGGCCGAAGCGCAAGCGGTGACGACGGATGCCATTATCAAAAAGATCTTTAACGCCGTGCCGGTGCCATAGGCAAATGAGTGGCGAGTGTCGGGTGTCGAGTGAAAGACAAGAAATATGAGCCAATACGCGTTGGAGAATTTCGGCGCTTATCGGAAGGCCATGGAACTCTTTGACTTCGTCGTGCAAGACATGGCAGATCTCAGGGGCGACCCTCGCTGCTATCGATTGGTTGTCCAACATGTCGCCAGCGCAGATTCCATCTGTGCGAACATCGAGGAGGGTTATGGCCGCCTAAGCCGCGGCGAGTACGTTCGTTTTCTGGATTTCTCCCGTGGTTCAGCTCGAGAAACGCGAGGCAGGTATGTGCGGCTCAAACACTGGATCGGGCCAGAGATAATCAAGGCTCGGACGGCGCTGGCAGACGAGATTATCTCAATATTGACTAAGACAATCAGCACACTCCAGCAGCAGATGGAGAAACCGCGCTCAAGCGCAACGTCCTACCTGAGGGACGACACCTCAATCCCCGCGAGCGACGAGTGTGTTCCGCCCCCTCGACACCCGACCCTCGACACTCCGTTGACCCCCGACGATGAATCTGTCTGAGCTTCTCGAGTCCGTCCGCCGCGTCGAGGTGCGTACTAATCGCCTGGTGAACGACACCATGGTCGGTGCTTACCTGAGCCATTTCAAGGGGCGTGGCATGGATTTCGAGGAACTGCGCGAGTATATCCCCGGCGACGAAGTGCGGGACATCGATTGGAATGTCACCTACCGGATGGGTCGCCCGTTCGTTAAACGCTTCCGTGAGGAGCGTGAGCTTACCATGGTCCTGGCCGTCGATGTTTCGGCCTCGGCGGCCTTCGGTTCTTTGCGGCGTTCCAAACGCGAGTTCGCCGCCGAGGTCGCGGGCACGCTGGCCATCTCCGCCGCGCGTAGCAGCGACAAAGTCGCGCTACTGTTGTTCACCAATCAGATCGAATTATTCCTGCCGCCGCGCAAGGGACGACGGCACATTCTGCGCATCTTGCGGGAGATGCTGTTTTTCGAACCGAAGAGCCGCGCCACCAACACGCCTGTAGCGCTAGCCTTCCTGAACCACGTGTTGCGACGTCGTTCCATTGTGTTTCTCCTCACTGATTTTCTGCATTGTTTCGGTCCAACAGCACCGCTGCCAGACGCTGGACGCGGCATTCTCCAGGAACTTGGGTTGACCAACGCGCGACACGACCTGGTCTGCCTGCACCTGCACGACCCGCGCGAGAGCACGTTGCCGCCGGCGGGATTGCTGACGGTTGAAGACGCCGAGACCGGGGAATTGTTAGAGCTGGACTCGAGCCGTGCCGCCGTGCGGAGGAAGTTTGCCGATACCAACGCCGAGCGGTTGGCCGAGCTGGACCGCGCCCTGCAACGCGCCGGCGTGGACACTTTGCGCTTCAGCACGGCGGACGCCTTCGCCCAAACCCTGCAGCATTTCTTTGAGACGCGACGCGGCCGAAGACGCGGGTGAAAAACCGAATGACGAATGCCGAAGCCCGAAAGAAATCCGAAACCCGAAGTCCGAACGAAATCTTTTCACTGGCTGATAGGAGTTTCGGGCTTCGGAATTCGGATTTTGTCATTCTTTCGGGTTTCGGAATTCGGATTTCGTCATTGGCTTCAGTGCTTCGCGCTTTGTTTGCTGTGTTCACCCTGCTCTCTCCTGGCTGCCACGAACACCGGCCGGGACGACATCCCGCCACTTCGGCCGCCGCGAGGCGAACTGCCGCCCTCTTTTTGGGAACAGCATGGAGTTTGGGTGGTCTTTTCCAGTGTCGCTTTGATGGGGCTTGTCGGCGTCGCATTGTGGTGGGCACTGCGCCCTCGGCCAGTCGTCGCCGTGGCTCCCGAGGTTCAGGCCCGGCAGGAGCTGGAGCAGTTGCGCAACCATCCCGAGGATGGCGCCCTCCTGAGCCGGGCCTCCCAAGTCCTGCGACGTTATTTGATTCGCGCCTTCGAACTGCCGCCGAACGAACTCACGACGACCGAATTTTGCAGTTTGATTTCCGGCACTCAGAAGTTTGGCGCTCACTTCTCCACCTCAGTCAGCGAGTATCTGCGCAGGTGCGATGAGCGCAAATTTGCGCCTCTGACTGATTCGCAGCCGTTCGAAGGAGTCGCGCAGGCGTTGAAACTCATTGAGTCGGGCGAAGCACGCCGCGCCGAGCTGCGCCGAGCGGAGCAAAACACGGAGGCGGCGAAGCGATGAAAGAGAACGGCACTCCATCACTCCACCACTCCATTATTCCATTTTCCAGCCATGCCTGGCGCCTTTGAGTTTCAGTATCCGTGGGTGCTCGCCCTGCTGGCGCTGCTGCCGGTCTATGCGATTTTGCACGGGCGCGTCGGCAAATTGTCAGCTCTCAGATTCCCAAGCGCCGAGATCGCCCGAGCGGCGGGGGCGGCGGCGCGCGCGGCGGCGGGCCGCCTGTTGTGGTTCTTGAGGATCTTGACGGTGGGCCTTTGCGTGGTGGCGTTGGCCGGGCCGCGCTTCGCCAACGATCACATCGAAACCCAGGCCAGCGGCGTGGACATCATGCTCGTGCTCGACCTTTCCTGGTCGATGATGGCCCTGGACATGAGCGGACCGCGCGAGCGCGTTTCGCGCTTCGACATCGCCTCACAAGTCCTCGAGGATTTTATCCGGCGTCGGCCGAGCGATCGGCTGGGGCTGATCGTCTTTTCCGCCGTGCCCTATCTGGCCAGCCCGCTGACACTTGACCATGATTGGCTCATTGAAAACCTGCATCGGCTGCATGTGGGCCTCATCCGTGATCTGGGCACCGCCATTGGCGACGCGGCCGCTGCCGGTGCCCGCCGACTCAAGAGCCTCAAGGACAGCAAGAGCCGCATCATCATTTTGCTGACCGATGGCGATAACAATCGAGGCGAGATTGATCCTGTGCCGGCGGCGCAACTGGCGGCCGCCATGGGAGAGAAAGTCTATACCATCGGCATCGGCATCGAGGAACCGTGCCAATTGCCGCTCTTCGATCCGTCCACCGGCAAGCTCCGCCTCGATCCGAATGGCAACGTCATTCCGGCGCTGACGCTGCAACCGGCTAATTACTCGGTGCTCGGCAAAATGTCGGCGCTCTCGAACGCGAAATTCTACCGCGCGACCAATCGGCGCGAGTTACAGAACATCTACAACGATATCGATCGACTCGAGAAAACTGAGGTCAAACTCCGCCGTTTTACGACTTATCGCCCTTTGTTTCAATGGCCGTTGCTGGCCGCCTTCGGTTTGCTGGCGATCGAACTGCTGCTGGTCAATACACGGTTCCGCCGAGTGCCCTGAGGAAATGACGAATGACAAATGACGAAAGAAATCCGAATGACCCGTCCTCCGTAGCAAGTGGAGAAACGACTAGTGCGACGCGGTGCTGCTGGGGAGGGTGGACGAAGTTCGAAAAGCATGGGCCGACCAGCGGCTTCGAGTTTCGGGCTTCGTCATCGGGCTTCGTCATTCTTTCGACATTCGACATTAGTCATTAGTCATTCGCGTCATGAATTTTACCCATCCGCATTTCGCTGAACCTCGCTGGCTATGGCTGGCGGTGCTGGGACCGCTGTTGCTGCTGCTCGTGCACCGATATTCGGCGTGGGCGCGGCGTCGTCAATTGGCGCAACTGGCCGCGCCCCAGTTCCTGGAGGACTTGCTCCGCTCTCATAGCCCGCCAAGGCGCGTGGTGAAACAGGGGCTGTTGGTGCTGGCGGTCGCCGGCATCGGCCTCGCCCTGGCACGGCCACAATGGGGCGAGCTGGCCAATGCCGGACAGTTGCTCGGCCAGGACGTCGTCTTCGTCCTGGATTGTTCGCGCAGCATGTTGGCCTCCGATGTCAGGCCAAGCCGACTGCTACGCGCCAAACTGGCCATTCTCGATTTCGTCCAACGCCGCGGACGCGGTCGCGTCGGACTGGTCGCCTTTGCCGGCCAGTCTTTTCTTCAATGTCCGCTCACGTACGATTATGGCGCGTTTCAGGAGGCGCTGACGATCATCGATGATAAAACGATTCCGATTCCCGGCACCGACCTGGGCCAGGGCCTCGATGAAGGCTACCACGCCCTCCAGAAAACGGAGCGGCAAAAGCTGTTAATCGCACTGACGGATGGCGAGGATCTGGAGAAAGGCGGCGTCAAAATGGCCGAAAAACTCGCCAAAGAAGGCGTCGTGGTTTTCACCGTCGGCGTGGGCACGCCGGCCGGAGCGGAAATCGAAGTCGTCAACGAGCAGGGCAAGCCAGAACTGCTGCGAGATTCGAACAGCCAGGTCGTCCGGAGCCGGTTGGATGAGCCGACGCTTCAGGCGATCGCACAAGCTACCCGTGGCGCCTATTATCCTTTGGGGCCGCTTGGCGAGGGGCTAGCCAAAGTCCGAATAGCGGCCGAGGCGCTGAATCAAAGCAGCGGCGCCACCTCTGCCCCTAAGTTTGGCGTGGACCGGTTTCATCTGCCTCTAGCAGCCGCGTTGGGGCTGCTGGTGATGGAATCGCTGTTCGGCACGAGAAGGCGGGAACACGTTCCCCGGCCAACACCCCGGTCATAACAGTCTTGCGCGGGACAGCGGACTGTCTTATTATTCTGCCATGACCACTGTTGCCGGGATGAAGCAGCACCGGAAGAAACACCCCCGGTGCCACAGCGTGGCAATTGCCCTTTCATTACTTTGCGCCTCGGCAATCGCTTCCGCCGACTCCTCGCGCGACACTGCCACGAATGCCGCTCCACCCACCAACTCCCGTGAATTCTTTAACGCCGGCACTCGAGAACTGCGCGCCGACAAACTTCGCGAGGCGGAGGCGTACTTCGAGACGGCCCTGGCGAGCCAGAACCAGCGGCTCCAGACGCCCGCGCTGTACAACTTGGGCCACGTCCGCTTCGGGCAGGGGATCGAGGAATTAAAAAAGGGACCTTCGGCTCAATCGGCTGCCACCATGTCTCAGGTGGCCGAACAACAGGGTGAGGAAGCGCTCCAGGCGGCGGACGCGGCCCTCGAAAGCAACGACGTGCAGAAGATGGTTGCCGCCTACGTTCAAGGCCGCGGCAGGCGCAGGGAACTCAAGGCGGCCAGGGAAGCTGTACTCCAGGCACTCAAAGCCCACGGAGCGACCCTGGTTAAATGGCAGCGCGCCTCCGGTGATTTCAAAAGCTCACTCGAATTGGACGGAACTCAGGCCGACGCGCGCCAAAATGCGGATGTGGTTGACCGGCGGATCGCGCAACTGGTGGACAGAGTCATCCAATTAAAGCTGCAGTGCAGCTCGTGTGCCGGAATGTGCAACAAGCTCGGCGATAAGCTGAAGCAGCTCAAATCCCGAATCCCAGGCTCACAAATGCCGCCCGGCGCAGGCGAGGACGATGAGGATGAGGACCAGCAACCGAGCCCGCAAGCTGGACAAAAGGAAGTGGCCTCCAAATCGGGGCGTGAAATGTCGCTTTCTCCGGAACAAGCCGGATGGCTGCTTGAAGGTTACAAGCTGGACAGCGAGCGTCGGCTGCCGATGGTTCAAGGCCCTCTCGCCGAACCCAAAGACCGCTCGCGCAAGACGTGGTGATCTATAGGAAAGCTCCAAGCTCCAAGCTCCAAGCACCGGGGAAACACCAAATCCCAAACACCAAACACCAAGCACCAGGCAAATCCCAAGCTCCAACGCCCAAACTCCAAAGAAGCTCCGAAGCCCAAACTCCAAAGTGCAATCGGGCGCGTTCGAGTCGGGGTTTGAAATTTAGGATTTCTTTGGGATTTGGTTCTTGGGATTTGGTGCTTGCCTGGAGTTTGCTTGGTGCTTCGTGCTTCTTGGCGCTTTCTGCTCACGGCCAATCGGCTGGCAATCCACCTCAGGATCCATTGATGTCTCTCATGATGTCGCAGCCAAAAATTGATGTCAGCTCACCAGTAACTCCCTATGCCTGGTTTGATCCTCCGGTCGTTGGGCCCGGTCAACTCTCTTTCTATCGGGTCACGTTCAATGCTTTGGAGGAGTCGATCGAGTGGCGCCCCGAGATCGCCGCGCCGCCGAATCTTGATCTGCGGGCGGGCACTCGCGGCCAAATGCTCCAGCCAGTTGCAGCCTCGATCCAGCCGCGCACGACGTTCAATTATCGCGCCCGGCCAAAGGTGCCCGGTGACTACACGGTTGCTGAGTTCACGGTGAACGTCTCCGGAAAACCCATCGTGGTGCCCGCGGCGACATTGAGCGTCGTCAGCACCGCGGCCGCGCCTCCGCCGACCCAACCAGTCATGGAAATTCCAGCAACGAATCTGTATGTCGGCCAGCCTGTGAATGCGCGCGTAGCCCTTGCCGCGTCCTCAGCAGGCCTGGCGCAGATGCTGATGTTGGTCCAGTTGGGCGGTGAAGGATTCATTGTGGACCAGAGCGCCGTGCGCCAGCGAATTGAAAGCATGATGCGCGGTGGGACCAACTTCACAACCTCCATTTATGAAACTGTGCTCACACCGGTCATCACCGGTAAAATCAGCCCGTTCGCCCAGGGCTTCACCGCTCTCAGCGGTGGTGCGGCTCCAGTCGGGACCAACAATCAGGCTGCCGGTCCCGGCGGCCCTCCGCAATACACCTTGGTGGAATCCGATCCCGTCGAACTGACGGTCCGGCCGCTGCCAACAGCAGGCGAATTGCCGGGTTTCACCGGCGCAATCGGCGCGTTTGTCGTTGACCCACCGGTCCTGGCCACCAACCTCCTGCGCGTCGGCGACCCGGTAAAGCTCACCGTGGCGGTGCGCAGCGGTGCCGGCTTCGCCCGCCTGGTCGCCCCGCCTGCGCCGCAAGTGCGCGATTGGCAGGTGCTGGCCGCCACTCCCGAGGGCGAGCCGGCGCGGCTAGTGCAGGCCCATGGATACGCCGGCTTCGAGTACACGCTTATTCCCATGACCGAGGAAGCGCGCTCCACCCCGGCGATCCCATACAGTTGTTTCGATCCGGCTCGCGGTGTTTATGTGGATCTGACGATTCCCTCGCTGCCGGTCACGGTGCAGCCCGGCTCGGCGCCCGCCGACTGGCAGTCGATTTTGCAGGAGGCTGCGACTGCTCCAGAGACTGAAGAAGTTCTTGCTCTTAGCGGCCTCGCGCCTGCTCCAGGCCGCTGTTCTGACAGCTTGGCGCCCTTGCAGCAACAGGCCTGGTTTCCATTTGCGCAACTCGGGCCAGCAATGGTCTTTGTCGGCTTGTGGGGCTGGGACAGGCGCCGCCAGTATCTGGAACAACATCCGCAAATCCTCCTGCGCCGGCGCGCGCGGCGGGCGTTGCGCCGTGAATGGCGCGCTATGCGTCGCGCGGCCCGTACTGGGGACGCGCCCCGGTTCGCCGCCGCGGCCGTCAGCGCCCTGCGCGTCGCTTGTGCGCCCCATTTCCCCGCCGAACCCCGCGCTTTGGTCGGTGGCGACGTCCTGCAACTGCTCGGTTCGGTGGATGGACCGGATGGCTCGACGACGGCGTCGGCCGTGCGGCGTCTTTTCACGGCTTCGGACGCCGAGCGCTTTGCGGTTTCCTCCGAGAGCGCCCGCGACTTGCTCGTCCTTGAGCCCGAGCTCGAACGGATTCTTGAAGGTTTGGAGGCGAAATTGTGATCTGCCAAAGGCGAACGTGCAAACCACAAATCCCCAATTCCAAAAAAACTCCAACGTCCAAACTCCAAATCGAATGTTTCGTGCCTTCGAAATTTCGAAGTTGAGATTTGGGATTTTTTTGGGGTTTGGGCTTTGTGATTTGGGATTTCTTCTGCGTAACGCGCGGCTTCTCGCTTTAACCGCCTGGCTCGCTGGCTCGACGATCGCCCGCAGCGCTGCCTCCGACTCGTCGTTCATCGCCGGCACGCAGGCCTACAAGGCCTCCGACTTCGAACGTGCGGTTATCACATTCCGCCAGTCTGCCGCTCTGCATCCCGCCTCCGGCACGCTTCAAAACCTGGGCCTGGCCGAATGGCAGCTCGGGAAAGTGGGCCAAGCTGTTCTGGCCTGGGAACAGGCGCTCTGGTTGGATCCGTTTAACGAATCCGCGCGGGTGAATTTGCGTTTTGCCCGAAAGGCCGCGCAACTTGAACCTCCCGAATTATCGTGGAATGAAGTCGTGTCCACCTGGCTACCGGTCAACTGGTGGGCCTGGCTCGCCGGTTCGAGCCTTTGGCTGGCGGTTGGAATGGCCACGCTGCCCGCGATGTTCCGTCGTCCCAAGGCCGCCTGGCACCAGGCCCTGGGCGCTATTGGTGTGATGATATTCCTGCTGAGCGTGCCGGCGCATCTGGGCGTCCGCTCGCGCTCGCGCCTTGGATATGTCCTGGAAAAAGATGCTCCCCTTCGACTGACCCCAACCCTGGAAGCAGAGACCGTAACCCGGTTGAGTCCCGGTGACCCCGTCCGCACCCTCCGCGCGCGCGGCAACTACATCATGGTCCGAACCAACCGCGCTACCGGTTGGCTCGCGCGCGAACAATTTAGCCTGATTTGTCCGCCCGACGGCAAAATTTGACCGTCACTCTTCTCCATCGAAATAATCCAACGCTTCCCCGCGGAAGATACGGCGCTCGGGTGAACGCACGCCCCACTTTTTGCTGTCCGGATAATACACCGACTCTCCAATGGGGTTGTCCGCCACAACATAGACGATAAGGTCCTGACCCGATTCGAAATCAGAATTGACGAGCTGGTGCGGTTCGTCCGGCTTAAACAGGAAAGCATCACCGGGGCCGATGGGCGTCGTTCCCTCCTGATGCCGAACGAGGCCACTCCCCGAAATCACGTGGTAAAACTCCCATTGGGCGCTATGCAAATGATATGGGTAAGGAACCTGGCCCGGCGGGATCCGCAGAATTTCGACGTCGAACGGATGCCGCTCGTTCAGATCCGTGGATTGCGGCTTGCGCCCCAGTGCCTCCGAGACCTGCTTGCCGGCTCCCTTGAACTTTCCCTTCGGAGAGGACCAGGTCAGTTCAGTCAGTTCGTTGGTGTTGATCTTGCGCATACAACTCAAGGTAAGGACCGGGGCGCGCCCGGTGCGATACAATATTTCACCCACGTGGACTCGGCAGGACGGATTCGGAAAAGGAGCGCGGACGCCCCCGTCCACGTGTCGGGGGCGCACGTTCTGAAGAACGAGCGGACGAAGCGTCCTCGCTCCCGCTCCCGTGATTCTTCAGCCTCGACGACGCAGGCCGGCGAAGCCTCTCGCGAAGATGAATAACTAATACAGGTTCTGAGTCGATCTTATGAGTGACGATGCGATATGTCACCGCCACTCGCAGGCGCTTATGAAAGTCAACATCCTGCAAAATCTCGGCCTGGGATTGGCGCTGGCAGCTCTTCCGTTAGTAGGCGGGTGTTCGCCCCAGGGCGGCATCTCGCTCGAGACCACCGCAGCGGCGGCTCCTGTAAACGACTTGAATTACGTCGAAACCGCGCAACCGATCGCGGCCGTTGCCTCCGGAGAACAAACGCCTGAAGCGGACGTATCCACTGCGCCCGCCAAACCCGTTTCTACGGAAAAATCTCTTCCTCCCGACCTCCACCCAACCAGCGCGCTTTCGGAAATGATTCGACTCGCCGAATCGGGTGTCGAAGAGGGGATCATGCTCGCTTACGTCACGAATTCCACGGGAACGTTTAGTCTCGGCTCGGAGGAAATCATCTACCTGAACGATGTCGGGGTGCCTCCGGCGGTCATTACGGCGATGTTGCTGCACGATAATCTGATGCTCAGCGCGGCTGCCAGCGCAGCACAGGCGGCATTCGGGATCAGCTCTCCCTCGCCCGAGGCCGCACCTCAGCCTGCGGCAGTGGAGCCTGCCCCCGCGCCGGAGTCCATTGCCGAAGCTCCGGCGATGCCGCCCCCGGCGGAGCCTGCGAACGCGGTTTTCTATGATGCACTGGCCCCCTACGGTACCTGGCTCGACGTTGGCGGCTATGGTCGCTGCTGGCAGCCGTCTGTGGTTGTCATCAATCATTCCTGGCGGCCCTATTGCGATCGCGGCCATTGGGTTTACACCGATTGCGGCTGGTACTGGCTGTCGGATTATTCGTGGGGTTGGGCTCCGTTCCATTATGGCCGATGGTTCTGTCATAGCCGTCTCGGCTGGTGCTGGGCGCCTGACAACGTGTGGGGCCCCTCCTGGGTTTCCTGGAGGTACTCGAACGATTATTGCGGCTGGGCGCCTTTGCCCCCGGCGGCCTGCTTCCGGCCCGGACTCGGCTTCACTTACCTGGGGCGCTCGGTCGGCTTCAGTTTCGATTTCGGAATCGCCGCCAGTCGTTTCACCTTCGTTCCAGCGAAGAATTTTTGCGACAACCGGCTCGCCCGTTTCGCTTTGCCGCGCGACCGGGTTACGACGCTCTGCAACCGAACCGTCGAGGTGAACAAAATCGTGGGTGATCACCATCGGGTCTTTAACCATGGCATCCCGGCCGAGCGTATTGCCGCAGCAACTCACACCCGGATTAACCCGGTGACCGTGCACTACTCCGCCTTCGCCGTGCCCCAGGGTGAGCGCGGCGAGCGGCTCGAAGCCGGTGGCCGAGCGCTTACCGTCTTCCGTCCGCAGGCGATGTCCGCCCCGCACGCGCCATCTGCTCCGCGGGCACCCTCTTCAAGCGCCGCAATTGCGTGGGCTGACAGCGGACTGAACAACGGCACCACTGTTCTCACTACGGCTGCTGCCGCGCAGAGGCCGAACCCGTCGGTGAACCGTCCGGCATTCGGTGTTCCCCGCGCGCCTGTCCCGTCGTCGCCTCCGGCACCCGAAGTTACGAGCGTTCCTTTGACCGAAACCCAACGGCCTCAGGCACAGGCCGCGTCGCCCGCCAGCCGACAGACGCCGTCGAGGTCACAGCCACTCCTAACGCAGAGCGTGGCCACGCGCGGAAGTGACGCCGCCAGGCCCCGCGAATCGGGACGACAGAGAACTGCGCCGCTAATTATTCGCGGGTCGGGCCACGCGCCCCAAAACGCGGCTGCTCCCAACTTCTCGCAACGCAACTCTGGCCTGGCAGGAAATCGGACTGAGCGGTCCGAGCAGGCTGTGGCAGAGACGTGCCTCCAGCCGCAAGTTTCAACTTTCTGGACTCCTCCGCGCTCGGTGGCGGTAGGGCCTCGCCTTGTGCGACCGGAAACGAGTGAAGAACTCGACTTGCGGTCGAGGAGGGCCGAGGTTCAAACCCGCTGGAGCTCTCCCTCGGCGGTGGTGGCCTCCGAGCCGATCCATCGCCAACCAACAGTGCCCATGTATGAGCCGCGCGCCTACGAACCACGCCCCAGCCCCGCCCCGAGCTACGTGACACAACCAGTCCAACCGGCCCGCGAAATGCCCACGGCGCATCAGGCGCACAGCGAAGTGCGCCCGGCGCCTGCCGCACCATCGTTTTCTCCCAGCCCGACGGCTCACGCCAACTCTTCCGCCGACAAGCGCGGCCGCTAAAGCGTTTCAATAAAAACTATAGCCATTTGGGAAGGGGTGTGCTAGGCTCT